>CAVPMA010000013.1:0-265186 GCA_963706315.1 uncultured Thermoleophilia bacterium | reverse complement strand
TGTCGATCTGGTTCCACCAGCCGGAACGCAACGTGCGCGATCCGGACGCGTCGCTCGCGGCGCGGCGGTACGCGCGACTGGTGGGCCTTCCGTTCCTGCCGCTGGCCGCGCCGCCCGGCACCGTGGCCGAATGGACCGAGTGGCGCGTGCGAGGCGCGGGGGCCTTCGTCGTGGAGCTCCCCGCCGGATCCCTGTCGCCCACGGCCGTCGCCCGCCACGTCGCGGCCGTGCGGGCGGTTGCTACCCCGGGCGGCGCGAGCGCACGAAGCGCAGCGGAAAGTACAGTGAGTGGGGGAGGCGCCGAGTGATGACCTTGCGCAGCTCCTCCCGGCCCTCGTCGTCCAGCAGGTAGGCGATGTGCGTGCGGCCGAGGATCGACCACGCAGTCTCGGGGTCCTCCATCACCGCCGCGAGCTGGACGTCGCGCTCCTCCGGCTTCAGGAGGCCCGCCTCAGCGAAGGCACGCATGTCGTCGGGATCCTGCGGCATGCTCGCCCGGGTCGCTCGCCCGGAGAGGGCCGCCGGGACGCGGCGGACGATCACGGCGAGCATCGCCGCGACGAACGCCGAATCGACCGCGCGGAGCCGGTCGAACGCGCTCACGCTCGCCACGAACCGGCCGCCCGGCCGCAGCACCCGGAAGACCTCGCGGAGCGCCCCGTCCAGGTCCTGCACCTCCTCGAGCATCAGGCTCGCGACGACGCAGTCGAAGCTGCGGTCGGGGATGTCGAACAGCCGCTCCGCCGACGCGCGCACGAACGCCACCGGCATGTCGTCCGGCGTGCGCTCGCGCGCCACCTCGAGAACGCGGGCGCACTGGTCGACGCCGACGACCATGCCGCTCTCGCCCACGACTCGGGCGGCGGCCCTGCTCGCGCCTCCGGAGCCACAGCCGAGGTCGAGCACGCGCTCGCCGGGCACGAGCGACGCCCAGGCGATGAGGCTGTTGTACAGTTGCACGCCGCTGTTGCCGGGGAGCGTCGCGATGGTGTCTTCGGTGGCGGTCGGGTCGAGCGTGTGCACGGCGTTGTAGAACGCCGTCGCGACGGGGCCCACGAGGCGCTCGCCGGCAAGCAGCCGCGCGCGGACCTCCGCCAGCCGCTCGGCGGGGCTCGTGTCCGCGGGCACGGCCGTCAGCTCACCGGGCTGCGCGGTCAGATCGTGACCCAGCCGGTTTCGATCGCTCCGCCGTCGGCCAGCTCGCAGCGAAGGCTCACCGGGCCTGCCTTCAGGTCGCTCGCAACGAAGCGGCCGAGCTCGTCGGCTTCGACCGTGCGGTCCGTGCCGGGCAGCCGCACGACGACGCGTGCCGCGGACGGTGGGATGATCTGGCCGACGAGCGTCCGCTTCGATCGCTCGAGCGAGATCTCGACCTCGATGGTGACGCCCGGTCCTTCGAAGGTGAGCACGCGCCATCCGGTGGCGGTCGAACGCACTCCCGCGAGCGGCTCGGCCTCGAGGGCCGAGTCGTAGAGGAGCTCCGCGAGCTCTGCGTCCATCCTCCGCCATGCCAGCGCAGACCGCGCCGCGAGCGTCACGTCGGACGGCACCGGGTCGGCCCGCCGCAACAGCTGGCCAATCTCCTCGAGCAGGCGATCGTCGTCCATCCCCTGGATCATCGCAGCCCTCCGCGACCGTCGCGAGCCCCCGGGTGAATTCGTTGACGGGTCATGCTGTGAAGAGCCGGGTCACGGCCCGGTGATACATGCCTCATGACGTGACGATCCCCTCGACGGCGAGCTCGGACCGGAGCCGGTCGAGGCAGCGCTGGCGGGTGGGACCGATGCTTCCGATCGGCATCTCCAGGACTTCGCTCACCTCCTCGTAGCTCGGCGGCGGGTCCGCGGTGAGGATGCGAAGCAGCCGCTGGCAGCGGTCGGAGATACGTGCGAACGCCCGCCAGAGCCCGGTGTCGCGCTCGTCGCGAAGGAGCCCCGCGTCGAGTTCGGGCGCCGCCTCGGTGCCGGCGCGGTCGAAGATACTCTCGTCGTCGACGGGGACCGACCGCCCGCTGGTGCGGAGGTACCGGAGGCACTCCCGCCGCGCCGTCGTCGCGAGCCAGCCGCCGAGCCGCTCGGGGTCGCGGATGCCTCCGAGGTTCTCGACGAGGCGGAGCCACGTCGTCTGCGTCACGTCGGCCGCTTCGGCATCGGCGAGACGGTAGGAGCGGACCGTCGCCCACACGAGCCCTTCGAACTGCGCCACGATGGCGTCCCACGCGGCCTGGTCGCCGTCGGCCGCGGCTGCCACCAACGTCGCGATCTGCCCGGGTCGCACAAGAGGGATCCTATCCCGACCCCGGCGGGCGCCCGCCGGGGGATCGATCAGGACAGCGGCGAGGCGATCAAGATCCCGAACCCGGGCTCGTACCACGCGCTGCCTCGAAGCACGGTCGCGAGCGCAGGCCGTGGCGGGATCCGCTGCAGGTACTTGCCCGGCGCGATCGTCGCCGCCACAAGACCGCAGATCTGGGGAGCCGCGAACGACGTGCCCAGCCAGGTCGCCCACGGGTCGGGGGCGACGAACGTCGGCGGTGGCGGCGTCTGATTCTGCGGGGTCGCCTCGGCGGTGCCTGGGACGAAGGTGCTGACGATTCCTTCGCCGACGGTCGACGCATCGACCCATGAGCCGCGCTTCGACCACGTCGCCGGCTTCCCCTTCGGGTCCAGGCCGCCGACGCCGACGACCCGCCGGAACGCGGCGGGCCAGTGAGGACGCGTGGCGGCGGGGTCATCCGGGGCGATCCCGCCGAGGTTGCCCGCGGCCGCGACCACGATGACGTCGTCGGAGATGAGGTCGAGCGCCGCGGCGAGCGCGACCGGGGGGTAGTCGCCGTAGCTCTCCTGACCCAGGGACAGGTTGATGATCGTGGCCCCGTCTCGCCAGGCCCGCACGATGGCGCATGCGATCCCCTCCTCCGAGCCGACGCCGTCCGAGTCGAGGGCGCGGTAGATCCGCACGTCGGCGGCCGGTGCGACCTGCCGGACGACGCCGGCCACGAACGTGCCGTGACCCGCTCCGGCGTCCAGGCCCTTTGGGCTGCCGGGTTCGTCGAGGACGTCGACATTGTCCCCCTTCTTGATCGGGATGCCCGCGAGCCAGTCGTCCGTCCTGATCGCGACGTCTTCGCCGATACCCGTGTCGATCACCGCGACGGTGACCCCGGCACCGGCGGTGGCGTTAACCTGCTTGTGAGCGGGGGGCTTCTTTCCTGGTGCCAGGAGTTGGGGGGTCCCCTGGCCGCCCTTGATGCCCCCGTCGGGGAGAACGTGGTTGAAGCTCGCGTTGATCTTCTTCTTTTGAAGTCTTTTGACCGCCTTCTCGATCTCGGTGAGGTCCACGGCCTTCTTCGCCTCGAACCGCACCACCGGGAGCGAGATCCGGTCTCCGCAGTCGATCGGGAAGGGGCCGTTGAAGCTCGATCCCAGTTCCTTCGCCGCCTTCTGCGCATCTTCGGCCCGCACGAGGATGTGGTCCCACGCGACGAAGAGCTGGACGCCCCGATCGGTGATCTCACCGATCGGGAGGGTGCGGCCGGTGCCGGGATCGTCACGGCGCCGCTCCCGCGTGTGGCTCGTCAGGATCCGATCGCGGAAAGCCCGCTGGTCGTCCGGACTCGCAAGCGCCGCGCGCTGCGCCCGGATGATCTCGTCCGTCGAACGAGGTGGAAGTTCCTCCGCCATGTCAAACCCTCCTACCGTGAGCTCGGGTGAATTGGCTAGCGTCGCCTCGTGCGTGCTGCGCCTGTGAGTTCAGAGGTTGACGATAACCGGTTGATACGGGCCGCGGATGCCTGGCGCGCTGTGCGAGACAGGCCGGCCGAGGGGCGGGCGCTCGCACGCGCCGTGGTCGGCGCGTGCGGCCCCGGCGACGAGGAGGCGCTCGTCGTCGCGCTCCGAGCCCAGGGGTGGGCCGAGCGGGTGCTCTACCTCCACGCCGAATCGGGGCGCTCGCTCAACCGGGCGGTGCGGGTCGCACGCCGTCACGGCCTCGACGACCGCCTCGCGGAGGCGCTCATCTCGCGAGCCTCCCTCTACCTCGAGCTGGGCCGGTCGGGTACCGCACTGCGCGATCTCGCGGCGGCCCGGGCCGCACTCGGGGGCCGGTCGACGATCGATCTGGACGCCCAGGAGGCGTTGGTCCTAATGAAGTTCGGTCACCATGCCCGCGCCGTCGAGGTCGGCACTCACGCCCGCGACCAGATCCGGTCGGACACCGACCCGGTCACCCAGGTGATGGTGCTCACCAACCTGGGCGAAGCGCTCAGCCACCTCGGAAGGTTGGGCGAGGCCGAAGAGGCATTCATCGCCGCCGAGGCGGTGGCCGAGCGGGTCGGGCGGCTGAACCTCGGGATGGTCATCCAGACACGGGCCGCCGCGGCGGTTCGCGGAGGACACCTTGCGGAGGCGCTCGCCGGCTTCGACCGGGCGGAGGAGCTCCTGACCGAGGCCGGATGGCCGCTGGGCGAGCACTACCTCGAGCGCATCGACAGCCTAGTGACGCTCCGGCTCATCGCGGAGGCCGACCTGACCGTGGAACGCGCGGTCTCCCGGTTTGAGTCGGCGGGCTTCGTGCTGCTGCTGGCAGAGGCCCGCCTGCGCCAGGCACGGCTCTGTCTGGACGACGGCCGATTCGACGAAGCGGCGTCGGCCGCCGCGCACGCATCCGAGCTCTTCCACCGCCAGCGCCGGTTCGGCTACCGCGCCCAAGCCGATGTCGCGGGCATCGCCGCACGCGTACGGTCGGGAACGCGCTCCGCGAGGGACCTCCGCCGTGCGGAGGGAGCGGCGGTGGTGCTCGAACGCGACGGAGCCCACCCGGAGGCCGTCGACGCCCACCTGCTGATCGGGCGGCTCGCCGACGCGCTCGGGCGTCGTGACGCGGCCCGAGACCACTATGAGCTCGCCCTCGCCGGGAGCCGGGCGGGAGGTTCGCTGCTTCGGCTCAAAGGGTGCGTCGCCGAGGCGCTCCTCGCGCGTGAGGCCGGGGAGCCGAACGGCATCCGCCGGGCGGCCCGACGCGGCCTGAACGAGGTCGCGCGGTACCGGTCGTCGCTCCCGTCGACCGAGCTCCGCGCCCTGGCGTCTGGTCACGGAGTCGAACTGGCCTCCATGGGTCTCGCGTCGACGCTCGGAGCGGGCCGGCCCGACCGCGTGCTCGAGTGGATGGAGCGCGGGCGGCTCGCGTCGCTGCTCACCGATCCACCTCGCGCCCGCGACAATGTCCTCGACGAGCTGTTCGGTCGGCTGCGAGAGGTGATGGGAGAGCAGCGTCCGAGCGGAGAGGACCCCGAGCAGCTCGCGCGGCTGCGAGCCGAGCAAGCACGGCTCGAGATGCGCATCGAGCGGCGGATGCGGACCCTCGACCCGGGCGCCGGCGAGGCCGGCAGGATCGCGACCGTCGCGGAGATCGAGTCGGCGCTCTCCGGCCGATCGCTCGTCGAGCTCGCGTCGATCGGAGGGCGCATCGTCGCGGTCACCCTCGCCGAGCGGCGAAAGAGCTGGGACCTCGGAAGCCTCGAAGCGGCGATGCGGGAGGCCGAGGCGCTGCAGTTCGGTCTGCGGAGGGTCATGCGCTCACGCACGCCGGCGTCGCTCGACGCCGCGCGGGCGGGAATTCGGCACTCGCTCGACCAACTCGATCGCCAACTGGTGCGCCCGCTCGTCGCATCGCTCGGCGACGAGGTGGTGTTCGTGCCGACGGCGCCCCTGTTCGCGGTCCCGTGGCACGCGCTGCCGTCCCTGGCCCATCATCGCGTCGGCGTCGCTCCGTCGGCCACCGTCTGGGCTCGCGTGACCGGGAGCCAGCCGTCAGGAGGGCGGATCGTCGTCGTCGCCGGGCCGGACCTTGCGGGCGCGATCGACGAGGTGGAGGCGATCGGCCCGCTGTACCAGGGGGCCACCGTGCTGTCACCGCCGTCGGCCACGGTCTCCCGCGTCGCCGGCGGCCTCGACGGTGCCGCCCTGGCACACCTTGCCTGTCATGGATCCTTCCGGGCAGACAACCCCAGCTTCTCGCGACTCGAGCTGGCTGACGGTCCGCTCACCGTCCTCGATCTCGAGTCGATGGGACGCACCCCCAACATCGTCGTCCTGGCATCGTGCGACTCCGGGGCGTCACAGGCGCTTCCCGGCGACGAGCTGCGCGGGTTCCTGAGCGCGCTGTTCATGCTCGGCACGAGGTGTGTCGTGGCGAGCGCGGTGCCGGTGCCCGACGTCGAGTCGACCTCGCTGATGCAGGATCTGCACCGCGGGCTCGCCGCCGGCCTCGGCGTCGGAGCGGCTCTTGACCGCGCCCGCTCGGAGATCGATCAGAGCGAACCCGCGGGGCTGGTGATGGCCACGGCCTACGCCCAGTTCGGCGCGGCCGGTGCCGCCGTCGTCGCCGGGTAGGATCGGCTCGCGTGGACCTCCGCCACCTCGTGACCTTCTGCGCCGTGGTCGACCGCGGGTCGTTCTCGGCCGCCGCGGAGGACCTCGGCATCTCGCAGCCCGCGGTGTCGGCGCAGATTCGCTCGCTCGAGGAGCGGCTCGACCAGCGCCTGCTCGACCGTAACGGGCGACGGGTCGAGCTGACCGAGGCGGGACGCGTGCTCGAGGTGCACGCGCGGCGGATGATCGCGCTGGAGGCCGACCTCGAGCGCGCGATGGGCGAGGTGGGGGAGCGCATCGCCGGACGGCTCGTGATCGGCTCGTCCACCGGTCCCGGCGAGGTACTGCTGCCCCGGGTCCTGGGGGCGTTCCGCGCGGCCCATCCCGGGGTCGGCGTGAGCCTCGTCGTGCAGGACACGCAATCGATCTGCGAGCGCGTCCTCGAGGGGGAGCTCGAGGTCGGCATCGTCGGCGCCGCGCGCCCGCACCGCGGCCTCGAGTTCGAGCCGTTCCTGCGCGACGAGTTGGTGGTCATCGCGCCGCCGTCCCACCGGCTCGCGGCGCGGTCCGCCGTCACCCTCGAGGAGCTCGCAGCCGAACCCCTGCTCATGCAACAGACCGGATCGGGGGTGCGCGCGGTGCTCGAAGCCGCATTGCGCTCCGCCGGCCTCAAGCCGCAGGATCTGCAGATCGAGATGGAGCTCGGCTTGCAGCAGTCGGTCAAGGCCGCCGTGCTCGCCGGCCTCGGCGTGACCGTGATCTCCCGGCTCGCCGTCGCGGCCGAGGTGGCCGACGGATTGCTGGCGGCGATCCCCATCCAGGGGCACGAGCTCGTCCGCGACTTCTCCACCGTCCGTGCGAGCGGTCGCACGCCCACGCGGCTCACCGCGGCGTTCCTCGAGTTCGCCCGGGCCGAGCTCGCCGCAAACCCATAAGCGAAGCTGATCGCAGTCATTCAAGTAGCATGGGGCAAGTGACGACGGCGGCGGATGAGCGGTGCGACGTGCTGGTGGTGGGCTCGGGGGGTGCCGGGATGAGCGCGGCGCTGGCGGCTCGCAGCGCGGGCGCAACGGTGGCGATCGCCACCAAGTCGGCGCTTGGCGCATCCAACACCGGACGGGCTCAGGGCGGCATCCAGGCGGCCGTCGGCACCGACGACACCGTCGAGTCGCACTTCGAGGACACCTTCGCCGCCGGGCATCGCGACGCCGATCCCGAACTCGTGCGGACGCTCGTGGGCGGCGGCCCCGACGCCATCGGCTGGCTCGCCTCCCTCGGCGTGGCGTTCTCCCGCGAGGGCGACGGCTACAGGGTGATCCGCTGCGGCGGCGCCAGCAGGGAACGGCTGCTGCAGGCGGGCGAGCGAACCGGCGCCGACATGGTGAAAGCCCTGCGGGCGGCCGTGCGGGAGAGCGGCGCGGTCGTGCACGAGGCGAGCCCGCTGCTCGCCCTCGAACCGGACGGCGCCGCGTGGCGGGCAACCCTGGGCGGGCGGAACGGCCCGGGCCGCGTCGTCGGCGCGACCTCCGTCGTGCTCGCGGCCGGCGGCGGGCTGGCGGGCGAGGCAGCGGCGCGTGGGATCGGGAGCACCAACCATCCTGACGCCACGCCCGAGGTGCTCAACCTGGCGCTCGCCCTTGGCGCCGACGGCGTGCACCTCGACTCCTGGCAGCAGCACCCCACCGGCTCGGTGTGGCCCGATGCCCTCGCCGGCTACGCCCTCCCCGAGACCACGCGGGCGTACGGCGCGACCCTGCACGACGCCGCCGGCGAGCGGTTCGTCGACGAGATGGCGCCGCGCGACGTCGTGGCCCAGGGGATCCTCGACGCGGTCGCGTCGGGCCGCGGGGTGCACGCTCCGAACGGCCGGGACGCCGTGTGGCTCGACACCGCAGCCATCGACCGTGAGCACGGCGCGGGCTTCACCGCCGACCGCCTCGCCTACGTCCACAACCGCTACCTGAAGGCCGGCGTCGACATCACCCGTGAGCGGGTGCTGGTGTACCCGGTGCTGCACTACCGAAACGGAGGCCTCGTCATCGACGCTGATGCGCAGACCACAGTCCCCGGCGTGTTCGCCGCGGGCGAGATCGCGGGCGGGGTGCACGGCACCAACCGCCTCATGGGCAACTCCCTGCTCGACACGGTCGTCTACGGCCGGCGCGCCGGCCGGGCCGCCGCGGAGCGGGCGCGATGAGCCCTCCGGACTTCCTGACCCTGCCGGACCGCGCGGCCAAGCCGCGCCAGGTGGGGCTCACCCACGTGCTCGACAAGGGCGCGAGCCTCGCCGAGATCGAGAGCCTCTTCGCTGCCTGCGGCGACTACGTCGACATCGTCAAGCTCGGATGGGGCACCTCGTACGTCACCCGCAACCTCCGGGAGAAGCTCGCCCTCTACGCCAGCCTGGGCGTGCCAGTGGTGCTGGGCGGCACCCTGATGGAGGTGGCGATCAGCCAGGGCCGCACCGACGACTTCCGGCGCTGGGTCAGCGACCTCGGCCTGACGCACGTGGAGGTCTCGGACGGGTCGATCGTGCTGGACCACGACGAGAAGCTGGCGCTCATCGCCTCGCTGGCGAAGGACTTCACGGTGCTCTCCGAGGTGGGATCCAAGGACACCACCGCGGTGGTGGCGCCTTACCGATGGGTCAGCGCGATCGAGACGGAGCTCGAGGCCGGAGCCTGGAAGGTCATCACCGAGGCGCGTGAGAGCGGTACGGCGGGGCTCTACCGGCCCGACGGCGAGATCCGCACGGGCCTGGTCGACGAGATCGTCCACTCGATCGACCCCACGCGGCTGCTGTTCGAGGCGCCGCAGAAGGCCCAGCAGGTCTGGTTCATCAAGATGTTCGGGCCGAACGTCAACCTCGGGAACATCCACCCGGACGAGGTCATCCCGCTCGAAACGCTCCGGCTCGGGCTCAGGTCCGACACCATCGACGCGCCAACGGCCTGACGCGGCGAGCTCCGGCCGCCTGGCAGGTCCGGCGGTCAGGGGTGGTGGGCCAGGATCTCCTTGAACAGTCCGATGACCACGTTCGGGTCCGTCGAGGACATCCGGCTGGCCACCTTCACCTGCAGGCCCTGCTTGGCCACCTCGTCGAACTCCGGGTTGTCCATGACCGTGTCGAACATCGTCGCCTTGCGGTTCGCGAAGATCGTGATCGCGCGCCGCATCCGCGGGTCCTCGAAGAGCTCCTCGACGGTGTCGAACGACCAGTGGAGCGTCTTGTCGTCCTTGGTGAGCTCGGCGTCCGGAACCGGCGTGGGCACCAGGCGCTCCGCGGCGAACAGCCCTTTGCCGTCCTTCGTGAGGCGTGCGACGACCGTGTCGAGGTCGGCGCCGGCCTTGCCGAGCCCGTAAGCCTTCTCGACATCCGCGGCGCTCGCCTGGACGGCCTTGACCGCCAGATCCATCGTCGTCTTCGCCGCCTTGACCTCGTCCGGAGGAGCGTCCTTGCCGGGAAGGAGCTTCCCGTCACCGACCACCCGCATGCGCTTGCCGCCAATCTGCACGATCACGCCGCGGTCGGAGTCGTAGTCGTGGACCGCGGTGGCGACGACGTCGCCCATGCTCATCTCCGGCAGCGCCTTGAGGGCGGCACGGACCTTCTCCAGCGCGGCCTTGCGCTTGGTATCCATCGGGACGACCTGCTTCCACTGGGGGCCGTTGTGCTCGACCCAATCCGCCATGGTGTCGCCAAGCCAGCGCTGGAACCGCTGGTAGAAGTCGGGCACCTTGTGGTGCCACCAGCGCTGCACCGTGATCCGCGGCGTGCGCAGATGGCCGGCCGAGAACGCGTCGGTGAGGAAGTGGTCGCCGAATGCGTTGATCGCGAGCGCGCCGCCGACCGGCTTGTTCGCCGCCGCGAGCTCGATCGCGCGACGGATCGCGCGCACGTGGGTGTCGCGGTAGGTCGCCGCCTCCCCGAGCGGCTCGCCCGGCCCGGTGTGCCGCTTGGCCTTCGTGCGGGGGTCGAGCTCGACGTCGCCGCTCCGCGGGTTCGGGAAGTGGCTGATGTTGCCGGAGGCCAGCCTGTAGAAGCGGGCATCGACCGCCTCCTTGGCCGACTTGTCGTAGAACTCGCCCATGTACTTCTTCTCGTCCTCCCCGCGGATCTTCACGAACAGCGTGTAGTAGACCTCGCCGATCGTTCCCTTCCCGGAGCCGGCCGTGCCGGCGAGCGAGGCCATCTCGTCGATGTCCCGGAAGTAGTCGCCTGCTGCGACCAGGTCGCCGTAGGTCATCTCGACCAGGGGTGAGAGGCGGAAGCGCACCCCGGGGATCGCCCGGTCCCCGATCGCCTTGTGCTCGGGCTCGTCGAAGCGCTGGAGCGTCGCGTATCCCAGGCTGAGCCGGCGACTCGTCGCGGCGTTTCCGGCGTGGCGCTGGAGGTCGAGGATCACCCCGGCCGGGTCGCGTGCGATCTCCCGGTGCGGAGGTGGGCGGTGGGGCGTTCCGATGGAGCGCTCCGCCCGCGGACGTGGAACGCGCAGCACGCCGCGATCATCCCGCGAGCCGCACTGGGGGTCAACGCGGCCCGCGGTGAGGGAAGCATGCGCGGGCCCGTCCCGCGTCCACGGTCAGATCTTGCGGCAGTTGGTGACCTTGCGCGTCTTGTAGGCGATGCGGCATTCGGTGACCTGCGAGCGCACGCGCCGGTTGCGTTTGGTGATGTCGAAGCGCAGGTACCGGCCGATGACCAGCCCGGGTTTCGTGATGCGCACCTCGATGCTGACGGGGATCGTGATGCGCTTGCGCAGGAACAGGGGCCGCAGGTTCCAGCCGGCGCCGGAGACGACCTTGCGCTTGGTGACCGAGCAGCCTCGGAGGCAGCGCACCAGGACGTTGGAACGGCGCTTCATGTCGAACACGCTGAGGCGGTTGAGGGTCACCAGCCCGCGGGTGTTGAAGGCGAAGTTGAAGGCCAGCCGGCCGGTGAGCAGCGCCGGCGCAGACCCCGCCGCCGGCGGCGGCGGCGGGGCGGTGGGAGGCGGCGTCCCCACCGGAAGGGGCTGCCATGCCGGTGCGATGTCGGTCCCGGGGCTGTTCGTCAGGCGGGTCGGCGTCCCCGAGCCGTCCGCGTTCATTACGTAGAGGTCGTAGTTCGCGGGGTCCACGATGGCCGAGCTGAACAGGATCTTCGTTCCGTCCGGCGACCAGACCGGCGTCCGCTCACTGATGCCGTTGTTGTCGAGCAGCGGCTTCACGTTGCTGCCGTCGGCGTTCATCGTGAAGATGTCGAGGTCGCCGCCGTTCCTGCTGCTGAGGAACACGATCTTCGTGCCATCCGGGCTCCACTCGGGCTCGAGATCGTCGGAGCCGAGCGTGTTGAGGGTGATGTTGGAGAGGGCCGTCTCGTTTGTCGCGACCGTGAAGATGTCCCAGCTGTTGATGGGGGCGCTCCCGCGGCGGGACATGAAAACGATCCGTTTCCCGTCGGGGGACATGTTCGGATCTGTGTCGACCGCCGGGTCCGTGGCGATCACGTGCTCGTTGGTCCCGTCGCGGTTCATGAGGTAGATGTCCTCGGCCCCGGTGAGAGTGCTGCGGAAGGAGATCTGCGAGCCGCCGACGGACGTCGACGGGTGGGTCTCGTTCGCCGTGGACTCGGTGAGCGGCGTCGGCAGCGAGCCGTCAACGCCCATGATGAGCACGTTCTCGTCGGTGCTGTTGGGAAGGATCGCCCGGAACGAGGAGAAGAGGATCTTCTTGCCGTCACCGGTCCACGCGGGAGCCGCATCATCCTTGCCCTGGTCGGAGCTCGAGGTCAGGTCCGTCGCCTGCGCCCCGGGCGTGGGCGGCTGGACGAGGATGTCGTAATCTCCGTTCCGGTTCGACTGGTACGCGATGAGCCCGTTCGCGCCGGGCAGCGTCGCGCTGGCGCGATCGATCCCCGCGGTCAGAAGGACGGCGCCTGCACCCACGGCCACCAGCGTGAACCGTCCGAGGCGCACGGGCAGGTGTCGGAGTGATCGCCGACGTCGAACCTGTTGCGCTGGGCTCATACCTGCACGCACTTTCGTGTCCTCCCTGCGAGCGTGATCTGGCACTGGAGCGTCTTGACGTTGGTCCTGCTGAACGTGAGCCGGAAGAACCGTCCCAGATACCCCGGCTTGGTGATGCGGACCTCGATCGTGACGCCGGGACGCAGGACCTGCCGGCTGAAGATGCTCGCCAAGTCGACGGGCCTGCCCCGCGAGACCCGAGTCCGCACGCGGGTGCCGTTGACCAGCGGGAGCCGGCAGTTGCCCCTGCGGCACGACACCGCGATCTTCGCGCCGGCCGGGGCGCCGACCGCCCGCATGCTGAGCACCCGGATGCGCGATCCCACCGCCACGCGGTACGGCACCCGGGCGTTGATCGTCTTCGCCGCGGTGCTGCCCGACGGCACGATGAGCTTGCCGACCCCTGTCCTCGTTTGCAGGGTTGCGCCCGCACCCGTGGTCGCCGCGAGCGTGATGTCGTACGTGCCCGGCTTGGGGTTTGGCGGCACGGTCACGAGGACGCTCACCGTCGCGTCCTGGTTCGGATTCGGCGCGTAGTTGATGACGTTCGGAGCGGCGGTGGCGCCCGAGAGCGCAGTGGTGGCCGTGAATGTGAACGTCGGTCCGCTCGACGTCCCGGACTGCTTGGCGCGGAAGCTGAGCACGCCCGTCTGCCCCGGCTTGACGACGACCGCCGCGGGCGGCGCGATGATCCCGAGATCACGGGTCGTGCGGGTCAGGTTCGTCGCGATGTCCGCGGGCGTGGGCGAGTTGAAGCACATCGTGTACGAGGGGGCTGCGCCAAGCACGGTCGGGTCGTTGACGGTGCTCCCACAGGCGACCGGTCTCGTGGACGGCGCGTCAGCCGCCACGTCCCGGTTGCCCACGACGACCCGGTAGAGGAACGGGGTCTGGAAGGGGCTGCCGTCCGTGCCCCGTTGCAGCGTGAATTCGGGGGAGAGGGCCTTCTCGGTACCGGCCGGGAGGCTTGTGACCTGCGAGATGTACCCGACCCATTTCTGACCTGTGGGCGCCGGGGAGACGCGCTGCAGCTCGGCGGTGTAGCTGTCGCTGCGGGTCATCGCGATGGTGGTGTCGGTCGAGAGGATCGCCCCCGGTGCACCGGCCGCGACAGGGATCCGGTAGCCGACGAGCCCCTGACCGGTCCGGCCGCCGCCGTCCTGACCGGAGTTGCCGCCGTTCGGGCAGTTCGCGCTCCCCGACATGAACATGCAGAACGTCGTCGTGATCTGAACCTTCCCGATTTGGTTCAGCTGGGTGGCGAGCTGGCTCTTGATCACCAGGCACCCGGGCAGCAGGAGCATCGCGGCTCCGGCGAGAGCGGCGACGCCGACGGATGAGAGACGTCTCATGTGGATCTGATCCCCTGGTCCGGGACTCGCGGCGCCATCACGTTCCGCGCGATCGGCCCATACTGTCACCGGCTCGACGGAGCGACAACTGGCCGGGTGTATGGGAACACACTCGACGAACGGGTGGGTCGCCCCGGCGGCCATCGGGTGTCACCGGCGGCGGGTCGCGCTCAGATCTTGCGGCAGTTGGTGACCTTGCGCGACGGGTAGGCGATGCGGCATTCGGTGACCTGTGAGCGCACCCGGCGGTTGCGGCGGGTGATGTCGAAGCGCAGGTACCGGCCGATGACCAGCCCGGGCTTGGTGATGCGCACCTCGATGCTGACCGGGATCGTGATGCGTTTGCGCAGGAACAGCGGTCGCAGGTTCCAGCCGGCGCCGGGCACGATCTTGCGTTTGCTGAGGGAGCAGCCTTTGAGGCAGCGCACGAGGACGTTGGATCGGCGCTTCATGTCGAAGACGCTGAGGCGGTTGAGGCTCACCAGCCCGCGGGTGTTGAAGGCGAAGTTGAAGGCCAACCGGCCGGTCAGCACGGTTGGCAGCTTGACCGGCGGGTGCGACGGCTCGACCGGGCCACCCGGGCCCGGGGTGGGAGGAATCGGCTGCCAGGCGGCTCCCTCCTCGTCCGTTGCTGTCATCGTCACGAGCAACTGGCCAGTCCCGTCGGTGTTCATCGTCGCGATGTCGAATGGCCCAGGCGCGCCCGCCCTGTTCGACTGGAATGCGATCTTCGCGCCGTCCGGTGACCATGCCGGGAAGGAGTCCCAGGCAGTGTTGACCGTGAGGGGCGTCTGCCCCGTGCCGTTCGCGTTCATCGTTACGATCTCGAAATCGCCGCCATCACGGTCGGAGGCGAATGCGATCCGCTTTCCGTCGGGGCTCCAGTCGGGATCCGCATCGAACGCCGGGTTGTTCGTCAGGTTGGTCGGCGGGTTGCCGAACAGGTCCGACGAGAAGATCTCGTTGTTCCCGGTCTGGCCGCTCACGAAGATGATGCGGTCGCCCGCGGGCGACCAGGATGGGTCGGAGTCGAGAAATGTGTTCTGGGTGAGCGGGGCCTGGAGCGTACCGTCGGCGCGCATCGTGAAGATCTCGGAGTTGACGCCCTGCCCCCGTGCGAACGCGATCGCCGATCCGTCCGGCGAGAAGCTCGCGGACCCGTCGAAGACGGTATTGAAGGTGAGCTGCTTCGGTGGCGCCGACCCGTCGGCCGGCATCTTGAAGATCTCGTAGTCCCCGTCCCGACTCGACGAGAACAGCACGGTCCGTCCGTCGGGGGACCACTCGATGCCCCCGGCTTCGCTGGTGGTGGGGCTGTTGGTGATGTTCGTCGGGCCGGTCCCGTCGGCCGCCATCACGTAAAATTCGTCGTTGCCGTCGCGGTTGGTGTAGAAGGCGATCTTCCCGTTGGAACCGGGGTGCGCACCCGCGGCCGGCCCCGCCCGGACCAGCCCCAGCGCGACTACCGACGCGGCAGTCGCGAGGACGCCCAACGCGATCGCCGGCCAGCGCGGGATGACCATGGGTTCAAGCCAACCTTGCCGGTCACCGGAAGTCAACATCCAGGTACGCGCAGAGCGCATGCTTTCCAGGTCGCCCGGGTGCGTGACGGTCCTTCCATGGAACCCCGGCGCCCGCCCCGACGTGTGGCAACGTTCCGGCAGGCGGGAACGGTTACTTACGGAAGAGCCGGACGAACCCGGCGAGCCAGCTCGGCATGCGGCTGTATTGGGTGTTGAGCGCTGCGTCGGCGAGGTCCTCGGCTGCCTCCTTGGTGCGCTCCCGTTTCGCCTCGGCCTCGGGGTCCGGCGTCTCTGTCCCGGGAGCCGGTGCAGCGGGCGCCTCGGCCGGCTGCGCGGCGGCCGGCTCACCGGGGGGCGGGGTGGGGGGCGCGACGACCGCCGGCTCGCCCACGGGCGCGGGGGAGACCGCCGCCTGGAAGGCGGTAAAAGGCTCCCGCTCCGGCGCGAGCGGAGTTGGCTCAGGGGCCGCGGGCGCCGGCTCCGATGACATGGCCACCGGCTCCGGCGCCTCGGCGACGGGCTGCGGCGCCGACTCCTCGTCGACCTCCACGGGCTGCGGCGCTGGCTCCTCGTCGACCTCGACGGGCGGGGGTTCGGGTGTCACCGCCTTGATCTTGGTGAACGTCGCGTAGGCGTCCTCGTCCTCCTCCTCGTCCAGGCCGGGCGCGAACGGATCGATGTCGGGGCTCGGCTCGGCGGCGACCGGCGCTGGCCTCTCGGGCTCGGGCTCCGGCGGGGTCTGAGGCGGTGACTCCTCGACCGACGCGGCCGCGAGGGGCTCATCCTCGTCCGGTTCCGGGGCAGAAGGTTCCGCGAAGGGCTCTGGGGTGGGCGCGGGCGGCGCCTCGGGTATTGGCGGCGCGGCTGCCGCGGGTGGTGGTGCCTCATCGACAGGAGCCTCCACGGCGGGTGCCTCCACGACCGGGGGCTCTACGACCGGCGACTCGGCGACGGGGGCGTCCGCGACCGGAGCCGCGGGCGGCGGGGGCGCGGGCGGCGGCGAAGGAGCTGCCTGCGGGGCCGCGGCCGCGGCATCGGCCGGTGGCTGCTGCGGCGGCGGACCGACCGAGGGCGTGACGATCGTCTCGGCGATCTCGGGGACCCACACGACCACGAGCTCCGTGAGCCCGAGTCGGACACGGTCGGCGCGCTGCAGCGGCGTGGGTCGCGAGATGTGCGCGTCGTTTACAACCGTGCCGGCGGTCGAGCCGAGGTCCTCGATCAGGACGAGGCCGCCGTCGAGGAACACCCGGGCATGCCGGCGCGAGACACGCGGATCGGTGATCACGATGTCGAGGGACGGGTCGCGTCCGATCAGCGCCTCACCACCGCGCAGGGTGAACCGAGTGCCCTCGTCCCGCCCGCTTGCGACCTCGAAGAGATCAGGGTTCATGAGCGTCCCGTCTGCTCGTGATCACGGCAAGTCTATCCCCACTGGACCAGGCCATCACGCGTCGGACTCCCCGCCTGCGGCGGCGCCGTTCGCTGATCCGCGCCCGGCGCTCTTGGCGAGCGCCGCGAAGAGCTCCGGATACAGGCCGCGCAGCCGCTCCAGCAGGCGGAGCTCTCCCTGCCAGCGGCCGCTCGGCACACGGTCGCCAACCTTGCCGAGACCCTGGAACAGCCGGTCGAACGACTGCCCGGCGGCGCGTCCGTCGCGGCGGAGGTCCTTCATCCGCTCGAGGCGGTGGAGCCCGTCGACCGCTTCCTCCAGCCCGGCGACGATTTCGCGCAACGTATCCGGCTCGATCCCGCCGACGAGCTCGGCGACATCGTTTGCGATGCGCTGCATCGCGGCGCGACCGTCGCGTATCCGCTGCCTTGGACCTGTCTCCTTCGGCATGGTCTCGGTCTTCCCGAGGAGGTCGTGGGCCTTCTGGAGCGTCTCCAGCAGGCCTTCGGCGAGGTGCACCGGTCCGGGCCGGTCGTCGGACTTCTCGAACAGGCGGGCGATGCGATCCCATTCCAGCTGGGTCTCCTGCTCGACCTGCAGTTGGGGGACCCCGGGCGCCGCTGTCTGCAGGATCCCGTCAGGGGCGAGGTCGGGCGCCGCCGCCACCTTCGTGGCCTCCTGTTCCGGCGGGGCGGGCGCGCCGGGCGTTGTGCCGTCGTCGAGCGCGTCGGCCTGCTGGCCGACGTGCAGGAGCTCGTGGAGGATCAGCCGGTCGCCGTCGACCGTCCCCGGCTGGTACGCGCCGGTGGCCAGGGCGATGTCCCCGCCGACGGCGATCGCCCGTGCGCCTTGTGCGCCAGCAAGCCGCCCGGCCTCCTCGCCGGTGTGGAGCCGCACGTCGCTCAGATCATGGCCGGTGAGCGCCTCGGCCGGGGCTCGCTCCTCAGGCTCGAGGCGGCGACCTGCCCCCGGGGGCCGCCATCGTGGATCGATATCGTGCTCATCCCTTGCGCCCGTGGGGACGAATCGGGCGACGGCCCGGTTACCCGCCGCCCGCTGGAGGCGCACGATCGCCTCCCGTGGATCGGGGGTGTCGAGCCGCTGCGTCGTCGGCGGATCGGGCCGTGCCCGAGATGCTCGTCTGCGACGCCGTGCCATGCTGCTCACTCTTGCCTCGCAATCACGCCTCGCGCTCCTCGTTCATGCCTGGACGCGCTTGCAGCCGGAGATGTCGTCGGGCTTGTCGTACTTCAGGTTCTCGTAACAGGTCTCGCCGGTGGTCGTGAACTTGGCCGTGAGCACGCCCTTGTGTTCGTCGTAGGCCTTGAAGACCTTCTCGTCGGGGACCGAGTCGATCGACTCCGCAGGGGAGAACCCGAAGATGCAACCCGTCCGGGATGCGCTGCCGAGCGCGGCCTTGGCGTTCTTGCGGATGGCCTCCGCAGGGTCGGGCGAGCCGGCGGCGCGGATCTCGGCCACCGAGAGCAGCGGCTTGCCCTTGCCGTCCGGAACAGGTGGCGCCGACAGCGTCCTGAGGTTGCAGCTCGCGCCCTCGCTGTTCTTCGCTCCGAGCCTCGCCTTGATGTCGCCCAGTCCGGCCTTGTCGTTGCCGACGCTGCAGCCCAGGAACACGATGCTCCCGATCGCGCCGCCGGATCGCGCCTTCAACTGGGCGGCGAGCTCGCCCAAGCTCACCAGCTGGTTGCCGATGAAGATCTTCCCTTCGGGGGTCCCGTGTGACAGCAGGCCCAGGGTCGAGATCTTGGGGTGCTTCGCGAGGACCGCGTCGAGGGCGGCGATCGTGAGCGCGGTCTCCTGGGCACCGCCAAAGGCCGCGGCCTCGGCGTCATCGGACTTCTTCTTGGCCGGATCGGTCTCGACGCTGAGCCGGACGATGACCTTCTCGTCGCCCGCGGGACCGTCGCCGACGCGATCCTTCGGGCCGGTCACTGCCCGGGGCTCTCCGCCGGGCCCATCGTCGAACCCGGTGTCCGGACCCGGGTCGTCGGGGGTGTGGCAGGGCTGGCTCCTGCC
Source organism: uncultured Thermoleophilia bacterium (assembly GCA_963706315.1). Classification (GTDB taxonomy): domain Bacteria; phylum Actinomycetota; class Thermoleophilia; order Miltoncostaeales; family Miltoncostaeaceae; genus CALMEC01. Next base: position 246,505 of record CAVPMA010000013.1, on the reverse strand, counting down.
GCGCTCGCCGTGCAGGGCATGCTCGTTGGTGAGCATCGTCGAGGTGAACTCCCCGATGATCCCGTCGGGGCGCAGGTTGTGCGCCGCCTGGAACGTCCGTACGGCCGACTCGGTCCGGCTGCCGAAGTCTCCGTCCGGATCGAGCTGGGGAGACGCCCCGAGATCGTTGAGCTGCTCCTGCGCCCGTTTGACGGCATCACCCTTCGACCCGTGCCGCAGCAGACCGGCGGACGTGGCCCGCCCCCCGGGGGGAGGCTGCTCAGGCCGCTCTCCTCGCTCGGTCCGTTCGGACTCGAGCAGCCGCGCAACCGCCGCGTTGCCGATCGTGCGCTGCAGCCCGAGAACCCCGGTAGCCCGAAGGGAATGATCCGGGCTCGGACCGGTGGCTGGCGGTGTGCTCCCGCGCCGCGCACGCTCTCGCTCCAGCACCGCCACGGGACGATGATCACAGCGGGTCCTCGGAGGGTCAAGGAGGGACGCCGTTCGCGAGCCGTTACCCGCCGACGCTCGAACCCGGCAGGTCATGCTGCGAGGCGAAGGTTGCTGAACGTGCGGTCGACGAGCGTGATCTTCTGGCCGGAGTCGAGGGATGCGGAAACGCTTCCGCCGACGCCCCCGGATTCAGAGGCGCTCACCGAGACCCCGACGAGGCGGGTGCGTGCGGTCAACTCGACCTTGATCTTGAGCTCGTTGTTGTTGGCCAGGTGCCGGGAGACGCGCTGGTAGACGCCGTCCAGGGTCACGGCATCGGGGTTCGCGAAGTAGCCGTCGAGCTCCACGACCAGTTGCTGAAGGTTGCTGACCTTGAACGTCGCGCTGCCCTCGACGCTGGCATTCCCATGTGCGCCCAGGTACGGCTCGAGGGCCTGCCTGGCCTCCGCCGCGACCGGGCCGGGGAGCGCGCCGATGAGGCTCTGGACGTTGTTCAGCGAGACGCTTGCGGTGATGCTCGCACCGGCGTCGATCGTCTTGATGGTGTCCTTCGATGGGATGTACTTGAGGCTGGCGAACAGGCGTCCGCCTCCGCCGATGCTGCCGCCGATGCCCGAGAGCGGGCCCACACCGAGCTCCCCGCCGAGCGAGCCGCTCAGGGCGGTGAAGATCGAGGCGCTGATCGATGCGTCGCCGGTGTCTTCCTTCCCCGTCTCGAGGGTCACCCCGCGCTCTGCGCTCGCGGCGATCTTCAGGCTCCCGATGCCCTCCTGCTTGAGGTCGACGGTGAGGCCGCCGAACTGGGCGAACGTCATCTTCATCGAGGTGAGCTGGTCGGCGAACGAGCTCATCGACAGATCGCCGGAGCCGCCGAGGCTGAACGGCGGCGGCAGCTGCGAGGTCGCCGCCGACGCACCGGCCGCGACGAGCAGGGTGCTCAGCCCGCCGAGCCCGCGGCAGCTGGCCTGGTCCTTGGCATCGGCAGTGAAGGTGTAGACGGCCTCGGCCGAGCCCTTGAGCCCGGCCTCGACCGAGCCCTCCGCGGAGGCTCCGCCGGACGGCGCCGCCTGCGCGCCCGGCTGCTGGGCGGGCGCGCCGGGCTGCTGGGCGGGCGCGCCGGGCTGCTGGGCGGGCGCGCCGGGCTTCGCGGCCGGGCCGACCTGGGTGTTGGCGAGTGGCGACGTGCCGGGTTTCGCGGACGGGCCGACCTGGGTGTTGGCGAGTGGCGACGTCGGCCCGGTGGTTGCCGGCTGACCGCTCGGCGCTGCCGTGCCCGGCCGGCCGGGCACGCCCTGCGCGGCGGGCTGGCCGGTCGCCGGCGTCGCCGGGGCGGGGCCACCGGTCAGGCGCTCCCATAACTTCGCCTTGCCACCCTGCGGAAGGTCGACGCTGACGCCCACCTTGCCTCCTCCCTGGCCGCCGCCGCCCCCCCCGCCGCCCGAGAGCGCGGCGGCGACCGAGAGGGATCCCTCCCCGGAGATCGTCGCGGTGTAACTCGCCGCCGACGGTCGGTTCGCCCCGGGCGCCGCGCCCGAGGTGTCGCCGGCGATGTTCACCTTCGCGCCCGCGGCGAGCTTGACGGGCACGCCCTCGATGGGCACGGTCAGGTCCCCGGAGAGGCTCGCCTCCGCGAAGTCGCCGTGCTTGGGGAGGGCGCTCCTGATGCACGGGCCGGTTGCCTCCCCGAGGAGGGCGCAAACGTCGTCGCGGATGCTCGGGCCCTTCGCGCTCAGGGCGTCACGGATCTTGCTGAGCCAACCGCCCGTCGCCTCGTCCGCGGCGGTGTAGAGGGCGCGGGCGTTGTCCCGGATCGCCGATCCGATCTGGCTCCCCCATTCGCGCACCTTGGTCCAGACGGCTGAGAGGACCTCCTTCGCCCCGTTCCACGCCCTCGCGACGTCCTGCATGAAGCGGTCACCCGCAGCTCGAAGGGCGCCGAGGATCTGACCCTTGTGGTCGCTCACGAACTGGCCGAGGCGGCGGGCGCCCTCCATGACCAGGGCCGCCGGCCCGACGACCGCCACGCCGACGCCGGTCACGATGGACTTCACGGGGCCAGGCAGCATGTCCCAGAACCGTCCGGCCGCCGCGCGGGCTCGCTCGACCGTCCCCCCGACGAACTCCTTGACGCCCTTCACGGCGGCCTCGAGGCGCGGCACGACCGCCGTCTTGATCCGCTCCCAGTTGCGGCTGAGCTCACCCCACCGCCGGTCGACCCAACCTCGCACGCCTTGGGTGATCCCCTGCCACACCTTGCCCAGGCGTTCCCGCGCCTGCCGTGCCCGCTCGGCGATCGGGCCGGTCGTACGCTGCCACCACGCCTGCACGCGTCCGGCGATCTCTCCCGCCGTGCGGCGCACCGCGGCGGCCGCGTTCCTGACGCCCTGGGAGACCTGCCCGCCGAAGGCCATGAGCCGTGCGTAGCCTTCCTCGCCGAGGATGCGCTTGCCGAGCGACTCGGCGCGGCGACCCATGCCTTCGCCGAGGTTGCTCACAGTCCGCATGACCTCGGAGGCGGTACAGTCCCAGTTCTCGGTGGGCCCGGCCTTCTGCCCGTCCTGAACTGCCGCCGGAAGATCACCGGCTCCGGCCGCCCGCGCGGCCTCGCCGGGCAGGCCCTGCGCTACGCCGGCCAGGCGCTGACCAAGCTCGCGAGCGGCCGGCGGGGCGACAAGGCCTCCACCTGGGTCGAGGGCGGGGCCGATGAGCCCGCCGATGCCGTTCATCCGACCGGCCACGGTCTCGGCCTGGTCGCGCTTCTCCTGGGTCTGCTGCTCGACGTGGGTCGCGGTCTCGCGGGCCTGGCTCTCGGCCTGGCCGCTCTGCTCCCGGCCGCGCTCGACCTGATGCTCGGCCTCCTGCCGGGCCTGTTGGCCCTGCTGCTGGATCTGCCCCTGCGCCCCTGTCGCCTGCTCCTCCAGGCCCGTCAGCGACCCGATGCGCGAGCGCGCAGCCCCTGCGAGGCCGCTGATCATCTCCACGAGCCCACCCGGGAGCACCGAGGAGGCGGCATCGCCGACGGCCGACACGGCAGAACCGACCGCTCCGCCAACCGCGGACGCTGCCGATGAGGCGGCTCCGGTCACCCCAGAGGCTGCAGAGGATGCTGCTCCCCCGATTGCGGAGGCTGCCGACGACGCGGCCCCGCCGATCTCGTCCAGCAGTCCGCGTTGGATTCGGGGCGGGCCACGCACGGGCGTGATCCCACCCGCCTTCGCCTTGCGGGCGATCACGCCGGCCCCACTGCCTCCGGCGCAATCGGCGCAGTCCTCGCATCCGCAACCGGACGGGCCGGCCGACTCCATGGGGGCGTTCCCCCGGGCCGCGGTCGCGGGCACCTCGGACGGGCCGGCAGTGGCTCCGCCCGCCCCAGCCTTCTCGCTCCCGAGGTCCGTCACTCCGCTTCGAGCGGGCGCCTCCGACGGGCCGGCGCCGGTCCGGCCTGCTGCGCCCTGCTCGCTCCCGAGGTCCGCCAGGCCCGCCGGAAGACCGCCGGAGAACACGGGCTCGCCTCCGGCGACGGCGCCCTCGACCCCGGCGACGACCGACTCGGCGCGGGAGACGGCCTCCTCCATCGCCGTTCCCGCCCCGCTCGCGAGGCCGTCGAGGACACCGGGGTCGCCGAGGCCCGCGAGGGGGATGTCGCCGAGCGCCGTGCCCCGGTCGCTTCCCGTGGCGGCCGCGGCACCGCCCGCGGGCTGGGCCCGGGCGGGCTCGGACGGCGAGGCCCGCCCGGCTGCGTCGCCCGGATCGGTGACGTCCGCCGCGGCTGGCCGCTCACCACCGGGGACTGGCCCGTCCATGGCGAGCAGCGCCCGCAGGCTGCCCTCGAGTGCGCCTCCCACGCTCGGGGCCGGCGTGTCACCCTCGCCGGTCCCCCGCCGGGCGATCATCCCCGCGAACGCGCGGTTTCCCACCCCGACCGGCAGGGGTCCTGCGACGGGCGGCAGGCCGGGCGAGCGCTCGCTGCGCACCGCATACCGCTCGTGCTCACGGCTGGATGCCGCTACGGCCAAGCGCCGGCCTCCTCGGACGGAACGTGCGAGATCGTACCCCTCGATCCGTTCCGCGCCCGAGGATCGGGGGTGCAACCTTTCGGGCAGATGGGCCTGCCCGCCGGAAGGGATGGCCCCCGCGACGTGGTGGGACCACGCTCATCGGAGCCGGCCGTGGGAGGCGTGATGCCCGTTTGGGCAGCCATGCCGTCCCCGGCGACGGGTCGCAGACCCCTGGACGCGGGCGTATCCTCGACGACGTCGAACGGGAGGACACATGGGCGAGCACGGTCATGATCGGCTTCACGACCGCATTCGAACCCACGAGGTCGAGGCGCCGGAGCACGAGCAGTCTCCCACCGAGCGGCTTGCCTCGAGCGTCGGCAACCGGGCCTTCGCCGCGCTTGCACGGGATGGCGCGGGCATCCTGCCCGACGGTCGTGCCCACCCCGACGTCGAGGCGACGATCGCGCGCACCCGCGGCAGTGGGCAGACACTCGACGGCGGCGTGGCATCGCGCTTCTCCCAGCCGCTGGGCGACAGCCTCTCCGACGTCCGAGTACACACGGACTCCACTGCCGACACGCTCGCGCGGTCCGTCTCGGCTCGCGCGTTCACGACTGGCAGCGACCTCTACTTCGCGGAGGGCCAGTACCAACCGGGGACGTCCGGCGGGGACCGCCTGCTGGCGCACGAGTTGACCCATGTCGTGCAACAGCGCGGCGCGCCGACGAGCGGACCTCTGACGGTCACGCAGCCGGGCGACAGCATGGAGGCGGAGGCCGACCGGACGGCCGATGAGCTCGCCTGAGACAGGCTTTCCGACCTTTGCGGCGCTCGCGGAGAGAATCCGCCTGGCGGTCGAGGCGGTCGCGAGCTCGGACCCCACCCCGATCGACCCGTTCCGGGGGCTGTACGTCACCGACGAGCAGGCGCTCGCGATGGCTCGAACGACCGACGCGCCCGACCCCGACGCCCGCCTGCGCCACGCCGCGGAGCTCCTCGGCCTCGATGCGCTCGACGCCGCTGTGCTGGCGCTGTCGGCGGCTCCGGAGTTCTCCCCCCGCTACGGCAGGCTGTTCGCGTACCTCCATGACGATGTCACGCGCAAGCTCCCCAGCCCGGGGCTCGTCGCCCGCCTGCTGACGTCGGACGATGTCGACGCCGGAGAAGTGCTCGCCCGCTTCGGCCACTCGGCTCCGCTGCGTCGGAGCGGCGCGATCCGGCTGATCGACGAGCGCAACCAGACCCCGGTCGCCGACCGTGCGATCAAGGTGGCCGACCGCCTGGCGGGCTTCCTCGTGGGGGCAGACCTCGACGAGCCGGCCCGCGATGGGCGCATGCGCCGCCAGCCGCTCCCGAGCCACGACCCCGGACGCGCCGGAGTGGTCGAGGAGCTCCGCGCGCTGATCCGGTGCGAGACGGAGCTGCCGCTCCTGGTGGTGGGCGCCGACGCCGGCGCGATCCTCGCCCTCGCGCTCGGAACCCCCCTGCTCGTCTTCGACCTCGCCGACGTCGGTGACGCCGATCTCGGCCGTGAGGCGGCGCTCGCCGCGGCGCTCGACGGCTGCCGAATCGTGTTCGACGGGCTCGAGAGTCTCGAGCCTGCCGAGCGGCGCTCGATCGTCAGGGCGTTGGCGACCCAGGACAGCAGGGCCCTCCTCATCGCCGCGAGGCGCGAAGCTGCCGTCGCGCTCGGCGATCGCACCGCTCTCGTCGTGGAGGCGCCGATGCCCGGCTACGGGGAGCGCCGCGCGGCGTGGGCGGCGCACTCCGGAACCGCCGACGTCGAGGACGCCGCCGCGAAGTTCCAACTCTCCATCGGACAGATTGCCGACGCCGCGGAGGTCGCCAGGAACGCCGCCGCCGTCGAAGGGCTCGACGGGCCCACACGGGAGCACCTCGACCTCGGCGCACGGCGCGCGTCGAGTACTCGGCTCGGCGAGCTCGCCACCCGGCTCGAGCCCGCCTTCGGTTGGTCCCAGCTCGTGCTGCCCGAGCGGCCGACGGAGGTCCTGCACTCGATCTCGTCCTACCTTCGTCACCGCGATCTCGTGCTGTCCGAGTGGGGGTTCGAGCGCACCGTCCAGAACCAGGGGCTGAAGGTGCTGTTCGCCGGGGAGTCCGGCACCGGCAAGACGATGGCCGGGCAGGTCCTCGCCCATGACCTGGGTCTCGACCTCTACCGGATCGACCTGGCGACGATCGTCTCGAAGTACATCGGGGAGACCGAGAAGAACCTCGACCGGATCTTCGACGCGGCGTCGGGCTCGAACGCGATCCTGTTCTTCGACGAGGCCGATGCCCTGTTCGGAAAGCGCTCGGAGGTCTCGGACTCGCACGACCGCTACGCGAACATCGAGGTCGCGTACCTGCTCCAAAAGATGGAGTCGTACTCCGGCGCGGTGATCCTGGCGACGAACTTCCGGCAGAACATCGACGAGGCGTTCCTCAGGCGCCTCGACTTCGTGATCGACTTTCCCTTCCCCGAGCCCGAAGACCGCGAGCGGATCTGGCAGCTGGTCCTGCCCGAGAAGGCTCCGCTCGCGGCCGACATCGAGCCGGCGTTCCTCGCGTCGCAGTTCAAGCTCTCCGGTGGAGGCATCCGCAACGCGTCCCTCGCCGCCGCGTTCCTCGCCGCCGAGGACGGCGGGACGATCATGATGGAGCACCTCGTCAAGGGCGTCGCGCTCGAGTACGCGAAGCTCGGACGGCTCACCCTCGAGTCGGATTTCGAGCGCTTCCACGAACTGATCCGTGGAAAGGCACGAGCTGTGCACGACGGGGCCGGGCGCTGAGGCACGGGAAGCTTCCGTTGCGCCACAGAGACGCCGTCGAGACGCTCACACGCCGGTCCCGTCCGGATCGATTGAGTGCCGAATCCACCGCGTGGGGACCCGGCCAGATCGACGGCGCCGGGTTGGCGACAATCGCGCGTGCAGACAGCGGCGGCCGCGCGCTGGTCATCGGGGCGCTCCAGGGCGCGGGCGGCAACGCCATCGTCCAGCGGATGATCTCTGCGAGCCGTCAATCCGTTCAGCGATGCGCCGGCGGTAACTGCACTTGCTCGCAATGCGCGGCGCGTCGTATGCACGACACAGACCCTCACGGCGCCGAGCCCGCGGAGCCCATCTCGATTCACCGCTGCGCCGAAGGGCGCTGCACGTGCGGGGGCGCGTGCGGTAGGGGCACGAGCCACGGCGCGGTCGAGCCGGAGCCCGAGTCCGGGCCGCTGCTGATGCGTTCGTGCGGCGACGGGCACTGCACGTGTGGTGGGACGTGCGGATCGGCGGCGAGCCAGACTGCTGTCGAGCCGGAGCCCGAGCGAGAGCCGCTGCTCATGCGGGCGTGCGGCGACGGCCACTGCTCCTGCGGCGGGACCTGTGGATCCAGCGTGCCGCAAGCCGAGAACGGGCACGAGCACGGCCAGGGGACCGACCTCGACGAGCAGATACGCGCCAGCCTCGGTCGCGGCGCTGCCCTGGACGAGTCTGCACGGGCGACGCTCGAGCCGGCGATGGGCCTCGACCTCGGCGCGATCAGGATCCACGCCGACAGCAAGTCGGATGTGCTGGCTCGCGAGGTCGACGCCGAGGCATTCACCACCGGCTCGGACATCTACTTCCGGGCGGGCCGCTACGCGCCCGGATCGCGAGGCGGCCTCCAGCTTCTCGCCCACGAGATCGCCCACGTTGCTCAGCAAGCGGAGGGCGCCGCGCCCGCAGGACAGCGGCATCCGAGCGGAGTCCTCGTGAGCGACCCGGCCGACGCGCACGAGCATTCGGCCGAGCAGGTCGCACGGCGCACCATCGCGCGGCTCGACGACCCGTTCACGATTGCCCTCGCGCCGGAGCTGCGGTCCCGGACCCTCGCCGCCGCCCCGGTGCTCTCCCGCCGCATGCTCCAGCGCAGGACGACCCCCGACAAGTCCATTCCGGGCTGGGACGTGGCGTTCACGCCCAGCGCCGTCGTCCGCAGCGGCACCGAGCCCGACCAGATCAAGAGCTTCGACGCGAACCCGTTCCACGAGGAGTTCCAGGTGACGCCGCTCTCCAGCGGCAAGCTCCTGTTCTTCGTCGACATGACCTGGGCGCGGACCAGCGGTGGCGGCGGTGGCGGTGGCGGAGGAGGCGGAGGGGGAGGGGGCGGCGGCCCGGTCCTGCCGCCCGGCGTCAACTGCAACCTCCTGCCTCCGAACACGCCCCCTGAGGTCCGCCAGCTCTGCCAAGCGGGTCAGCAGGGCGGCGCGGCCGGAATCTGTCAGGCACTGACGACGATGGGGACTACCGCGCTCTGCCTCCTGGCGAACGCCGTGCCTCCGCCGGCCGGACAGGCACTCTCCCTTGCATGCTTCCTCGGGTTGCGGCAGTTGGTCGAGGACGCGCTGCGAAGCGCCTTCGGCTGCCCCGCGGCCCCCAAGCCGCCCACGCCGCAGCCCCAGGTGTTCAAGGACACCGGGAAAGCTCGGTCAACGCTCGAGCTCGGGTTCTTCGTCGAGGCGGACCGGTCGGTGCGGTTCACCGGGCCGCCGCCCCGCGGGGAGTCGCACGGCACGGCCGCCGAGCTGGTGCTGCCGGTCGACCACTCGAAGGACCCCGTCCCGCTCGGCGGCAACGTCAGCCAGCAGCCGGCGATCAAGAGCAGCATCTCCACGACCCGCCCGAACGGCGAGACGATCCCGGAGACCCACATCTTCCAGCACATGTTCGACCTCGACCTGCGGGTGCCCGCTCCGCCGCCGCCGGTGCCTGTCTGCTGTGGCCAGACGCTCAAGCCCTTCAAGGTTGCGAAGGACACCTTCGAGAACGAGGGCACCGCGCAGTCGCAGCTGCACACATGGCTGACCCAGCTGCCCACGCCGGTCAAGCGCCGCGTCATGTTCGGACAGAATCAGGTCATCGTGGCGGGCCGCGCCAGCACGACCGGCTCTCACGAGTTCAACTTGGAGCTCTCCGAAAAGCGGGCCCGCAGGGTGAAGCAGATGATCCAGGACTTCCTCGGGTCGAGCGCACAGCCGGACGTGTTCGCGTTCGGCGAGCTCCTCGCCCCCGATCCGGACAACAAGGAGAACGCCAACGAGCGCCGGGCGGACATCCGCATCGCGGGCCAGATCGAGGCGGAGGAGGCGGCGCAGGTCCAGGGGCCGCTCTGCGGGCCGACCGACGACCCGCGCATCTGCGAGGCCTCGCCCACCCAGGCGCCCGCGCCGTCCGTCGCGGCCCCCCCCGCGGCCCCCGCGCCCCCGGGCGTGTCGCCGAGCGGGACCGGCATTCCTGGAGCCGCAGGCGCGACGAGCGGGGACGGCCTGGTCGGGGGAGGCTCCGGGGGCGGCGATGGCGGTGGGCCGGCCATGAGCCCGCCGATCGCGGCTGACGGCAGCGGCGGGTCGGCGGGCGGGACGCCGGGCGGGGGCTTCGAGGACATCCTCTTCGGGGCTCTGCGCGGGCTCGCGCCGAGTCAGGGCGGGCCTGGGGGCGCCCCCAGTGGAAAGGCTGGGGGCGGCGCCCCGGCCCGAGGCTTCGAGGGCATCCTCTCCGACGTCCTGCGCGGAATGGCACCGGCCGAGACCGGGCCGGGCGGAGGTTCCGGCGGAGGACCTGCGGAAGGCATCTCCGGCCGACAGGGAATCGTCGGGTCCGAGGAGGAGGAACCGCTGTTCTGATGTCCGGGCGCGACGACCCACCCGCAGGTGCGCATGCCCGCACAGCCGGGGCCGGCGTTCGAGCCGGCCTCGTCTACTCGCACGAACGGGAGAACGCGAACACGGTCGAGCTCGAGGACCTCATCGCACGCCTCGTCGGCCTGGTCGGCCTCCTCGTCGAGCGCGGGGTGCTCGACGGCGACGAAGTCGAGGCCGCCCGCGCGCGCGCGGCCGCGGCGGTCCGGGACCGCATGGTCGAGCAGGGCAACGTGATCATCCATCGCCAGTTCAAAGTCTCCAAGCACGAGTTCGCCGACATCCCGCAGATCGACTGCGAGCAGCGCGTGCATCTCTGCCGGGCTGCGTGCTGCCGGCTGCAGGTCGGGCTGTCGATCGAGGACGTCGAGGAGGGTGTCCTCCGCTGGCACACGTTCCACCCCTACGCCCTCGCCAAGACGGCCGACGGCTACTGCGTCCACATGGACGAGGGGACCTGTGGCTGCACGGTGTACGAGCACCGGCCGATCCCGTGCCGGGCGTTCGACTGTAGCGGCGACAGCCGGATCTGGCTCGACTTCGAGGGCCGGGTCCCGAACCCCCGGCTCCACGACCCGGACTGGCCCGACTGCCTGAAGCAGCAGGTCGATGGCTGAGCCGCGACCGCCGCAGGGCACCCTCGACGAGGGCCTCTCGACGGCCGAGATCCTGTGGGGGCTGATCTACACCCACGACCGGGCGAACGCCAACACCACGGAGCTGGAGGAGGCGGCGAAGACAGTTGACGCGCTCGTCGAGCTGCTCGTTGACCGGGGCGTCGTCACACGCGAGGAGCTCGACGCCGCGACCGAGCGGGCGCGGGAGCCGGTACGGCGAAGGTTCCTGACACGTGGGATGGCGGTGATCCGCCAGGACTTCGAGGTCGGCAAGCACGAGTACGAGGGCTCGCCCCCGATCGACTGCGAGAACCGCATCCACGCGTGCAAGGCCTCGTGCTGCCGCCTCCAGATCGGCCTGTCGGGCGAGGACGTCAAGGAGGGCATCCTGCGCTGGGATCCGGGTCAGCCCTACGCCCTGGCCAAGCGCGAGGACGGGTGGTGCGTACACAGCGAGCACGGCACCGGGCGTTGCACGGTGTACGAGCACCGCCCGATTCCGTGTCGGGCGTTCGACTGCCGCGAGGATCCGCGAATCTGGGTGGACTTCGATGCCATGATCCCGAACCCGAACCTCGACAGCCCGTCCTGGCCGGAGGTCGAGGCCTCCGCAACAAACGACGGGGACCTGCCGCCCGACGCGGAGCCTCGGCCCGCCTGACCCGAACGGGCAGTCGCCCCTGCCCCATTGTCTGCCCCGAAGGACGTGCCCAGGGAGGTACGCGGAGGGGGGCGCGATGCTCTCATAGGGCGCGATGCCGACGCCGTCGCAGAGGAGCGCGTGAATGCTCGCGATCCGGGTCCCGCTCAACACGATGCTGGCCGACCTGGACGAGACGTTGCGTCAACTCCTGCGGCGCGAGCTCTCCGCGCACGGATTCGACGGGGTCGACATCGCCTTCGAGGCCCCCAGCAAGGAGTGGTCGGCGGCGCTCTCGGTGCCGACCGTCAACCTCTTCATGTACGACCTGCGCGAATCGAAGGACCACCGGCCGATGGACTGGGAGCCTCGCGCCGAGAACGGCCTGCCCGTCGAGCTTCGCCCGCCGTTGCGTCTGGAGACCTCGTACGCGCTCACCGCATGGACACGGGAGGTCGAGGACGAGCATCGCCTCCTGTCGCAGGCGCTCGCTGCGCTCTACGCCTATCCGGAGCTTCCAGAGGACGTGCTGGCGGGCACGCTGGGGATGCAGCCGGTCGACCGCTATCCGCTCTACACCCGCGTCGCCCAGCCGAGGACGGAGGGGGGACCCGAGTTCTGGAGCACCGTCGGCGGCCAGTACAAGGCGTCGATCGACTACTGCGTCACGCTGTCGTGCGAGCCCGGCGCGTCGCTCGAACGCGGCCCAGAGGTGCGGACGCAGGTCATCCGCATGCTCGACCCGGACGCGCCCCGCGCGACCCTCACCGAGACGCACCGCATCGGCGGAACGGTCCGCACCGGATCGGGCGAGCCGATCGTCAACGCCTGGGTGCTCGTGGAAGGGACCGGATCGTGGGCCGTCAGCGACCGCGATGGAAGGTTTTTGATGGATCGCCTCCCCGCGGGGGAGCATCACTTTCGCGCCCGCGCGCCCGACGGCACGGAGGGCGAGACGACCGTGGCGATTCCCGGCGGGTTGGTCGACATCGCGATCGGCCCGGCTCCGAAGCCGCCGGCCAGGAAGCGGGCTGACCGAAAGTGAATCGCGCCCTGCCCGAAACGCTGCTCCTCGGAGCCCTGGCCGGGGACGCCCACGCGCGCGAGCATCACCACCGTGTCCTCGAACCTGGCACGGCGTCCTTGCGTCCTGCTCGGCGACCTGGAGCCTATGACCCAGATCGGCATGAGCAGGATGCTGGCGGACGACGGCGTCGAGGTCGTCCAGGAGTCGGCCGCCCCGGAGATCGTGGCGCTCGCGGAGCGCATCGAGCCGGACGCGGTGGTGCTCAGGCTCGGAGATCGAGGGACGCAGGACCTGGGCGACCGGGTTCGCGCGGCTGCGCCAACCGCCACGCTGATCCTCTGGGCGTTGGACGAAACCGCGATGGAGGTGTTCGACCCCGGAAGCCCAGTATCGAGGCGGGTCCCGATCGCGACCCCGGATGCCTTGCTGAACGAGCTCAAGCACGCAACACAAGCCCGACAGGGAGAGTGAGATGCCGACTTACCTGACCCCAGGGGTCTACGTCGAGGAGATCCCAGCGCAGTCGAAGCCCATCGAGGGGGTGGGAACCTCGATTGCCGCGTTCGTAGGTCTCGCGCCCGGGGGGCCTGCCAATACGCCGATGCGGATATCCAACTGGACGGAGTTCGCCCGCACCTACAGCGACCCGTCCAACCCGGACAACGGCCCGTTCATGGAAGGCGCGTACCTCGCCCACTCCGTCTATGGCTTCTTCCAGAACGGCGGCGGCCTGTGCTGGGTGGTCCGGGTGGCGTCCGGGGACGGCGACGCGCCGCGCCCGACCGCCGCGCTGCCCTCGTCGACCGACGCCGGCATCGAGGCCTACCGGGCGACCGCGCTGCCGGGGGTCGCCGGCCCGGTGTCCGTCGAGGTGATCCAGGAGCCGTCGAAGGACGCCGGTGGCGGAGGCGAGGAGGGCGAAGAGGCACCGCCGCCCGAAGAGCCGACCTTCAAGATCGTCGTCACTGCAGGATCGGAGCGCGAGGAGCATGAGGGGCTGACCCTCAAGAAGGGCCGCTCGCACATCGCCACCAAGGTCAACTCGGCCTCGAAGCTGATCGCGATCGAGGAGACCGGCGCTTCCCTCCCCGACGCCCAGCGGGTTCCCGCCACCGGCAGCTTCACGCTGGGCGCGTCGGTCAGCGGCTCCAAGGAGGTGACCCCCGCGGAGTTCGAGGGTGACGTCGCCAAACGGCAGGGCATGGGCAGCCTCGCCGCGGTGGACGAGGTGACCATGATCATCATGCCCGACGTCTGGTCGCTCAGCTCCAACGGAGACGACGTCAAGGTCCGCGATCTGCAGGGCAAGATGATCGCCCACTGCGAGAACATGGGCGACCGGATGGCGATCCTCGACGGCCCGCCCGGGATGATCCCGCAGGACATCTTGGACTGGCGCATGAGCACCGCCGGCTACGACTCGAAGTTCGCGACGCTGTACTACCCGTGGGTCGAGGTGATGGATCCCATCACCAGCCGGCCGATCATGGTGCCCCCCAGCGGCCACGTGGCCGGTATCTGGGCCAGGGTCGACGGCAGTCGCGGCGTTCACAAGGCACCCGCCAACGAAGTTGTGCTTGGGGCGAACGGCCTGGGCTTCCAGGTCACGCACGAAGAGCAGGGAGGCCTCAACCGCGTCGGGGTGAACTGCATCCGCGCGTTCCCCGGCCGCGGCATCCGCGTCTGGGGGGCCCGGACGCTCTCCAGCGATCCCGAATGGCGCTACGTCAACGTCCGCCGGCTGTTCAACTACATCGGGGAGTCGATCATCGAGGGCACCCAGTGGGCCGTCTTCGAGCCGAACGACGACCGCCTGTGGACCCGTCTTCGGATCTCGACCTACAACTTCCTCATGCGCACGTGGCGCGATGGGGCGCTGTTCGGGGCCACCCCGGAGGAGGCGTTCTTCGTGAAGTGCGACGCCGAGACGAACCCGCCGGAGGTGATCGAGGCGGGCCAGGTGGTCATCGAAGTCGGCGTCTCGCCAGTGAAGCCGGCCGAGTTCGTGATCTTCCGTATCAGCCAGTTTACCGGCGGCGGCGCCGCCGAGGTCACCGCGGGCTAGCCGCCCGAACCGACAGGAGGAGCTAACAGATGCCGCCCAAAGAACCACGTCCCGCATCACATTTCCGGCTGTCGATCGGCGGCCGGGAGTCCGCGGGCCTCTTTCGCGAGTGCCAGGGCCTCGACTCCGAGAACTCGGTGATCGAGAGCACCTCGATCGACGCGAACGGCAGACCGGTCATCCGGAAGGTCGTCGGACCCATCAAGTGGTCGAACATCACGCTCAAGCGCGGTGTCGACGGCAGCAAGGAGCTGTGGAAGTGGCGTGACCAGGTCATCAAGGAGGGCCCGGATGCCGCTCGTACCGACGGCTTTATCGAACTGCTCGACTACACCGGCCAGCCGATCTCCCGCTGGAAGTTCATTCAGGGCTTCCCGCTGAAGTACACCGGCGCGAGCCTCGACCCCAAGAGCTCCGACGTGGCGATGGAGGAGATCCAGATCGCCCACGAAGGGCTCGAGGCCGAGTAGGCCGACGGGGCCGGCCGATGCGGACCGAGTTCGATTTCACGCTCCCACGCGGGTACGTCGATCCGGCGGGCACGTTGCACCGCACGGGCACGATGCGCCTCGCCACGGCGCGGGATGAGATCGAGCCACTCCGCGACCCGGACGTCCGTCAGAACGAGGCGTACCTGTCGGTGCTGCTGCTCTCACGGGTTGTGACACGCATCGGGGAGGTGACCGACATCACTCCCGATGTCGTCGAGGGGCTCTTCGCGACGGACTTCGACCACCTGCAACGCCTGTACGAGCGACTCAACACGAACGGAGAGGCGGTCGGTCAGGTGACCTGTCCGGAGTGCAGGCATGCATTCGAGGTGGACCTCTCCGAGATCGAGGACGGTCGCCTGGGGGAATGACGCGGCCGTCTTCCGCAGAGCTTCTGCGGGAGGCGGCCCGTCTCGCCTTCCACCTCCACTGGCCCCTCGATGACATCCTCGACCTCGAACACCACGACCGGCGGGCCTTCCTGGAGGAGGCCGAGGCGATGGCTGCCGCGGGCGTCCCGGTCTGGGAGGAATGACGCGATGCCGGGTGGGGTCTCATGAGATCTGTCAGCGGGCGCCTCGGACGCCGCCTCCTCGCCCGAAGCGGCTCGCACGACCGCGAGA
The DNA here is from genome assembly GCA_963706315.1 of uncultured Thermoleophilia bacterium. GTDB lineage: Bacteria > Actinomycetota > Thermoleophilia > Miltoncostaeales > Miltoncostaeaceae > CALMEC01. The sequence continues at coordinate 230,938 of CAVPMA010000013.1, read as the reverse complement.
ATGGCGTCGGCCTTGCGCGGTCGGTGGCCGCCAAGCACCGGCCGGCGACCCTTGCGAGAGTCAACCGGCTCGCGATCGGACGGACGATCCGGCCGGCCGAGGCCCACCGGCAGGCGGAGGCCGGGTCCGAGCCGGCGACGAGCCGGCCGGCCCACATGAGCCAGTTCGCCTTCGACTGGATCTTCGGGGACGGCCCGCCCCAGGGCGTCCCGTACGCAGGCGGCGGGGCGCTCGCGCGCGAGGAGGCAGAGGCTCCGGCCGGGCCCGCTGCGACCCCGGCGGCCGGGCCGGCGGGCCCGCCGCGTCCCCCCGGCGCCGAGCATGCCCGCATCGTCGAGGAGATCCCTCCCCGCTACCGGCTGTCCCGAACCGCGCAGCCCGAACGCGCCGCGCCGCCCACAGCTCTCGAGGCCAAACCGTCCGCTGAGGAGCCGGTCGTGGACGAGGGACCCGCAACGGCCCCGCCGGCATCGACGCCGGTTCCTCCCGACAGGCCGCCCGTCGCGCTGCGGCGGGTTGCGAGAACGAGCCTGCCGGAGCCGCCGCCGCGGCCGGCCGCGCGGGTGTCGCGACCGGCGCGGACCGCCGACCCTTCGACCCTTGTCGAGGCGGTCCCGTCGCCGGAGCCCACAGGGCCGCCGGCCGCGTCCCCCGGCCCGATCCGGCGACTCCTTCGCAGGATCACCGGGGGGGCCGAGTCACGACCGGCTGAGACCCCGCCGACCGCGCGCGCCGAGCAGGTGGCCGCGCCGGCGCCACCTCGTCTGAACGTCGCACCGACGCCCGCCCCGGTCACCACCACATCCACTGCCCCGTCCGAGCCTGCGACCGTCGAGGACGGTCAGGCGCAGACCGCGCCCTCTGCCGCGATCGCCAGGCAGATCGGGCCCTCCCAGCCCGCGACGGATGTGCCGCTCGTCGCCGGGCCCGACCCCCCGCCTGCCAGTCCCGCCGACCCGACCCCGACCCTCGCGCGCCAGCCGGTCGAGCTCCCGCCTGCACGACCGCCTTCGGCGCCGGACCCCCGGACGCCGATCGCGGATCCCGAGCCACCCGCGGCCGCCGCTCCGGGTGCGCCTGCGCCGGCACGCTGGCGCCTGGCGCGCGCGCCAAGTGCCGAGCGCACCGATCGGAGCGAGGTTGGAGCGGCGCTACCGACCGGGCCTGCCGAGACGGCGGGAGGCCAGACCCCGGCCGGCGGGATCGCGCCCGACGCGGATGCACCCGCCGCGCCGGGCAACGTCACGCAGACATCGACGCCGGGACCCGCGGACCCCATCGCCGCCGAGCCGGTGATCGCACGTGCGCCGGACCCGGTCCCCGAGGCGCCCCCCGCTCCCGCCGCGCCACCACCTCGGCCGGCCCCCCCGCGTACGCGCCTCGCTCGTGCGCCGGCCACCGCCGGCACACGCCCAGTCGCGCGTATCGGGCGGCGGGCCGCCCACGATGATCCCGCCCCGCCGGCGCGCCCGCCGCTTCGCCTCGTGCGTGCGGGCGAGGAGTCCGGACCTGTCCCCGCGCCCCGCCGGCCGGTGTCGCGCACGACCGGCACGGGCCTCATGCGCCACGTGGCCGGGTACGGTGCGGGCATCACGGACGACGGCGCCGGCGCGGCGACGGTCATATTCCCGCCGCCGCCCGGAGCGATCGGGGGACCGGACGGCGGGGCGATCGCCCGGTCGTTCCTGGGCGACGCCATCGGCGCCGTGTCCCATGTGGCGGAGGCCGCGCAGCCATTCATCCCCGATGCCGCCGCCACGAACACCGATCTGCACGCGCGGGCACCCTCGGCCGCGCAGCCTTCCGGCGGCCCCGGGACGGACATGGAGGAGATCTACGAAGGGGTTGTCGACCGGCTCCGGAGGGACATCCTCGCGGAGCGCGAGCGCATGGGCGACCTCATCGGCGACCTTCTGAAGTAAGGAACCCCGAAATGGTTGACATCAACATCGACGTCCCCCTCCCGAGCATCCCGGCTCCCAGTGGCCCGGCGCCGCCAAACGCGCCGACGCCGAGCCGGCCGAGCCCGCCTCCGCCGGGCGGGGGCGGGCAGTCGCGCTCCCCGAGCCCGGGGAGCCGGACGCCGGACCCAGTCGGCGAGCTCAGCTTCAGAATGCAGATCGAGGGCATCACCCTCGGCTACTTCACAGAGGTGACGGGCCTCAGCGTCGAGTACGAGGTGTTCGAGTGGCAGGAGGGCGGCCAGAACACCTACGTCCACAAGCTGCGCGGGCGGGCGAAGTACCCGAACATCGTGCTGAAGCGGGGCATCACGCACGAGTCGGCGCTGCTCGACTGGTTCCGCGAGTGCCAGACCAAGACGGCCCGCAAGCAGGGGTACATCGAACTGCTCGGCCCGAACGGCAAGGCCGTGCGACGGTGGGCGTTCGACGGCGCGTTCCCGGTCAAGTGGACCGGGCCGAATCTGAACGCGAGCTCGAGCAATATTGCGACGGAGACCCTCGAGTTCGTCCACACCGGCTTCCGACCTGAGCGTGTGGGGTGAGCTGATGCCGCCGACCGGAGAACTCACGAAGGCAGTGCTCAAGATCGAGGGCGGCGAGGAGATCAGCTGCCTGTTCAACCCCAAGGAGTACACCCTCCAGAAAACGAACCAGTGGCAGATCCAGCCCGTCACCGGCGCGAGCCTGCCGACGGCACAGTTCGGCGGGGGTCAGGGACAGAAGCTGCAACTCGACCTGCTGTTCGACAAGTCGGACGAAGAGAACGGCGATGTCCGCACGATCACCGACAAGCTGTTCGCCGCCATGGAGGCGACCAAATCCGACGCGACCGGCACGAACACCGCGCGCCCACCGATGATCGAGTTCGTCTGGGGCATGACCTCGACGTTCAACGCCGTCTGCGACTCCCTATCGATCCAGTTCACGATGTTCCGACCGGACGGCGTGCCGATCCGCGCCCAGGCGAGGATCTCGCTGATCCAGGTGCAGTCCGCGACAAGCGGTCAGGCAAACGCCGGAACCGGCACTCGGCAGCCCGGGCAGGCACCCGGGACCAACCCCACCACCCGGGGGATGGCCGGCGTCCACTCACACGTGGTGCGCGACGGCGACAGCCTGCCGTCCATCGCGTTCGCGGCCTACGGCGACGCCACGTTGTGGCGGACCGTCGCGCGGGCCAATGGCATCGACGACCCCATGCGGCTGCAGCGTGGCGCCGTCCTCTCCATCCCCACCCTCACTGAGCTGTGAGCCGCTGATGCCCCCGTCCGCAACCATCGCCGGAATCGAGGTCAAGCTCAACGGCCAGGCGCTCGACCCGGAGGTCGCCGCCAAGCTCCTCGAGGTCCGCGTCGAGGACCACCTCCAACTGCCGGACACCTTCGTGATCCGCATCGCCGACCCCGGCCTCAAGCTCGTCGACTCGCTGCCGCTCGAGGTGGGCAAGCAGGTCGAGCTCTCGTTCGGAGCGCCAGGCGGGAACCGGCTTGTGAGCCTCCTGAAGGGTCAGATCACGTCCGTCGAGCCGCATTTCGGCTCGTCGGGGGCGGAGATCGTCGCGCGCGGCCTCGACGCCTCGCACCAGCTCAACCGGACGCGCCAGACCGAGACGTACCAGAACATGACCGTGGGCGACATTGCCAAACGGGTTGCGCAGCGGGCGGGGATCGAGATCGGGGAGATCACCGACACCGGCGGGCCGATGGAGTTCGTCCAGCAGAACAACCAGACCGACTGGGAGTTCCTGAGGACGCTCGCGCAACGGGTCGGCAACGAGGCGGTGGTCTCGGCCAACGAGTTCCACTTCCGCGAGGCCGGCGGCGGCACCCAAGGCGGCGGGGAGGTCGAGCTTCGCTGGGGTGAGGAGCTCATCGAGTTCCACCCGCGGGTCACCGGCGTTCAGCAGGTCGAGGACGTCGTCGTGCGCGCATGGGACCACGCCGCGAAGCGGGCGATCGAGGCCACCGCGAAGCCGGAGAACCTCACCTCGGCGATCGGAGTGGCCCGCGACGCCGTCGTCGGCGCCCTCTCCGGGGGAACCCTGCGTGTTGCGAACCGCCCCGTCGGGAGTCAGGAAGAGGCGGACACGCTCGCAAAGAGCCTCGCGAACCGGGTTGCCAATGCCTACGTCGAGGCCGAGGGCGTCGCGAAGGGAAACCCGGCCGTCCGTGCGGGCGGCAAGGTCAAGGTCAGCGGCGTCGGCAAGCGCTACGGCGGCACCTACACGCTCACGTCGACGACGCACATCTTCAAGGGCGCCCGCGGGTACCGGACGAAGTTCACCATCTCGGGTGAGAGCGAGCGCAGCCTCGTCGATCTGCTCACCCCCGCCCAGGCCAAGCGCTGGGGCAACTCCGTGGTGCTCGGTATCGTGACCCAGAACGAGGATCCCAAGGCAATGGGGCGCGTGCGGGTGAAGTTCCCGGACCTCGGTGAGGACGTGGAGGGCTACTGGGCCCAGGTCGTGTCGCCTGGGGCCGGCAAGGACAAGGGCCTGTTGATGCTCCCCTGCGTCGGCGACGAGGTGGTCGTGTCGTTCGAGCACGACGACGTGCGGAAGCCGTACGTGCTCGGCGCCGTCTGGAACGGGAAGGACACCCCCGGCGATCTGGTGCAGACCGACGGCTCGTTCGCGCTCACCAGCGAGAAGAAGATGATCGTGAACGTCAAGGAAGAGATCACCTGGAAGGGCGAGAAGGAGCTCACCTTCGAGATCGGCAGCGCGAAGTTGACCTGCAAGAAGGACGGTACGGTCCAGATCGAGGGGCAGAACGTGACGATCAAGGGAAGCGGCTCGGTAAAGGTCGAGGCGTCGGGGAACCTCGACCTGAAGGCGGGCGGTATGGTCAAGGTCTCAGGGAGCCAGATCCAACTTGGCTAGCGACATCATCGGCCGCGGGGTCGCGTTCCCCCTCCGCGTCGAGGCCCGCGGGGGCCTGGCGCTGGTCGGGCACGACCAAGACGTCCAGGAAGCGATCGCCCTCATACTCGGGACCGCGCCCGGGGAGCGCCCGATGCGGCCGGAGTTCGGCTGCGGGATCCATGACTATGTCTTCGAGACCGTCGACCCCTACGTGCTCGGCCGCCTGGAGCAAGAGATCCGGCAGGCCCTGGACCGCTGGGAGCCGCGCATCAACGTCCTGAGCGTCGAGTTCGACACGGACCGGGTCGGCTCCGGCGAGCTCCTGATCGACATCACCTACGCGCTGCGTCCCACCAACGACGTGCGGAACCTCGTGTACCCGTTCTACGTCATCCCGGCCGAGGAGTCCTGATGCGCCTGCCGGAGGTCACCCTCGACGACCGGACGTTCCAGGACCTGGTGAACGAGGCCAGGATCCGCATCGCCCAGACTTGCCCGGAATGGACGGAGCACAACGTCTCGGACCCGGGCATCACGCTGATCGAGCTGTTCGCCTGGATGACCGAGATGGTCATCTACCGTCTGAACCGCATCCCGGACAAGCTGCACGTGTCGCTGATGGAGTTGCTGGGGATCACCCTCGAGCCTCCCACCGCGGCGCATGCCGAGGTGCGCTTCCGCCTCGCGGCGCCGGCAACCGAGCCGGTCAACGTGGCGGCGTGCACCGAGCTGGGCACGCTACGAACGCCGAGCGACGAATCGACCGTCTTCCAGACGGTCGAGGATTTCACCATCCCGGACGCGCGTCCCACGACCTACGGCGTCGAGAAGGGCCGTGTGTTCAAGGAGGTCGGAGTCGCAGATGGCGTCGCGCGGCCGAAGGGCCCCGACCAGCACCCGTTCTCGAGTCCGCCGGTCGTCGGCGAAGCGCTCTACCTCGGCTTCGACGTCCCCCTGTCACGCCTGTTGATGCAGCTCGACGTCGACTGTTCGCAGGCCCGCGGCGCGGGCGTCGACCCTGAGGACCCGCCGCTGCGGTGGGAGATCTCGTCCTCGGACGGTCCGGGCGGGTGGGCCGAGTGCGAAGTGCTGCTGGACAGCACCGGTGGCTTCAACTTCGGGTCGGGGATCGTGGAGCTGCAGCTCCCAGCGGGACACGAGCAGGTCAGCATGGGCGGCAAGCGCGGGTACTGGCTGCGCTGCCGGCTGGACGACCGGACCCGCTCCGGCGAGGCGGCCGCGACCTTCTCCCACCCTCCCGAGGTCTACTCGATCACCGCGGCGACGCTCGGAGCGATCATCCCCGTCGCGCACTCCATGACGCTCGTGGAGGAGGTCATCGGGGAGAGCGACGGCACGCCGGGGCAGAGCTTCAATCTCCGGTACGGTCCCGTTCTGGAGCTCGAGGACGGGGAGCACCTCGAAGTACTCGATCCGGAGACGGGGGCGTGGGATCCGTGGCAGCTTCGCGAGTCGTTCGCGGAGAGCGGGCCGGATGACCGGCATTTCACCCTGGACCTGGCCGGGGCGCAGCTTGACCTGGGGCCCGCGATCCGAACCGGCGACGGAGGGTTCCGCCAGTACGGCGCGGTGCCGCCGAAGGGCGCCACCCTCCGGTTGAGCGCCTACCGTCACGGCGGCGGCCGGCGGGGGAACGTCGCCCCCGGCACGATCACCGTGCTGAAAAGCGCGATCCCGTACGTCGCGTCGGTGACCAACCCCTCGGCCGGGGTCGGCGGGGTGGACCCCGAGACGCTCGAGAGCGGTCGGCAGCGCGCCGCAATGGAGATCCGCACCCGCTACCGGGCGGTCACAGCCCAGGACTTCGAGTTCCTGTGCGGTGAGGCCTCGCCCCGGGTCGCCCGCGCGATCTGCGTCGAGCCGCCGGGAAGCGTCGGAGTCGCGCGGATCCACATCGTTCCCCGGATCGAACCCGCGGATCGCCAGCTCTCATACGCCGAGCTCCTGCCCGACCAGGAGCTCATGAGCGAGGTGGCCGAGTACCTCGACGAGCGGCGGCTCATCGGCACCCGCGTCGAGCTCCTCCCTGCGCGCTACCGGGGCGTCAGCGTCGTCGTGAACCTCCAGGCCTCGCTCTCCGCCGACCCGCGCCGGGTCGAGGAGGACGTGAGCCGTGCGGTCTACACCTACCTCAACCCGATCGTCGGCGGCGCCCTCGTGGGCATCGGACCCGGATGGGGCTTCGGCCGGGCGCTCAACCAGGGGGAGCTCTACGGCGTCGTCCACGCCGTCGACGGGGTCGACTTCGTCAAGATCCTGCGCGTCTACGAGACGGACCTCGCGACCGGCGAGCAGCAGCCGAAGCCGGCGGGGAGCCACATGCCGCTCGAGCCGGACGAGCTCATCGCGTCCGGCCGGCACGTCGTCAAGGCCGAGCACCGCGAGCTGTGAACGGCTGCCGCCACCGTCGGGCCGCGGCGAGCTCCGGTCACTGCGGGGGGGCATGAGCAAGCAAGTTCCCAACGAGAATGGCTGGCCGCAGGCGGCGTCGGCGCGAGCGATGCTCCGTTCGGGACTCCCGTCGATCTACCGGGAGGGCGACTTCGGGATGCGGTTCGTCGGTGCGCTCGAGACGCTCATCGACCCCATCGTCGGCCTGCTCGACTGCCTGCCCGGCCAGTTCGACCCGGACATCGCCTCCCGCGAGATGATGCAGCTCCTCGCCGCCTGGCTCGGCGTCGACCTGGAGGAGTCGTGGCCCGACGACAAGCGGCGCCGGTTCGTCCGCAAGGCCCCGGAACTCGCCCGACGGCGCGGGACCAGGGAGGGGCTGGAGCAGGCCCTCGCGATCGCATTCCCCGACCTCCCGCTGCGCGTGGAGGACCAGGGGGCGGTCGTGTCCGCGCTCGACCCGGCGGAGCTCCCTCCTCTGGCGCCGCCGCAGTTCCTCGTCTACTGCGACCAGCCGATCGACCAGCCGGCGGTGCTGGCACGGATGATCGAGTACATGAAGCCGGTGCATGTGAGCTACAAGCTCAGGATCAAGACCGGACGCAGGCAGGCCGCGGGCGGTAAGGACGATGCGCCGCCGTCGCCCCCGGCAACGTAGGGGAGCGCCGGCCGGCTCGCGCGATGAGGAATCTGGCGCGCCTGCTCGTATGATTGGCCCGCGAGGGATCTCTCTTCTCGTCCAAGCCATTCCAGCGAAGCACGAGGCCAATGCCGCTCTGTAACAAATGCGGAACGGACAACCCGGCGGACGTCGATTTCTGCTCGGGTTGCGGCGAGTACCTGCGCTGGGAAGCCACGGGGTTTCAGCCCGCGGTCGAGACTCCCGCGCCGCCCGCTCAACCACCGCCGACACCGGTCGCCGGGGTTGCCCCGCCTCAGGCCGCGGTACCGGGTCCGTACGAGGGCGCCGCGGCCCCCGCCGCACCGACCCCCGCCGCGCCGGCCGCCCAGGACCAGGCCCCCGCCGCACCGCCCGACGCGGTGCTCGTCGCGCTCCGGATGCCCGATGACGACGGGTATGCCGGCGGCGATGTGAGCCCCAGGGTCGAGCCGGGGGGCAGGACCACCATCGTCGCCCTGGTGCGCAACCAGAGCGGCATCGTGGACAACTACGACCTGCTCGTCGACGGGATGCCGGAGGAGTGGTGGACCATCGCGCCGGCGACCGTCTACCTGGTCCCGTACGGCGCCGGGGGTGGTGCGTACGAGCAGGAGGTGGAGATCACGTTCCACCCGCCGCGCGCGGCCGAGGCCGAGGCCCGGGCGTGGGAGATCCAGATCAAGGCGAACTCGCGCGCCTACAGCCAGACGATGACGGTCACCCAGGCCACCGTCGAAGTGGCGCCGTTCCAGCAACTCGAGGCCGACCTCAACCCCGAGCGCGGCAGCGGCCGCGTGCGAGCCGACTTCACGGTGGGGGTGACGAACCGGTCGAACGCGGCCGTCGAGGTCCTGCTCGGGGCGGTCGATCCGGAAAGCGCCTGCCAGTTCAGCTTCCACGAGACGCCGCAGGCGGCTCGCAAGGGCGCCGGCGACGGGCTCGATGGCGCGGCGAAAGGGATGCGCCAGGCGCAGTATCTCGGGGTCGGTGCCGGCGCCGACTTCGGGCTCGACCCCCGGTTGTTGGGGCAGCGCGCGCTGCAGCAGGTGACCTCCGGCGATCTCGGTCCGCTGAAGCGGCTCCTGCGGGGAAAGAAGCTCCCCCCCGCGATCGGCGGGCTCCACCTCGAGCCGGGCGATCGGGCGGAGGCGCTGCTCAGCGTCAGCCCTCCGAAGCAGGTGTGGTTCGGCCGGCCGACGCTTCACCCGTTCCAGGTGACCGTGCAGCCGGTCGGCGCGGAGGCCGCGGGGCCGCCGGTCGCCGGGCAGTACCGGCAAAAGCCCTGGTTGCCGTGGTGGCTCCTGATCGTGATCCCCCTCGTGATCGCGCTCATCATCCTGCTGCTGTCGATGCGGGAGGCGCAGGCCACCGTCCCGGACCTCGCGAAGGCGAAGGACCGACTGGAGCTGGAGGGGCTCCTGCAGCAGTCGAATCTCGTGCTTGGGAACGTGACGGAGGAGGTCAATGACCAGGTCAAGGCGGGGGCGGTCCTTGGGCAAGAGCCGCCTGCCGGCGCGAAGGTGAAGGCCGGCAGCCCCGTCGCGGTGAAGGTCGCCGTGGGCAGCGGCAAGGTGGCCGTCCCCGAGCTGAAGGGCATGACGCTCACCCAGGCGGCGGCGGCACTGGCCGCGGCGAGCCTCACGCGCGGACCGGATCTGGTGGCGCCGACCGACCCCAACACGGCCGTCGTGGACAGCTCCGTGCCGGCTGCCGGGACGTCCGCGCCGACCGGGAGCGCGGTGCAACTCGTGTTCGCCGCGCCGCAGCCGGCGGGCGGGCAGGGCACTCCCGGGGCCCCCGGAGTGCTGCCCGGTGGGCAGGGCGCCTCGACCGGTCAGGGCGGTGGTGCCCCGAGCGCCGGCGGCGGCGCCCCCAGCGCGGGGGGCGCCGGCGCCGGCGCGGGTGGTGGTGGCGCTGGCGCTGCTTCGCTGGTGGTGCCCGGCCTCGTCGGAAAGAAACAGGCCGAGGCCGCAAACGCGCTCGTCGGTGCGGGCCTGGTGCCGGTGCTCCGGTCCCAGTACAGCGACGAGGTGCCGGCCGGGCTGATCATCGCGCAGGTTCCGGAGGGCGGGTCGAAGGCCGCCAAGGGCGGCCGTGTGACCCTGGCGGTCTCCGCGGGCATCCCGAACGTCATCTTCTCCCTCGACGGCGACATCGTGAGCGCCACCAGGTCGAGCGGAAAGCTCGTCGCCACCCCGCTCGCCGCGAGCGAACAGGTGGAGGACCAGCCCACCCTCGCTCGGAACGGTCGCCTGCTGGCATTCCGGCGTGGGCCGGACGCCAACAGTGGCCAGATCTGGCTGATGGACGTCAACGACCCGCGAACCGCGCGGCCGATCACCAGCGCCGGCTTCAACGACCGGCGACCGGCGTTCGCGCCAACGACGCAGGGACAGCCGGTCGTCGCGTTCTCCTCCAACCGGGGGGGCGCACCCAACGACACGAACCTGTGCTTCATGACGCTCGACCGGCCGCAACCGCCGGTGCAGTGCGTCGTCGACCCGGCCCAGCAGCTCAGCCGCCCCGCCTGGGGCCCCGACGGGCGCTCGATCGTCGCGACGGTCAACGACAACAACCAGGACGAGCTCGCGTTGTTCACGTCGAACGTTCCCTTCTCGGGCAACCCGGCCGACTGGGTCAAGCAGGGAATCGCCACCGACCAGATGCACGGGCAGCGTCCCGGCGACCGGGTCTTCTCGTCGGCGTTCTCACCCGACGGCACGCAGCTCGCGATCACCGCAAACTGGGGCGGCTCTCCCAAGGTATGGCTCATCCCGGTGCAGGGCGGCCAGCTCGGTCAGACCGCCACCGCCGTCTCGCTCATCTCCGCGTGCGAGTTGGCGTGGCGTCCTGACGGCGGTGAGCTGGCCGTCTCGCAGCGCACCGGGAGCGCCGACTGCACCGGCAAGGGCCAGATCGCCCGTGTCGATCCCAGGGCGCCCGGCGACCAGATCATCCTGACCACCGGACTCGTCAACGCCAGCGACCCCGTCTGGGCGCTGGCGGCGGGCTAGCCCGGTCCGGAACGACGAGACGCGATGCTCTGCGATCGCTGCCGCAGACAGGTCTCGCGGCGCGACGCCTTCTGTGGCGTATGCGGTGCTCCGGTCGCTGGCCGAGAAACCGAGCCGCTGGAGCTGGTGCTTCCCGACGGCGCGCGGATTCCGCTGACAGGCGTCGTCACGATTGGCCGGGCCGAGGAGAACACGGTTCGCATCGCGGAACGGACGGTGTCGCGCCGTCATGTCCGTGTCGTCGCCGCCGGCGGCGGGGTGCCGACGATCGAGGACGTCGGCTCGAGCCATGGGACGCTCCTCAACGGGGTGGCCCTCACCGGCCCGCGAGGCCTGTCGGACGGCACGACGCTCCGGCTCGGCGACGTCGAGCTGCGCGTGGAGCGGCCGCGCGACAACGACGGCGCGGCGCGGACCCTGGTCGTGCCGGTCAGCGCGACCGTGACCGTATCGGCCGCCGGCAGGGCCGCCGTTGACGCGCCGGCCACGAACGTCGGCTACCGGCCGAGGGCGCGGTCCGGGTTCTCGCTCAAGCGTATGGATGCCGCCGAGGGGGACCGGCGCTGGGTGCTGCGCAACCTCCGCACCGACCAGTTCATGCGTATGGGGGACGACGAGGCGGCGCTCTTCGAATTGCTCGACGGCTCCTCGGCGCTTCCCGACCTGCTGGTCGAGGCGGAGCGGCGCCTGGGCCCCGCCGGCATCTCGCGCCTGGCTCGTCTGCTCGCCGACCTCGGCGAGCGCGGGTTCCTTGAGGGGGTGGAGGGCGCCGCGACCGAGGCGGGATCAGGCGGGAGCCTGATCAGCCGACTGTCGCGAACCCGCGAGTGGTCGTTTCGCGGGATCGGCGACGCCGTCGACCGGATCTACCGCTGGGGCGGGTTCCTGTTGTTCACCCCGCCCGGGCTCATGCTGATCGCGGGGCTGATCGTCGCGGGGATCGTGGGGTTCGGGTACCTGGTGTTGGGTCGCTACGGAACGCCGTTTGTCGTCGCCAACAAGGTGGGCCTCGGCGGGCTCTTCTTCCTGATCGGCCGTTTCCTCGTCGTCGCCGTGCACGAGTTGGCGCACGCGCTCACGATGGCCTCCTTCGGCCGGCGGGTCAACAAGGCGGGGATCAAGCTGATCTCCGTGTTCCCGTTCGCATTCGTCGACACCAGCGAGGCGTGGTTCGAGCCACGGCGCCGACGGATCGCGATCGCCGCCGCCGGCCCGATCGCGGACCTTTCCATGGGCGGCATCTTCGCCCTGATTGCGGTGGCACTGAGCGCCGGGACGCTGCGGGACGTGTTCTTCCAACTGGCCCTCGCGGGTTTCGTCGGCGCGTTCTTCAACCTCAACCCGCTGCTGGACCGGGACGGCTACCACATCCTCGTCGACGCGCTTCGCGAGCCGGGGCTGCGCAAGCGCGCCCGGGCAGTCCTGATGCGGCGCCTCGCCGGGAAGCCGGTGCCCGACACCGAACCGCGGAGCCTGACGATCTACGGTTTCGCGACGTTCTGCTGGATGTTCGCTGCGATCGGCTTTGTGATTATTCTTTCTCAGATCTACTACGCGAGGCTCATCACGATTGCGCCGAAGGAGGTGGTCTGGGCGGTGCTCGGTGCGTTCTACCTGCTGATGTTCGTGCCCGTCGTGATCGTACTGTGGAAGCCGCTGGCCGAGCGGCGCCGAACACGCAAGGAGATGACCGGTGCCGCCGGGACCGGGGCCTGACGTCGTCCGCGCCGCCGAGCTCCTCGAGCGGCTGTTGACGGACCCCGCGTTCCGGGCGGACTTCCGCGCCGACCCGGCGGGGCTCTGCCAGTCGTTCGGCCTGGAGGACCTGGCGCAGGAGCTTTCGGTTCAGGTCTCGGGCCTGCAGACCCTGGAGCTGCGCGAGTCGCGGTCGAGCCTGGCGGGGGTGATGATGGCCGCAGCGGCCGAGGGCGTCGGCGCCTTTGAGCTGATGAACTACGTCCGCGGCGGGGGCGGCGGGGGCGGCGGGGGCGTCCTGCAGGGCCAGGCGGCGGCCGTCGTCAATCAGGCGCTGACCCGACCCGGGCTGCAGGCGGTCGCGCAGCCGGGGGCCGTCGGACAGGTCGTGCAGGCGCCGTCGCCGCTGCCTGTGGTGCCGGCGCCGCCGCCCGTCGACCCCATGGCCATGGCCATTCCGGGGTCCCCCCCGGTTGCGGCTCCCGCCATCCCCGGTGCGATTCCGATCGACCCCACCCAGATCCCACCGGGTCAAATGCCGGTCGACCCGACCCAGATGCCGCCGGGACAGGTTGCCCCCGGCCAGGTCCTGATGGACCCGACCCAGATGCCGCCTGGGCAGGTCGCCCCCGGCCAGTTCCAGGTCGACCCCACCCAGCAACAACCGCCGGGCTTCGGACAGGCGGCCGACGGAGTCGAGGTCCACAACGTGGCCCCAGGCGCCGTGTGCCCGCTCTGCGCGATGAAGAACCCCAACGCCCCGCCGATCTACTCGCCATGCGAGCAGTGCGGCGCGCCGGCGCCGGTGGGGTCTCCGCTGTGCACGACGTGCGCGATGGGGGTGGGTCATCCCGGCTTCGACCCGGTCCAGCCGGCGCCGAGTCCACAGCCGGCGTCCAACCCGGCGGATCAGGTCGTTCAGTCGCAGGCCGCCGCGCCGGGCGGGGGAGGCGCGGGGTCGAACGCACAGGGCGCCGCCGCCGCCGTCGAGGCGGTGACCCCGCCCGCACAGGGGCCGTCGGTGGCGCCGGTCGACCCGAAGTTCATGGACAACACCAACGCCGGCGGCAAGCTCCATACCTCGGAGTTCCGCATGCGCGACGCCGAGGGTGCCCCTGACCCGGACGGGAGCCGCTACCACGCGGCCTACGACCTGTTCGCCAAGCAGGACTCGCCCATCCGCGCCCCGGAGGGCGGCACGATCGTCGAGGTCCGCCCGTCTCGGGGAACCTCCGGGCAGATCTTCGGCGGGACGGTGAAGGTACAAACTCCGGAGGGCCGCGTCTGGGTGTTCCGCCACGTCACCCCCGGCAGCCTCAGCGAGGGAAGCAAGGTGACCGCCGGCCAGGAGATCGCCAAGGTCAGCCCGTGGCGGGACGGGCCCGAGCACACCCACATCGAGCTCTGGAAGACGTTCAAGGGCGGCTACAACGTCTCGAACATGCAGGACCCGTTCCCGTATCTCCAGAAGCTGTACGCGCCGGGCGGCTCGCAGCCGATCCCGGCCGAGGGCCTGCCCGCCGGGGGAGGATCGGTGCCAGTCGCGCCGGGAGCCGCATCACCACAGCAGATCCCGCAGCTCATCGGGAGCGGCAAGCTCGTCGTTCCCGATGCGCTCCAGGGCGAGCTGACCGGCGGCAACGTCGATCCGAGGGTCGTCGGGTTTCTGACGCAGCTGACCACGAATCATCAGATCGGCGTGGGGAGCGTGGTGGCCGACGGCCAGTCGACGGAGCTCGTGATCACCTCGGTGGACGGTCAGCCCGTCGGCGCCGCGAACGTCGGCGCCCGCGACCTCGCCCAGGCGATCGCCGGCCTGGACGCCGGCGTGCGTCCCGCGGCGGTGTCGACGCCGTGGCCCATCAACGGCCCAGGTTTCACGAACGACCCTTCGAACCTGGACCGGATCCAGGTCGACTTCGGCGCCGCCCCCGCCGCGCAACCGCCCCCCGTCGCCCCGCCGGCGACCCCGACCGCGCCGGCCGCTCCCCCCGGGCAAAACTACGGGCAGGCCAGCGCGGTGTTCGGCGCCGTCCCCGACGGCTCCCACCCTGCGCCGGGCGCCGCCGTCGGGGGATCAGAGGTGCAGGCGGCGGGACAACAGTCGCCGGCGCCCGCACCCGCGACGCCGTCCGGCACACCACCGCAGCAGGGCTCGGGCGCCCCGGTGACCCCCGACCCGTCCCAGCAGCAGGTGCCCCCGGCCCAGAACTCGTCCGGGGCGGCGTCCGAGTTCGCGAAGGGACTGCCGGATCCCACTGATCCCTACCCGGGTAACTCGGCGTCGAAGGCCGAGGTCGCCCAGTGGATGGCCAGGCAGGCGAAGAAGGCCGGGATCCCACCCGAGCTCCCGGTGATGGCCGGCCTGGTGGAATCCGGGTTGCGCAACATCAACTACGGCGACGCCGACTCGGTCGGCTTCTTCCAGATGCGGGTGGGGATCTGGAATCGCGGCGAGTACGCCGGCTACCCGGAGCACGCCGAGCTTCAGCTCAAATGGTTCCTCGACCACGCGGTGGCCCTCAAGGAGCGGCGCCTTGCGGAGGGGATGAAGTCGTTCGGCACCGACCCGATGAAGTTCGGGGACTGGATCGCCGACGTCGAGCGGCCCGCAGCCCAGTACCGCGGCCGGTATCAGCTGAGGTTGGACGAAGCCCGATCGCTGATATTCGGAAAGAAGTAGGGCGTTAGCCGGCGCCGCCCCCGCCGATGATCACGGGGGGACTGCTGCCGCCACCGCCGCCGCCGCCACCACCACCACCACCGCCGCCGCCACCACCACCGCCGGTGCTGCTACCGCCGCCGCCCTGCGCCGGGGGCTTGGGCTTGGGCGCCGGCTTGGTCGCGACGATCGAGACCGTCTGTGGATTCGGCTGGGTGATCGCGATCTTCTCGAACTGCTTCGCCGGGGCCGTGACACGGTACTGGAGCCGACCCGGCCTCGTGACGACCGTGATCGTGAGTCCGCCGCCCGCCTTCGTCTTGACCGCGCTCGTGATCCCTCCCTGCCAGAGTTCGAAGGACGCGCGGCCGTCGGCGATGGTCTTGTCGGTGACCTTGAAGCCGCCCTTGTCGAGCTTGCCGCCCGCGAGGGGAATGGTGGCCCGTACGACGAGATCCTCCGTCTTGAACACCGGAGCTCCGGCGGTGATCGCAGTGACGGGGCCGCCGGTCGGGATGCTGCCGGCCGGCCCGGTGAGCGCCCCGGCGGGGTCGAGGCGCACCGCGCTGCCGTCGTCGTTCAGCACGAGCGCCCCGCCGGACTGCTCGGTGATGACCGATGCCGGCTTGGATCCAGTGGCCACCGCCTTCACCGGCTCGGCTGGCGCGGCCGTGTCGGCCACCGCCACGCCGCCACTGCCCGGCAGCGCTGCGAAGAGCCGTCCGGTCCCGGGCGCGACTGCGATGTCGGCCGGGGTGGTCGCGGTCTTGATCGTCCCGACCAGCGTGCCCTTCGACAGGTCCGCGATCGCAATGCCGTGGTCGATCGGAATGTAGGTGAGGCCGTTGTGCGTGACGATCCGGCCGTGCGGCTTGGCGCCCACGGAGATCGGTGTGCCCGCCTGAAGGAGGCCCGATGCGAACGAGAACGGCAGGATGCTCCCGCCGGCCCCGTCGGCGACCACGATGTCGGAGCCGGCGACCCCGAGGCCGGTGGGCGCCGCTGCGAGCGGGGAACACGGTGCGGCCGTGCCGAGCGTGACGAGGCAGACTTGCGCTCCGCCCTGCGCGTTGGTGATCGCGGCGGTCAGCACGCCGTCCGAAGCGACCTGAGAGGCGCCGGCGAGCCCGACCGCGCCGACCGGTGCGAGCGTCTTCGCACCGTAGAAGGTGAGGCCTGCGGAGTTGGCGACGACGGCCTGGCCGCCGGCGAGGGCGACGGAAACCGGTCCCGTGGGATCGGTCACCGTGGCGACGGGCCGCAACTGGCTCGAGAGTCGCATCACATGACCGGCCGGGTCGGCGGCGATGACCGCGGTGCCGGCGCCGATCATGTCGACCCGGCGCTCGGGGATGACGTCAGGCGTGCTCGGCGTGCCGGCCGCAGGTGTTGCCGCCTCGCCCCCGCCCCCTCCTCCGGCGACGCTGATCAGGACCACCACCAGGACGGCTGCGACGGCCGCGGCCACACCGCCGATGATCAGCCCGCGCTTGCGCGAGCGCGGGGCCTGGACCGCGCCGGTCGGGGCGGTCGCGTACTCGGCCGTGCGGGGCGGCGGGGTCTCAGGCGCGACGGTCTCGGCCAACGCGTCGGGCGCAACGGTCGGCTCCGGCTCCGGCTCCGGCTGGGGTGCCTCCACGACCGGTGGCGGGGGCGGCGGGGGTGGCGCAGGCGGCGGGGGCGGCATGGCGTCGGGACGGACGAACGTCTTGAAGCCGTCGGTGGGCTGAGCGACCGGGTCGGCCGGAGGCGGGGGCGCGGCGGGCGCGAGGGCCGACCCGTCGGCGACCGCGTCGCCAGGCGATCGCACGAACGTCTCGAAGCCCTCTGGCGCCGGGGCGGTGGGTGGTGGGGCGGTCGGCGGGGCCGGGGGAGGGGCGGCGGCGGCGTCCGGCTGGGCGCCGCGCGCGAACGTCGCGAACCCGTCGTCGGGTTGCTCCGCCGCCGGCGGCGCTTCGGCGGGAGGCGTCACGGGCGCTGCTGCCGCAGCCGGGGGTGGCGACACCGCGGCAACGGTGGGAAGCGGCGTCGGTGCGGGCTGACCGCCGGGAAGCATCGTGGCGGCGAGCTCCCCCGACCCCTCAGGCTCGAAGAACGGGGCCGGCGTCAGGGGCTTGTCGGCTGCCTGGGAGGCCTCAGGTCCAAGCACCCGGGCGTCGCGCCGCCATCGCGGCCCGAGCAGGCCGATCACGATCTCCTCGAGATCGTCCCAGGCCTCCGCGGCGCCCGCCGGACGGTCCTCGGGGTTCTTGGCCAGCATCCGCTCCACCCAGGCTGCGAGATCGGCGTCGATGTTCGGGTCGATCTCGCGGCACGGCGGCGGCGGTTCGCTGACGTGCTTCAGCAGGATCGCGACCGGCGTCTCGATGTCGTGGAACGGGGTCCGCCCCAGGAGGAGCTCGTAGGCGATGATCCCTGTGGCGTAGAGGTCGGTGGGCGGCCCGACCGGCTTTCCCATCGCCTGCTCGGGGGACATGTACGCGGGAGTCCCGACCGTCGTGCCCGTCGCGGTCGCGAACTTCGTGGCGACCTCGTTGACGGCCTTCGCGATGCCGAAGTCGGCGACCTTGATCGCGCCCTCGGTGCTCAGCATCAGGTTCTCAGGCTTGAGGTCGCGGTGGACGACACCGCGGGTCTGGGCGTAGGCGAGGGCCGCGAGGAGCCCCTCGAGCACCCCGGCGATCTGGGCCACGTTGAGCTTGCCGACGTACGGTCGCAACGAGCCGCGGGCCATGTACTCCATCGCGATGAACGGCGTGCCGTCGTGCTCGAAGTAGTCGTGGACGGTGACGATGTTGGGGTGCGTCAGGGAGCCGGCGATGCGCGACTCGCGGAGGAAGCGATTCGCGAAGGCGGGGTCCCCGGCATGGAAGCTGGGAAGCTCCTTGAGCGCGACCATGCGATCAAGGTCGGTCTGGCGGGCCAAGTACACCACCGCCATGCCACCGCGCCCGATCTCACGCTCGATTTCAAATCGTCCGACGCTGCGCGCCACCTGCCGCATGCCCGACACCCCGTGCCGTCCCGAAGGGGTCCGTGTGCCCCGTCCGGTCAATCCTAGGGCAGCGGTCGCCCGTTGGCGAACCGGCCCGGATGGAAGTCTGGTCTACCCCTGGACGGTCGTCTGGCCGGGCTCGACGACCGTGATCGTGCCGGGAGGCACGCCGTCGGTGAGGCCGCTCAGCGTCTGTGTATGTGCGGGCAAACCCCCCACGAACGCCATCTGGGACGTACCAGTGCCGGGAATGACCGACACCACGAGGGTGCAGGGCTTCGAGCCGGGACTCGGCGGTTGAGCGCAGCCGGTGATGGGCGCCAGCACGAGATCGGTCTCACGGAGGATGGGTGCGCCGCCGGCCGTGACCGTCGTCTGCTTGGGCGTCAGCACCACCCGGCCGCCGTGAGCACACAGGATTGTGGCGTTCGTGGTGACCAGGAGCGGCATCGGGACCTCGCGAATTCATGTCTCAAGCGATGTTTGAAAAGCTCGCCAAACGGTGTGCCAGTTCATAGTATTCGTTCGTTCGCGAGTTGTCGCGACATCGCTTGCACCCTCGGGGAGAGCCCCCTGCTCATGTACGTGTTCGTGCTTGACCAGCACTCGATCTACCGGCGTGGCATCACCGCATGCCTCAGGGGATCCAGTGAGATCGTCGGGGTCGGCGAGGCCGGGAGCGTGGCCGAGGCCTGGCAGCAGGCGGAGCTCGCGGAAGCTGGTGTCGCCGTCGTCGATCCGGACGGGTTGGCCGGCGCCCATCAGTTCATCCGCCAGGTCGGCGAGGCCAACGGAACCCAGGTGCTGGTCTGCTCGGCTCGCTGCGAGGAGCACGACGTTCTCGCATGCGTCCAGGCCGGAGCAATCGGGTACATGTCGAAGGCGACGCTCACGCCCGCGGTGCTCGTCGCATCCGTGACCGCCGCCGCGAGCGGCGCCGGCGTGATGGCGCCCGAGATCCTCGGAACGCTGCTTCGTGGCCTCACCCGGGTGTCGCGCGAGGTGCTCGAGCCCAGAGGCGTCACGTTGTCGCGACTGTCGGAACGGGAGCAGGAGGTACTCAGGCTCGTCGCGGACGGCCATCCGATCCGTGAGGTGGCGAAGCGCCTGTGCTATAGCGAGCGGACGATCAAGAACGTGATCCACGATGTGGTGATCAAGCTCGACGTGCGCACTCGCTCCCAGGCGGTCGCGATGGCGGTCCGCGAAGGGCTCATCTGAGAAGTGACGTGATGCGGTCGGACTCTGGGACCGAGCCAGCAATCGCCTTGCACCCGTTCGCCACGGCGAAGAGCGGTGGCCACGGACGATGGGAGCGCGCCTTGGGCACCGTTCGCAGGTGTGGTGCGATGGTCGTCGCCGCGGCGGCCGTGCTGGGCTCGTCCGCATGCGGAGGCGGCGGTGGTACGACGCCCACCGAGGCGCCGCCCACAGCGCCAGCGAGCGTGACGGCGACAACCGCGACGGGCGACCGGGGCGCCGGTGCGAGTGCGGCCACCGCGCCCGGAGCGACCCTGAAGCTCGGTGACACCGCGCACGTCGATCGTAAGCCGCTGAACGCCCCGGTCGGGAGCACGAAGACGTATCCGGTCGACGTGACCGTCCTCAAGATCGATAAGGGCTCGATCGACGACTTCGCAAACGTCAACCTCGACTCCGACCAGAAGCTCGCGACTCCCTATTACGTGAGGGTGCGCATCGCGAGCACCTCTCAGGACGTGCTCCCCGCGGACGACGATCCCGATCTGGCCGTCGACGGCATCGACGACCGCGGTCAGCGCCAGGGCAGCGTGACTTTCATCGGCGAGTTCCCACGCTGTGAGGATGCCAAGCCGCCGGCGCCGTTCACGAACGGCGCCAGCTACGAGAGCTGTCTCGCCTTCCTGATCGGGGGCGGCGGAGCGATCACGGAGGTCCGCTGGACGGGCTCTGACAAGTACGTCCTGGAGCCGGTCGTCTGGAGGTAGTCGCGGGCACCGCCCGCTCCTGCCGCCTGCCCTCCAAGGAGCAGGTTGTCAGGGCGGTGGCCTTCACCGTGGGACAAGGTCGCGTGCCTTCTTCATCGGTCTCCGCGGGGCGTGGCCGATGAGGGCCTTGACGCGCGACGTTGCCCCGGCGGTCGGCTCCCGCCATCATTCCCGCCGCATGATGCGCGCCCGGCTCTCCATCGTCACCCTGCTCACGCTGGCGTCGACGCTCCCGATCGCCGCTGCCGATGCGGTCGACCGGCCCGCCGGGGCCGTGTTCAGCTGGGGGCAGGAGCTTCGCCAGCAGAAGATTCCGGGCTGGCGGCCGAAGAAGAACCCGTACACGCCGGCGCAGTGGACCCGGCTCGCGAACTCGATACTCACGACGTCCGGCCAGAACGGGCTGTGGATCTCCGGGTCCGCGGCATTGCCGTTCGATCTCCCGATCCGCAAGAGCGAGCCGATCGGCTGGTTCACCCGGGCCAACTACCTGCGGCTGTTCCGGCAGACCGGGATCAAGTTCGACGTCAACCTCGAGCTGCGCGTCGCGAAGCTCGCGAAGGACCGCAAGCTCCACCGCTCGTGGAACATCAAGTTCACGATCCCCGCGCGTCGGTACAACCTGCTGAGCCCGGGGTGGCAGGCCACCGCGCTGCGGGAGATCAAGCGCCTGGTCCCGAAGTACCGCGACCTTCCGTATCGCAACTACTACACGGGGGTCGACGAGCCGATGGTCTACCCGCCGTTCGGACCGTTCGCCACCACGCCGTTCGCGAAGTCGTTCCTGGCCCAGGTCAAGCGCCGCTACGGGCAGCCCGCACCGAGCGCCACGGCTCCCCGCACCACGAACCCGGTGGAGGGACTCAAGTGGCTCGCCTTCAACCGCTATACCGGCGAGCGCTACTTCGCCCTGCGCGGCGAGCAAGCGGCGCTCATCCGGCGCCTCGACCCGCAGGGCTTGGTGAGCCCCAACAGCTACGCGTTCATCCACGGCTTCATCCCGTGGGACTACACGAAGCTCGCCGGCGTCGCGGACGTCGTGGAGCTCGACCCGTACGTGACGTTCGACGAGGCGAAGAACCCGGGCAGGGGGCGCTACAACCACGGGTTCGGGACGAAGCTCATGTCGGACCTGACCAGCGTGCGCATCCGCACGATCGTGCAGGCGTTCCCCTACCAGGGCTACGACCCGACGCCGGAGGACGTCTGGACGTGGGCGACGCAGGCCCTGCGCGCCGGAGCGACCGACCTGAGCCTCTACGGGGAGAACAGCCCACGGTTCACCCGCCCGAAGGTGTACGCGGCGATGCTCGACATCGCGCGCAACCTGCGCGGCGCCCTGCTCCCACCGCCACCGGTCGATCCGGCGAACGTGGTCGTCTACGCGACCGCGAGCGAAGGTCAGGGGCAGCCCAACGCGATCCTGGCCGAACGGCCGCGCACCCTCGCGAACGAGCTGTACACCACGTACTCGGTGCTCGGCGAGCTGGCGCAGTCGACGTTCTCGTTCGACGCCGACACGCGCCTGGTCGCCGAGCCCGGCCGCCTCGCGCAGGCGCGCACGGTGTGGCTCCCACGCGGCGAGACGCTCGACCGCCCGTTCGCCGAGGCGCTGGTCGCCTGGGTGCGTGCCGGCGGCACGCTCGTCGTGACCGACCCCGATGCGTTCACCCGCGCACCCGACGGCTCGTCGCTCGCGGACCTCCGTGAGGCGCTCGTGGGGCCGGCGGCGGTCCCCGCTGCGGGGACGTCCATCACGTTCGCGCCGGCGACGCTCACGTCGTCGCTCCCGGCGAGGTCGCTGACCGTGCCGGTCGCCCCGGGGCGCACCGGGGCTTTCCCCGGCATCCCCGGCGGGGCCAGCGTGATCGGGACGAACGCAGACGGCTCCGCCGCGGCGGTCCTCCGCCAGGTCGGCGCGGGGCAGGTGGTCGCGTTCGCCGGCGAGGTGATGTTCCCGAAGACCCTCGATGCCCCCGGCGACCTGGGAGAGCTCGCGCGCGCGATCCTCACGTGGCGCGGGTCGCCGACCGGGGTCGCGTCCTGGCGCTTCGAGATCCCCGGCAACCCGGCGCCGGGCCGACTGCCCTGGGCGAGCGCGGTCCCACCGATCACGCCGTGACGAGCCGGGTCAGGCGGCGAGGCGGATCGCGCGACTCGTGGCGCCGAGCCGTTCGCCCGACGCACCCGACGCGGTGACGACCAGCACGTAGCGGCCGCGGACAAGGCCCCGGGTGGGGACCTTCAGGACGAACCGGCCGGCGTGGACGCGGACCGACTTGGTCGCGCGACCGAGGCTCTGCTGCACCGCGCCGCCACGCCGCATGATGGCTCGCAGGCGCGCCGGGCCGGTGATGCGCCCCTGGACGATGAGCACCTTGCCTCGACGTACGACCTTCAACACGCGGACCCGGGTCTTGACGGCCCGCGTGGTTGCGATCGGAGCGGCGGCGACGGCGGGGGTGACCTGCGGCGCCCCGGAGGCGGCCACCGCGGCGGCCGCGTCGAGCGCGCCGGCGCCGTACTCCAGGTCGGGCCCGGGCGTGCCGCGGTCGACGGCCGTGGCGCGGAGCAGCTCGCGCACCTGGGCGAGGGTCAGATCCGGCCGGGCCTGGCGCAGCAGCGCGATGGTGCCGGCAACGTGCGGCGCCGCCATCGACGAGCCGGAGTACAGGCCGTACCCGCTGCCGAGGGTGGAGGTGATGAACACACCCGGGGCGGTGATGTCGGGCTTCATGATCGTCGTGGCCGTCCCGTCGATCGTCCAGTTCACCAGCCCGCGGCTCGAGCTGGCGGCCACCTGGCCGGACTCCTCGAGCGCGCCGACTGCGATCGCCTCCGGGTAGCTCGCGGGGTTGCCGATCGACCCGGCCGTGTTGCCGGCTCCGAAGACGGGTGCGATGCCCATGGCCACCCACGTCTGCACCATCGGCCGGAACCATTCGTCGTCGGCGCCGGGGGCGGTCCACGAGTTGTTGATGACGGTGGGGAAGTCGGCGGTGGCGGGGTCGCCGTCCGGGTCGGTGAGCCACTGCGCGGCGGCGAGCAGGTCGCTGCCCTGGGCGGTCCCGTCGGCGCGGATCGCCTTCGCGACGACGGCCTGGGCGCCGGGTGCCACGCCGATCGGCGCGCCGGCGACGTTGCGGGCGACCATCGTGCCGACCGTGTGGGTGCCGTGACCGTTGTCGTCGTAGGGAGTCGGGGCGCCCGCGATGAAGTCGCGCCAGCCGGCGATGGCCCCCGCAAGCTCGGGATTGGAGGCGTCGACGCCGGTGTCGATGCTCCCGATTCGCACGCCCGCGCCGGTAAGGCCGTAGCGGCTCCACACCTCGGGCGCGCGGATCGCGCCGATTCCCCAGCTGCCTCCGCCGTGGCTCGGGGAGCCGACGACCGACGTGATCCGGACGCGCGGGTCGAGGTCGATCGCCTTGACGGCGGGGTCGTCCTCCAATGCCTGCAGCTCTTCGGCCGTGATGCTCGTCGCGACGGCGTTCACCAGCCAGAACCGGCGGGCCGGGCCGTCGAGCTCATCCGTCACCCCGGACTGGGTGCGGGTCGCGGTGGCGCGCAGCGCACGGACCAGCGCCGCGGGGCGCCCCGCGTAGTCGGCCTGATCGACCTGGGCCTCGAGGGTGACGACGACGGGGACCTCGACCTTCGCCGACACCGCGAGCCTCGCCTTCAGCGCCTCACTGACGTCGGCACCGCGCGCAGACCCTGGGGTGATCGACGCGCAGGCGAAGGTCGAGAGGATGAAGGCGAGGGTCGCGGCGATGCGGCCTCCGTGCCGTTTCCTCGGGCTGTCCGTGCCCGAAGTCATGCACCGTGTGTATCGGCCCGCACCCCCCGGGTGGCATCACGCACGATGCGTGAGATGTCCAAAAACTGCCGTCGTCGGGCTTCGTCGCACACGGGCTATGATCAGGGAATGCCGGTCTTCATCTGCCCCGGATGCGGCCGCCGCTCAGGCGGCGATCGCCACCAAGGACATCAGCCCCGTGGCTGCGAGACGTGCGGCTTCGGGTTCCTGTTCGAACTGCTCGACGACTACTACCCGAGCCCGAAGACAGCCCTCGTGGTCTGCGACGGCGACCAGAAGATCCTGGCCGCCGGACACGCGTCCACCGCCGTCACCGGATTCCAGGAGAAAGAGCTCCTGGGGCATGATCTCGCGGAGCGCCTCACGCTCAAGTTCGCGTCGGACGACCCTGCGCACCGAAGCCTCGAGTGGGGCGTGCGGGTCATGGGCGTCGACTGCACGTTCCGCCCCAACGGGCTGCCCGGCGACCGCGAGGCGACCGCCGACTTCTTCCCGGCCTACGACGACGACGGCGGCCTGCTGGTCGCGATCACCCCCAAGTAGTGGAGCGACGGAGACTCGGCGGCACCGACCTCGAGCTGTCGGTGATCGGCCTTGGGACCTGGGTGTTCGGCGGACGGTGGGGCGGGGCCGAGGACGATGACTCGGTCGCCGCCTGCCACGCATCCCTCGACGCGGGGATCAACTGGATCGACACCGCCGACATCTACGGACAGCACCGCGCCGAGCGCATCGTCGGCAGGGTGCTCAAGGAGCGGCGCGACGACGTGATCGTCGCGACCAAGTGCGGTGTCGCCTGGACGACCGAGCCGACGTTCCGCATCTGGCGCGAGGCGAGCGGCGACTACATCCGCGCGGCCGTCGAGCGGAACCTCCAGGCGCTCGGGATCGACGAGATCGACCTGTACCAGGTGCACTGGCCCGTCAAGCGGATCCCGCCCGAGGAGACGATGGGCGCGATGCTCGAGCTCAAGCAGGCCGGCAAGATCCGGGCGATCGGCGTGTCGAACTACGACGTCGACGATCTCGCCGGTGCCGGCGCGGTCGCGCAGCTCGACAGCTTCCAGGCGGGCTACCACCTGATGCGCCGCGAGATCGAGGCGGCAGAGCTCCCGTGGTGCGCCGAGCACGGCGTCGGGGTGCTGGCGTAC
Source organism: uncultured Thermoleophilia bacterium (assembly GCA_963706315.1). Lineage (GTDB taxonomy): Bacteria > Actinomycetota > Thermoleophilia > Miltoncostaeales > Miltoncostaeaceae > CALMEC01. The sequence continues at coordinate 205,734 of CAVPMA010000013.1, read as the reverse complement.
GGCCCGCTCGCGCACGGCCTGCTCACCGGCAAGATGACGGCCGACACGACGTTCGCCCCGGGCGACTGGCGCGGCGAGAGCGAGCTGTTCGCCGACGACGCGTTCCCGCAGCGCATCGCGGTGGTCGAGGAGCTGAAGCGCATCGCCGACGACGCCGGGCGCCGCGGCGGGGTCGCCGAGCTCGCGGTCGCCTGGGTGCTCCGCCGGCCCGAGGTCACGTCGGCAATCGTCGGCGCACGCGACGCCGCCCAGGCACGAGCGAACGCCGCCCTCGCGGGACGCCCGCTGTCGGACGACGAGGCCGCTGCGATCGACGAGGTGCTGGCCCGCCACCCGAGCGCGTCACGCCACTACGGCCATGGCGAGCCGCCCGACTCCCGGGACGGCTGACCCTGCGAGGCCGGTCCGGACGTTGACGGCCGTCTGACCCGTCTGACAGACTGGATCAATGGCCACGCAGGGCCCCCTCCGCAGGAAGACGGATCTTCGCCCTCGTTCGGCGCTCTTCGGCCCGACCCCGGGGCCGGTCGAGCCTGTCAATCGCGAGGCGTTCCTCAAGTCGCTCGACCACGCGCTCGACGCGTCGCGGCGCGGCCGCCGGTTCGTGACCCTCGTCGTGGTCGACCTCGAGCAGGACTCGGCCGAGGAGCTCATCTCCCGCCTGGCGAACGTCGTGCGGCACATGATCCGCGAGACCGACGCGATGTGGCGCACCGGCAAGAAGTCGTTCACGATCCTGCTCGCCGACGCCGACGGCCCGAACGCAGAGCCGGTGGTCGCGCGGCTGCGGTTGCGCATGCGCACCGAGGCGAAGGCACCGATGATGATCGGGCGCGCAACGGCTGCCCCGGGCATCGACCCGATGACGCTGATCGACCTCGCGAAGGCCGACCGGCGCGAGATCCCGGCGCCCGACCCGGGGTAGCCACGACGGAGACGGCTGTGTCGGTTGTCCCTGGTTGGGTCCCCGCCGTCAGGGAATGATCCAGCGGAACCGACTCGGAGGGGCACTCAATGCGGGTGGCGATCGTAGGGGGGACGGGGCTCATCGGCCGGAAGGTGGTCGAGGCACTGGTGGGGCGCGGGGACGAGGTCGTGGCGCTGGTGCGTGGGGACGGCGGGGTGCCTGGCGCGCGCGTCGTGGTGTGGGACCCTGCGGCAGGGGACGTGCCGCAGGGGGCGCTCGACGGCTGCGACCGGGTCGTCAACCTTGCGGGCTCGACGATCGGCCGCCGATGGAACGACGACGTCAAGCGCGACATCGTCGCGAGCCGCATCGACGTGACCGACCGGCTCGTCGCGGCGATCGGGGGGGACGGTCCCCGCGTGCTGGTCAACGCGAGCGCCGTCGGGTACTACGGCAACCGCGATGAGGAGGTCGACGAGTCGTCCTCACCGGGTTCCGGGTTCCTGGCGGAGGTGTGTCAGCGGTGGGAGGCGTCGGCAAACGCGGCCGAGGGCGCCGGGGTGCGGGTGGTCCTGCTGCGGGCGGGGATCGTGCTGGACGCCCACGGCGGGGCGCTCGCGCAGATGCTCCCCCCGTTCAAGCTGGGGCTCGGTGGGCCGATCGGCGGCGGACGTCAGTGGCTGCCCTGGATCCACATCGACGACTCCCTGGGGTTGATCCTGCGGGCGCTCGACGACGCCGAGGTCGCCGGGCCGCTGAATCTCGTCGCCCCGGGGATCGTGCGGCAGGGCGAGTTCGCGAAGGCGCTGGGTCACGCGGTCAACCGCCCCGCGCTCGCCCCGACCCCGGCCTTCGCGATGCGGCTGCTGCTCGGCGAGGGCGCGCAGATCATCCTCGAGGGCCAGCACGTCGTCCCGCGCCGCGCGCTGGACGCCGGTTACGCGTTCCGGTTCACGGAGCTTCCCGCCGCGCTGGAGGATTTGCTCGCGAACTGACTCGGTCGGGCTTACGTCTCGGCGGGGAAGAGGCGCTTGAGGGTGCCTTCGATCACCAGCCAGTTCTCGCGGACGTACGTGGTGGCGACGTGGTACCGGGCACCGGGGAGGCTGCGGGCGAGCTTCACGAGCTCCTCGCTCGGGCGCCGCTGCTCCTGCATGTCGGCGAGCATGTCCCGGTACTCGCCGATCATCTGGGCCATCTCGAAGTGCTTGACCATCTGCAGGTCGAGGAGGCGGTCGACCTCCTCGAACGGGTCCTCGCCGGGCTGTGTGCTCACGGACGCGATGCTACCCTCTGGGCTCTCCGGGGGATTAGCTCAGCTGGGAGAGCGCCGCCTTTGCAAGGCGGAGGTCGTCGGTTCGATCCCGTCATCCTCCATCCCTGTGATAGAGCCGCTTTCTGAGTCAGTGAGCGGGATTGCGGGCTCACAACCAACCCACCTCAACTCCCCGCTACACACCTCTCGACCCCGGATTTTGGGGTGGTCAGACGGGGATCCGGATGCGGTTCACGCGTGCGCGGGCACAGCGCGCGACGAGTCGAGAATCGGAGCATCCCGCCTGAAGCCCCAAACAGTGAGGTAGATGCCAAGCGACAGTTCCCAGAGGAACTCCGGGATTGTCGCGATCGCCTGCCCCGTGCCGCCAAACTGGAAGACGTCGAAGAGCACGGCGATCCCCGAGAGGATGATGAGAGGACCCCCGATGAGTCCCAGCATGGCCATGCCCCGTGGCACCAGTCCCGATGTGTACATCAAGTAGCCGAGGATCAGCCCGTTCCCCCAGCCGACAACGAAGCCTGGTCCGAGCAGGAACGTCCAGTCCTTGATCGCGGCGAGCACGAAGGGGAGGTCGGCATCCGCGCCTGGAGCATCCTGCCGCAGCGTGACGACCGCAAGAACGCCGAAGATGCCGATGGCGATGAAGGTGCATTCGAGGATACGAGCCGTGACATAGCCGAGAGCGAGCGTCTCGTTCTGCCGCTTGAGGATCGGGAACAGCACGACGGCGGTGCCGATGTTCGCAATGATGAGGAGCGCCTCCAAGAGAACTCCCAGCAAGATGCGGTTGTCGGAGCCGCCACCCGCGATGTAGCCGCCGGGGTCGTCGAGAACAGGTTGAAAGAGAGCCAGCGCCCCGATCGAGGTGACGAAGGTGGCAAGGAAGAGAATCCCTGTAATCCGGGCAGCTCTTTGATCCGAATCCACTCTCGGCTCCTTCTGAATTGGCCGGCTCGTTCCGGTACCCGACGGGTGCTTCCGACAGCGCCCGTCTTACGAGCGGCAAGCGGCGGGTCGCGAATCCTAACCGGGTCGGAGACGACTTGCCAAGAGACCGTTTCGCCTCGCACACTGCGCAGCGCGGGTCGGTCGTGCGCGGGTCGAGGATGTCCCGGTGTCAGCCCGGAGCGGGCCCATATCGTCGGCCACGACTGGGGCGGGAGCATCGCCTGGGTCTTGGCGTCGAGGATGCCGGAGCTCGTTCGCAGCCTCACCATCCTCAACAACCCCAACCGATCGCGTCGGCCGAGGCGCGGCAGATCCCGGAGCAGCAGCAGAAGGCCTGGTACATGCTGCTCTTCCGAGACCTGGCCCAAAGCCGCCGCTCGATCTGCCGCCCGTGCAGGTGCCCACAACGATCCCCTGGGGCGAGCAGGCGTTGGTGGAGGCCATCACGCGCCTGACGCGAGCCGTTCGGTGGCGGTGCGGTGCTCGTGGGTATGGCGCTGGTGATGCTGGTGGAGCTGATTCCGTAGGGCTGCGCTGGGGTCGGATTGGGGTTCGCTACGACACCTTGCGCGTGGTCTTCGTCCGGTGCACGCCGTCGAAGTCGCCTACCTGCCACGTCTCTGTCGTGCCGTTGACGTCGTAGCCCTTGATGCGGGCGTTGGTGAACTCGATGGCGAGCGATCCCAGGTCGAGCTTCTGCCCGGGCTTGTTCGCCGCCGCGACCGTGAGCGTGAGCGACTTGATCCGGGTGCGCTCCTTGGACAAGCGCTCGAGCTCGGCGGAGTGTCGCCCCTTCTCAGAGGTGACCTCCAGCGTTTCGGGAACCTCGCCGGCGGTCCACGCGGCGATGTTGCCGCCGGCGACCTTGATCGCCAGTTTGCCGATCTGGATGGTCGGGTTCTCATGCGCAGACGCCTCGCGGGCCAGTATCTGACCGACCGCCTGGTTGCCGACCGCCTGTTGAAGTGCGAGGACGGGGTTGTTCGCGCGACGATCGGGGCGAGCCGACGTGTCTTCGGAACGATGGCGCGGTGCAAGCTCACGATTGCGGGACATGTCCGACCGACCGTACCTCAATCGGGAGTATCGCGTGTAGTAGCAGGAGGTGGATGGTTGGCGCAGCCTGAGCGGGCCCTGCGGCGGCGAGACGGCGGCCCATGGTTCCGGCTCAGGGGCGTCGCGAGCAGCCGATCGCGACCGTAGTGAACGACCGACGCCCGTCGCGACGCAGGTGCAGCCGATCGGCCGGCGCGCTCGCTCGTCCGTCAGCGTCGCCGCGCCCTCGGTATCGGGCGAGACCGCAACGTCCCGCCCGGTGGCGACGGTCAGCGCTTCCTGACGACGCAGTCGATCAGCGCCGAGCGCCCGTGGTGCCTGGGGCCCTCCGCGAGCTCGGCTTCGTACGCAACGAGCTCGAGGATCTCCTGCCCCGCGAATGCATCCGCGAGGAGCTCCGGCGTGTACATGTTCTCGGCAACGGGGGGGCCGCCCGTATCGAGGGCGATCTGCTCGGGGGTGTAGCCGTGCAGCATCAGGAGCCCGCCCGGACGAAGCGTCCGGAGCATCTGCGCGAAGGCCTCGGCGCGCGGCCCCGGTCCCAGGAACTGGATGAAGATTGCGACGACCGCGTCGAAGCGATCCGGCACCCAGTCCCAGTCGTGGATCGACCTCACGTGGCGGTCGACCGAAACGCCGCGATCGGCCGCGAGCCGGGCGGCCTTTGCGACTGCCACCTCGGATACGTCGAACGACGACACCCGCATCCCGTGCGCCGCGAGGAATACCCCGTTGCGACCCTCCCCGTCGCCGACGCACAAGACCTCGCTTCGAGACGTCAGAAGGCCGACGTGGGCAGCGATAAACAGGCTTGGCTCCGTGCCGAACTGGTACCCGGGTTCGCGGTACCGCTCGTTCCACATCTGCGCCTGGTCGAAGGGCTCGGTCACGGCCGGATTATGTCGCACCAGGCCCGCGCGGCAGGCGAGGCGCGATCCCGAGGGCGCGTCGATCCCCCGGGGCTGGCGAGCCGCTTGGCCGTCGGTCACCGCGCCTGGCCGCCGGACTGCCCGAGATTGCCCCTGGCGACGCCGGTGAGCCGCCGCCGTCGCCGCGGGGACACCGGATCCGCGGGGGCGGCGGGGCCAATCCGATGGGGACGATCCTCAGCCGCGGCTCACGGCGCCGTCGTGGTCGTCGCCGGCGGCTCGACCCCCGTGCCGGACAGCGGAGCGGAGAACTCCTCCCCGCCGGCCACGACCGACAGCGTCGCGGTCACGGCGCCGGCGGCGATCGGGGCGAACACGACCTGCACTGTGCAGCTCGAGCCGGACGCGACGCTTCCGCCGCTCTTGCAGGAGCCCGCTGAGGTGAGCTCGAACGACCGCGGCGACGCGCCCTGGATCGCGATCGTCGTGATCGGCAGGTCGGCGGTCCCGGAGCTGTTCAGCGTGAACGTCGTCGGCGGGCTCGTCGCGCCCACGTCGGCGCTGCCGAAGTCGGTCTGCGACGGAGTCAGGGCGCCCTGCGCCTGGCCGACCCCCGTCCCCGAGAGCGCGATCTGGAGGGTGGTGGCGTTGTCGCCGCCAGACGCGACCGACAGGGTGGCGCTTCGGTCGCCCGTCGCGGCCGGGGCAAAGGACACCGCGACCACGCAGCTCCCGGACGCCGGTACCGGGGTCCCGGACATGCAGGTCGTCCCCTTCGCGAGAGTGAAGTCACCGGGGTTCGCGCCCCCCACCGACACCTTCTGCACCGGCAGCGGCGCGTTGCCCGTGTTCGTGATCGTCGCCTGCTGGGTCGCCGCGGCGCCGCCGACGGTGACCGAGCCGAACGACAGCTGGCTGGTGCTGGCGACCGCGGTGGCCTGCCCCGTACCGTTGCCGGACAGCGCGACGTTCAGGTTGGAGCCGTCGTTGAGGGCGATGACGAGTCCCGCCGTCCGCGTACCCTGCTTCCTCGGGACGAAGCTCACGCCCACGGCGCACGAGGCGTCCTTCGCGACCGACGCCCCCGCAACGCAGGTCCGCGAGCCGGCAAGGACATAGTCGTTCGCGTCCGTGCCGGTGAAGCCGACGCTGAGGATCACGATCGCGTCGTTCGTCGGGTTCGTCACCTTCACGCTCTGTGAGCCGCTCCGCTGGCCGAGCGCCTGGTCGCCGAAGTCGATGCTCTCGGGCTGCACGGATGGAGAGCCGTCGTCACCCCCCCGGGTCGCGAGCACCGCAACGAGGATCGCCGCGATGGCCACCACCGCCACGAGGCCCCCGATGATGAGGCCCTTGTTCGACCCCTTCGCCGTCGTGAAGCTCCAGGCCGTGTCGATCGGCATCACGGGCCCCGACAGCGCGGTCACACCGCTCAGCCCGCCGCGCACCATCGCCGTGTACGCGGCCCCCCGCTCGAGGCCCGACTCCGGCTGCAGCGTCGCCGTCTGCGTCTGCGGGTCGTAGAGAACCGTCGCCGGGATCGGGATATCGGTTCCCTGACGGTAAACCTGGAACGAGTCCGGCGTCAGCGTCGACTCGGCGATTGGCCCCGAGAACCGGACCGTGATGGGAGCGTCGGCACGGGCGTGGTCCGTGCCGTGTGCCGGCTCGATGTGGACGATGCTGAGCGGCGGGCGCGGCGGCGGCCCCTGCTGATGACCTGGGGGAACCGGCGTCGGCTGGGTGGCGTCGGAGTCGGAGCCGTCGCCGGAGTTGACCGGTTCGGTGGGGCCGTCGGATGTCGTCACGTCGTGATCCTCCGTCGATCGTGATCGCCCGTCTCCCCCGGGCCGGAGGGCTCGGCGCGGGCTGATGTCGGGCTCAGTTTGCCGAATCGCGCCGGACAACCTCACCGGGGACGTTCCAGCGGCTCGGCCGTCAGGCGAGTCGCTGGAGCAGCTGGGGGTCGCCATCTGGGGGCGGCGCTGGCCGACCTCGTCTGAGGGCGGCGGTTGCACCACGCCTTGCCGTCGCTCAGATACCCGTCGTCGCGATGATCCGGCCGGTGTCGGCCGCACGTGTCAGCGCCGCGAAGTCACGGGCGTTCTGCTCCGCGTACGCCCCGCTGAACGCGAGGAGCGCGCGGTCGAACGCGTCGCTTCGGCCGAGGTAGGAGGCGATGGCGACGCGGTCGCCGGTGCGTGCGTGGGCTCGCGCCAGCGTCGCGGCGCAGAGGGCCCCGTACACGCTGAGCGCCTGAGGGTCCATCGCTTCGACGTCGATCGAGCCCTTCCAGTCGCGCAACTGGCGGATGTAGTAGTCGTGCGGGGCGCCGTCCATACCCTGCTCGACATGGACCCAGCCGAGGAGGATGTCGCCGGTGGCCTGCATCATCCGCTGACCGGCGACGACGCGCTCCCCGGCGTTGGCGTACTCGCTGCGCCCGACGAACTCCTCGAGGACCGACGGCTGCGCCTCCTTGATCTGAAGGACGAGCGGATCCTCCTCGTCACGGCCGATCAGCAGCGCGATCCATGCGTGGGTACCGACGCTGCCCACCCCGACCACCTTCCGCGCCATGTCCACGACGTGGTACTGGTCGATGAGGACGCGCCGATCGTGCTGGAGGGTGTCGCGGTACGCGGCCAGGACGTGCTCCGCGTTCGCCTGGATCCGATCGCGCGCGACGGGGTCGAGGAACTCGTCCGCCGGGACGATCAGCGGGGGGTCGGAGACGATGCGCGCATGGCCGTCTACGTCGCGTGTCAACTTCGAGAACGCTTGCAGGCTGTCGCGGGTGATCGCCTTGGCGGCGTGCTTCTCGAGCCGTTTGCGCATCTTCGGGCCGATCTGGCCGGAGAGCTGCCGCATCAGCGGCTCGAGCTCGAAGCGCACGTACCACAGATCGAGGCTACGCATCGCCGCGAACGTCTCCATGCGCGTGCGGTACTCAGCGACGGTTGAGAGAACGACCCGCTCCTGCTCCTTCGTCGAGCAGCCGTTGTTCCGGGCGGCGACGAGCATGCTTACTGCGAGGCGCTTCACGTCCCACTCCCACGGGCCGGGGAGCGTCTCGTCGAAGTCGTTGATGTCGAACACCAAGCGCCGCTCGGGCGATGCGAAGAGCCCGAAGTTCGACAGGTGCGCGTCTCCGCAGCACTGCGCCTGCAGCCCGGACCGCGGCGTGGCGGCGAGGTCCGCCGCCATGATGAGCGCGGCCCCGCGGTAGAACGTGAACGGCGAGGCCAGCATCCGGCCGTAGCGGATCGGCACGAGCTCCGGGACGCGCGTCTCTGCCTGGCGCTCGAGCAGCTCTACGGGGTCGGGCCTGTGGACGGCGGGCTCGTACCTCGCATGGCTCGTCCGTGGGACCTCGCGGCGTGCCGCCTTCCCACGGGCACGGTGCTCGGCCGCGCTGATGACCGGGAGGTGGGATGCGAGGGGCGCGCGCGGCGTCGGCGCGGGCGTGCCCGGGTCATGCTCGGACATGCCGCGTACCTGCCTCTCCGCGTCGGGCCAGGCGGTACGGCGCGCTGCATGCGGAGGCGTCGAGACGCCAGCGCCGATGTGTGTGGGGCAGTTTGCCCGGGCGCGCGGTCGGGCTCGCTGATGGCTCGCTCAAGTCGCGGAAGTGTAGACCTGAATCCCGGCTGGTGCGCGCTCCGGCCGTGAGCCGCGGTATTGTCGGTGCACGGGCGCCGTCTCGGCACTCGGGCCTCGGCCCGTTCGACGGGCGACGGAGCGTGTCCTTGCCAGGAAGGAGTGACGAGGTGGACGAGATCGATCTCGACGAGCCGGTGGGCTACGCCGCACTCCCGGTCGGCACCCCGGTCGTCACGAGCGACGGGGCGACCGTCGGCACGGTCCGCGAGGTGCGGTACCACGAGCGTGAGCAGATTCTGGACGGGATGATCGTCGAGGCGCCGGACGGAATCCGGTTCGTCGACGCACCGGAGGTCGGCGACATGACCCGGCGGAAGGTCGACATCGCGTTGACCCGCCTGGACTTCCTCATGCTCCCGAGCGCCCCCGCGGGCGACGGCGGCGCCGGGGAGAGCTCTCACGGGGTGCTCGACAACATCCGACGCGGTCTGGGGGCGTGACCGAGTCGTTGGTTGCTCTGACCGTCGTGGTGACCGTCTCGAGACCCAGCGTGAGCCCTCGGAGTGCTGACGGCGCGGCTTACGCTGGGTCGGAGCGGGCGTCTGCGTCCCTCAGGTACTGGTGCACGAAGGCGATGGCCATGCTGCCCTCGCCGACCGCTGACGCGACCCGCTTCACGGGACTGAGTCGGACGTCGCCGCAGGCGAAGATTCCCGGGACGCTCGTCTCGAGGAGGTACGGGTCCCGGTCGAGCTGCCACCGCTCCGCGGCGCGCACGTCGGAGCCGGTGAGCACGTAGCCCTTCGGGTCGAGCGCGATCTCCGGTGGGAGCCACGCGGTCTCGGCGTCCGCGCCGATGAAGATGAACAGCCCACCCGACTCGAGCCGGGTCGTCTCGCCGGTCGCGGCGTTGCGGACATCGATCGCCTCGAGCGAGGTGTCGCCGTGCGCGGCCGTCGCCTCCGTCCGGAAGAGCACGCGGATGTTCGCCCGGGTGGCGAGCTGGTCGACGAGATAGCGCGACATGCTCTTCTCCAGCGTCGCTCCGCGGGACAGGATGGTCACGCTCCGCGCATGGGACGAGAAGAACATCGCCGCCTGGCCCGCCGAGTTTCCCGCGCCGATGATCTGGATGTCCAGGCCGTGGGTGTTCGCGGCTTCGCTGCGTGCGGCGCCGTAGAAGATCCCCTTGCCGACGAGGCGGTCGAACCCCTCGATCTCGAGGTGCCGCCACGAGACCCCGCAGGCGAGGATGATCGTCCGCGTCCGCAGGACGTCGCCGCCATCGAGGTGGGTCTGACGCGTCGCCGCGTCGATCCGCGTGATCGACCGCGTGACGAGGATCTCGGCGCCGAGCCTGCGCGCCTGCTGGAGCGCTCGGCTCGACAGCTCGCCGCCCGACACACCCGAGGGGAAGCCGAGGTAGTTCTCGATTCGGGAGGACGTGCCCGCCTGACCGCCCGGCGCCTCGCGCTCGACCACGATCGTCCGGAGCCCCTCGGACGCGCCGTACACGGCGGCGGCCAGGCCGGCGGGCCCCGCCCCGACGATCACCGTGTCGTACTCCGCGGCCGCCGGCTCGGTCGCGATGTCGAGGAGCTCGGCCAGCCGACGCAGCTGCGGTCGCACGACGGTCTTGCCGTTCACGACGCGAACGGCGGGGTAGTCACCTTCGGCCGGCAGCGCACCCGACCACTGCTCCGCATCGGCGGGCACGTCCGGCTGGAGCCATGTGAACCGGATCTGGTTGCGGTCGAGGAAGCGCCTCAGCTCCGCGCAGGCGGCGTCCCACCGATGGCCGAGCACGATGGCCCGGGACGGGGCGGGTGCGGACACGAGGGCCTGCCAACCTCTGGGCCCGCTGATCCGGTTGCTCGCCAGGAGGCCCACCCGCTTCCCGACCTCCGGCGCGACGGCGGCGACGGCGTGGTAGTCGTTCGGCTCGATCCGGAGGACGCGCGACGCCTCCGCTGCCCGCAACCCGGCGGGGTGGCGCATTCCGAGCGCGATCGACATCTCCCCGAAGACGTCACCGGGCCGCCGCTCGCCGATCACGCGTTCCACGCCGTCGACGACACTGACCACCTCCATCCGACCCTCGATCACGCCGAACAGCGCCCGCTCGTCCCCCTCGTGCACGACGTATTCGCCGGGGCTGAGCGAGATGTCGGCCGCAACACGACAGAGCCGCTCGCGGTCGGCCTGATCGAGGGGCGCGAACACCTCGAACCGCCCGATCTCCTCCGAGGTCACCACGCGAGCCGCCGCCGGGCCGAGCAGACCGCACCCGGGGCGGGCACCAGCACCGAAACGACCTGAGCACGCTCCCGGTTCCTCCCCTTCGCCACGGGGACAACGCTACTGCGCCGGCTCACGCTCTGCCCGGGGGGCATTCTCCCGGCGCGTGGGGCGCGGCCGGAGCGGGCGCCCTTCGCGGCCCAAGCCGGGCCGCGACGTCTGACCGGTAAAGCACTCCGTCCAGGGCGCTACGCGAACATGCGCACGAGGAAATCAAGCTGCGCCTTGACGGCGAAGTCGAAGAGCGCGCCGGGATGCCAGAGAAGACCGAAATGCCCGCCCTCGATTTCAAGGATCTCCTTTGCGGCCGGGGCGGCTTCGATCGCGGCGCGGGCGACCGCCGGGTTCGCGCCGGGCATCTCGTCTTCAGGCGCGATGAGGGCCAGCAGCGGCGTGCGCAGGTACGGAGTGGCGAGGCCGGCGTGGTAGGGCGCGGGCGTGGCGGGGAGGGCGCGCGTGGCGCGGTTCTCCCAGCCGCTGCCGTGGCGCCCGCCGTACTCGATGAACCACCGGAACGCCGAGACCGGCGTCAGCAGCGACGGAGCGCCGAGCTGGTCGGCCGACACGACCGGCAGCGGGCCGGTGGTGGTGTCCGGTGTCCCCCGCACGTCGCCGCTCTCGAGCGTCGCGGCCAGGGCCGCGAACAGCTCACCGGTTGGATCGGACGGCGGCGGCTCAGGACCACAGGCCGGGATTTGGGCCACGATCGCGGCCGGCCGCGGGTCGATGGCCCCGACGATCATCACGTGCGCCGCGCTGTAGCTGTCCCCCCACAGCGCGATCCGGGAAGAATCGATGCCGGGGCGGCCGGACAGGTAGGTGAGCGCGTCGCGGTACCCCCTCGCCTGGATCCACGGGTTGATCTCGAACCGGGGCTCACCGCCGCTCGCGCCGAACCCGTGGTGGTCGTACAGCAGCACGGCCAGGCCGGCCTCGTGGAACGCCTCCGCATATCGATCGGTCACCATGCCGATCGTCGCGGAGGTCCCATGGGCCATCACCACGCAGGCGCGTGGGCGGCTCGCAGCCCGATCGTAGAGACGTCCGCGCAGGACCGCGCCCTGTGACCCGAACTCCACCGTCTCGACGGCTGACACGAACGCCATCGTAGTGGGTCGTCGATGGCCCCCATATGGCGCCGTGGAGCCGGGCACGAAGTATGGGCTGATGCCTATCGTGGGCGACGGCCCGCGATCACGCCCTGCAACCTCTCGAAGGAGAGTCGAAGTGTCCGACGACCTTGACCTCACCGGAGACATCGCAAGCGCCATCGACGCCGCCGCCCAGCGCGGCCATGCGCTCGCGGTCGGCTATGTCGACGACGAGGGCTATCCCGCGGTCTCCTTCCGTGGCAGCACGCAGGTGCATGGCCCGCGCCAGCTCGCGATCTGGGCGCGCCGGCAGGACGATGGCTTCGCACGTGCGATCGCCACACGGCCCAAGGTCACGCTCGTCTACTACGGGCCCGGTGGGCCCGGTCCGGTGTTCCTGTCGATCCGCGGCCAAGCCCACCTCGACCCGGGGGCCAACGACGTCGTCTATGCCGGGATGATCGACGGGGAGCGCCAGCAGGATCCCGACCGCAAGGGCGTCGCGGTGATCGTCGACGTCGAGTCGGTGCACGGCTTCGGCGCGGACGGCCCGTTCCGACTCGGCGCCGCCCAACCTGCCTGAGGCGGACGCTCCAGCCCTCCCTCCGGCGCCTCGCAGGCCCTCAGCGGCTCAGGGCGCTTGCGGCCGGTGGCTCGGAGTCGGCCCGCTGCTCCATCACGGCGCTCCGTTCGCGAGCGAGGAAGGCCGCCATGTCCTGGATCGCGCTCATCAGGGGCGCCGGGAAGATAACCGTCGAGTTCTTGTCCACCGAGATCTCGACCAGCGTCTGAAGGTTGCGCAGCTGCAGCGCCAGCGGATGGGCCAGCATCACGTCCGAGGCCCGCCCGAGCTCGCCCGCCGCGAGGGCCTCCCCCTCGGCCGCGATGATCTTGGCCCGCTTCTCGCGCTCGGCCTCGGCCTGGCGCGCCATCGCGCGCTTCATCTGCTCGGGCAGGTGGATGTCCTTGACCTCGACGAGGGTCACCAGGACGCCCCACTCCTCGGTCTGCACGTCGAGGATCTCGCGGGTGCTGCGGTTGATGCGCTCCGTCTCGGAGAGAGTCTCGTCGAGCATGTGCTGACCCACGACGGCGCGGAGCGTGGTCTGGGCGATCTCGTGGATCGCGGCCGCGACGTCCTCGATCGCGATCACCGAGCGCACCGGATCGATGATGCGGTAGTACGCGACGGCCGAGATGTCCACGCTCACGTTGTCGCGCGTGATGATCTCCTGGGAGGGGATCGGCATGGTCACGATCCGCAACGACACCCGGCGCACGCGGTCGATGAACGGGATCACCAGCACAAGGCCGGGCCCGCGGGGGCCATCCCTCAGACGCCCGAGGCGGAAGATCACCCCGCGCTCGTACTGCTTGAAGATCCGGATCGACGCGATCGCGAGAGCCACCACAAGCACAACCAGAACCGAGATCGCGATTGCCACCTTCAACGTCCTCCTGTGGGGCGCGCGCTGCCTACTCTCACAATCCTCGACCCCGGCCGCGGCTCGGGGCATCGGTGTGCGCCCTCAGGGAGTCGGTGCGAAAACCCCAGTCCGGTTTCCGCCCAGCGGCGCTGGTGTCGACCGCGACCGTCTCGTGGAACTCGCTCACGACGCGGGAGCAGGCTCGGGTGACCAACCGAAGGGGGACCGAGCGATGGCAGTCGGCACCGGCTGAAGTTCGAAAGGTGGCACCCAGGAGCAGTACGACGCGATCCACTCCCACATAGGGATTGACGACGATCCACCGGAGGGTCTGATCTTCCACTCCGCCGGACCGATCGAAGGGGGCTGGGGAGTGTTGGACTTCTGGGAGTCGCGGGAAGCCTTCGACCGCTTTGCGGGCGGCAGGCTTCGCGCCACGATCGGCGAGCTCGGTGATCGCGGCATGCCGAAGCCACCCGACATCCACGAATTCCCCGTGTACCACATCACCAAGCCCTAGGTACGTCAGCGTCGTTTCGTGGTGGCGCCGTCGCCTCGGGGCGCGATGGCGCATCAGCCTCTTGACCCCACTGCGATCGTGAGGCGTCTGCCGCTGACCTTCGGAGGCGACGGCGACACTTGACGGCCAGTGTCGGCCGTGGAACGTTAGCGACGCCTCTCAATCGACCTGGAGGAGGAGCGCAGATGGATCACGCAGCCACGTTGCGACGTGCCTACGACCTGATCAACGCCGGCGATGTCGACGGGTTCGGTGAGCTGCTGGCCGACGATCTCGTCGAGCACGAGGAGACGCCTGGCATTGCGCCAACGAAAGACGGGGTCAAGGAGTTCTTCCGGATGTACATCGCAGCGTTCCCCAATCTGCGCATGGACGCGGAAGACGTCTTGGCGAGCGGGGACAAGGTCGTCGGTCGGGTGAGGTGCACCGGCACCCACAAGGGTGAGTTCATGGGCATGCCGGCAACCGGAAAGAGCATCGACGTGCAGTGCATCGACATCGTGCGCTTCGGCGACGACGGTCTCGCGCACGAGCACTGGGGCGTCGTCGATGTGATGTCGATGATGCAGCAACTCGGCGTTGTGCCGGCGGGTGCTCCCGCGTAGCCAATCCACCGGTCACCGCGGGAGGCGGTTGCCTGCGAAGATCCTGAATCGGTAGGTGCCGTTGTCCGAGCGAACGCCGATCGGGCCGCCGAGCCCGGCGGTGAGATCGGCGCCCAGGTGGTCGCGGTACACCCGGACGCCATCGGCGAGCACGGTCAGGGCCAGCGTGCCATCCGCCTCGCGGTGACTGCGGGCCTCGAGGACGTGGGTGCGATGGTCGCGGACGGACGGAGCCACCGGGAGCGGGATCTTCGCGACGTCGGTGTAGCCGCGATTGCCGCACTCGGCTGAGGTGTCCTGCCCCGGGTTGCGCTTCACCGAGATCGCGATCTGGTGTGCGGGGTGCTCCCACCACATCACGTAGAGCAGGTTGCACGGGTCGGCCGCTTGGAGCTTCAGGCCCAGCTGCCGCCGGACCGCGCCGGACCCGAGCGTCGACGTGCCGACGCTTGGCTGGACGTACCGGAACCGCAGACGGGCCCACCGCGCGTGCCGGCCGTTGTCGCGCTCCACCGCCCGCATCTCCGGGCTACGCGTCTGCAGGAGGCCGGATGCGAGGGTCGTCACGGCACCGCTCGTCACATGGAGGTTCGGGGCGGCAACCGGTGTCCACGTCGCTGCGGACGCGCGCGGCGCGAGGGCGGTCGTGAGCGCGAGGAGGAGGGCGGCGGGGAGCGCTGAGCGAAATGGTGAGGCGTTCATGGTGGGTCCTTCATCGGGGTGGTGGGGTGTCCACCGATCGTGCCCCGCGTGAAAGCGCGGCTCCCTCGCCGGGGCGACACCCGGCGTGTGCCCCCTGCGACAGAGGCACGCATCCCGTCATTGAACGAGGGGTCCGGGCAACGCCCGCGACGAGGGAGAAGGGGCGTCGACTCCTCGCTCATCCGCAGGATTCTCGCGCACGGTCGCGGGTCATACGGTTCGCCGCGGCCGCCTGGTGGTTGTGAGCTGCGGAACGGGGCGACCCTCTGGCTCGGCGACCTCGGCGACCTTCTCGACTTCAGATATCGAAGCCGAGCCGGCGGGCGCCGAGCACATAGGCCGCATACACGACCGCGGTGACCGCGCACGCGGCGACGATCGCCAGCGGCACGCCGATGTCCAGTCGGATCAGCAGGGGAAGCGCGACGAAGAACGCCAGCGACGGAACGACCAGCCAGAGGATGGACCACGACAGATCCTGAACCTTCGCCGCGTTGCCGGTGTCCCAGTAGAGCCATGCGACGCTGAGAATCGAGATGAGCGGCAACGAGACGATGAGCGCGCCAATGAAGCTCGAGCGGCGGGCGGCCTCACTCGCCAAGGCGATCACGACGCCTGAAATCAACGCCTTGACGATCACGTGGGTCACGCTGCGAGCCACTTGTGCTGTTGTCCCGGTCCATCCTGCCACCGGGCGCGGCGATCTCCTGCGCGTCGTGAGCGTGCCGGCGCATTGCTGCGACGAGCGGCTCTGAGCTGCGTCCGGGTCACCGTTCGGGGAGGCGAGGGAGCGTGTGCCCGCTCCGGTCGAGGCGGGCGGCGAGATCGTCGAACCGCGCGTCGATCCGCGCCTGTTCCAACTCCTCGGCCCGATCCGCGTCGAACCGACGCTCCCGGGATGCGCGCGCCACGATCAGCTCCAAAGGCCACACGCCGAAAACGTAGACCGCCGACCGGACGGAGGGGCCACGTCGCGCGGCCGCACCAGCTTCGCTCGACCTTCTGGACCGCGTTCGCCGCCGTTCCGATGACGTTCCTCGCCGGACCTCAGGCCGTGCGACGCGGCCGGTCGGCGACCCTCACGACGACGGCCTCGAGCACCATCGACACGACGGAGATGATGATCGTCGCCCAGATCGTGGTCCAGAAGAAATCGTCGATGGTGAGCTTCGACGTGAGGGCGTCCGTGATCTCGAGCATCAGCGCGTTCACGAGGATCGCGAACAGCCCGAACGTGAGAATCGTCAGCGGCAGCGCCAGGATGTGCACGATCGTCCCGATGATCGCGTTGACGACGCCGAAGATCAGCGCGACCCACAGGTAGGTCCAGAAGCCCCCGGACACCTCCATCCCGGGCAGCAGTGCCTCCGCCACCGCGAACGCCGCGGCGGTGATCGCCAGACGAACAAGCAGCGCGATGAGCATTCGAGCTCCTTCAGGCCCGGTGAACAGTGCGAGGGACGTTGCTCCGGAACGCCCCGAGCGTTGATTCCGGGAATGGGATTCGGGAGATCCTATGCCGCCGCGGTCGGCGGTCCAGCCGCCTGGGCATGCCACACGCCGTTGAGCCCGCTCTGCATGTAGGCGAACAGGACGGGCGAGATGACGACGTAGATCACCAGGCCGAGCCAACCGTTCAGCTGGGGAGCCTGCCCAGAGAGGCGTTGCGCGGCCTGAACGCGCTTGAAGGTGGTGACCGTCGTCCAGATCGCCGGCACGATGATCAGGGCGCCGGGGAACAGCGCGAGCGTCGACTTGGCCGGGTTGTCGCCGAGTTCCGCGGTGCCCAGGGCGCGACCATAGTCGGCCATCTCCCGGTTGATGTAGTACCACCAGAAGATCACGTAGATGCCGAGGGTGATGAACGACAGGATCGCGACGGCGACGACGTTTCGGATCTTCGCCGTCGAGTTCGCGCCCTGGATCTGAACCACTTCCGCCACAGCAGGCTCCCTTCCTCACACCACTATTCGGCACCCGGTCGTGGCTGCCTGCATGAGCCGGGCGTTTGGCGCAACGCGCCCGGCGGGGTTTTCGCCCGGGCGGGGATCGGCGACTGGGGATCACCGATCCCTGCCCTCGTGGGCGTCTTGTGCCCCAGATCGCTCAGGCGGTGAACCTCGAGACCGGGGTGCCTTGTGCGGGCGTCCCGGGCGCTGCACCGTTCACGGACGCGTCCAGCGAGATGAGGTCGAGGAAACGGCGGCGTGCGTTCACGAAGTCGCTGTAGCTCGGAGGGAACTCGAGTTGGGTGAACCCGTCGTCGCCCGGGTTGTCGCCCGGCCACTTCGGGGAGGGCGTGTCAAGTTCGGTGCGCATGGTGACTCTCCTGATCCCGAATCGTTCGGTTGGTGCGGTCGGCGAGCATTACGTTCGCAGCGAGGCGCCGGGCCGGGCAGGGACCCTTGGTGTCGAATCACGACACCTCTCCGCGACGGGCCGGGGTCGCATCGATCGTGACCCAATCGGTCACGATTCGCAGCGGTGGTGGACCTGTCAGGTCGAGCGCGAGACCCAACGGTCCCCGTTCGATCGGGGCGAGGTCGAACCGTCCCTCCCGGTCGCACGCCACCGCGGGCGCGCGCCCCCGTCGCCTCCGCGCCCGAGCGGTTCCGGCCGGCACCGGCCGCACCAGGCCGTGGACCCTCAGTCGGTCATCGTGCCCGGTGACCTCGAGCACGATGACGAGGCCCCCGGCGTGGAACACCAGGACCCGCACGGTGCCCACCTCGCGCCCGCCGCCCCACCCGGTGTCGGCGACCAGTGGTGCCTGCTGCGCCGCGCTGTCGGCGCGCGTGAGCGCCGCCAGCTCCGGGACCCGATCGGGCACCGGGCGGCGCAGGCCGGTCGGCTCGCGGCGCCACCAGCTCACCACCCGCCCCATCCATTCCACGCGACGTCGTCCGCCGCGCGGGTGTCATGCACCCCAGGAGTCAACCCGGGAGTCCGTGACGCCGATCTCGCCGAGGCTCCTGCGGACCCGGCGGAACACGCGGGCGCGGATCGGCCCGATGCTGCCGATCCCGATGCCGTGGTCCTCCTCGAGCTCCCGGTAGCTCATCTCAGGGTCTTCGAGGAGGGCTGCCAGCAGGCGCCGTCCCGTCGGGGAGAGGTCGTCCATCGCCGACGTGATCGCCTGGCGAATCTGGTCGCTCATGACGTTGCGGGTCAGGTCCGGCTCGTCCCCCGGCGATTCGGACGACAGCACGACTTCGGCCCCCCGTGCGCGAGCCCGGCTGATCCGCAGCGCCTCCCGATACGCTGTGGTCCGCAGCCACGACGCGACGGCGTCCGCGTTGTGGAGCTCGGAGATGCGGTCCACGAGTCGGAGCCACGTGGTCGCCACCGCGTCCTCGTAGTCCTCCCGGGAGAGGCGCTGGACGCGGCGGACCTCGCTGCGGACGAGCCGCTCGTACCGCTGCACGAGCATGCGCCACGCGCCCTCGTCGCCCGCGGCGGCGGCCATGACGATCGCGCCGGCACGGGCGGACTCGGTCCTCGGGGCGGGTCGGATCTGGGTCGACACGGGGTCCTCCTGCGGGCTGGTCTCTCCGGAGAGAGCATCCAGCGCAGGTCCTGATACCCGACAGCCACCCTAGGGCTCGTTGCGCCACACCGCGGGCGCGGCGTCGAACTCCTCCGGTTCGCCGGGGGGTGACCAGGCCGGCGTCCACGCCGAACGGCCAGGTCCGAACTAGCCTCCAAAACGCCAAATCCTGGTCGAAGGTTCAGCGGGCGATACTTCACAATGCTCGTACCGAACGTCCCGATCTTCATCCACCGGACGAATGACTCCTCCGGCTCGGGATACCCGCTCGATACAGCTCAACCGGTCGGGACCCCCAGGTGGGGGGCGCTTCGCCGCGCCCGCCGACGGGACCCCGCAAGGAGAGAATCGAAATGCACCCGCAGCCTTCTCGACGAATCCCACATACGATCACGTTGCTCCTTGCGGCGGTTGTCGTCGCGCTCATGGCCCTCGTCTCCGCGAGCACGGCGGCCGCAACCTCAAGCCCCGCGCCAAACCCCGACCTTCAGCCCGCATGCGGCGCAAAGGTCATCCTCGTGCTCGACGAGTCCGGCTCGATCGACAGCACCGCCGGCGCGGAGGCCGCCGTCCGTGACGCCGCCAAGAAGTTCGCGTCCGGCCTGGCCGACACCGGCTCCCAGCTGGCGGTCATCGAGTTCGGCTCTTCCGCCAAGCGCGTCTTCGGCTACACCACGGTGACGTCCGGCGCGAGTGGGACGCTCACCACAACGTTCAACCCGTACTTCGACGGCACCGCCGCCGGTGACAAGTACGACGCTCCGTCCCAACTCGGTCAGTGGACCAACTGGGAGGACGCCCTCAAGAAGGTCAAGGAGCTCAACACCCAGTCGGGTGTCGCGCCGCTCGTCGTCTTCGTGACCGACGGTGACCCCACCGCGATCAACACCGCCAACGGCGTCCAGACCAACGTCGCAAACAGCACCGCCCTCGCGCCCGCAATCGTGCAGGCCGACGCGGTGAAGGCCCAGGGCAGCCACATCCTCGCCGTCGGCGTGGGTTCGGCGCTCGGAAGCTCGGGCAGCCTCAACCGGCTCATCGCGGTCTCCGGCCCGGATGTCGCGGAGTCGGCCGGCGCGGTGAACCTCTCGACCACCGACGTCCTGCGCATCGCCGACTTCAGCACCCTGCCGAACGCCCTTCGCACGCTCGTCAACGAGCTGTGCAAGAGCTCGGTCACTCTCAACAAGCTCGTCGACAACGGCCAGGGCTACGTCCCCGGCGGCGCCGGCTGGCAGTTCAGCGCGAGCGTCTCGACGGCCGCGGGGACCTATTCGTGGATCACGCCCACCCCGACCGGCACCGGCTCGCGGTCCGCCACGACCGGCGCCGACAGCTCGGCGACCTTCCAGTGGAAGCCAAGCGTCTCAACGACCTCCACCATCGACGTGTCGGAGCTGGACAAGACTGGCTACCAGTTCGTGTCGGCCGCCTGCCAGGTCAAGTCGCTCGCCGACCCGACTCAGCAGGCGCTGTCGATCGCGACCAACGGCGCGTCGTTCACGGCGAACCTCGGTCCCACCGACATCGTCACCTGCACCGTCAAGAACAAGAAGATGAACCCCGCCGTCGCGATCACGAAGGACGTCAACAAGTCCACGGTGCTCGCCAACACGCCCGTCGTCTACACGATCAAGGTCGCCAACACCGGTGACGTTGACCTCAAAGACGTCGCGGTCGCCGACCCGGTCACCCCGGTGTGCGCGAAGACCATCGGCTCGCTCGCCGTCGGCGCTTCGTACGAGTACACCTGCAACGCCACCATCTTGGAGGACACCACCAACGTCGCGACCGTCACCGCGAAGGACCCGCAGGACAACCCGGTGACCCCGAAGAGCGACGACGCTGTCGTGGACGTGATCGCTCCTGCGATCACGATCACCAAGAGCGTCGACCAGCCGATCGTGCTCTCCGGCACCGATGTGACGTGGACCGTCATGGTTCACAACACCGGCGACGTCGGCCTCACGAACGTTGCCGTCGCCGACCCGGACAACACCGACTGCGACGCGACCATCGGTTTGCTCGCCGCCGGCCAGTCCTACGGTCCGATTACCTGCACCGAGACCATCACCGAGGGCACCACCAACACGGCGAACGTCTCCGGCACCGACCCGATCGGCAACACCCTGCAGGATTGGGACACCGCCTGGGTCAACGTCATCGCGCCCGGCATCTCGATCACGAAGTCGGTCGACAAGCCGTTGGTGCTCGCGGGCACCGAGGTGACCTGGACCATCACGGTCACCAACACCGGCGACACGAGGCTCACCAACGTGAACGTCACCGACCCCGTCGCCCCGGAGTGCGCGACGGTGATCGAGTCGCTCGGCGCCGGTGAGACGGCTGCGCCTATCACCTGCAAGTCGACGGTCACGGCCGACACGGTCAACACCGCCACCGTCACCGCAATGGACCGGCTCGAGAACACGGTCGGCCCCGCCAGCGCAAGCGCCAGCGTCGACGTGATCGCCCCGGCGATCGACATCACCAAGAGCGTCGACAAGGCCGACGTCGCGCCCGGGACCGCGGTCACTTACACGATCGTCGTCACCAACACCGGGGACTCCGCCCTGACCAACGTCAAGGTCGCCGACCCCATCACCCCGGCGTGTGACAAGACCATCGGCGAGCTGGCTGCCGGTGCGTCGACCACCTACACCTGCGTCGCCACCGTCAACGCCACGACCACCAACGTGGCGACGGCGACGGGCACCGACTCGCTCGGTAACCCGCTCACCAAGAGCGACGACGCGAAGGTGACCGTCACTCCGATCGTGGTGATCGGTGTGCAGTCGACGACGCTGGGCATCGACAAGCGCGGCCCCGCGAAGGTCAAGGCCGGGCAGATCATCACCTACACCATCGTGGTCACGAACACCGGCAGCGCCACCGCCGACAACGTGATCATGCGGGACCGGATTCCCACCTCGATGTCGCTTGCCGTCAAGACCCCCGGCGTCAAGCTCGTCAAGGGTCAGATCGAAGTCCAGGTCGGAACCCTGGCACCGGGCGCGTCGAAGACGATCACCGTGAAGTTCCGGGTGGATCGTCGGGCCTTCGGCTTCCGGACCAACACCGCAGTCGCGAGCGCGTCGAACGCGCCCACGGTTCGGGACAGCGTCCGCACCCGTGTCCTCAAGATCGCGGCACGCGTCGTCGCGCCGCGGGTGACCGGGTAGACCGCACCACCAGCAGTACGGGCGAGGGGCGCCGGCCACGGCGCCCCTCCGGTGTCAGGCACCTGACATGACGCTCAGCGAGGCGTCCATGTCAGGTGCCTGACACCGTTCGTCGACCAGGCGGATCGCCGTGCGCCGGATCGCGAGAGCGCCACATGATGACGCCGAACGCGAGGATCGCGGCCACGTCGCCACGCTCTTGGCCGACTGCCCGGTGCCTGTTGATCGCGAGCAACCGCCATCGCCCGACCCCTCGGCTCAGGTCGAGATCGCGTGGGCCGTCCACTCGGCCGTCGGAGATCTTGGCCCATAAGACTTCGCGAGCTGCGCCTCAGAGGCGGATCGCTCAAGCTGTCCAGGCCGGCCGCTCGCCGACTCGCTGTCGATCCTGACGTCTGACGGCCGTCGCGTACGGCCCGCTCGCGCGCTGGGCGCCATCCGCAGCACGGGCAGCGAGGTGGTGCGAGGTCGACGGCGGGAACGGCTCGGCGATCGCAAGCCCGCACTCTCCTCCACACCGCGATCGGCAAGCGCCCACCGGTCAGGCGGGAGCTACTCCGGGTCGGTCTCGGTCGGTGCGCTCGTCGCGCAGAGAGCCGCGCAGCTCGCGAAGCTCCTGGCCGATGCCGCGTCCGACGTCGGGGAGCCGGCGCGGCCCGAACGCGAGCAGCGCGATGACGAGCACGATGATCATCTGGCTCACGGAGAAGTCGATCGGCATGGAGGCAAGCTCCTTCGAGTGGTGGGTGTATCAGCGACGGATGGCCGCGTTCGCTCCGGCGTTCGCCCGCGATGCCGAGGCGGGTGAGGAAGCGCGCTGTCTGCGACTCCGGTCGCCCGCAGGTGCAGGCGCCGCTGCGCGAGCCGGACAGCGTTCCGGGTCCTCGGTCCGAACGCGCCGTTCACGGCGACCGCGAGGCCGCGCCCGCGGAGGATGCGCTGCAGCCGGCCGACGTCCGGACCGCGCATGCCCAATCGCAGCGTCCGGGAGCCGAGCACCGGTGGACGCGGGTCGGCGCCGGAGTGGCTGGCGACCATGCCGCCGCCTGCAGGCGGGCTGGGCGGTCGCGGGCGCGGTGGAGCCGGTCGAGGCCGGTCGGGGTCTCCGCCGCCCCCGTGACGGTGAGCGATCACCGGAGGCGGCGGAACCCCAGTTGCCGGCCGCGTCGCGTGCGCGGACGGAGAGGCGGTGGGGGCCAGGCACCGAAACCGGAGACGATCGATCGCGGCCGTGATCGCCTCGCTTGCCTGGTCGAAGGCACCGTCGGGCGCCAGCATCGCGCCGGCCTTGCCGGGGCCCGGATCGCTCGCCTTCGAACCACTCCGCGCCCGCGACCTCCTCGCCAGGCCCCACTGCGTCGGTGGCGACCCCCTCGAGCGTCGCTGCCGCGGCGCCGGCCGTCGGCGTCGGCGTGACCATCAGATCCGTCACCGCCGGGCCGGTGAGGTCGACGACGAGCGTCACGGTCGCCGGCGCACCCCAGTTGCCCGCGCCGTCCTTCGCGCGAACGCTGATCGTGTGCGCTCCGTGACCGAGTGCCGACGCGTCGATCGTCGCGGTGACGGACTCCGTGACGCCTGGTCGAACGCACCGTCGGCCGCCGCCATGGCGTTGCCATTCCCCGCGTCCCGGGTCGGCGCCGTCGTACCACTCCGCCGCCTGCCGTCGTTCCGGCGGCGTCGACCGCTGCGGCCGTCACCGTCCGCCGGCCCGCGCCGACGGCGAGGGTGACACGCCTGCGCTCGAGACGACCGGGCCGGTCAGGTCCGGTAGGGGACCTGTCGCCCACCGGTACGCGGCGAGCGCGTCCAGCGGCCGTGGCCGAACGTGTCGTCCGGGCCCGGCGTTCCGAGATCGATGGCGGTCTGCTCGAGCGCCGCCTCCTGCTCGACGGCCGCGAGGCCAGGGTGGGCGCTCAGCATGAGCGCGAGCGCCCCGGCGACGTGCGGCGCCGCGAGAGACGTCCCCGATTCGGTCGAGTACTGGCCGAGGAGGTCCGCCGTGCGGATCCCCACGCCCGGCGCGGTGATCTCCGGGAACGTCGTTGAGGCCTCGCCGCACGCCGACGGCCCGCGGCTCGAGTCGGCCGCGATCGCGTCCGTCGAGGTCGTCGAGCCCACGGCCAGGGCGCCGGGATTGTTCGCGGGGCTCGCGTCGGCGCTACCGAAGTTGCCCGCGGCGAAGACCGGGAGGATGCCGGCCGACCGCAGCGCCTGGATGTCCGGGGCGAACTCGAGGTTGCAGCCCGGCGACGCGAACGACCACGACGCGTTGACCACCTGCGGCGCGTCCGCGGTGGCGGGGTTGTGGTCGGGATCGAGCAGCCACTGGAACGCCTGGTGGGTTGCGCTGACGGTGCTCATGCCCTGGTCGTTGAAGACGCGTGCGGCGATCCACTTGGCTTCCGGCGCGACGCCGATGGCGGTGCCGCCGGCGCTTCCGCCGACGATGACTCCCATCACGCCGGTGCCGTGGCCCGTGAGGTCCGTCGGCGTCGTCGGATGCTGCCCATACGGGTCGAACCAGCTGTTGGTCCCACCTCGCCACCGAGTCGCGAGGTCGGGGTGGTCGACGTCCACTCCGCTGTCGAGCGTGGCCACGACGACGCCCTTCCCGGTGTCCTCCAAGTTCCAGACCGACGGTGCGCCGAGTGCGGAGACATTCCACTCCGTCGGCCCGCTCTCGGCCGGGACGATGGGCGCCCGATCAGCACTGATCCGCGCGACCGCGGGGTCCGCAGTGAGCGCGGCGACCACGTCAGGGGTCGCGGTGATCGCGAACCCGTTGACCACCCACAATCGCTTGACGGACGTCACCCGTCCCCTCGCACGCCAGGCACCGAGACGGGTGCTGAACCGCGCATACCCCGCGTCGGCCTGCGCCTTGTGGCGGTGGATCACCTCCTCGATGCGAGCCTCCCGGTGCCCGTGATCCCCCCGAGGCTCGCCTGCGCCTTCAGCGTAACCACCACATGCTCGAGCGGCGGGGGTGCGGCCGCACCCCCGCCGGCCGCTCCCGCGCTCAGGCGAGCAGGCCTGCGGCCAGGCACGGGAGCGGGCGACGCATGAAGTGGCCTACGTCTCGGCCAGGATGTGCTCGACCCGGACGGTGTTGAACACGACGCTCACCGGGACCCCACGCTGCACGACGCCGCCGGCGTTGCCGATCAGCACGAAGTAGCTCGCGCCATCGGCCGGTGTCACGTGCAGTTCGTCGAGCGGAAGCAATTTTTTTTTTTTGAGCCGATGCCGCCGCCTTCGTGCGTCGAGACGTTGTTGACGATCATGTTGTTGTAGACGTTCATCGGGAAGTTGCCCGGCCATCAGGAAGCGCATGCCGCCGCCGTCGTCGTTGGCCAGGTTCGCCTGGATCAGGTTGTTGTAGATGTCGACCGGGCCGGTGCCGGGCGAGAGCGTCGCCGGGTTCGGCCGGCAGCTCGCCGGCGATCATGATGCCGCCGCCCTCGTCGTACGACTGGTTGAAGTAGATGCGGTTGTGGTGGATCTTGCCGTTCGGGCTGAGGCCGTAGGCGCTGATGCCGCCGCCGTACTCGGCCGAGAAGTTGCCGCAGATGTCGTTGCCGGCGACGTCGTAGCTGTCGCGCCGGCGAAGAGGCCGATGCCGCCGGCCAGGTTGGTGCCGCCGTTGGCGATGATGCGGTTGTTGGCGATGCGCAGCGTTCTCGTTGTGCTGGTTGGTGTCCGGCGCCGGCAGGTCCGGGCGTGCCGATGCGGATCGTCCCGTAGCCGCCGCCGTTGTTCTGCACCACGTTGTTGGTGATCTGCAGGTAGCGGGCGTAGGCGTTGGCGAAGATCGCGCCGCCCTGGGTGACGACGTCCGGCGGCAGGCCGGTCGGGCCGCCGCCGATCTCGTTGATGTTGCCGGGGAAGCCCTGCTGGTCGCCGCCGCGGATGTCGAAGCCGTCGATGCTGGCCTGGAAGTCGGCTGGCGAACTGGCGGTCGGTAGGCCGATGTCGGCGTTCGCGAGCTAGATCGTAGATCACCGCGCCGTCGTTGACGGTCTGGTTGCCGTCCCAGGTCAGCTCGCCGACCTTGGTCGACCAGTCGGTCGCCACTGGGCTGTCGCCGCCGAAGGCGCCGCCGTCGATGATCGAGCCGCGGCACGAAGGTGTTGCCGTCTGGAAGCCGCCCGGGCCGACGCCTTGCAGCTTGACCGGCGAGGTCGATGATCAGGTTCTCGTAGTACGCGCCGCGCGGGTTGATGCGCGGGTTGGCGAGGTCGGGCGCCCGGGTAGACGACGACGAGTCGTTCGGCCGGCGCGCGTCGAGCGCGTCTGGATGCGTGGTCGGCGGCGCCGGCGCTGTTCGCGGCTGCAACTGCGGTTGCCGCGGCCGACCTCGTAGCACGTGCGGGTTGTAGCCGGGCCAGACGTGGAAGGTCAGGCCGTTGACCGTGCTCTGGCCGTTGTCCGGCGTGATCGTCGAGCTGGTGCGGCCCGGCGGTGTGGCGGCCGGCACGGTCACCGTCGATCTGCGTGTCGCTCCACGACGGTCGCGTAGCGACGTGGTGCCGTCGAGCGTCACCTGCGCCGTGCCCTGGCGGCGCCGAAGCCCTGGCCCGTCGATGGTGAAGTGCCGGTCACCGCTCGACGTCACGTACGGCTCGGATGACCGCGAAGAGCTGCGGGCGTGCGTCGCGTCGAGCGCGCAGGTGACCTGTAGTGCGTCTGCCGCGCCGGGCAGCTGGACCGTCACGCCCGACCTGCGTCGGCGCGAGGTCGGCCGGCACGATGCAGGCCCGGGAACGCCTCGAACTCGGCGGCGATCGTCCGGTAACTGCGGGTTGTAGTTCGGGTTGAGCCGGCCCGGGACGCCTGGGTCGTTGCCGACGAACCGGTACAGGTTGGCGCACACGCCGGAGGGCGTCGGGCAGCTGATGCGGTTGGTCGAGGGCAGCAGCACGTCGTACAGACCGTTGAAGTCGGACTCGACCGTGGTGACGAGCCGGTTGGTGTAGTCGTAGATGCCGACCGGCGCGAACGGCACGCCGGCCTTCTCGCCGTACAGTCAGTCGACCGCGGGTCGGTCGAGAAGTTGAGGTCGTCGACGATGCAGACCCCAGAAGCGGCCCGGGCAGCGGCACGTCGGTGAAGAGGTTGAACGTCGGCGCGATCGGACTTGCCGTTGCTCGAGCGTGCACCAGCTTCGTGTCGCACAGCGGCTTCGGCTTGCCCTCGTACGGGCGAGCCGCCGATGTCGACGAAGGTCGGGTTGTCGATCGGCGTCGAGGCCGGCACGTGCACGCCGTTCGGCACGTCGACCGCCGGCGTCGCCGATCGGCGGTGTAGCCGTCGATCGCACCGGCGACGTCCACGGTGTGCAGCGCGCCGGCGCAGGCCGGCGGCGGGACCTGCGGGACGAGCTGGTCGCCGTTGCCGACGTTGATGTCCTCTTCGCGCGGTGACCTTGTAGAGTCGGCGTGACCGAGCGGTCGTTCGGGATGTCTCGACCTCGACCAGGTAGTCGTCGGCGCCGGCAGCGGCGGTCGAACGGTGCCGCCGGCGCACGACCGGGGTCGGCGGGTCGCTGGCGTCGAGCGTGCCGGTCCGAAGCAGCCGTCGCCGAAGCCGTAGTTGCCGTCGACGGCTGCGCCGAAGCCGGCTTCTGGAACTGCTCTGATCGGCCGCATAGGGCCGAACTGGACGCTCTCGCAGGCAGTCGGGTGCGTTCGCCGGTCGGCGACGCTGGTCGGCGCCGGACGCAGCGCGGTCGCCGTCCACGTCGCGCGGGACGCAGTTGCCGTCGCCGTTCGCGTCAGCCGGGCGCTGCCAGGTCTCGGTCACGTAGGTGTTGAGCAGCTTGCCCTTGGCGTAGGAGCCGTCCGCGGCCAGCTCGTAGCAGTCGCCGGTCGGGTCGTGCGCAGCGGGTGCTCCGCGTCGTGCCGCAGGGCACCGGCGCGTACAGCTCGACCGTCAGGCCGGGGATGCCGGGCTGCCAGTCCTCGACCGCCGCGATAGCGCGGGTCGAGCTCGTTGCGCGTGGTGTCGTAGCTGACCGTGCCGACGATGCCGCCGTTGCGTGGGTCGACGCCGTTGCGCCGGTCGGGTCGTAGGCGTGCACGCCCCAGTCCATGCGGCCGCCGAGGCCGATGATCGGCAGCACGCTGACGTCGACGCCGGCGCCCAGCACCGTCGTCGGCGTCGGGCTGGTTGTCGGCCTGGTAGGTGACGCCGGTGGTGTAGTAGAGGTCGTTGTAGGCCTCCATCACCAGCCACTGCGTCTATCGGGTAGGCGTTCTCCATGTAGTAGTAGCCGTCTGCGTCGGTCGTGACGCGTGGTGCCGCCGCGGTCCATCAGCGAGTTCTCGCGCTTGCGCATCGTGAGCGTGAAGTTCGCGACGCCCGGCTCGCCGGCGTCCGCTGACGCCGTTGCGGTTGAGGTCGTTGAAGACGTAGCCGTCGAACTGGGTCCACCAGCCGGTCAGCGGCAGCACGCCCATGTCGATCGATCTTCGCCGTCGGTCACGGTGACGTTGATCAGGTCGAGGATGTAGTCCTGCGGCTCGTCCCACCAGGTCAGCGTGTAGTTGCCGTCCGGCACGTTCGCTGATGTCGAAGCGTGCCGTCCGCGTTGCCCTGGCCGACCTAGACGGCCGGTGTCGCCGTTCTGCAGGTCGCTCAGCGCGACCCACGGGCTGGTCGATCGGCTTGTCGATCTTGGCGCCGGTCAGCCGCCCCAGATCGTCCGGGCGGCCGCCCTGTCGGACGTAGACCTTCATGCTCGACGACCCCTTATCCGCCGTCGCCCTCGAGGTCGACCGGGCGGCGAGGACCGCGAGGCTGACCGACCAACGACTCGAGGTCGACGGCGCCCTCGACGGCAACGACGCGCTCGTCCGAATCGAGCGGGCCGACTACGACCTCGCGCTGCTGGATTTGATGATGCCGGGGCTGGACGGCGCCGGAGTGCTCAGGGCCCTCAAGGAGCAGCCGGGACAGCCGGAGGTGATGATGCTGTCCGCCCGGGGCGATATTCCCGCAAAGGTCGTCTGCCTCGACCTCGGTGCGGCCGACTACGTGACCAAGCCGTTCGCGCTCGCTGAGCTCGCCGCTCGCATCCGGGCGCGGCTGCGCTCCGCGGCGTCCGGAGCCGTGGTGCGGCGCGTCGGCATCGAGTTGGATGTCTCGCGGCGCGTTGTGGACATCGGGGACGGGCCGATCAAGCTCCCGGACCGTGAGTTCGCGCTCCTCGAGCGGCTCATCAAGAGCAACGGCGAGGCCTGCACTCGCGAGCAACTGCTGAACGATGTCTGGGGTCTGGCCTTCGACCCGGGCACGAACGTCGTCGACGTGGGCATCCGCAGGTTGCGGGCACGCCTCGGAAGCGACTGGATCGAGACGGTGAGAAATGTCGGCTACCGGTTCCGAAGCGCGTCATAGCTCTGTGTGGGCGAGGTACCGCCCGGAGATCATCTGGGCGCTCTTCGCGGTCGCAAACGTGGCGGCGATGTACGCGTTTCCGACAAGTTCGACGATCCCCTTCCACTTCATCTGGATCAGCCTGACCATCCTGTATGGCATTCGCGTTTGGGCGCCGAGTCTGACCCTGGCGATCCTCACGGCCGTCATGGTCAGTACCACGGTCGCCCAGCTCCAGTTCAACGTCAACTACGTCGAGCTCACCGAGGTGCCGCTGATGGCCGGCATGTTCCTCGTGATGGTGTGGCATGCGCGGCGCCGTCAGCGGGCCGTCGAGGACCTTCAAGCTTCAGCTGAGCGTGAGCGTGACTTCCTGCGCGACGCGTCACACACCCTGCGAACACCGATCACGGTGGCCCACGGCCACGCCGAGCTCATCCAGATGGGCGAGCCGAACACCCAGATCGCGTCGGACGCCGACGTCGTCATCCAGGAGCTTCAGAACCTGTCGAAGATCTCTGATCGCGTCCTGATGCTCGCATCCGCGGACCACCACGCGTTCATGCGGTTCGAGCCGACGTCCGCGGCGAACGTCGTCGAGCGGGTTGCGGAGCGCTGGAGGGCGGCTGCAGTCCGTGATTGGCAGCTCGAACTGAGCGGCTTCGACACGACGATGGAAGCGGATCGTGATCAGCTCGAGATGGCGCTCGACGCGCTGGTCGAGAACGCCGTGCATCACACCACGTCCGGCGACATGATCCGTCTTAGCGCCACCCACGAGCTGGGACGCGCCGTCATCCGAATCGAGGACACAGGCGAGCGGCATCCGCGACGAGCACCTGCCGGCGTATCTTCGAGCGGTTCTACGGGACGGGCGCGGGGAGCGGTCGTGGCACCGGGCCTCGGCCTGGCGATCGTGCGCAGCATCGTCG
Source organism: uncultured Thermoleophilia bacterium (assembly GCA_963706315.1). GTDB lineage: Bacteria > Actinomycetota > Thermoleophilia > Miltoncostaeales > Miltoncostaeaceae > CALMEC01. The sequence continues at coordinate 175,388 of CAVPMA010000013.1, read as the reverse complement.
AGGTCCACGATGGCTGCGTGACCATCGAAAGCGAAGTCGGCGAGGGCACGGCGGTCGAGATTCGGATGCGCGCCCGGGTCCGTGCGGCGATGGCCGGTGCGGGCGAGGCTTATCCCACACGAGTAACCATCGCCTGTCGTTTTCTCTCCCTTGGGCCAAGGAGCCGGAGATCTCTAGGACCTAGTCTCCGAGAGTCCCGGCCCCCGGTGGGGGCCCCGTCACGACGAGGGAGAAAACATGCGATCACGCTGGATGCGCCGCTTCGCCTTCATGGCGTTGCTCGCGCTGCTCGCATCCCCGACGGCGGCCTTCGCGGCCGATACGACCGTCAACGACGTCGCCTTCGCCACAAACCAGATTTGGGTCGTTGTCGCAGCGATCCTCGTGCTGTTCATGCAGGCAGGCTTCGCGATGCTGGAAATCGGCCTTTCGCGTATGAAGAACGCGGGTGCCGTCGCAGGAAAGATTGTCATCAACCTGGCCATCTCGTTTCTGATGTTCTGGGCGGTTGGCTTCTCACTCGCTTTCGCCACGGGCAACGGCTTCGCCGGTTCGGGCGGATGGTTCATGGATGTGAGCAACTTTCCGGGCCAGTTCGCGTCGCTCGCCTACAGCGACACTCCGATTCAGGCGCAGTTCTTCTTCCAGGTCGTGTTCTGCGCGGTTTCCCTCGCGATCGTGTTCGGCGCGATGCTCGACCGCACGAAGTTCATCGCATACATCATCTTCGGCATCGTCTTCACCGGTGTGATCTATCCGATCGTCGCCCACTGGACGTGGGGCGGCGGCTGGCTCGCCCAGCGCGGGTTCCTCGACTTCGCCGGTAGCTCCATCGTGCACCTCCAAGGTGCCCTTGCGGCGACCGCTGGAACGATCCTGCTCGGTGCGCGCATCGGGAAGTTCCGTAACAAGAAGGCGGTGCCCATTCCCGGGCACTCCATCCCGCTCGCCATCCTCGGCGTGCTGATCCTCTGGGTCGGCTGGATGGGCTTCAACCCCGGCTCCACGCTGAACGCGGTCGGCCAGAACTTCGCCGACATCGCCGTGAACACGAACCTCGCGGCCGCGGCCGGCGTCATCGGCGCCACCATCAGCGCGCTGATCATGTTCAAGACGCTCGATGTCAGCCAGATGGGCAACGGGGCGATCGCGGCGCTCGTCGCCATCACCGCTCCGTGTGCCTTCGTGGACCCGTGGGCCGCGGTGGTCATCGGCCTCGTCGCCGGCCTCATCGTCCCGCCGCTGGTGGTCCTGATCGACAAGATCCGGGTCGACGACCCGATCGGCTGCCTCCCGGTGCACGGCATCGCCGGTATCTGGGGAACCCTGGCAGTCGGTCTCTTCGCGGCCGCCGATCGTACGGTCGGCGTCGGGCTCGGAAAGAGCGAGGGCCTGCTCCTCGGCGGTAGTCCCGACCAGCTGTGGGTGCAGTTCTACGGTGTCTGTGCCACGATCGCCTTCACCGGCGCCGCCTCGTTCATCGTGTTCGCGGCAATCAAGTACACCGTCGGCCTCCGTGTGAGCGAGAAGCACGAGCTTGCAGGTCTCGACATCTCCGAGCACGGCATGTTCGGATACCCCGAGCGGTTCATCGAGGTGCCGGGGGCGGAGCCGGAAGAGGCGCCCGTCACGGCCTCGACAGGACTCGCCGGCGGCGCCAGCCCGTCCACTCAGACCGCACCTGCGTCCTAAGGAGGGGTGTTGAAGAAAATCGAAGCATTCATCCGTCATGAGGCGTTCGACGAGATCCGCGACCGGCTCGACGCGATGGGGCTCCCCTCCATGACCGTCAGCGAGGTCAAGGGCTCGGGACGTCAGAAGGGCTTCACCGAGAGCTACCGGGGGGCGAAGACGACGATCTTCCTCCGTCCGAAGCTCAAGCTGGAGATCGTCGTCGACGACGCAGATGTGGAACGCACGATCGACACCGTGATGGAGTACGCCCACACAGGTGAGCCCGGTGACGGGAAGATCTTCATCTTCAACGTCGAGGAGGCCATCCGTGTCCGGACGGGTGAGCGCGGACCGATCGTCCTCGCCGCCCACGACGAAGAAGGGGCGCACGCCTAACGGCTGCGCGGCTGTCCCACCTTCGCATCACCGCGGACCCGTCGGGGACTTTCCCCGGCGGGTCCGTCCACATTTCGGGCCCCTGATCGGACCCACCTGGCGTTCCCGGTGCGCCACTTGGCGCCCGCGGCACGCCAAGTGGCGCGTTGTGCGGAGGCCGAACCCGGGCATGCGCAAGACGAAGGCCCCTTCAATGGTCGCAATGATTGGGGCTGCGTCGCGCGCCACTTGGCGTTCTCGGGACGCCAAATGGCGTCCCCGAGCCGCCGAGTGGCACAAGCGGATCGGTCGCCCCGAGGCGGGTGATGGGGCGGCGGCCCCGTGGAAGTGGGCGCGCTGGAAGGGCCCGGCGTCAGCCGGCCATCAGCGGCTGGCGGGCTTCCTCGGGGAGCTCGAGGGTGAAGCGGCTACCGGCGCCGATGCGGCTCTCCACCCGCAGGTCGCCGCCGAGGGCGCGGGCGAGCTGGCGGCTGATCGCGAGGCCGAGGCCGCTGCCGTGCTGGCCGTCGGGCGTGTTCTCCGACCGGAACGGCTCGAAGATCTCGTCGAGCCGTTCCGGTGCGATGCCCGGTCCGCTGTCGGTCACCGAGATCACCGCCCCGCCGCCGGTACGGGGGTGGGCGGCGACGCGAACGGTCCCGCCGTCGGGAGTCCACCGCAACGCGTTGTCGATGAGGTTGCCGACGATCTGCCGCACGCGGCTCTCGTCCGTGTAGAGGTTCGGCAGTGGCTGCAGGCTGCGCTCGTACACCATGCCGCGGCGGGCGGCCTCGCCAGTGAACGCGTGGAACGCCCGGTCGACGAGCTCGTTGCTGTCGACGGCGCTGAGATCGAGCCTGAATCGCCGTGCCTCGAGCTTTGCGAGGTCGAGCAGATCGGTCACGAGCGCGTCGAGCCGCATCGACTCGTCATCGATCGCGCTGAGCGACCTCGGTATCGCCTCCGCCGGCACCACGCCGTCCGAGAGCGCCTGTGTGTGGCCCCGGATCGCCGTGAGCGGCGTGCGCAAGTCGTGCGTCACGCGCATCAGGAAGTCCCGTGTCACGGTCTCACGGTGCTGGATCTCGCGCACCATCGTGTTGAACGCCGTCGCGAGCGCGTCGATCTCCTCCATGCCGCTCGGCTCGACGCGGGTATCGAGGTCGCCACGGCCCACGTCGATCGCAGCCGTCTGGAGGCGTTTGAGCGGCCGCATCGCCCGGCGCGTGAACACGACCGCGACCAGCATCGCGAACGCGAGCCCGATCAGGGCGGCGATCAGCACGCGGTTCGCGAACCGTCGCCACACCGACACCAGCTCCGATTGCTCCCGGAGGAGCACCGCCGCTCCGACGGGCTCGCCGGAGATCTGGATCGCCGCGGCGGCGCCGATGGCGTGGGCGCCGGATCCCGGCACGTCTGCCTCGAACTCTTGAACACGGTTGACCTCCAGCCGGTCGAAGTCGACCTGGTCGAGCACGAGCCGCTCGAGTCCCCCGGCGCCCGCGGCCGCGCTGGGATTCAGGTTCGCGCCCTGGTAGACGAGCGTCGCGCCCTTCCCGGCGATGGCCTCCAAGGCGAGGATCCGCTCCGGTGACGGGTTGTACCCACCCGACGTCTGGAGGGCCTCGTCCGCGTCCTCGGTCATGAGCCGGGCGATCGCGGTGGCCTTCGACTTGAGGTCGGCCTTCTCGTCGGCGACGGTCTGCGACCGCACAAGCTCGACGCCGAGCACCGCGAACGCAACGGACGCTGCCAGGAGACCGGCGATCGAGGCGAGCGCCAGACGCCCCCGCAGGGTGCGCCACGGGAATCTCATTTCTTCGCGGCCGGCACCTTGTAACCGGTGCCCCACACGGTCTGGATGGGGCAGGTCTCACCCAACTTGCGTCGCAGCTGGCGCACGTGCACGTCGATCGTCCGGCTGTCGCCGAGGAACGTGAAGCCCCAGACGCGCTCCAGCAGCTGCTCGCGGGTGAGGACGATGCCACGGTTCTCGACCAGCGCGGTCAACAGGTCGAACTCCTTCGGCGTGAGCTGTACCTGCTCGTCGTCGATGAACACCTCGCGCGGGCCGATCTCGATGCGCAGCCCGTCGATCTCGTGCGTCACCGGCTCGCTCGGGGGCGGCTCCACCGGCCCGGCCGCGCCGTCGGCGCGGCGGAGCACCGCGCGAACGCGGGCGACGAGCTCGCGGGGGTTGAACGGCTTCGTGATGTAGTCGTCCGCGCCGAGCTCGAGACCCACGACCTTGTCCACGGCGTCGTCGCGGGCCGTGAGCATCACGATCGCGGGCCCGCGGCCGTGGTTCGCCGTGCGCAGGCGCTTGGTGACCTCGTAGCCATCGAGGCCTGGCAGCATCAGGTCGAGCACGATCAGCGCCGGGTGTTCGCGCTCCGCGGTGGCCAGGCCCTCGTCACCACGATGGGAGACGCTGACGCGGTAGCCGGCCGCTTCGAGGTACATCTTCGCGAACGAGGCGATGTTGGGCTCGTCCTCGATGATCAGGACGTGCGTCTGCGGGGTCACGAACCGAAGTGTAGACCGCACTTCGGAAACCGTTGCCGTGACGGTCAGGGGCGGGTGGTTCCCGGCACGATCTCGGAGGTCGTGCGCGTCGGCTCCTCGGGAGCCGGCCGCTGCGGCCTGATGCGGATCGGAAGCGGTGCATCGAGCCAATCCGCGGTGGGGTCGGTGTTCAGCGTGTAGGTGCCCTCACCGTCGAGGCGGGACACCGTGCCACGCCCGATGATGGCGACCGACAGCTGGGCCTTCGGGGCGCGCAGCTCGACGCGCACGTCCTTGCCGCGCACGTAGAACGCGCCTTTCGCCTTGCGGATCGTGTAGACGCGCACGATTCGAAACCCGACCCGCACCAGCTTGGGCCGCTGGGTCACGGCGTTGACCTTGACCAGGGCGCCGCCGACGCGGTCGCGCACGATGATGCTGCCCTCCATCTTCCCGAACGCCGTGAGGTTGCCCTGGGCGACGAGCGTGCCCGTGCCGGTGGCGTCGAAGCTCCCGACGCGCATCGCGGTGACCTTCGAGAGGGCGACCGTCGAGAGCGCGAGGGTGAGCGTCAGGACGAGCGCGGTGAAGAGACGTCGGTTCACGGGATCCAGTCCACGGGTTACCGTTGTGATGAGATCATCGGCGATTCCCGTGTGTGCTTTATCGGCGCGTTGTTACATCTTTGTAAGTACCAAAACCGCCAGGTGGTCGCCCAGGCGATTCGGGGAGTCGCCGGAGCGGTTTCCCGCGCCGCGCAGAGCTCAGGTCGGCTCGATCGAGACGTTCTCCTGGACGACGACGGTGGGCTCGAGGGCGACCCCGTCCTCGACCTTCGGCGCCGCCTCGGCTGGAGGGGGCGTCGCCGGAGTGTTGGCCGCATCGAGCACCGGTGGCGGGCCCTCGTCGAGCCATGCCCACACCAGCTCACCGCAGTCGGGGCACGCCGGCAGCACGCCGCGGTTGCGAATCTGGAACTGGCACGCGACGCATCCCACGAGCCCCGGGACCCGCTGGCCTGCGTGGAAGCACGCCAGGCCGAGGCGCTTGGCGGCCTCCTGGGCGCCCTGAGACGGGGACAGGTTGCGGCGCTGATCGTTCCCGCCGGCCACGCCGCCAGGACGAAGTCGTTGTGGAGGGAGGTTCGAACCCATCGCATGTCCTCTCGTCGCCGGCCCGCTTTGTGCTTCTCGTTCGTGCGAACTCGGCGTATCGTGGAAAACCAACGGCTTGATTAGCCTACCGCGCGCTGCCCCGCCCGGCCGTGTGGTTCGTGCCGAACGAGGGAGTCGCTACACGTGCGCGTCGGTCTCGCGCAGCTCAATACGGTGGTCGGCGACATCCCGGGAAACACGGCGCGGGTGCGCGACGCGATCGGCCGTGCCACGGCGGGCGGGGCGCACATCACGCTCGTGCCGGAGCTCGCCGTCTGTGGCTACCCGCCCGAGGACCTGCTCCTGCGCCCCGAGTTCGCCGCGGCCAGCCGGTCGGCGGTCGAGGAACTCGCCCGCGACGTCACCGAGGGCGTCGCAGTCGTCGGTTTCGTCGACTGGAAGGACGACTGCTTCAACGCGGCGGCGGTCCTCGCGGATGGGCGCGTGCAGGCCGTCTACCACAAGCGGTTCCTGCCGAACTACGGGGTGTTCGACGAGGCGCGGTACTTCCAGGCCGGCGACGAGCAGCTCGTGATCGACGTCCACGGCGCGCGCGTGGGCATCGTCATCTGCGAGGACATCTGGTACTCGGCCCCGGTCGCCGGCGACCTCGCCGTCGCCCGGCTCGACCTGATCTGCTGCGTGTCGGCGTCGCCGTACCACCAGGGCAAGGGGGCCGCACGCGAACGGATGCTCGCCACGCGCGCCGACGACTGCGCCGCGGCGCTGGCGTTCTGCAACCTCGTCGGCGGGCAGGACGAGCTGGTGTTCGACGGGCGCTCCGCGCTGTTCGACACGTCCGGCGAGATCGTCGCCCGCTGCGGCCAGTTCACCGAGGAGGTCGCGTTCGCCGACATCGAGGTGGGGGCCGCCGCCCGGCGCCGCCTACGTGAGCCGCTCGTGCGCCGCATCACCGATGCCAAGACGCCGCCTGCCCTCCGGATCGAGGCCGCCGCGCCCGCCGCCTCGCCGGTTGCGGCTGTGAACGTCGTGACGCCGTGCGCCGGGGCCGAGGAGGAGCTGTGGCGGGCGCTCGTGCTGGGCATTCGCGACTACGTCGACAAGAACGGCTTTCCCGGAGTGCTCATCGGGCTCTCCGGAGGGATCGACTCGGCGCTTACCGCGGCGATGGCCGTCGACGCGCTCGGGGCCGAGCGGGTCACCGGCGTCGCGATGCCCTCCACGTTCTCCAGCCCGGAGAGCCTCGCCGACGCCCAGGCGCTCGCGGGGAACCTCGGCATCGGCCTCGAGGTGATCCCGATCGCGCCGATCGTCGAGGCGTTCGAGGCCGCGCTCGCCGCGGCGTTCGCCGGCCGGCCGCGCGACATCGCCGAGGAGAACATCCAGGCCCGGGTTCGCGGGACCCTGCTCATGGCGCTCTCGAACAAGCTGGGCCGCATGGTGCTCGCCACGGGCAACAAGAGCGAGATCGCGGTGGGCTACAGCACCCTGTACGGGGACATGGTCGGCGGCTTCGCGCCGATCCGCGACGTGGCGAAGACCATGGTCTACCGGCTGGCGGAGTGGCGCAACGCGACCGCCGGCACCGACGTGATCCCGCGCCATACCATCCAACGCCCTCCGTCGGCGGAGCTCCGCCCCGACCAGCGTGATACCGACTCCCTGCCGGAGTACGACGTGCTCGACCCTATACTCAAGGCGTACGTGGAGCATGACCGGAACTCGGACGGGCTCGCGCCCGACGATGGCGCCCGCGACGTCGTTCGGTCGGTGATTCGGATGGTCGACCGAGCCGAATACAAGCGTCGTCAGGGACCGATCGGCATCAAGATCACCCCACGCGCCTTCGGGAAGGACCGACGGATGCCGATTACCAACAAGTATGAGTAGCGCGACGACGCGGATACATCACTGCATCGCCGCCTTCGTGCTCCTGGCGCTCCTGCCTGCCGCCGCGTTCGGCGCCCGGTCCCCCCAGTCGAAGGCGGCGAATGCGATCGCCGGCGCGGTGACGGATCGGGTGCTGCTGGTGACGTTCTCGGACCGTCCCGATCGCGCCACCGGTGAGGCCCGGCTGTCCGGCCTCGGCGTCGCCCGTCCCTCCGTGCCGGAGATCGGCGTGTGGGAGCTGCGTCCGCGCGACGCCGCGACCGTTCGCGAGCGGGTGCTGACCCGCGACGAGGTCGTGCGGGCCGAGTGGTCGCGTGTGCGCACCAGCGACGTGCTCACCGACCCCCGCCCCCAGCCGCCCGCTCCGCTTCCGCGGGTCACGCTCTCCGAGCCGACCGACCCCTTCTACGCGCAGCCGTCGCCGAACCAGCAGTGGAGCCTGCACCGCGGCACGTGGGCGCCAGGTCTTGCGGCCTACGACCGGCCGACGATTGCGATCCTGGACTCCGGGGTCGACTCGACTCACGAGGAGTGGCGCGAGCCGGGCTTGCTCGTCGCGCCGCGCAGCACGATCCGCAACGTGAACAGCGCCGAGGACATCGGCGAGCGCGGCCACGGCACACACGTCGCCGGCATCGCGGCGGCCCCGGCGAACGGCATCGGCGTGGTGGGCGTCGCGCCCGCCTCGCCCAACCCGGCCGTGCCGGGCGTCTCGAAGGTGATGCCGGTCCAGATCGCCGACGCGCTCGGGCGCAGCACCGACGCGACCATGATCCGCGGCATCCGTTGGGCCGTCACCCACGGCGCCAAAGTCATCAACATCTCCTCCGGCGGACCCGGATACTCCCAGGCCTTCCAGGACACGGTCAACTGGGCGTTCAAGAACGGCGCGCTCATCGTCGCGTCGGTCGGAAATGAGGGGCTCGAGGACAACCCGCTCAACTACCCGGCGGCGTACGACCACGTGATCGGCGTCGGCGCGCAATGCGACGGCATCGTCGAGCTCATCGACTGCCCCCGGGCTTACGCACGCGCGCGGTTCTCGAACTTCAACTACTCCGTCGACGTGCTCGCGCCGGGAGTCAACATCGCCTCGACGATCCCCCTCGCGGTGGGGGAGGGTCAGTTCGCCCCCGGCTACGGCTTCAAGTCGGGCACGTCGATGGCCGCCCCGTACGTCGCCGGCGTCGCCGCGCTCGTGTTCGCCTCGCACCCCGGGATCACGCCGTACCAGGTGACGCGAATCCTGCAGGTCACCTCCAGCCGTGGCGCGATCGGACGCAACAGCACCGAGGGTTGGGGCTTCGTCAACGCCGTGGCGGCTGCGGAGGCACCGGCGCCGGTCGACGATCTCAGCGAGATGAACGACGACGTCAAGTGGCTGCCGAAGAGCCAGACGCTGCGCGCCACGCGGGCGCCCCAGCGGCTGCAGGCCCGCGCCGACTTCAACGACGACCCGATCGACGCCTACCCGGTGCTCCTGCGCAAGGGCGAGCGGCTCAAGGTCACGATCGTCGCGTCGAAGGGCCGCCTCGGCCTCTACGTGTTCCGCCCGTCCTCGCCGTCGGTCTCACCGACGGTGCTGACCGACCGGCAGTTCAACGCCAAGCTCCTCGGCAGCGCGAAGCGGTCCACACCCGGCACGCGGACCGTGGTCGTGCGGGCGCGTGAATCGGGCCGCCACTTCGTCACCGTCTACGCGATCGCGGGCGGCGGCGACTACACGCTCAAGATCCAGCGGCTCTGACGTCCCCCCCGGGCGGGTCAGAGACGGACGCGCGCCCTGACCGTCGTCTCGGTGCGCTCGCCGAGGGTGCTCGTGGCGACGATCACGATCCGGACCGTCCGCAGAGTCCCCCGTGACCGGCCCCGGAACGCGACGGTGACGGGGTGGATTGATGCCGTTCCGAGTCGCCCCTCCAGGCGCCGTGTCACCACGCGGGGAACAGCGCCGTCGATCCGGCTCGACTTCGAGATCGGCGCCCGAATGGCCCCCGCGGGGTCGACGATTCGGATCGCGAGCCGCGTCCGTGGCTCCGCCTGCAGCCGGAGCGCGACCTTTGCGAGACCCGCGCTTGTCAGCGTGACCTTAGGAGCCCGGGTTGACAACACACGGAAGCGTGGACGCACGGTGACCGTATTCGAGAGTGCGGTCGACACGCACTCCGCGTTCTGCGCGGTCACGGTCACGGCGATGCGCCGGCCGACGTCTGCGGAGGTGGGGACGTGGATCGGGCTCGTTGCGCCGGCGATCGTCGTGAAGACGCCGGAGCCGGGCGTGGTCTCTCGCTGCCAGATGAAGGCGGCCGGTGCCCCGGCGCTCCACGAGCCGCCGGTCGCGGTGAGGGGTGAGCCGGCCCGTCCAAGGCCGGTCACAGCCGGAGGAGTGAGGTTGGACGGCCGGGAGATGGTCAGGTCCGTCGAACCGGCGGGTCCAAGCCCCACGGCGTTTGCGCCGGCGACGCTGAACGTGGCGAACGCATCACAGGACAAACCGGGGATCAGGACCGATTGCGTGCCCGCCGGAACGTCTCGTGAGCTTGGCGCCATCCCGGTGGGCGCGGTCGTGATGCGATAGCCGGCAAGGGGTCGCCCTCCGTTGACGTTCGGAGCACTCCAGGAGAGGGAGACGCCCCCCGGGACGCCCCGAGCGGTGACACCGGTCGGAGCGCCGGGCGGAGAGACCCCGCTGATGCCCTGGGCGCCGTACACAAACGAGCGGAGCGCGGAAAGCCGGGAGTAGACGGCAGGGAAGTTGGGGTCGCCGCACGGGTAGGCGGCGTCGGTGAAGCTGGTCGCGCCGACAAGGACCTTGGTGCCGTTCAGGCCGGCTACGACCAGCGGGCCGCCACTGTCGCCGTTACACGCGTCGACCTTGCCGACGCCGAACAAGCCGGCGCAGACCATCAGCGACGGGTTGAACACCAGCGGGCCGTAGGACTGTGACGACACGCAACTGGAGTCGGCGACGAGTCGAACATCGGCCTCCTGGAGCGCATTCGGCGCGGTTGCGCCGGAGCCTGGCGGAGAGGTGAGCCCCCAGCCGGCGATCTGGGCGGCGTCGCCGGGCTCCCACTGTGTGGCATCGGTCGGCGCGGCGAGATCCATCACCTGAACGGCGGGCCCGATGGGAGCCGGCGACGCCAGATGGAGGATCGCGACATCGTTGCCCAGCGTCGTGGGGTTGAAGCTCGGGTGCCGGTTGATCGAGCTCACTCCGATCGGCTGCTGATTCGTCGGGTTTGCCAGGTCGGTGATGCCGACGTACACGTTCAGGTTCGCCGGTGAGGCGACCCCCCCAGACCCGTCGTCGACACAGTGCCCGGCGGTAAGGACGGCCTGGACATCGACGAGGGTCCCTCCGCAGAACTGGCCCGCCGATGGTGAGAGTCCAGCATGGACGAGGGCCACGATCGACGGCCACGAGCCGGGCTGTGCGCTCGTTCCCCCCACGATGAGTTCCCGGGCATGGGCCGGCGCGGCGCCGCAAACGGCCAGCGCGAAGACGGCACACGCGAGTCTCAAACCGCGGATCCCTGTTCTCCCAGTTCCCCTGCGATTAGGACCATATGCGCTGAAAACAAAAACTGCAAACTCTCCTAGTTCTTGAGGGTCCTTCCGAGGGACCGGAGCCGCTCCGAGACGAGGGCCGCGACCTCAGCGGTAACGGCTTCGCCGCCGTCGCCGATCACCCTCCCGTCGCACGTCGCGACGCCCGCGACCCCGCGCACCCCGCTCGTGAGGAACATCTCGTCGGCGGCCCGCCAGACGGGCTCGTCGAGCGGCTCTTCACGCGCGCCGGTGAGCTCCAGGACCAGCTCACGAATGACGCCCGGCAGGATCCCCCGCACCGGCGCCGTCGCGAGCTCCCCACCCATCACGCAGAAGACGTTGGCGGTGCTCGCCTCACCGAGCCGGCCGTCGGCGTCGAGCAGGAGCGCGGTGTCCGCGCCGACGGCGGCCGCCCGCCGCTGTGAGTCGCGCCAGCCGATGAACGACAGCGTCTTGTGCTCCGCGATCGCGCGCCCGGGATGCCACAGCCCGCGAAACGCCGCCACGGCGAGACGCCCGGGCTGGTCCGGTGCCAGCGGCTCGCCCTCCACGAGCAGCGTCGGGCGGGGCGTCACGGTCACCCGGATCCGGGCTGGGCCGGCCGGCAGCGCGGCCGCCACGGCCTCGGCTGCGGCCCGGACGGCGTCGAGCGCCGGCATCGGCGCCAGATCGAGCGCCGCGATCGAGCGTTCGAGCCGGCGGAGGTGGCGGGCGATCAGGGGGATCGTCGCGCCGTCCGCGCGCATCGTCTCGAACAGGCCCTCGCCGTAGCGCACGGCGGGGTCGTCGATCGACAGCGTGGCCGCACCGGCGTCGACGAAGCCGCCGTCCAGCCACACCACGCGGCTCATCGCGCCGCCACCGCCCGCAGGAACGGCGTCGCCTTGGCCCACGCCTCCCGCCGCTCCGACTCGGGGTCCGAATCCCACACCACCGCGCCGCCGCACCAGTACCTCGCCTCGTCATGCGCAACCCAGACGGTACGGATGGTCACGCTCGCCTCGATCGCGCCGTCGGTCCCGACGGTCACGACGCTGCCGAACGCGGGGCCGCGCGACACCGGCTCGAGCTCGCGGATCACCTCCATCGCCCGGACCTTCGGTGTGCCCGTCACCGAGCCCCCCGGGAAGACGGCGCGGAGCACTTCGGCAACCGTGGCGTCGCTGCGAAGCACGGCGCGGACCTCGCTGACCATGTGCTCGACGTAGGGCGTGCTCAGATCGCCGAAGAGGCGTGGCACGGACACTCCCCCGGCTCGAGCGACCCGGCCGAGGTCGTTGCGCACGAGGTCGACGATCATCACGTGCTCCGCACGGTCCTTGGGGCTCGCCGAGAGGCGCTCCCACTCGCCGGGCGGCGCGGTGCCCTTGATCGGCTCGCTGCCGGCCACCCCGTCGGCAACGCGGACCAGCCGCTCGGGCGACGCCGACACCACGGCCCCCTCGGCCAGCCCCAGAAAGGCGCGATGCGACGACGGCCCCGCCGCGTCCCACAGCAGCTCCGCCAGCGCCAGCGGTGACGCCGGCCAGGGCACGCTGAGTCGCTGCGCGAGGTTCACCTGGTAGCAGTCGCCTGCCCGGATGAGCTCACGTGCCCGATCCACCGCGGCGCGGTATGCATCCGCGTCGAGCGATGTCACGACCTCGACCGCATCGGCCATGTCGGGCCGGGCGATTCGGTGCGTCTGGTCGGCGGCGCCGGCGAGCCGGTCGAGGGCCCGCTCGCCGTCGACGCTCGCAAGCGTGCAGCCCCCGTAGGGGTCGAAGATCGCCACCGTGTCGTAGCGGCCGACGCTGGCAAGCGGGGGTCCGCCGGGATCGGCGTGCGGGACGGGCAACCGCTCGATCGTGCCTCCGAGGTCGTAGGCGAGCAGCCCGATCCATCCGCCCGCCGCCGTCTCCGGTCCCCGCGATCGTGGTTCACAGCGGATATCGAGAGCGTCCCACACCACCGGCCCGGTGACGACCTCGCCCGGGTCGGCGGCGACGATCACGTGTCCGGCGAAGGCCGCCAGGACCGGGCGCTCACGGTCCGCGAGCGCGCCCAGCAGCGCCTCGGGCCGTAAGACTCGATCGAGTCGTCGGAGGCGGAGATTCGAGGTGGCCGATGACACGGGTGGAGCATGCCGGACGGGCGTATGCTGGGTGCATGGACGCGGGGCGGTACCTCATCCTGTTCTATGACTACGTGGCGGACATCGTCGAGCGTCGCGCGCCGCACCGTCCCGACCACCTCGCCTACGTACAGGGGTATAAGCAGGACGGGAAGATCGTCGCCGGCGGCGCGCTCGGCGATCCGGTCTCCGGGGCGGCGATCGTGTTCGCGGTCGACGACGACAACGAGGTCCGGCGGTTCGTGGAGCGCGATCCCTACTTCCGCGCCGAGCTGGTGACCGACTGGCGCATCGTGCCGTGGAACGTCGTCACCTGAGAGTTCGAAGGTGACGCGGACCGGCTTCGTCGGGCGTGACGCGCTCGGCGCCTACGACCTCGGTGACGATCACCCGCTGTCGCCCACCACGCGGACGCTCGCGGTGGAGCTCATCCGTATGTACGGCATGCTCGACCGGGAAGGCGTCGTCGCGATCGAGCCGGAGCCCGCGACCGACGAGGCGATCGAGAAGGTCCACGCCCCCGCCTATGTCGAGGCCGTGCGGCGCTACAGCGCCGATCCCACCCTCGCCGCCGCGTGGGAGGCGACGAACTGGGGGCTCGGAGCCGGCGGCGATACGCCGGCGTTCGCGGGGATGCACGAGGCGGCGGCCGAGATCTGCGGCGCCTCCGTCACCGCCGCGCTGGCCGTATGGCGCGGCACGGTCGACCAGGTCTTCTGCCCGGGCGGGGGGCTGCACCACGCGTTCGCGAATCGCGCGGCCGGCTTCTGCATCTACAACGATCCTGCGGTCGCGATCCGCGCGTTGCTCGACGCCGGCGCCGAGCGCGTCGCCTACGTCGACGTCGACGTGCACCACGGTGACGGCACGCAGTGGATCTTCTACGACGACCCCCGCGTGCTCACGTGCTCCGTGCACGAGAGCGGCCGGTTCCTGTTCCCGGGCACCGGTGGCCTCGGCGAGCGCGGGACCGGCGCCGGCGAGGGTACAGCGCTCAACATCCCGCTGCCGGCGTTCGCCGGGTCGGTGCCGTACCTGCGAGCCGTCGACGAGGTCATCGCTCCGGCGGTCCGGGCATTCAAGCCCGATGTCCTCGTGACCCAGAACGGGGTCGATCCCCATCACGCCGATCCGCTCGCTCACCTGCAGGTGACGATGGATGCCTTCCCGCGCCTGTGGAAAGCGCTCCACGACCTCGCCTTCGACGCGGCGGGCGGTAGGTGGGTCGCCCTCGGGGGCGGCGGATACAACGTCGACGTGCTCCCGCGGGCGTGGTCCCTCCTGTTCGCCGAGATGGTCGGCGCCGACCTGCCCGACGAGATCCCGGCCGCCTGGCTCACGGCCGCCGCGAAGCGAACGGGCCGGAGCCTCACCCCCCGACTTCGTCAGGATCCCGGTCCGGAGGTGCCGGTTGAACACCGTGAACGGGCCGACCTCGAAGCCGAGCAGGTCGTCGACCAGGCGAAGGGCCTCGTCGGCGGCGTTCCCACTCCGGCGCAGTGACCGGCGGCATGCCGGTCGCATCGGTGTTCGGCAGTGCCCGTGTCACGGAGGAGGACGCCGAGTACGTCGTCGCCGTCCGAACGGGCAAGCTCCTGGCGGAGTCCGGCTGGGCGGTGATGACGGGGGGATACCACGGCGCGATGGAGGCCGCATCGCGGGGCGCGGGCGACGCCGGTGGATACGTGATCGGCGTGACCGTCGCCGACTGGATCGATCGCTCGTCCCCCAACCGCTGGGTGGTCGAGGAGCGGCGGACGCCCAACCTGCTCGCACGGCTCGCCGAGCTCGTCGCCGCGGACGCACTCATCGCGGTCGGCGGAGGCATCGGCACGCTCGCCGAGGTCGCCCTCGCGTGGAACCTCAAGCAGCGCGACCACGCCATCGCCCCGCTCATCCTCGTGGGCGCTCGCTGGGAACGGCTCGTGCCGGTGCTCGCACGCGAGCTCGTGATCGACGAGCACGACCTGCGCCACGTCCATCTGGTCGGCGACCCGGAGGCCGCCATGCGGGTGATCGCCGCCGCACGTCCCGCCTGACGGTCACTGCGTCGCGGCCTGCTCCGCGAACCCCGTCGCCCGGGCGAGCGCGCGCTCGAACGCCTTGTCGCGTCCGCGGAGCTCGAGCTCGCCGGCCAGGAGCTCGCGGCGGTCGGGCGGCGGGAGGGGCAGCGATCGCGGGCCGCCCAGCGCGGTCTGCAGCGCGACCGTGCCCGAGCTGCCACTTCGCGTGATCTCCAGCACGCGGGCGCCGCCGGTCGCGAGCTCAACCGCCAGGATGTCCTGGTCGCCGCCGTCGGCCTCGTCGAAGCGGACCTGGAGGTGCTCGCCGAGGACATCCCCCAGCCAGCCGCCGAGCAGGAGGGCCTCGAGTGGCGTCTCGCCGCGCCGGCAGGTGATCGTCGCGGTCGCCGAGGCGACCCGCAGCGCCAGCAGGGACTCGCCGCGCAAAGACATGGCGACGATCTGCCGCCACGGGGTGATCACCGCCCAGGCCAGATCGGTGACTGGCGCGCTCGACGACTCGGCGATCCCCGCCATGCGCTCGAGCGCGGCGCTGCCGCGCAGCTCCCGGCCGGTCTCGGTGACGAGCCGGTCGGCGATACGCGCGAGCTCCGCGAAGGCCGTCGAGGCCGGCTCCGGCGCCGCGGGCCACCAGAGGAACGTCGGCAGCTCCGACCGCAGCAGCGGGATCACGGCGCTCCCAGCGTGGGCGGCGACGGCGCCCCGGAGCGTCAGGATGATCTGCTCGACCTGCAGCGTCAGCCCGCTCGGCCGGTCCGTGTGGCTCATCACCTCGACCCTGGCGTCGATGCGGTCGCCTCCGTCCGCGGGGATGACGATCACGGCGCGCGAGGGGTGGTGATCGCGCAGGCCGTCGGTCACCTGCTCGATCTCGCTCGCGGCGTCGAGCGACGGAGCGCAGGCGACCAGGTTCATGACGCTGGTGAGCGTGGAGTGCACCGCGTCCCCGTCGGCGGCTCTCAGCTCACGAAGCTTGCGGGCGACGTCCGCGATGCGCACCCCCTCGCCCGACCACGTCCTCGGCTCCAGGGCTACAGTCGCCGCCACGTCCGTCCCTCGCCGGCGAGCAGGTCATCCGCCTCGGGTGGACCCCACGACCCGGCGTCGTAGCGGGCCAGCCCGTCGATGTTGTCGCGCCAGCGCTCGACGAGCGGGTTCATGATCTCCCAGGCGCGCTCCACCTCGTCCCACCGGATGAAGAGGGTCGCGTCGCCGAGCAGAGCGTCGAGCAGGAGCCGTTCGTACGCATCGGGCGACGCGCGCAGGAACGACGTGCCGTACGCAAAGTCCATGTTGACCGGCCTCAGGTCGATCTGCGGGCCAGGAACCTTGGCGACAAACTTCAGCGCGGCGCCCTCGTCCGGCTGGATCCGCAGGGCCAGGAGGTTGGGATCGAGCTCCGACACCGCGGTGGATGCGAACGGCAGGTGCGGCGCGGGCTTGAACTGGATGGCCACCTCCGTGGCCCGGCGCGGCAGGCGCTTGCCCGTGCGCAGGTAGAACGGGGTTCCCGCCCACCGCCAGTTGTCGATCTCAACCCGCATGGCAACGAACGTCTCGGTGGTCGACGCAGGATCGACGCCGTATTCCTGCCGGTACGCGGGGACGCGCTCGCCGCTGACCCAGCCGGCCGAGTACTGGGCGCGCAACGCCCGCTGCTCCGGCACCTGGTCGTCGAACGCCGGGATGGCCCGGAGCACCTTCACCTTCTCGTCGCGAACCTCCCGCGAGTCGAAGCGCGCGGGCGGCTCCATCGCGACGATCGCGAGCACCTGCATGAGGTGGTTCTGGACGATGTCGCGCAGAGCACCGTTCTGGTCGTAGTAGCCACCGCGACGCTCCACGCCGATTTCCTCGGCGACGGTGATCTGCACGTGATCGACGTACCGGCGGTTCCAGATGGGCTCGAAGATCGCGTTGCCGAAACGGAACACGAGGAGGTTCTGGACCGTCTCCTTCCCGAGGTAGTGGTCGATCCGGTAGACCTGCCGCTCGCGGAAGACCTGTCCCAGTTCGTCGTTGAGCGCGCGTGCGCTCGCGAGGTCCGAGCCGAAGGGCTTCTCGACGACGATGCGGGCGAACCGGCCGTCGCGCTCCTCCGCAAGGCCGGCCCGTCCCAGGTTGGCGGCGACCAGGGGGAAGAACTCGGGAGCGGTGGCGAGGTAGTAGAGACGGTTTCCGCCGGTGCCTGCCGTCTCGTCCAGCTGCCGGAGCAGGTCGGCGAGGCGCGTGAACGCGGCATCGTCGTCGAAGCTCCCCGCGACGTAGCGAAGACGGGACGCGAACCCCTCCCAGACGGACTCGTCGGTCACCTCAACCCGGCTGTGCGCGTCGATACCCGCCCGGATGTTGGCCCGGAACTCGTCGTCGGTCATCTCGGTCCGAGCGAAGCCCACGATCGACGTCTCCGGCGGCAGCAGACGCTGGTGGGCGAGGTTGAAGAGCGCCGGTCCGAGCTTGCGCTTGGTCAGATCGCCGGAGGCGCCGAAGATGACGATCGCCGCGGGGGGCGGGGTCCGCGTCAGGCGCTGGCTGAGCTCGAAACCCAGTTCACCGATGCCGGTGCTCACCCAATCCCACCGTTCAGCGTCAAAGCTCACCTTCGAGTTGAGCCTGAGAGAGTTCCCGGGATCTGACGCCGATCCGGGGCATCACTGCTCCAGGAACGCGGTGACGGCGTCGGCGAGGGCCGCAGGCGTGAGCCCGTAGCGTTCCATGAGCTCCGGTCCAGGCGCGGACGCGCCGAATGCGTCGATCCCCAGGATCGCGTCCGCCCAGCGCTCCCATCCGAGCGTGGCCGCCGCCTCGATGGCGACCCGCGGCAGGCCCTCGGGCAGGATCGACTCCACGTATTCGGCGTCCTGCTCGTCGAAGAGCTCCCAGGACGGCATGCTCACGACGCGCGCGCCGATTCCCCGAGCGGCGAGGATGTCGCGGGCGGCGACGGCCACGGAGACCTCGGATCCGGTCCCGATCAGGATGCAGTCGTCACCGTCGGCCACGACATATGCGCCGCGCGCGACATCGGCGGCCCCGTCGAGCGTTGGCAGCCCCTGCCGGCTCAGCACGAGCACGGTCGGACCGTCGGTGCGCTCCATGGCGACGCGCCAGGCCGCAGCGGTCTCGTTCCCGTCAGCCGGCCGGATGGTCACGAGGTTCGGGATCGCCCGGAGTGCCGGCAGGTGCTCCACGGGCTGGTGCGTCGGTCCGTCCTCGCCGAGGGCGATGGAATCGTGGGT
The DNA here is from genome assembly GCA_963706315.1 of uncultured Thermoleophilia bacterium. GTDB lineage: Bacteria > Actinomycetota > Thermoleophilia > Miltoncostaeales > Miltoncostaeaceae > CALMEC01. The sequence continues at coordinate 156,898 of CAVPMA010000013.1, read as the reverse complement.
GAAGACGAAGATCGACGGGATCTCCATCAGGGCCGCGAGGCGGATCGTGTTCTTCATGTAGTCGAAGAACATCAGGAACGTCGACGCGACCGGCCGCAGGCCGTGAAGCGTCAGCCCGTTGGTGATCGCGCCCATGGCGTGCTCGCGCACCCCGTAGTAGAGGTTGCGTCCCTGGAACTCCCCGGGGTGGACGACGCCCGCCTCCTTGAGGGTCGTGTCGGTCGAGCTCGACAGGTCGGCCGCGCCCTGCACCAGCTCGGGCACCCTGGCGGCGACGGCGTTGATGACCTTCGCGCCGGCGGCGCGGGTCGCCAGTTTGTCATCGGGGCCGAAGCGGGGCAGGTCGGCATCCCAGCCGTCGGGCAGCACGCCCGCGAGCGCCCGCTCGAACTCGGCGGCGAGATCCGGCTCCCCCTCGCGGTATGCCGCGAATCGCTCCGCCCAGGCGTCGGCGAGCTCCTTGCCGCGAGCCACCATCTCCGGCGCCCACGCCGCGACGTCGTCGGGCACCAGGAACGTCGGCTCCAGGGGCCAACCGTACGCTTGCTTGGTGAGAGCGGTCTCCTCCGGACCGAGGGCGGCGCCGTGTGCGGCCTGGCTGTCCTGCTTGTTCGGCGAGCCGAAGCCGATGTGGGTCTTGCAGACGATCAGCGTCGGCCGGCCGTCCGAGATCCTCGCCTCCGCGAGTGCCGCGTCGATCTGGTCCAGGTCGTTGCCGTCGCGGATGTGCAGCACCCGCCACCCGTACGCGGCGAAGCGGGCGGGCACGTCTTCGGTGTAGCTCAGGCTGGTCGGTCCGTCGAGCGAGATGCCGTTGTGGTCGTAGATCGCGACGAGCCTTCCGAGGCCGAGGTGCCCCGCCAACGACGCCGCTTCGTGCGAGATGCCCTCCATCAGGTCGCCGTCGGAGCAGATGCACCATGTGCGGTGGTCGACGATGTCGTGCCCCGCCCGGTTGAAGCGGGCCGCGAGCAGGCGCTCGGCCAGCGCGAAGCCGACGGCGTTCCCGAAGCCCTGTCCCAGCGGCCCGGTCGTGGTCTCGACCCCCGGAGTGAGTCCGTACTCGGGGTGGCCGGGGGTGATGCTCTCCCACTGGCGAAAGCGCTTGATCTCGTCGAGCGGGAGGTCGTACCCCGTCAGGTGCAGGAGGCCGTACAGCAGCATCGAGGCGTGTCCGGCCGACAGCACGAACCGGTCACGGTCCGGCCACTTCGGGTCGCCGGGCGCGTGGCGGAGCGTCGTGGTGAAGAGCTGCCACGCCACCGGCGCGAGGCCCATCGGTGCACCGGGATGACCGCTCTTGGCCTGCTCGATTGCGTCGATCGCGAGGGTTCGGACGGTGGTGATGCAGAGCTGCGGGGGAGCAAGCGCGCTTGACATGAGCCTCCTTCGCGTGACCGGCAGCGAGTCTACCCATGCCCTGCGGACCGGACCCCGGAATCGCCGTCGCGGTGGGACCTCCCGGCCCCTTGGACCGCGCGACCGTTTCGCCACAAGTGTGTATTCGGCCTGGGGGCCGGTTTCGGAGTGGTGCCGATGGCCCCTCGGCCCGACCCGATCCGAGGTGGACGCGCTACCGTCGAACATGGAGTGAAAGGGAGGCCCATGGACGCACGACGCATGTCCAACCGCAAGCGCATCGCGCTCATCGCACACGACAACCGCAAAGACGACATGCTCGACTGGGCACGGTACAATCGCGGCACCCTCGGGCGTCACGAGCTGTTCGCAACCGGCACGACCGGTGCGACGATCGCCTCCGCCCTCGACCTACCGGTGCATCGGTACCTGAGCGGGCCGCTCGGCGGCGACCAGCAGATCGGCGCCGCCATCGCCGAGGGGCGGATCGACTTCGTCGTCTTCTTCTGGGACCCGCTCGAGCCGCACCCGCACGACGTCGACGTGAAGGCGCTGCTGCGGATCGCGGTGGTCTACAACGTGCCGATCGCCTGCAACCGCTCGACCGCGGACTTCATCCTCTCCAGCCCGCTCATGGGCGGCGAGTACGAGCGCACCATGACCGCCGACGTGGAGCTGGTGCTCTAAGGCCTACTTACGCATGACCTCGGGCCCGATCCGCTCGCGGATGAGGGGCAGCACGTCGTCGGGATCGGGGTAGCGCCCGAGCATCTTCTTCCAGAAGACGAGCTCGCCGTCGACGTGGACGTCGAAGATGCCCCCGGTCCCGGCGACCACGTCGACCGACTCCAATACGGCGCCCCACCCCTCCAGCAACCGCGCCACCAGACCGGCGGCGTTCGGAGCGGCCCCTCAGGGAACGCAGTACTCGATCCTGATGCGGTGGACGGGGTCGATCGCCATCGCCACTGTGTACCAGATTGCCGCCACACACGGGGGTAGGATCGCGGGGTGCTTCGGAGGCCGTCCCTCTGCGCGTGATCGTCGCCCGCTGCGAGGTCGTCTACGCAGGGCGGGTCTCGTCCGTCCTGCCGATGGCGCTGCGCGTGATCATGCTGAAGGCGGACGGCTCGATCATGGTCCACTCCGACGCGGGCGGGTTCAAGCCGCAGAACTGGATGACCCCGCCCACACGCATCGAGGAGGTCGACGGGGCGATCGTCGTCGTCAAGGGTTCGGGTGCTCGGCAGGAGCGACTCGAGATCCGCATCGAGGACGTCGTCTCGGACACCGAGCACGATCTGGGCGAGGCCGCCCGGCTGGAGAAGGACGGCGTCGAGCGCGACCTGCAGGACGCGCTCGCGGCCGCGCCGGAGGTGCTGGGGCCGGGGCTGCGTCTCGTGCGGCGGGAATTCGGGACGGAGATCGGTCCGGTGGACCTCCTGTGTGCGGACGACGCCGGCTGGGTCGCCGTCGAGGTGAAGCGCATCGGGACGATCGACGCGGTGGAGCAGCTCTGCCGCTACCTGGAGTACATCTGCGCGGAGCCCGGCATGGAGGGCTGCCGCGGGATCCTGGTGGGGGAGTCGATCAAGCCGCAGGCGAGGACCCTCGCGCGCTCGCGCGGCATCGAGACCGCCACCATCGACCTCGCGGCCCTCCGCGGCCTGCGCGAGCCCGACCTGCGCCTCTTCACCAGCTGACGAGCACAAGTGCTCCGCCTCGGGAGTTCCTTGATGATCCGGCGGCTGCAGAGAGACTGCTGGGGCGGAGCACTAGAACGACACGTCGTGCGGGTGGCTCTCCTTGAGCCCCGCCGGCGTGATGCGGACGAAGCGCGCCCGCTGCTGCATCTCCCCGATGGTGCCGGCGTTCGAGTAGCTCATGCCCGACCGTAGCCCGCCGACGAGCTCCGCGACCACCGAGGCCACGTCGCCGCGCAGCGGCACCACGGTCTCCACGCCCTCCGGGACGATCGGCGAGAAGTCCGTCTGGTCCTCGTGGGCGAGCGCCTCACGGGCGTCGCCGTCGACCGCCCGCCGTGCCGCGGTCGCGCCGGCGCTCGCCATGCCTCGGAAGACCTTCACCCGCGCGCCGTTGCGGTTGACCACCATGCCGGGGCTTTCCTCGGTGCCGGCGAAGAGGTTGCCGACCATGACCGTGTCGGCCCCTGCGCCGATGGCCTTCGCCACGTCGCCGCCGGCCCGGATGCCGCCGTCGGCGATGAGCGGCACGTCGTTCGCGCGGCAGGCCGCGGCGCATTCCGCCACCGCGGAGAACTGGGGCACGCCGACACCGGCGACGACCCGCGTGGAGCAAACTGAGCCGGGGCCCACGCCAACCTTGATCGCGTCCGCGCCCGCAGCGATCAGGTCCTCGGCGCCCTGGGCCGTCGCGACGTTGCCGGCGATGACGTCGATCTCGCCGACCCACTCCCTGACCTCGCCGATCGCCTCGAGGGCCCGCTCCATGTGGCCATGGGCGATGTCCAGCACCAGCGCATCGGCGCCGGCATCCACGAGCGCCTTCGCCCGCTCCAGGTGATCGCCCCGAACCCCGATCGCAGCGGCGACCGCGAGGCGTCCACGCGAATCCTTGGTTGCGTCGGGCCGTTCCTTGCGCTGCAGGAGGTCCCGGAGGGTGATCAGCCCGGCGAGGCGCCCGTCCGGCCCGACGAGCGGCAGCTTCTCGATGCGGGCGTCGCGCAGGATGATCGCGGCCGCGTCGGCGTCGATCCCGACCGGCGCGACCACCAGGCGATCCTCGGGCGTCATGATCCGGGACACTGTGATGGAGGGATCCTCCCGCAGGACAGTGTCCCGCCGCGTGAGGATGCCGACGGGGCGGCGGTCCTCGTCGATCACGACGAGCCCGCTGGCGCCCGTGGAGCGCATGCGGCTCAGGGCCTCGGCGAGGCTGAGGTCCGGTGTGATCGTGAACGGGTCCTCGATCACGAGCGCCTCGGCCCGCTTGACGCGGGCGACCTGCACGACCTGCTCCTCGATCGAGAGGAACCGGTGGATCACGCCGATGCCACCGGCACGGGCCATCGCGATGGCCATCGGCGCCTCGGTGACCGTGTCCATGTTGGCCGACACGACGGGCGCGGTCAGCGACAGCGACCTGGTGAACCGGGCGGTGGTGTCGACGTCACCGCGGGAGGCGATGGGGCTGCGCTGTGGGACGAGCAGGACGTCGTCGTAGGAGAGCGCGAGCGGCAGCTCCGAATCGGCCATCACGGCGACGAGGATAGCTGACGCTGCCCGCGACCCACGTTAGGGTGGACCCGTGGGCTCCCGCATTGTCACCATCGCCGCAGCGGTGCTCGTCGGCGCGCTCGCCGGCTGCGGCGGCTCGACGCCCGCGCCGACCACGACGGTTGCGGACGAGACGCGGGTGGACGCCGAGCGCTACCTCGCGGACACGGCGGCTGGGGCCGACGCGGTCCGCTCGTTCGCGGCCGAGCTGGCGACGGTGGGAACCCCCGCGACGCCGGCCCGGCTGAAGGCCGTCGCACCCCGGCTCGATCCGCCGCTCGACGCTGCGCGCCTCGTCGGTCAACGACTCGGCGCAGAGCGGTTGGCGGATCGCCGCCTCGAAGCGCAGCGGGCCGGGAACGCGACCTCATATGCCGCGGCTGTCGCCGCGATGGAGCAGGTTCGCGCCGCCGCCGCGGCGGGCGACCCGGCCGCCGCCAAGACCGCCGCGCAGGCGCTGGCGAGGTCGCTCGACGCGCTCCGCGCGTCCGGTTCCACCGGCACATGACGCCCGCCGCGTTCCGGAATCTCCGGTCGGCGATCGGCCGGTGGACGGACGGCGGGTCGGGGTAATGGTTCGCCGCCGAGATGCCGATGTCATGAACGAACAGAACGCGGCGCCCCATGTCCGCCCACGGGCGCCACGCCGTGCCCAAGGATGGTGCGAGCTTGTCAGACACGAACGTCCCGGTACTCATCGCCAGCCGATCTCCCGCATTCGCGGAGGGATTGCGGTCGTTTCTGCGCGGGCTCCCCGTGCAGATTGCGGTGTGCCACACGGCCCACCAGGCGCTCACGCTGATCGACCGGGGGTCGCCCCGGCTCCTGATCGTCGACTGGAACCTCGGTGACGCCACCGGGATGGAGCTCGCGCTCGAGATCGGCCGGCGGGGGCAGCGCGTCCCGATGCTCTTCTGCATCGAGCCGGGGCCGTTCCGTCCGGGGCACGAGGCACAGGCCGCCGCCCTCGGAGCCGTGGGCTGCCTGCTCGTCACTGCGACGCGCGAGGCCGTGGAAGACGCCGTCTCCGAAGCGATCGACATGCGTCTCGACATCACCACGGCGAGCTCCTACGGCGAGCTCGTCGAGCGCACCGGACCGCGGAGCGTGCTCCTCACCTCGCAGGAGCGGGTCGTGCTCAGGCTCATGCGCCAGCAGCTCACCTACAAGGAGATCGCGCTGGAGCTCGGGGTCTCATGGCACACCGTCCGCAGTCACGCCCAGTCGATCCTCCGCAAGATCGGCATCCACAGCCGCCGCGACCTCGAGACGTGGGACAGCCGGCTCGGGATCGCCGGGTCGCGTGACGCCCAGGCGGAGGTGCTCGCATGACGCCCCCGCCCCAGCGTCAGCCGGTTCGCGGCGCTGAACCGCTCGACGAGGTCCGCCTGGCCGAACGGCCGGAGCGTCGCCGGCGCGCGATCGCCGGGCCCACCGGGCTGGCGCTGATCTTCGCCGGCGGGGCGCTCCTCGTGCGTGTCACCGTGCTGAGCGTCCAGAAGTCGGGCGCGCCGACCCACCCGTGGCTCTTCTCCGCCGCCGCATGCGTGCTGGCGGGAGTGGCCCTGGTGCTGCTTGCGCTCCCCAAGATCGTCCCCGCTGAACGCGAGGACACAACGCCCGCGCCCGCAGCACAGGGGTGAGGGAGACCGCGCGCGACGGACGGCCTTCGGGAGGCAGGCCGTCCGTCGCCCGCGGGCACTTCGCTCGGTGAGACCTACCTGACGGCGGTCGCGCCGTTGTGGGATGCTTGCCGTGCGTGCACGACCTCCCACGGGATGAGGATCATGCGGCCGTCGAGGATGACGTCGCCCTGCGTCTTGAGGCGTCCGAAGGCAGTGGTGACCGCTTCGCGCGACGCGCCCACCAGCGACGCCCACTGCGCGTGCGTCAGGTCGAGCCGCAGCCGGATGCCGTCGCGGCCGGTGGTGCCGAAGCGCTCCGACAGCTGATGCAGGCGGGCCCGAAGACGGTCCTCCACGCGCATCTCGCTCACCATCGCGATGGTCTCGGCAAGGGTGCGGCAGCGTTCCGACAGGAGGGCGGCGAGGTTGCGCCCCAGCCGCGGGTACCGCGTGCAGAGCGCCTCCACGGCGAACGCCGGGAGTGGGGAGATCGCCGACGACTCGAGCGCGGCGAGGCCGGGCGGCGCGAGCCCTCCGAGCGTGGACCAGATCGCGCCCGGCTCGAGGATCGCCACCATCACCTCATGCTCGGGGTCGAGGCACTCGTAGAGCGCCAGACGGCCCTCGCGGACGAGGAAGAGGTGGTCCTCACGCTCGAGTGCCGCGGGCGTCTCCGCGCCCTGCGGCCACCGGATCATTCCCAGCCGCCCCTCGAGGATGTCGAGGTCGCGCTCGGGCAGTCCGGCGAACAGCTCCATCTGCTTGAGGGGGAGACGGTCCGGTGAGTCGGCGAGCCGAAGCGCCGGGCCGTCGAGTGTGCGTGTTGCCCGCTTGCGGGCCGGGGCGGTCGTTGACATGCGCGGAGCCTGCCACTCGATTGTTAGCCTCGGGTGAAGGCGATGGGGGTTTTTCGGGTTCTTTGTGAAGGCGCCGCGGGGGCGTCGCCCACGCCGGCTCGGAGCGCTCCGACAAGTCCGACTTCTCAAGCCGGGGATTAGACTCGCTGGGATGAGTGAGGGCCGCAACCACGCCAGGCCGAGTCCGGCGGTGCAGGACTACCTCAAGGCGATCTACCGCGTCGAGGAGGACACCGGGCGCTCATCGGTGGCCACCTCCGAGGTCGCCGCCGCCCTCGGGGTGACGGCGGCGTCCGCGAGCGGCATGCTGAAGAAGCTCCTGCAGCTGGGCTTCGTCGATGCCGGGGGGCGCCGCGGGTCGGTGGAGCTCAGCGTCGACGGCAGGGCCGCGGCGCTCGAGGTCATCCGCCACCACCGGCTGCTCGAGACCTATCTCGTCACGAAGCTGGGCGTTCCCTGGGACGAGGTGCATCACGAGGCGGAGATCCTGGAGCACCACCTGTCGGAGGCGCTGGAGGCACGCATCGCGGAGGAGCTCGGGCATCCGGAGCGTGACCCTCACGGCGACCCGATCCCCACCCTGGGCGGCGACGTCGGCGCCATCCCGGTGGGCGTGCTGGCGGATCTCCCCGAGGGCGCTCACGCGGTGATCCACCGGGTCAGCGACCAGGACCCGGCGTTGCTCCGCTACCTCGCGGACAAGGGCCTCGTGCCCGACACCGCGGTCGAGGTCGTGCGACGCGGGGCCTTCGGCGGGCCGCTCGCCGTGCGGGTCGCCGGCGGACGGGTGGTCCAGGTGCCCCCCGATGCGGCGCGCGCCGTCCGCGTCTTCTGATCGAACCGATCTAACCGACGCCGAAGGGATCGACGTAGGGCTGGGACTCGGAAGCCAGGTCGTCGAGCTCCAGGCCGGTGCTCTGCAGGAAGAACGGCGTCAGCAGGTTGAGCGTGTGCCGGCAGGCCGGGCAGATGGGAAGCGGCGGAGGGGGAGGCAGCTCCGGCGTCGCGCCGTCGAGCGAGAAAGCCTTGCCCACGTACCGCCGGCAGACGTCGCAGTCACCCTGCTTCGCGTCGAGGCGCACCAGGTCCATCCCGTTCGCGCGCAGGTCGGCGACGTAGGCCTCGTGCCGCCGTAGGTACGCCTCGGCGTCGCTCGCCAGCGCCGCCCGTGCCTCCGGCGTCCAACCGGTTTCGAGGGCGGTCGCGAAGGGCTCCGGGGGATCCGGGACGTCGGCGAACAGCGCCGTCCACCGGTCGATCTCGGCCTCCCAGTCGCGGGCGGGTGCCATGGGACCCGATTCAGTCGACGAAGTCGACCGGCACCGCGTGGGGGATGAAGTCCGCCTCGGCCGCACGGCGCAGGAGCTCGGCGACCGCGGCGCGCCCTTCGTCGCCGTAGTCGAGGGTGCGGTCGTTGACGTACATGCCCACGAAGCGGTCGGTGAGGTCGCCGTCGAGCCCGCGCCCGTAGCGCGCGGCATGGGCCAGCGCGTCCTCGCGGTGCTCCAGGCCGTACTTGATGCTGTCGTGCAGGAGGACCGACAGCTCCCTCATGGTCTCCTCGCCGAGGTCACGCCGCACCGCGTTCGCCCCGAGCGGCAACGGCAGGCCACCGGTCAGCTCGTGCCACCATTCGCCGAGGTCCAGCACCAGCTCGAGACCGAGCGACGGGTAGGTGAGTTGGCCCTCGTGGATCACCAGGCCGGCGTCCGCGGCGCCAGAGGCGACGGTCTCGAGGATCTCGTCGAACGGCACGATGAGCGGCTCGGCGATGCGGCCGATCGCGAGCTGCAGCTCCAGGAACGCGCTCGTCATGAGCCCCGGCACCGCGACGACCTTGCCGGGCAGCTCGGCGGGGTCCATCGCCTCGCGCGCCACCACGATCGGCCCGTACTGCTCGCCCATCGACGCTCCGTGCGGGAGCAGCCGGTACTTGTCCGCGACGTAGGCGTACGCGTGCACGGAGATCGCGGTGACCTCGAGCTCGCCCTTCATCGCCCACTCGTTGAGGGTCTCGATGTCGCGCAGCAGGTGCTCGAAGCGAAAGCCGCTCGACGGGATCCTCTCGGCGGCCAGCGCGTAGAACATGAACGCGTCGTCGGGGTCCGGGCTGTGGCCGAGGCGGATAAGGCGGTCAGTCATGTTGCTCTCGATGGTCGTGGGGCGAGACCGACGATGGTACGGGAGGCGAAGGCCTCACTGGAAGTTTGACCCGGCGGTGGTGACAATCCGCCCGTGAGGCGCTGGCGAGACGATTGGGTGATCCTGGGGCGATTCAAGCTGCCGGTCGCGCTCCTCGGCTTCGCCATCCTCTACGGCACCGCGGGGTATGCCCTGATCTTCGGCTGGGCCTGGGTCGACGCGCTCTATATGACCGCGATCACGCTGACCACGGTCGGCTACCGGGAGGTGGAGCCGGTCGACACGGTCGGCTCCCAACTGTTTACCATCTCGGTGCTCGCCATCGGGCTCGGAGCGGTGTTCGCGGGGATCGGCGTGTTCGCGAACATGATCGGCAACGGCGAGCTGTCGGAGATCGCGCGGCGACGAAAGGTGCGGCGGCAGGTGGCCGGACTGTCAGACCACTACATCGTGTGTGCCTACGGCCGGGTGGGTCGCGCCGTCGTGGAGGAGTTGCAGCGCCAGAATGTCGCGGTGATGGTGGTCGACACCGACCCAGGCCTCGAGTCCCGTCTCCAGGCGGACGGCGTTCCGCATCTCATCGCGGATCCGAGCGAGGAGTCGGTGCTCCGGCAGGTCGGCGTCGATACGGCGCGGGGTCTCGTCTGCGCCGTCGACTCGGACGAGGTGAACGTCTACATCACGCTCACGGCTCGCGCGCTGAACCCGCGGCTCACGATCGTCGCGCGGGCGTCGCGGCGCCAGTCGCTGCAGGCGCTCGAGAAGGCGGGCGCGGACCACGTGATCAGCCCGTACAAGCTCAGCGGCAACCGGATGGCGGCGCTCTCGCTCCGGCCATCCCTGGTGGACTTCATCGAGATGGTGACCGTCGGCCCGGAGCTGCGGCTCGACGAGATCGTCGTGCGCACCGGGTCGCCGCTCGTCGGCACGACGGTCGACGGCGCATGCGCTTCGCATGAGGGCGTCACGATCCTCGCCCACAAGCGCGAGCTCGAGCCGCATCTGGTCGCCCCTCCCAAGGGCGACGCGGTGCTCGCCGTCGGCGACCTCGTGGTGGCGTTCGGGCCGCGCGCGGCCTTGGAGGAGATGGAGCGCTAGGCGGGTCGGTTGTCGTGCCGGCCCAAAGCGGTGATCACCTCAGCACGCACATGCCTTCCCCTTCCGCGGCGAGGACGTCGCCGGGGAGGTGGATCGCGACAGTCGCGCGGAACGCGCGCTCGCTGCGCTGCACGAGGCGCGATCGGAGGGTGAGGGTCGCGTCGAGAGGGATCGGCTTGCGGACCCAGTACCGCACCTTCGCGGTCATGCCCCATAGCCCGTGCGGAGCGCCCGCGTAGACGAGCATCTCGTCGACCAGGAGCCCCACGACGCCGCCGTGCATGCGGTCGGGGTAGCCGGAGAGCTCCGCGTCGGGGGCGAAGGTCGCCACCGCATCGGTGCCGTCCTGGTAGATCTGAAGTTGCAGGCCGCGCGGGTTGGCGGGACCGCAGCCGAAGCAGTCGGGGCACCCGGGGGGGTTGAGGAGCGTCAGACCGTCCATTGCGCCGAAGCATGCCACCGCCGCGGCAGGCCTCCGCCAAGGCGCCCGGTGCCAGGCGCGAATCCCGCGGGCCGCTCCGAATGGCCCGGTGAGCGGGTTCTCGCGATTCGAGCCGCATGCGATCAGGGCGGTTGGTGCCAGGCACCGTTAACACAGCCTTAACGAACGGGTCGCAAGGGTGGCTTCACGGCAGCGGCGATTCCGACCGGGGTAACCTGCCCCCGGTGACGACAGGAGGCGACGGCATGGCAGGCGAATCGATCCCGTTGACCCGGATGGCCCACGGCTCGGGGTGCGGCTGCAAGCTCGCTCCGGGACTCCTGACGCAGGCGCTCGCCGCGATGCCGGGGCTCCCGACCGACCCGAACATCCTCATCGGCCACGACCGGATGGACGACGCCGCGGTCTACCGCCTCGACGCCGAGACCGCGATCGCCGCCACCGTCGACTTCTTCACCCCCGTCGTCGACGACCCCGCGACGTTCGGGGCGATCGCCGCGACGAACGCCCTCAGCGACATCTACGCGATGGGTGGCCGGCCGACCTTCGCGCTCGCCGTCACCGCGTTCCCAAAGGACGGAGACCTCGCCGTCCTCGGCGAGATCATGCGCGGCGGCGCTGAGGTGGCCGCCGACGCCGGCTGCCCCGTCCTGGGCGGCCACACGGTGGACGACCCGGAACCGAAGTACGGCCTCGCCGTGGTCGGCACCGTCCACCCCGACCGGGTAATGACGAACGCCGCCGGAGCCGCGGGAGACGTGCTCGTGCTCACCAAGGCGCTCGGAACCGGCCTCGCCGTCGCCGCCGCGAGGGCCACCGAACCCGGACCGGTCCATGCGCTCGCCGTTCAGCAGATGCTCCAGTCGAACGCGGCGGCCTCGGAGGCGGCGACGGCCGTCGGGATACGCTGCGCCACCGACGTCACCGGCTTCGGGCTCCTCGGCCACCTGAGGGAGCTCGTCGAGGCCAGCGGCGTGGCAGCCGTTATCCGAGTCGACCGGGTGCCGGCGATCCCCGGCGTCCTGGAACTCGCCGGATATGCGCCCGGCGCGGTGGAGCGCAACCGCGACCACATCGGCCAGTGGGTCGACTTCGACGACTCCATCGTCCCCGAGGCGCGCACCCTCCTGTTCGACCCGCAGACCAGCGGCGGGCTCCTCCTCGCCTGCCCGCACGAACGGCTGTCCGAGCTACTCCTCGCGCTCGGATCACGGGGAGTGGCGGGCCACGCGATCGGTCAGCTGATCCCCGAGCCGGTCGGACGCATCGGCGTCGTCTCGCCGGTCAACCGGCTCGGCCCGACCGGCGGCGGCAGCCAGACCGCCGGCCCGCAGGAGGAGCCTCCGTCCACGGAAGCCGCCGACCCGGTTGGCTGAGTCAACGCCGCGTTGCTACCCTCCCCGGCGTGACCACGCTCGTCATCATCACCCACTCGCTCCTCTGCGTCATCGTCATCGCCCTCGTGCTCATGCACTCCGGGCGTGACGCGGGCCTGTCCGGCGCCTTCGGCATGGGCGCAGGATCGAGCTCGACCGGCGGGTCCACCGCGATCGTCGAGCGGAACCTCACGCGTGCGACGATCATCGCGGCGCTGCTGTTCGCGCTCACCACCTTCATGCTCGACAAGCTCCTCTAGCGGGGCCCGGACAGGGAGGGTCGCCCGGCGGGAAGGTGACGGACGCCCCCCTTTCGGACCGCTGCACCGATGGCTAGTCTGCCGGGCATGCAGCGAGCCGTGAAGCCCACCAGCCAGTTCGGCACCGTCGGAACGACCCTGATCAAACTGGTCGCCGCTGCGGCTGCGACCATCGCGGCCGCGATCGTGATCTACCTCTTCGCGCTGCTGAACGTCTACATCATCGCCTGGGTCGTGGAGCTGATCGAGAAGATCTTCTGAGCCGGCACCGCCTCCGGGCGGCCGACGCTTGACGGCGCAGCCCGGTGAACCACGCTCGCCCCGTGCCAAGCCGAGGCGTCGCAGATCATGGGGGAAACCATGCCGACCCTGCGCATCGAACACCTGGTCCCGGAGTACGAGGCGTGGAAGCGCGCCTTCGACGGCGACCCCATCGGGCGCGCGCGATCCGGCGTGCGGAGCCATCGCATCATGCGATCGGTCGACGACCCGAACTACGTGCTGGTCGACCTCGAGTTCGACACCGTCGGCGAAGCGGAGGCCGCCGAGGCCGCGCTCCGGCAGTTGTGGGGCCGCGTCGACGTGATGCGGGAGCCGCGCTCGCGCATCGTCGACACGGTCGAGCACCACGACTACCCGCCCCAATAGGCACGCCGGCGCTTCCGCGCGCGGAGCGCCGAGTTCGCCGCCCGGACACACCCGCCGCCGGCGGGTGTCAGCGCCTCGCCGAAGCGAGGCGTCTTCGAGTGCGCCCGAGAGGACTTGAACCTCCACGGCCCGTAAAGGCCACTAGGCCCTCAACCTAGCGCGTCTACCAATTCCGCCACAGGCGCATGAGGGGAGCCGCAGTATACCCGCCCCGGTGCCCCCAACCCGATTTGGCGAGGCCACGGTCCCCTGCTACGCTCACGAACACATGTTCGGCTCATGCGATCGGGGAGCACGCGAATGGGTGACCTGAGCGACCGTCAGACCGAGATCTTGACGTTCATCTCGAAGCATTGCTCGGTGCACGGGTACCCGCCGACGGTGCGTGAGATCGGCCTCGCGGTCGGGCTCACCTCGCCTTCGACGGTGCACGCCCACCTGGCGAAGCTCGAGGCCGCGGGGCACATCCGGCGCGACCCGACGAAGCCCAGGGCGATGCTCCTGTCCGATCGCAGAGACGCGCGAGACGCCCGCAGGGGGCTGCCGCTCGTCGGGGCGGTCGCCGCGGGCGTGCCGACCCTCGCGGAGGAGCAGGTCGAGGACTGGATCCAGACACCGTTCGAGGGCGACTTCGTGCTGCGCGTCAAGGGCGAATCGATGATGAACGCCAGCATCCTCGACGGAGACCTCGTCGTGGTGAAGCAGCAGGACACCGCCAGGAACGGTGAGATCGTCGTGGCGCTGATCGACGACGAGGCGACCGTCAAGCGATTCTTCCGCGAGGACGGGCACGTTCGGCTTCAGCCCGAGAACGACGCCTTCGAACCCATCATCAGCACGGACGTACAGGTGCTCGGCAAGGTCGTGGGAGTGCTGCGAAAGCTATGACCCCGCCCGGCGTCATGATGGAGCTCCCCACGCTCTTCACCGTCGACGGACAGCCGCCGCTCGGCCACTCGCTCGACGACGCCGTGCTCAAGCTGCTCGCCGAGCCCGCCGGTGGTGTGTGCCTTGTCTGTGACGGTGCCGTGGAGGCCGCCCCGGGTGGGGTGCGGTGCATCGTCTGCGGATCGGAGCTCCTCCTGGGCGCGGAGCCCGCCCCGGCCTGGGTCGCCTGAGGCGGGCACCTCCCCGCGTTCCCCGATCGTCACGTCGCGGCGGGCATTCCCGACGCAGGACCGGTTCGTTCCCATGCGGTCGGTGCCGCACTAGACTAGGTCGGCAGGCTGGGCAACCGCGGGTCGGGCGACCGGTCCGAGGAAAGTCCGGACACCGCAGAGCAGGGTGCTGGTTAACGGCCAGCGGGGGAAACCCCAGGGAAAGTGCCACAGAAACGACACAGCCACCGGGCGACCGGCGGCAACGGTGAAAAGGTGCGGTAAGAGCGCACCAGCGGTCTGGTGACAGGCCGGCTGGGTAAACCCCACCCGGTGCAAGGCCAAGCAGGGACGCCACGGGTTGCTCGCCCAGTCCCAGGTCGGCCGCACGAGGCGTCTGGCAACAGGCGTCCCAGAGAGATGGTTGCCCACGACAGAATCCGGCTTACAGGCCTGCTACGGAAGAAGCCCCGGCAACGGGGCTTCTTCTATTCGCGTGATCCTCGCGCCATCGACCATGGGGATCGGACCTCGAGCGCTCATCTCGCGGACTCGCCTCGGTTGCGGGGCCGACCTCCGGACACCGCGCACTGATCGATGTGGCGCCGCAGTTGTCGCGCCACAACCCGGCGTCGTAGCATCGCGAAGCAACAGGCGATCTTGCGACGGGAGCGGGTTGTGTCGCTTTGCCGGCGAAGCGGTGGCGCGGACCGGATCACAGGGATGGTCGAAAAGACCGACCTCCGCCGCCCGTGAGTTGACAGCGTGTACGACGTCGTCGTCGTGGGTGGCGGGTCCGCCGGATGTGTCGTCGCTGCACGGCTCGCGGAATCGGCTTCGCGCTCGGTGCTCCTGCTCGAGGCCGGCCCCGACCGCCGGGCGAACCTGCCCGGCGAGATGCGGGACGGCTGGGACGTGTCCCGGAAGTTCGACTGGGGCTACACGTCGGAGCCCGATGCGCATGGGGTCGTGCGCAACGTGTGGAGGAACAAGCTCCTCGGCGGCACGTCGTGGGTGACGCGGTTCACGCCCCGCGGCTCTCCCGCCGACTACGACGGGTGGGCGGCGCTCGGAAACCCCGGGTGGAGGTTCGACGACCTGGTCCCCTACTTCATCCGGCTCGAGGCCGACACGGATTTCGGGGATCGGCCCTGGCACGGGGATCGCGGCCCGATGCCCTCGACGCGTTACCTCGACCTCGACTACACCGATGTCGCAGCGGCAGTCCT
Source organism: uncultured Thermoleophilia bacterium (assembly GCA_963706315.1). Classification (GTDB taxonomy): domain Bacteria; phylum Actinomycetota; class Thermoleophilia; order Miltoncostaeales; family Miltoncostaeaceae; genus CALMEC01. The sequence continues at coordinate 141,508 of CAVPMA010000013.1, read as the reverse complement.
GGAAGCGCTCGTCGCCGCGGGCTTTCCGGAGATCGAGGACCACAACCGCCCCGGGGCTGTCGGGGCCGGCCGGATGCCGATGGGCTCACGGGACGGCATCCGGGTCACGACGGCCGATGCCTATGTCCCGCTGGGAGCCACACCGTCGAACCTGGCCATCCAAGCCGACGCACAGGTCGCAGGCGTCGTCTTCGACGGCGTCCGGGCGAGCGGCGTGCAACTCGTCGACGGCACCGTGATCGAGGCGGGCTGGGTGGTCCTGTGCGCCGGGACATATGGAAGCCCGGCGATCTTGATGCGCTCCGGCGTCGGGCCGGTCGAGCACCTGCGCTCCGTCGGCGTGTCCGCCCGCGTCGATCTGGCGGGCGTCGGCGCGAACCTCGCCGACCATCCGGGCGTGGACGTGGACTGCGGGTACCGCGGAGCGGCGCGGGACGCTCCGAACCTCCATGTGATCGCCACGCTCCACAGCGCGCTCAGCAGGAGCACCGGCCCGCCGGACCTGATGTTCTGGGTATCCGATCCTGCCGGGCAGCCCGCAAGCGTCGAGATCAGCGTCGTGCTGCTCAAGCCGCGCTCGCGGGGGACCGTCCGGTTGCGGTCGGCGGACCCCTCGGAGCCCCCGGTGATCGAGCTCCCATGTCTGAGCGAGCCATCAGATATCGAGCGCCTTGTTGAGGGCTACCGTCGGGCGTACGAGGTCGCTCGCAGCCCGCAGATTCGGCTCCACTGCTCCGGGTCGCTGCCAGCCGAGCCGCGCTCGGATGCCGAGTTGCGGGATCTCATCGGCGCCGAGCGCTACTCGATACCCCACGTCGTCGGAACCTGCTCGATGGGTCCGCGGCCCGAGGACGGGGCGGTGGTCGATGCGTCGGGACGCGTCCATGGCACGGAGGCGCTCAGCATCGCCGACGCGTCGATCATGCCCGACGTGCCGTCAGGGTTCACTCACATCCCCGCGATCATGATCGCGGAGCGCCTCTCGGAGGAGCTCCGCTCGGTCCTCTGAGGCCCTGCGTGAGCGGCATCGAGGCGGCGACGGTTGCCACCCTCGCCATTGCGGGGCGCTTGCGCGACAGCGCACGCATGACGCGGACCGCCGAGGCGGCCTGCGTCATGTCACGTGAGCTCTCTCGAGGCCTAGAGGGCGTCTTGCGAGGCGATGCCGTACCCGCGGGCGACGGCGGCCTGCGCCCCGTCGATCACCGCCAACAGGCACGCCATGGCGTGCTCGTCGTGCACGTTCCCCTCGGCGATGGCGTCCTCGGCCTCCTGCAGCACGGCCAGCGCAAGCCTGGTGTGCTCGACCATGACGCCGCCACCGCGCTCACCCTGCAGGCCGCCGCGGTATCCCGCGATCTCCGCCCGCCCGGCGAACGCCGACGGGTTGCCCGATTCGAGCGCTCCCGTCACCACCCTCACGAACCGCGTCGCCGCCCGTCGGAGCTCCGTCTCGCTCGGGATCTGCGTGATCGTCGGAACCGCCGGGTCGTAGCCCCGGAGCACCCGGTCGATCACCGCGTCGCTTCGCGAGTTGAGCTCACGCGCGAGGTCCGGGCAAGCCGGGATCTCGGCGCGGGCCGCGTTGAGGGAGAACCGACGCGGGACCGGGGCCCCGTGCTCGTCGAGCCACCCTCGCAGTTCTTCCATGTCAAATCGACGGTGTCCGCCGACGGTTCTGTGTGACGGGAGCCGACCCTGGTCGGCCCAGCCGCGAACCGTTGCGACGCTCACCCCGATAATTGCAGCTGCCTCGCTCGCTGTCAGCGAGCGACGCCCTGGCTCAACCCGGCCAAGGCTGGGCAGCCTGCGCTGCTCACGTGCCATGTCGCACCATCCTCATGTCCGTTTGGAGCAAGGTTGCATCTTATGCCCAATACCGGACGAATACGAGACGAGAAGGAGAAAAGCTCACCGAGGCGAACCTGAAATTCCATGGGAGAACGCCCTCGGTCACCCGTTCTCGCGGCCTCGCTCGCCGGAGTCGCGATCCTCGTCGCGTTGATCTTGATCGGAGCCCTCGGCGCCTTGCTCAACATCCGATCGGGCGCCGACAGCACAGCCGGCGAGCTCCGGCGGGCAGCCGGCGTGACCGACCTCCCGGCCCGGCCGACGCCAGCCGAAATTCAGACATTTCTTGCAAGTTTTAGTGACCCGGCCCGGCTCGTCGGGAGAATCGGCCAGGACGTCGCCACAACCGGCACCGAGACCGGCATCTGGGATCGCCCGGATGCCGACTGGACGGGTCGTCTCGCGACCACCGGCATGTCGGGTCGCCTCCTCGACGGTGCAGTCGAGGTGCGCCAACCGCTCGCCAACGAGCGGATCGTCGTGCTCCGGCGTGAGACCAGCCCGACCGGAATCGCGGCCTCGACGGCCCTGATCGGCGGACTCGCGGCTCTCGTGCTCGCGTTGATCGCCGGTGCCTGCGTGTACTTGCGGGAGCGTCGGCGGTCGGGGCGTCTTGCACGGCTCACGGCGGCGGCCGAGGCGATCGCCTCAGGGCGTCAGCCGGTCGAAGTCCCGGTGGAAGGTGAGTTTGCACGGGCCGGCACCGCTCTTCGCACGAGCGCCGAACGGCTCGCGCATCTCGGCGAGATCGCGGATCGCGAGCTTGCGCTCCTCGCGGCCGCCATCGAGCCGTTGCCGGTGGGGGTCGCAGGTCGCGGTCCGTCCGGCGGGCGCCTTCGCAACCTCGCCCTCGAGCGGACCCTGGACGGGCTGCCGACGAACGACCGGGGGGCGATCGACACGGCGATCCGGGAGGGGCTCGACGCCGCCGGGCCGGTCGGCACCCGCGTCGACCTCGAGGATGGACGCACGATGGAGATCGATGCGTGGACCGTGCCGGGTGGGCGGCTCGTCAGCGTCGCCGAGCGTACCGAGCAGGAACGCCTCGCAAACCTCCGCCGCCAGCTCGAGGGGTCGGCGATCCGCCAGCTCCGCGCGCCCATCGAGGAGATCAAGAGTCGGGGCAAGGAGCTCTACAAGCAGGTGCCCGCCAGTTCCGCGCCCACGCTGCGCGCGCTGTTCGCCGCCACCGACCGGCTCGACCGCGTCGTCCGCATGCTGCTTCGGGGAACATCGCACGACCCCGCGCTCCGTCCGCCGCGGCGCGAGACGTTCGGCGTGGCCGGCCTGCTGTGGGGTCTCGCGCACGATTGGGACGCGGCCCTGCGGCAGCGCGCGCTGCGGGTGGAGCTCGACATCGCTCCCGACCTGCCCGACGTTCGGACCGACCCGGCGCTCGTCGAGGAGGTCCTGACCGAGCTCGTCGACAACGCGGCGAAGTTCGCGCCCCGCGGCGGGACGGTCGCGATGTCCGTCCGCGCGGCCGAGGGGGCGGTGCTGATCGAGGTCACCGACACCGGCCCGGGCCTCAGTCCCGAGGACGCCCCGCACGCCGCCGAGCGGTTCTTCCGCGGGCGCCACTCGGAGTCGATTCCGGGAGCCGGCCTGGGCCTTGGTGTCGCGGCGGCGCTGGCGACCCGCATCGGCGGGCGGCTGGTCGTCGAAAAAGGGCCCGGCGGCAGGGTTCGCCTCGAGATCCCGGTGGCCCGGGGCAACGCGGCTGAGCTGATCGGCGCTCCGCGCTGACGTCCCGCTCGGCCGTCAGCGCTGCGAGCGGTCCCGAGCCTCCAGCGCCAGGGCGCCGACGACGATCGCGACGAGCGCGATCACGCCGGCGGTAAGTGCCGATCCCAGCCGCGCGCCTGCCGCGGAGGCGATCAGTGTCGCGACCGCGGCGACCACGATTCCGGCGCCCCAGATGAGCAGGTCGCGGCGGGACGGTCCGGGCAACTGTGGCGGCATGCGCGGAACTGTAGAGGTCGCCGGCGGCTAGGGGTCGCGGAGGGGTTTCTCCATCAGGAGGACGACGGGCGCCCCGAACAACAGCCGGCCCCGGAGGGTGCGTCGCCTGCGGACGACGCGGTACCCCGTGGCGCGATAGAGCCCGACGGCCGCCTCGTTGTGGCCGGCGACCCAAAGGGTCGAGCGTCGTTTGCCCGCCCTCGCCGCGGTGGCCTCGCACGCCTCGAGCAACGCGCGTCCGATCCCGCGGCGTCGGCGGTCCTCGCGCACGGCGAGCTCCTCGACGTACCCCTCGTCGTCGTCCAGCCGGGTGTGGACCAGCAGCCCGAGCACGATCGCGGCTCGGATCGTCCGCGCCCATCCGATCGCCCGGGCGACGGCCCGGAGGCCGTCTTCGCTTCGTTGCTGGCCGAGCGCGAGCCGGGCGCTGCCCACCACCTCGCCGTCCGTCTCCGCGACGAAGTACCGGACGGTCGGGCGTGACAGGTCGCGCACGACCAGGGCGGCCACGGCATCGGCGGCCCGGTCTCCGAATGCCGGGGTGACCTTCTCGGAGAGGCCGTGCGCCACGAGCGCGCCGATGGTCCTCGCGTCGGCGGGGATCGCGTCACGGATGTGCGCCGGTCGGGGTGGGGGATATGCGGCGATCGGGTGATTCTGCCGCCTCGCCGGTGACGAGGGGCAGGACCGCGCGCGTGCTCACAAGGCCAGGCTCGGGGTCCCGGACCGCGGAAGAGGGCGTCGGAGCCCGGGGAAGGGGGAGGTCCCGGGCTCCGCGACTCTGGGGTCGATCGCCCCTGCGAGCGCGCCGACCGCGTCGAGCAGGCCGTCCATGGCCTCCTCGATCCCCTGCTTGTCGGCGAGCTGTCGAGCGGCCTCGCGAAGACGTGTCTGCGCCTCGCGGGCCAGTGGAAGCGCTGCGATCCCCACCTGGCGGTGGCGCTGCAGCGCGAGGAGGGAGGCCTCGGCCTCCGACACCGAAAAAGCGGCCGTGACGACCGCGGTGCGGTCAGACAGCAGTCGTTCGGCGACATCCGAACGCTCCGGATCGAGCCCGGTGACGGCCGCCGCGACCCGCCAGGCCTCCGGCGACTTCGTCTGATGGGCGACGGAAGCCGCCGCCCGGACCAGCGCGCTGACCCACGCCGCGCGCGGCAGGTGGGTGCCGAGCCGAAAGGCCTCCCAGCGCTCGTCGCGGTCAACTGTTCCGGCGACCAGCCCGCGGACTGTGGCGACACCCCGCCGTGCCGCGCGCGCGGCCCCGGCCGGATCCAGCGCGTCGGACGTCGACGCGATGCGGCGCGTCATTCCCGCCGCCCACTCGACCGCGTCGACGATCTCGTCGCCGAGCAGTGGACGAGCCTCGGATGCGACATCGGCGGCACGTTCGATCTGTCGGGCGACGTGAGCCGCCCCCCGTCCAGGCGTCGGGATCAACCCTTCCGGTGCGATCGCCGCGAGCTCGGCGAAGGCGCGGGGGGCCCCGGCATGTCCGGCTGCTCGCGCAGCGAGCACCCGTGCCGATGCCTCCGCCCGCTCGAGCGCTGTCGCGCTTTCGAAGATCGCGTGGAGGGCTGTTCCCGGGAAGAGCAGTTGCGACTCCTTCCGTTCCGTCTGGATGGGGGGCGGCACGCGTTCACCGTGACGTAGGCGCAAGGTAGCTTTCCGCCGATCCGCGCCAATTGGCCGTTCGGCCGAAGTTCGACAGCCGATGATTCGCCGTCCTTACCGGGGCCTCAAGCGTGCACACGCAGGAGATCGACCACGAAACGGCTGATAGGTTCCCGCGCGTTCGTGCACCTCGATGAGGAGACGGGATGGCCTGGGACGACGTATCGCGCTGGCAGGCGGTGGACCTCGCCGCCGCATTCAAGATGGCTGATCCCGTTCAGACCGTCGACGTCCGGGAGCTCACCTGGCGCGAATCCGACACCAAGATCAAGGGAGCGCTCCGCATCGACCCGATGGAGTTCGAGAAGGAGATCGCCGGTCTCCCGGAGGGCAAAGAGCTCATCTTCTACTGCGACCGGTCCGGCGAGGCGACCAGCATGAAGATCGCCCTGTGGGCGTTCGACAGCGGGCGAAGCCGGGTTGGCGTGCTCGTCGGCGGCTGGGACGGCTGGCAGGCCGCGGGCTACGCCGTCGAGCCGAAGGAGTAGCGGCCGCTATTCCTTCGGCGTGAGTCCGTAGCGGGACTCGAGCCACTCCGGGAGCACCGCGGCGATGGCGCGGATCAAGAGCTCCCGTTCCGAGATCGCGAGCCGCGCGGAGATCTCGAGCGCGAGCTTCGCCTGCTCGTCGCGGACCCCCCGGACGCCGCTGACGGTGTCCTGCGCCTCCCTCTTCGCGTAGAGCATCCCGCGGGCGGCCATCGGCCAGTGCTCGCGGGCCCACTTGATCATCGATTTCTCGAGGTCGGTGGCCTCGTAGAGGAAGAGCGCCTTCTGGAGCTCGCTCGGGGTGGGATCGGAGTCGCGCGACATCATTACCTCTCGTGGGGACGGCGGCGCAGTCTAGACGAAACCGCGCGGTAGACTCCGGCCAGACGCGCCGTGCCGACCTACCTCCTCTTCTCAACCCTCAGCCCGCAGGGGCTCCAGACGCTTCAGGCGACGCCAGAGCGCGTGTTCGAGGTCAACCGAGAGTTCGAGGCGGGCGGGGTGCGCGTGCTGCAGCAGTGGGCGCTGCTCGGACCGTACGACATGCTGAGCATCGTGAGCGCCCCTGACGACGAAGCGGTGGCGAAGCTCTCCGCCGAGATGGCCGCCCGGGGGAGCGCTCGCGTCGACACCCTCACGGCGATGTCGGTCGACGAGTTCCTCGACAGCCTGGCGTGAGGCCGGACCCCTAGGGCGTTGCGAGCGCGGCGGTGATCCGCTCGATGACCGCCTTCTCCTCGTCCTGGACCCCGCCCTTCGCCTCGGCCACGGCCTGGGCGACGTCGAGCACCAGGCCACGGTAGGCATCCAGCTCGTCCGGGGCCCTCTCGCTGAGCAGTGCGACGGACGCGTGAAGCGCGGCCATTGTCTCCGCCTCGACCTCCTTCGGCGAGTTGAAGAAGCCGAACCCAGTTCCGTGGCCCTCGGCGAGATCACGGACGAGCTGGCTCTCGCTGCCGCGCTCCGACACCAGCTGCTTCGCGAGCGCGCTCGCCTCGCCGAAGCTGTCGGTGAAGTCACGGTGACCGACGGAGACGAGCATCCCTGCGCCGGTGACGCCCTTTCGCAGCCCCGTCCATTCGTCCTCGGTGAAGTCGGCCTTCTTCGCCATGTCCCCTCCCTTGTGACGACACGAACGCGGCCAGTATCGCAGAGCCCCGCGTCATGGTTCCGCTCGCGCGACAGCCGACGTGACCTACTCGACCCGGCGCCACTCCTCGGAGCTGCACAACGGGCACGCGGGGAGGACGAGCACGCCGTCGTTCTCCTTCGGCGACACCACCAGCAGGTCGCACACCGCGCAGCGGAACTGGCCGATGACCTCGTCGCCGACCTCGTAGAGCTCGTTGTTCGGGATGCGTGTCACAGCCTGTTGACCTCCATGGAGGGGAGCGACGACACGGTCCGCCGTCGGCGGACCGGCACTGCGTGCGGGGCGAGCCCGGCTAGATCAGAAGCGCGGCGGCGACGCAGATGATCGCGACGGCCGCGAAGAATACGAACCCGGCGGTGAGCAACGCCCGCTCGGTGATGACCGCAAGGCGTCCGCCCATGCGGCTTCCCGGGTCGCGGCGCCGCACCGGCCCCGGCTCGTCGAGCCAGCGCTCGCAGTAGGGGCAGAACGTGGCCTCGGCGAGCAGCGGCACGCCGCATCGATGGCAGGCCGGCGCCTCTGAGCTGTGGTGCCCCTGGCGATCTGGTTCGACCCGCATTCCCCGTCCCTCCTGACATCAACGGAGCTTTCGAGAGGATACACCCGCTCGGCGCTCCTGCAACCCATCCGAGGGTGTCGTGGGCGTGGGTCTGGCCCCTCCTCAGCGAGGTGGGTCGGTGGCGTCGGGAGGACCGTCGCCCTCGCCCTTGATCGCGTCGATCTCGACCGACTTCGCGTCGATTTCCATCAACTTGTTCTCGACGCTCGCAAGTTCCGGGGCGAGCTCACCGTCGGGGAGATGACCGGCGCGCACGAGCTCGTAGACACGGCTCCCCAGTGCCTCCAGCGTGGCTCGATGCTGCCGCTGGAGCACGCGACGCTCTCCTTCCAGCCGGGCCCGGCGCACGCTGTGCTGGAGGTCCTCCGCAAGGCCTCCGGCACGCCGAGTGAGGGTATCGATCACTGACATCGCGGGACTCCTCCGTCGTTCCCGCCGAGGATACCGCCTTGTGAAATCGTGTCGGCCGCCGGTGCATCGCGGGGGCCGTATTGGCACGTCCGAAGGCAGCGCTGTGACATGGCTCGCGCCTAGCGTCGCCCCATGCGACCGCGACTCCGAGGCCGGGCAGGCCAGGCGACGGTGGAGTACCTCGCCGTTGTGGTCGTGGTGGCGCTGGGCCTCGCGGCCGCGGGCGTATGGCTCGCGTCCACGTCACGGCCCTCGGGGGACGAGCCCGCGGCGGTCGTCGATCGCGCCTGGTCGGGGCTCGACCGCATCGGCGCGCCTGGATCCGGCACCGGTGTGCGGACGCCCGGCTCCTTCCGTCGCGCCGTCCGGGGTGCAGCCCACGTCGTGCAAACGGGCGGCGACATCGCGGCGACCGGGGTCGCTGCGTTTGGACTCGGTGTCGGCGACGGGGTGCGCGCGACGATGAACGCCTTCCTGGCCGATCCGGTCGGCACGCTCGTCGGTGGCGGCGGCGGCGCCGCCGCACTGGCGCGCGATCCTCTCGGCGTCACCCGTGCCCAGCTCGACGCTGCGCTGGCATACACCCGCGCATTGCGCGACTTGCCGCCGCGAGAGGCGTATCGGCGCTTCATGCGCGACCTCGGCGAGGCCGGCGCCGACCTCGCGATCACGCGCGGGAAGCAGCTCGCCGTGCGGTCGCTCATCCGGGCGGCCCGCCGGCGGTCGGCGAGGCCGTCCGGTCCCGGACGCCGGTCTCGGTAGATGGCACCTCGGCGCGCGCAACTTGGCACAGGTCGGTGTGGCGCCGTGACGACGCGACGCCGCAGCATCGACCCCGCCCGCTCAACCGACAACGAACGATCAGGGAGGGGCACATGGGCTACCGAATGATGGGTTGGACGACTGCCCGCGCGATGCGGCTCTGGGACCGGATGACCGAGCAACGTGGACAGGGAACCGTCGAGTACGTCGGGATCGTGGTGATGGTCGCGCTGCTCGTCGGCGGAGTGGGCGTCGTCGCCTCCAAGTGGGGTGGCGACGTCGGCGACAAGCTCAAGGACGGCTTGGTCAAGGCGATCAAGAAGCTCGTCGGTCAGCTCGTCGCGTGAGGATCGGCCGGGGCGTCGCGTCACCCCCCGTGGCGCCCCGGCCGGATCTCCGTCGCCCGGCGAAGCTCCGTGCGTACCGTGTCGACGCAGGGGCGGTCGGCCGCGAATCGGCTCCGGAAGATCCGCCGCAGTCGCAGGTCGGCGTCGAGCACCCGCATCCCCGCCGAGCTGACCGGGATCCTCAGTCGGCAACCCGAAGCGGCGGCCCCGCCGCGGCGAATGCGAGATCGGGGACCTGGTCGCCGAGTTTCACTCCGCGACTCCGGCACCCGCAGGCCCGAAGAGCAACGGGATCGCGGCTCATCAGGGCACGAGCACCGCCGCGCCCTCGACGCGACCGTCGGCGATGCGGGCCAGGGCGGTGTTGGCGCCGTCGAGCGGATGGCGCTCCACCGTTGTCTGCACCCCCGCCTCGACGGCCACGTGCAGGAACTCCTCCGCGTCGGAGCGCGTGAAATTCGCGACGCTGCGGATGACGCGCTCGCCCCACAGCAGGTCGTACGCGAACTCCGGCACGCGGTCGAGATGGATCGCATTGATCGCGACCGTCGCTCCCCGGTCGAGCGCCCGAAGGGCGGTCACGACGATCTCGCCGGCGGGGGCGAAGGTCACCGCCGCGTCGAGCGGTGCCGGTGCCCGCTCGTCGTATCCGCCGACCCAGCTCGCGCCGAGGGCCGTCGCCCGCTCGCGCTCCGCCCGCGATCGCGTCCAGACGAAGATCTCGCATTCCCAATGCCTGGCGACCTGGATCGCGAGCAGCGCCGACGCCCCGAACCCGAAAAGGCCCAGCCGGCCGCCGGGAGCGATGCCGGACAGCTTGAGCGAGCGGTAGCCGATGATGCCCCCGCACATGAGGGGGGCGGCATCGACGTCCGCGATCCCCGACGGGAGCGGCACAGCGAAGTCGGCGCGAACCGCGATCTGCTCGGCGAACCCGCCGTCGCGGTCCCATCCCGTGAACACGGCCTCACCGCAGAGATTCTCGCGACCGGAGCGGCAGAAGGCGCACCGGCCGCAGGCGCCGCCCAGCCAGGCTGCTCCGGCCCGGTCGCCGACGCGCCACCCTCGCACGTCGGCGCCGACCGCGCGCACGCGCCCCACGACCTGGTGCCCCGGGACGATCGGCAGGCGCCGCGCGGCCAGGTCGCCTTCGGCGATCTGCAGGTCGGTGCGGCACACGGCGCAGGCCGCGACGTCCAGCACGAGCTCGCCCGGGCCCGGCTCGGGGTCGGGGAGCTCCGCCAGGCGCAGGGGGTGGTCCGCGGAGGCGGGCGCCGGCCGGTCGAGGAGCATGGCCCTCATCGCGCGTCGTGGGCGCCGGTGACGCCCCAGGCCGATTCCCCGGCACCCTTGGTGGTCACCCCGGGTCCGCTTCCTGGCGGGTTGCGAGGTACGTGAGGTTGACCTCGCCCGCGGCGGTGATGCGATCTCCCAGCCACCCGTGCTCGACGCCCACCACGCTGGCCCCGTGGGACCCGAGCCGCTCGAGCACTCGGGCTCGCGGCACCCAGTTCATGCGGATCGGGTTGAGTCCCAGCCGCCGGTACAGGAGGTCGTCCGGGAGTCCGGCACCGCGCAGGACGCCGTAGAGGCGCCGCCGTGGCTGCACGCGCCGCCGCAGCGGCATCGACGCGGGCAGCTGGATCGCGAGGAGCCCGCCCGGCGCGAGCACCCGCCCGAGCTCCCCCACGTACGCGAGGATGGCGTCCTTGGTCGGGACGTGCTGGAGCACGAGATGGGAGAACACCAGATCGAACCGCTCGTCGCCGAGGATCGCGAGATCCCCCGCGGTGTTGTGGACCCAGTGGCAGTTGACGGCCTCGGCATTCAGCGCCGCCGCCCGCCCGATCATCGCCCGCGAGATGTCCACGCCGACACACCGATCGAAGTGCGGCGCGAGCGCTCTCGTGAGCCGTCCGACGCCGCAGCCGAGCTCGAGCGAGGCGCGATGCTCGCGTGGGAGGCCGAGCCGCCGGCAGGTCTCCAGCAGGCGAGCGACGTCGCGCTCCCCGGTCGCGAAGAACTCGTCGAGGTCCCACCGGCCGTGACGGGCCTCCTCGGCCCCGAGGATGGCGTAGAGCGGGTCGAGCGCGCCGAGGGCCTCCCAGTCGCGACGGTGGCCGGCGTGGGCGCTCATCCGGCACCGAGCATGCGCCCGATCCGCGCCACCGCCTCCTCGAGTCGCGGGAGCGTCTGGGTGTAGGCGATCCGTATATGGCGCTCGGGCGCGGCGACGCCGAAGTCGCGCCCCGGCGTGATCGCGACCGCGGTCTCGTCGATGACGCGGCGGGCGAAGGCGAAGCTGTCGTCGGTGAGCTCGCCGACGTCGCAGTAGACGTAGAACGCGCCGGCCGGGACGGCGCGAACGCCGAAGCCGATTCCCGGCAGCGCGTCGAGCAGGAGGTCGCGCCGATGTTCCAGCTCACGCCGGCGCGCCTCGAGGATCTCGATGGTCTGCGGTTCGAACGCGGCGAGCGCGGCGTGCTGAGCGGGAGTGGACGGGCAGATGAAGAGGTTCTGCGCGAGCTTCTCGATCTCGCGGGCCACGCCGTCCGGCACGACGAGCCAGCCCAGACGCCATCCGGTCATCTGGAAGTACTTGCTGAAGCTGTTGACGACGAGGATGTCGTCGGTCAGCGACAGAACGGTCTCCGGGCGGCGGCCGTACACCAGCCCCTGGTAGATCTCGTCGGCGACGAGGGTGGCGCCGCGCAGCCGGCAGAGCTCGGCGATCCGCCGCCACTCGTCGAGCGGGATGAGCGTCCCGGTCGGATTGGACGGCGAGGCCGCGATGACCGCGGTGGTGCGATCGGTCCAAGCGTCGGCGAGAAGCTCGGCCGTGACCTGGTAGTCGGTGGACGCGTCGGCCGGTACCAGCACCGGCTCGCCGTCGACGAAGCTCACGAAGTGGCGGTTGCACGGATAGCCCGGGTCGCCGATGAGCGCTTCGTCCCCGATGTCCAGCACGAGTCCGAGTGCCAAGAGGAGTGCCGCGCTCGATCCCGCCGTCACCACGATGCGATCGGCCGGGATGGAGACATCGAACCGCTCCTCGTAGAACTTCGCGATCGCCTCGCGCAGCCGGGGGAGGCCGAGAGCGGGGGTGTAGAACATCGGCTCCTCGGCGAGCGCGCGTGTCGCAGCGCGAATCACCGGCTCGGGCGTCGGGAAGTCCGGTTCCCCGACCTCGAGGTGGATGACGTCGTGGCCCGCGGCCTGGAGGCGCTGGGCGTGGGCGAGGACCTCCATGACCTCGAACGGGGCGATGCGCCCGGCGCGGCGGGCGAGGCGTTCGAGTGAGCTCACGATGCCGTTGAGCCTACTTCCTCCGGCCCCTCGGCAGATCCGGCGACCGGAACCGTCAGATCGTGCCCTGGAAGGTGTTGCAGCTGTCGGGGTTCCCGGACTGCAGTCCCCTTGTGAACCATTGCTGGCGCTGGGCCGACGATCCGTGCGTCCATCCCTCGGGCGTCACGCGTCCCTGGATGTTCTCCTGGATGCGGTCGTCGCCGACGGCCGCGGCGGCATCGAGTCCGTCGGCGATCGCCTGCTTGGTGAGGCGGGCGAGGTAACCGGTCTTCACGGCGTTGCTCGCCCAAACCCCGGCGAAGCAGTCAGCTTGCAGCTCCGCTCGCACCGCCCGCGATTGCGGGCCCTGCCGGTCGTTGCCGATCTGGTCGAGGATGCCCTCCAGGTTCTGCACGTGGTGGCCGTACTCGTGCGCGAGCACGTAGGCCTCGGCGAAGGGCCCCCCGCTCGCCCCGAACTTGTCGCGCAGGTCGTCGAAGAACCCGAGGTCGATGTAGACGTACCGGTCGATCGGGCAGTAGAACGGCCCGACTGCCGCGCTTGCGGCGCCACAACCCGTGCTGATCGTCCCGGTGAAGAACCTGGTGCGCGCCGGCTGGTACGTGCCGCCTCGCCGCTTGTACTCGTCACGCCAGTAGCGCTGGATGCTGTTGATGTATCCGACGATCCGGCAGTCCTCCTTGGTGTTCGCATCGGCGCCGGTCTTGCATTCGGCGGCCAGCGCGCCGGAGCCGCCACCCGATCCGGACTGGATGGCGCCGCCGGCGGTCTCGTCGTTGAGGCTGTCGAGCGGTCCGAGGCCGGAGCCGTCGCCGAAGGGGTTCCCGCCGAGGAGCAGCAGGAGGATGACGCCGATGATCCCGAGCCCGCCCCCGCCGATGGCGAGGCCCCCGCGGCCACCCATCCGGCCACCGGATCCGCGGAGGTCCTCGACCTGTGAGGTGTCGAGGTCGACGTCTTCGTTGAAGTCACCCACGGTCGGTTCCCCCGGATCGGGTTGATCGCCGCCGGGAGTATTCCTGATCGCGCTCGGTCGGGGAGGAGTCTTCGGCCGCGCGCCAGATCCTCCCACCGTTCCACGGGGCCTCGCCGGGGCGGTCGTGTCGGGAGGGGCCGCTAACCTTCTGAAAATTGCGCGCCGTCGAACGCGTCCCGCCCCGGAGGCTTCCCCCCATGTTGAGTACCCATTGCCCGCCGCCGCCCGCCGCCGGCCGTCTGCCACGTGCCCGCCGCGGGGCGGCGATCGCGACCGCCGGACTCGCGGCCGCGTTCCTCGCGGGTGGCTGCGGGGGCGGATCCGAGACGACATCGGCCACCATGACGGCGAGCACCGCAACGAGCACGTCGACCGCCCCGACGTCAGCGCTTGCGGGCCTGAGCGCCGATCAGGTCCTGGCCAAGGCGAAGGCCGCCGCGGCGAGCGCCAAGTCGGTGCACGTCGTCGGGCAGATCGTGCAGTCGAGCGGCGACACGGCGTTCGACCTGAAACTCACCGACCAGCCGGGTGCCACGGGCACCATCGAGATCGGCGGCGGCAAGGTCGAGATCGTCCGCGTCGGCGGCGACGTCTACTTCAAGGCCGACGAGAAGACGCTGGCGTCAGGGCTCAAGGGGAACGCCGCCGAGCTGTCGAAGCTCGTCGGCGGCCGCTACATCAAGGGACCGCTCACTGATCCACGGCTCACGGGCTTCACGCAGCTGACCAGCCTCAAGGACTTCACCGCCAACGTACTCGACCCGAGCGGTTCGATCTCCCTGGTCGATGGCAAGCCCGTCGACGGAGTGCCGACCGTCGGGTTGCGCAACGACGACAAGGACAACGGCGGAACCCTCTATGTCGCCGACGAGGGCGAGCCGTTCCCCTTGCTCATCGAGGCGCTGTCCGGCCGGAGCGACACGGGGAACCTCCACATGAAGGAGTGGAACGCCGACGTGGTGATCACGCCACCGCCGGCGGACCAGGTCATCGACCTCAGCAAGCTCGGCAGCAGCGCCACCCCCTGACGCGGAGCCGCGCCGTCCCCGTCACGTCCGGTCGCCCGCCATTCCGCCCGGCTGGCGCCGGCGTTCCATGAGCCACGGTGCAGCCGCGATCCCCGCCGCGGTCACGAGCCCGGCGGGGAGCGCGAGCGGCGAGTCCACGGCATGAAGCGCGACGCCGATTCCGACACCGGCGCCCCACGCCCAGATCCCGAGCCGGCGGTAGCCCGGCACCGTCGGGCTGGCCCGGACCTCGTCGAGCCAGAGCACGCCGATGAGGCAGGGCGCGGCGAGCGCCATCGCGGTGAGGTAGGGAATCATCCAATCGGCGAAATACAGGGTGGCGATGGCGGTGCCCGCGATCGCGATGGCGACCAGGCCCGCGCGGTGCGAGCATCGCGGGAGCGCATCCTCGAGTGAGATCGCGCCGCTGTGGAGGTTGGTGAGCACCGATCCGGTGAAGCCCAGCGCCACGAACGCATAGGCGAACGTCGGGCTTCCGAGCCGCTCGAGCGTGTCGACGAGGTTCCATGTGCCCGTCGTGAGCTCGAGGATCGCTCCCGCGGTGGCGAACGCCAACAGCGGCAGGGCAAGGCCGACCAACGCACACCAGACGACGTGTCGCGGCCGCGCGAGATCGTGGGTGAAGTCTGGCGTGCGAAGCGCGAAGGCCGCCCCGTAGCCGACCATGATCGCAATGGCCGGAAGCTGGCCGAGCGACGCCGCCGGGTGGCCGTCGCCGAGGAGCGGGCCGGTTCGGCCTGACAACGCCAGGTGGACGCCCTCCGCCGCCAGCAGCACCGTGGCGAGCCCCGCCGCGAGCGCCGTCCAGGAGAGCACGTTCAGCCCATGCCACGCGACGGCGAGCATGATCGCCGCGAAGATGACCATTCCGGCGCGGTCCGGCAGGTTCACAAGCCGGCCGAGCCCCGCGCCGGCGACGCTCGTGTTGAAGCCGAACCAGCCGACCATCATCACCGCGAGCACCGGCGAGGCGATGCGACGGCCGCCCATCCGGCCGAGCGAACGCGAGGCGAGGTCGACGAGCCGGGCCTGACGCCGCTGACCCAAGAGGCCCTGGGCGCACGGCCAGCGCGGCGAGGGTGGCGACGCCCACCACGATCGCGGCGGCGAGCCACCATCGCTCGTTGCCCTCCGCGACCCCCCCGCCGATCATGAGCGCGGCCGGGCTCGTGCCGATGCCGACCCACGGTCCGAGTCGCCGCAGCCAGCCGGTCTCCGTCACAGGGCGATGGTACGCCAGCGGGCACGCGGCCGGCCGCCTTGTCGAAGGGATGTTGCGATCTCGTGAACGACCGTCGAGCGTGGGATGCGCCTGCGATTCTTCCCCACCGATGGGGTCAGCACTCAGGAGCGCATCCGCGGTCCCCGATGGTGCCGCCAGGCCACCGACTCTCGGCCAGGCCGTGCGGTTCTGGCTCAAGCTCGGGTGCGTCTCCTTCGGAGGCCCCGCCGGGCAGATCGCGATCATGCACGACGAGCTCGTGGAGCGGCGCGGATGGGTCAGCGAGCGGCGCTCCTCCATGCGCTCTCGCGAGCTTCACCTGACCCGGTCGCGCCTAAGCGCCGGACGGTGCGATCCCAGTCGTTGTCGAGCATGAGGATGCTGCCCACCCTGTGCGATCCTCCCCGCATCACCTCGGCGCTGCCGGAAGGCGGGATGGTGCGAACGGCGACGCGTCGAGCGACTTGGCGGCCCCGTCGAGGATCATCTCGGCGACGAGGAGCCCCGTCCCCGGCGCGTTCAGGATCCCCCACGGGCCGTGGCCGGTGGCGACGAACACGCCCGGAGCGGTTGGAACGGGGCCGATGATCGGCGTCCCGTCGGTGGTCACGGGGCGGTAGCACGCGCGGCGCGCCGTGATGGCTGCCGCGGCGAGGATCGAGCTGTGGGCTCCCGCGATACGGTGCAGCTCCGCGCAACCCGCCTCGCTCGGGTGGACGTCGTCCGGGTCGTCGGGCAGCGGATCATGCTCGGGGTAGCCGTTGACGTAGACCTCACCGTCGGGCCGTGGGTAGATCTCGGGTGTGCGGCGGCGCCCGTCGCGGGCGAGGAAGTCCGAGAAGATCATCTGTGCGGGAACGTCCGCGGCGAGCGTGATGCTCGCGCCCTTCAGGCCGTGGATCTCGGGCACGGGCACCCAGGCGACGGCCTGGCGTGTCCACGGTCCGAGGGCGAGCACCACCACGTCGGCGGGGACAACGGCTCCGTCGACGAGGACCCCCCGCACGGCGCCGCCGGAGTCACGGTCGAGGCCGTCCACGGTGCCGGTGAGCAGCGTCGCGCCATTGGCGACGGCCCGTTCGGCGAGCGCTCGTGTGAGCCGGAGGGGGTCGACCTGGGCCGTGGAGTCCGTCGTTCCCACCACCGCATGGACGGCGACGTTCCCGTCGAGCCAGGCCGGGTTGGGATGCCGGCGATACGCCTCGACCGGCCCGCCGTCCATCCCCGCGACGAGCAGCGTCTCGACCTCCCGGTACCCGACGTCGGGGAGCTCCCCCGCGAGCTCACGATGGAGGCCGAAGCTCAAACGGGCCAGCGCACCGATGGGCGTTGCGTCGTTCCAGTCCAGCGCGAGAAATCCGGCGGCCTTGCCGGACGCGGCGGCCGCCGGTCGGGCCCGCTCGACGATCGTCGGCCGCGCGCCACGCAGGGCGAGACGGTCCGCGATCGCCGTCCCGACGATCCCGGCTCCGCAGATCACGATGCGGCGGGGACCCACGCTCCCTCCCGGAACGACTCGGCACGACGGGATAACCGGGCGATCGTACGGGTCGCTCGGCATGGTCGGGGCTGCGCGGGCGAGCTCGCCATCAGAGCCCCGTCGGATATGTCTCGGGCGGTTCGCCGGCCTCCCATCGGCGGGAGCGCTCCAGCGGCTCGACGGCGCGGGTGACGTCGATGTGAACCAGGGCGTCGAACTGCTTCGCGATGTTCGCGGTGAACCAGTGGCTCTGGCGTTCCGTTTCCGGGCGGTAGATCACGCCGATCGCACGCTCCAGGCGGGGCTCGTCGAGAACGCGGGAGTGTCGGCCGGAGCGGAGCGGGCAGAGCAGGAACGCCGGGATGCCGGTGGCGCGCAAGAGCGCCTCGCAACTCCCGTCCGGCGCCGGTCGCACCAGCTTGCGCTGGGCAGGCGCGCCCCACTCCGACGCGGCGGTCACGGTGCCGCTGGAGGTCGTGAAGCCCACGAGGACGACGTCTCGGCCATGCCGCTCGCGCATGAGCTGTCCGATGTTGATCTCGCCCCGCCTCGCCATCTCCGTGAACCGAGCGTCGCCGATGTGCGAGTTGTGCTCCCACACCACGACGCGGCTTGTCGCGCCGTGGCGATCCAGGTGGGCCATGAGGTGGTCGAGCGTGTCGGCCATGTGCCGGTCGCGGAGGTTCCAGGATGCGGCGGCTCCGCCGAGCATCGTGCGGTAGTACTCCTCGGCGTCGGCCACCACCGACGCGTTCTGCTCCGCGACGAAGTACTCGTCCTCGGCGGTCGCGCCGTCACGCTGCAACCATTCCCCGGCCATGCGGCGAAGCTCCACCAGCTCGTGCAGTACATGGCGCCGGCACGAGTCGCTCACCCCGAGCAGCACCGCCTGCCCGTAGGCGGCGCTCTCTCCCGCGTAGGGCTGCAGGCACTCGTACCTCCGTCGGGCTCGGTCCGCCGCCACCGGGTCGTGCTGCTCGAGGTAGCGGATGACCGCCTCCATCGAAGCGCCCAGGCTGTAGAGGTCGAGTCCGTAGACGCCGACCCTCATCGCGGAGGTCCCGATGCCGTCGTTGTGCGCGCGAAGCCATCCGACGAAGTCGAGGACGTCGGCGTTGCGCCACATCCACGTCGGGAATCGACGGAAGCCCCGGAGCGATTCCTCGGCGTCCCGATCGCTCCCCTGACCGCGGACGTAACTGTTGACCCGGGCGGCATCGGGCCAGTCTCCCTCGATCGCGACGGCGGAGAACCCGAGTTCCCGGATCAGGCGCTGCGTGATGCGGGCTCGCTCTCGATAGAACTCGTGCGTCCCGTGGCTGGCCTCGCCGAGCATGACGACCCGGGCCCCGCCGACCATGTCGAGCAACGCGTCGTAGTCGTGCCGATCGCCGGTCAAGGCATGCGCGCCGGACCGTATTGCCGCGATCGCGGCGTCGTCTGTACGCGCAGTCGCGTGGCCGGTGGTCACGATCAGGCCTCCACCGAATCCGGAGCGGCATTCGTCACCCGTAGGTGGGCGTCGAACCATTCGATCGCCAGCCGTGCCACCGCATCGAGTGCGCCGGGCTCCTCGAACAGGTGACCGGCGCCGTCCACGATCGCCAGACGCCTGGCGCAGCCGAGCGCGTCGGCGGCGCGGCGGTTGAGCTCGAGCACATCGTGATCGCGACTCCCGACGATCAGGAGGGTCGGGGCCTGGACCGCGGTGAGGTATTCGGTCGCGAGATCCGGCCGGCCCCCGCGCGAGACCACCGCGCGCACCGGCCCGCCGATCTCGGCTGCCGCCTTGAATGCGGCCCCCGCCCCGGTTGATGCCCCGAAGAGGCCGACCGGAAGCTCACAGGTGGCGGGGTCGTCAACCGCCCACCGGATCACGGCCTCCAACCGCCGCGCGAGCAGGGCGACGTCGAAGACCAGCTCGCGGAGATGACTCTCGGCCTCCGAAAGCAGATCGAAGAGGAGGGTCGCAAGCCCGGCCTCGTTGAGGGTCCGCGCGACCTCGCGGTTCCGGACGCTCAGCCGGCTGCTGCCGCTGCCGTGGGCGAAGATCACCAGACCGCGTGCCCCGGCCGGCAGCGTCAGGTCCCCCGGGAGCGTCACGCCGTCGATCTCGAACGTCAGCTCGCGGGAGGTCGCGCCCGGCGGGGCCGGCCGGACGGGAACCCCCGACGCCGGGACACGTGCGCCCGCCTCCTCGAGCAGGCGGAGCACTTCCTCGTCGGACACCGGCGAAAAGTCGTCGTACCAGCGACCCACGCCGAGGAGCTCACGCGGGGTCGTTACGCACACGACCTCATCGGCTTCCACGCCGAGCATCGCGATCGACTCGCGCGAGCCGACGGGTACGGCGACCACGATCCGTGCAGCCCCCCGTCCGCGGAGCGCGCGCACCGCCACCAGGTCGCTCAGGCCGGTCGCGAGCCCGTCGTCCACGATGATCACCGTCCGGCCGTGAACGTCCAGCGCCGGCCGTCCATTCCGAAACCGCTCCATCTGGCGCCGCAGCTCGCGCTGCTCGCGTTCGAGGATGCGCCGGAACTCCGCTTCCGTGACGCCGACGTGGCGCGCGACGGCCGTGTTCACAACGGCGGTGCCGTCCTCGGCGACCGCGCCGATGGCGAACTCGGGGTCCTGCGGGGCCCCGAGCTTGCGGACGGTCAGCAGTTCGAGCGGCGCGCCGAGCGCTCGCGCGACCTCCACGGCCACCGGCACACCGCCCCGCGGGAGGGCGACGACGATCGGGCGCTCTCCGGCAAACCGCTCGAGAAGCGCCGCGAGCCGGCGTCCGGCGTCGCGCCTATCGGTGAACACCATGGGTTCATCGTCACCCGTACGCTCGTTGCGGTCATCCGCAGGGTCCCCCACGAGAGCGCGGGTTTCACCGCACGAATCCGACCTGGGCGCGACGGAGGCGACGAGTGGGGGCTTCCCGGGGGCGATCGATAGATTCCTACCGTCGACCGGGTGCCGGCCACGGGAGTACGTTCGTTCGAGACCGGGCAAAGCGAGCAACACGAGGTGGGTGAGACGCCATGGCTGACAAGGAGCGCAAGCCGGCTGGGCGGTGCGCGAATTGCGGCCAGGAACAGGCCCGCCGCAGCGCACCCCTCCTTCAAGTGGCTTCTGGCGGTCGCCGCCGCATCTATCGCGGCGCTTGGAGCGCCCGCCGCCGGCTGGGCGTCTCGGCCCCCGGGGGCGAGCAACAGCCGAGCGGCAGTCCCGACGCTGGCCGGCGCATGGCAGCCGTTTCCTGCGGCGCCGATCGCCTCGGGCACGGATACCCGGTTCGTTGGCGTGTGGACGGGCGGAGATGTTCGTCTTCACCCGTGCCTCACTCGCGGACTACCGGACGGCCAACGCCGCCGCCGCCTACAACCCCGCGACCGGCACCTGGCGCCGGCTGACGCCGTCCCCGGGTCTGGAAGGGAGCTACGAAGGCCGGTACACCGGCGTATGGACGGGCAAGGAGGTCCTGGTCATGGGCCCGACTGCTCGCTCTGGCTTCAACCCGGTGACGAACCACTGGCGGCGGCTGTCGTCGACGGTCAACGACGGTCTGGTGGCGTGGACCGGTCGCGAGATGATCGGATGGGGTGGCGGCTGCTGCGGCGACGCCTCCGCCACGGGCCGCGCGTACAACCCGGCGACGAATACGGCGCGGACACTGGCGCAGGCTCCGCTGAGCGCCTCGCAACACCCGGTCGGCGCGTGGACTGGGCGGGAGCTGATCGTCCTGGTCAGTGGCATTGACCCGCAGGGCAAGCCGTATCCGGCGTCGCTCGCCCGCGCTGCCGCGTACAACCCGAGGACCGACACGTGGCGGCGGATCGCGCCGTTGCCCGTCACGCCGTCCGGTGCGAAGGCGGTCTGGGATGGGCACGAGCTGGTGGTCGTCGGTGCGGGCACGAAGGGCAGGACCACGTTTGTCTACAGGGCAGCGACGGATCGCTGGCTGTTGCGCGCCCCCATAGCGCGGCCCGTCGAGGGTCCGGCGATCTGGACCACCAGTCGTGTCGTGCTGTGGACCGGACGCGGCGGGCTGGCATACAACCCGACGACGAACCGCTGGTCCACGCTCCCGCAATGGCCGTTCGCGAAGCACGACACCGCCGCGATGGTGTGGACCGGGCGCGCGCTGCTCGTCTGGAGCGGGGGAGGCGGGAACGGGACGCACCCCGCCGAGGGGGCGGGGTTCACCCCGGTGCGACCCTAAGCGCGAGGCTCACGCCGGCGCTCGCGGGGGTCAGCAAGCGGTTCCGTCAGCCGGTCGTGGACGGCCGTTCAGCGCGACGGTTTGCGCGAGACCTTGACGAGGATGGCGAAGAGCGGCTTGGTGGTCGGTCATCACGCGCGGTGATGCTTCAGCAAGCCTTCCTCCAGGCGTCGAGGCTCAGGTGCTTCTCGATCGCGGAGAACCCCGACGCAATCGCGCTCGGACAGTACGCGGGGAACTTTCCCTGGTACTCGGTGATGAACACCGCCTTCCCCGCACCCACGAACGCCGAATAGGCTCCGCATTCGCTGTACTGGAAGCACTGCTCGTTGAGCGCCCAGTCGAACGAGGGCTGCAGCGTGGTGACCTGGTCGACGTCGTTCTTGAGCCCGACCGACAGGCCGAGGGAGTGGACGGTGTCGGCGATCCAGCGGTTGTACGTGGACTGATCCGCGGCCTTGAGCGGGAAGCCGGTGCTGTTCGTGTACCCGTCGATATTGTCCGGCTCGACGGCGTCGAAGCCCTTGTCCCTGCACATCTGGAACCTGGCGGTCATGATCGGCCCGAGCAGGTCGATGCGGCGGATGTCCAGCCACTTCTCTCCGGGCCATCCGTTGCCGCTCCCCTTGACGGACGCAGGGAACGACGCCGCATCTGGACGCCAGTTCTCCCACGTCCCCACGCTCAGGTAGCAGATCACCTTTCGCCCTTGGGTGTGCAGCGCGGCGACCTGATCAGCGCTCGTGTCGAACCCGTCCACGTCGTAGACAGACGCGTCGACCGTGGTGTCCAGAACTCCGCTGAGCTGCCACTGCCACGTCGTCCCGGGTGCGGGCGTCCAATAGGCGCCCGGTGGAGGAGGTGGAGGAGGAGTGGTGGTGGCGGCGGCGGAACCGGGGCCTGGTTCGCCACCGTGAAGGTCGCGGTGAGGTCGGCGATGACCGCACCGCTGCTGCGTGTCACCGTGGCGGTGAGCGTGTGCGGCCCGTTGGCGAGGCCGGCGGTATCGAGCGCATTCGCCCGCCCGTTGCTTGCCGTGCCGGCATAGTCGAACGGCGAGGAGCGCGTCACCGACGACCCGCCGTCGAGCGTGAACCGAACACGCCGGGCTTGCGAGTAGCCGGTGACGAAGATGTAGCGCTTGCCGCTCAGGGACGCCCCATTCAGCGTCACCGGGTTCGAGCGGTTGGAGCTGGTGCTTGCCACGAGCCCTGTGGGGGCCGCCGCCGCGAGCGGAGCCGTCAAGGCGACCAGGAGCAGGGCGATCACACAGCCCATGAGGATGAGCCGGGGGGTCTCCCTAACCGGCTTCGCGCGCATCATCTCTCGCCTCCTCGCCTTCGTGGGTGCTGCTCGCCCACTATCGGCGCCCTTCGCGGCGACCTTAACCCACGTCTCCCGGGAGGGAAGATCGTGCTGCTGTGCTGCTACGTCCACGCCAGCTCGGGGATCTTTCCACAGCTCCCCCGCGCGCGTGCTGGAGGTCGGGGAGCCACCGCCTATCCTGAGACTCCTCGCACGGTGCGAGGTTGACACCTCCCCGCAAGCCGGGCAGAGAATTCGCCGTTGCGCCGGCGACAAGGGGTGAGCGATGCGAACGATGTCGAGTTCGACGCTGAGGGCGCCTCCGTCGCGGGGTTCGACGCCGCTGCGGACGCAGCGACGGACTGGTTCGCCCAGCATCTGCTCGGACGATGACCGAGCGGCGAGAAGAGAGCGATGAGCACGCAAGCGGTTCTTGATCATCACCTCGCGGCATTCGGCGCGGGAGACACGGACGAAATCCTCAGGGACTACACGGACGAATCGGTCCTCATCTCGCCTGACGGACCGCTCAGGGTTCGTGCTGCGCTCCGGGCCGCGTTCAGCGGCTTCTTCTCGGGGTTGTTCGCGCCGGGTACCTTTGACTTCGTCATGGACGCGTCTCACATCGAGGGCGATGTCGCCTACATCCTCTGGCACGCGGACTGCGCGTCCGCCGTCGTCGCCCTGGGCACCGACACGTTCGTCGTGCGCGACGGGAAGATCGCGGTGCAGACGTTCGCGGTCAAGATCGACCCGAAATAGTTACGGCCGCTGCGGCGACGCGGGCTGCGTCGTCCGCTTCAGCTGAGCTGCTGCAGGAGCGCGCCGAACTGCAGGAGGTGGCGGTCACCGAGGAAGGCGCGCACCACACGGGCCCGCGCCCGGCGGCCGAGCTGGTCAGCGCCCTCGGGATCCCTCAGCAGCTGTGTCACAGCCTGCCCGAAGGACGCGAGATCGAGCGGGTCGTCGATCAGGAGGCCATGCCGTCCGTGCGTGATCTGGTCGGCGATCCCCCCGACGCGGCTCGCGACGACGGGCCGCCCTTTCCACATCGCTTCCGCGACCGTGAGTCCGAACCCCTCGGCGAGGCTCTTCTGGACGATGACCGACGCATGGCGCTGGATCGCGTTGACGATTGCCGCGTTCTCTTCCGGATCGTCCATCGGGATGCACGCGAGGTGCGTCCGCGCCCTGGCCGGGCGGGGCAGCGCCCGCCACACGGCCATGCACTCGTCCAGCGCGTCGCCCGCTTCGCCATCGTCCGCGACCCCCGTCACGGCGGGCCCGACCAGGAGGAGATGCGCGCCGAGTTGGGTGTCAACGTGCTCGACGAACCCGTTCAAGACGCCTGGCATGTCCTTGATCCGATCCCACCGCGAGACCTGGACGACCAGCGGCACGTCGGGCGGCGGCGGGGGCCCCGTCTGCAGGAGGTCCGCGTGGCGGTTGATCCAGCCGGCCGAACCGTCGCGACGGGTGAAGGGGACGGCGGGGGTGCTGCGGTCGCCCTGCAACAGGCCCGCGTAACCCAAGACGCGTCGCACGTTGCGGCTCGACATGGGCTCGTTCTTGGCCGAGAACGGGTCCAGCGAGGGCGCCATGACGTGGACTCGTCTTGGGTCCATCCACGGCGCGGCGAAGTCCCGGCGGGACACCACGAACGCGTCGGCCTCCTCGACGTAGGGTCGTAGAAACGCCCACGCCTGCTCGGTCCACTCGTTCGGCTGGTCGCGCCCGACGTGGCATCGCCAGATGACGCGTGCGCCCGCCCGTTTGACCGCCTTCGTGAGACCTGCGGGCTGAGGGTCGTGCAGCATCACGATGTCGCCCGGGCGGACCAGCGCGAGAAGCCCCTCCGCGTTGTGCCTCAACACGCCTTCGTAGTGCTTTCGTTCGGCCTCGCCGAGCTCGCCGCCGTCGCCGGGGCTGCCGTAGAGCCGGTTGTGAATCCGCTTCGTGATGCTGAAGAACAGCGGGTCGCCCTGGATCACGAGCCAGCGGGTGTCGAGGCCGGCGCCGCGGCTGTACGAGATGAGGGTGTAGAGCATCTCCGCGACGCCGCCGCCATTCGCCGTGGAGTTCACCTTGATGATGGTGCGGCCGGCGAGCGCCGCCGCAGCCGCCTCGGTGGCAGCCTCGACGCGCGCCATCCGCTCGCGACCGATCAGTGGCTCGAGCCGAGCTGTGTCGAGCGCGTGCAGCTCGACCTCCCGGGTCCGGGGGCGATGCGTGTTCGCCATCCGCGGCACCCTACCGTCCGCCCGGAGGTGAACCAGATCGCCGTCGTTGCGGACTCAGTACCGGGCGCGGACTCGCCCCCGGTTTTCTGCTGATGACCCGGATGCCCGCACCGGGGAGGCTTGTGTCACCGCAACTCGTGGAAGGAGCGCGTCATGCCGAAGGTGCAGGTGGAGAACCTCTCGATCAACTACGACGTTCAGGGAGAGGGACCGCCGCTGCTCTTGATCCCCTACTTGGCGGCGGACCATGCCTGCTACGCGTTCCAACTGCCTGAGTACACGAAGCACTTCACGTGCATCTCGATCGACCTGCCCGGCTCCGGCGAGAGCGACAAGCCGGCGGGCCCGTATTCGACGAACGGGTACGCCGACCAGGTCGCCGCGTTCCTCACCGCGATCGGGGTGGAGTCCGCCCACGTCGCAGGAGTGTCACTCGGCTCGGCTGTGGGAATGCATTTGGCGGCGCGGCACCCGGGCCGGGTCCGCTCGTTGTCGCTCCACAGCGCGTGGGGGACCACCGATGGGTTCCTTCGCGTCTGCCTCGAGAACTGGCGCGCTCTGGCGCGCGCGTTGCCGACCGTCGCCGATGCGGTGATCCTCGGCATCTTCCCATGGTGCTTCACCCCCGAGATGTACGCGGGCCGACCCGAGTTCGTGCAGGCCCTGGAGGAGTTCGTCCGCGGCCGCCCGGCTCAGCCACTCGATGCGTTCCTGTCGCAGTCGCAGGCGGTGATCGACCACGACGCCGGTCCGGTCCTGAAAGACATCGCCGCCCCGACGCTCCTCACGTTCGGGGCGCACGATCAGGTGACGTCACGACGTTTCGCCGAGCCGCTTAGCTCGGCGATCCCGAACACCGAAGTGGTGGTCTTCGAGAACCTCTCCCACGCGGGCCTGCACGAGGACGCAGACACGTTCAACTCCGCCACCCTCGAATTCCTCTTGCGGCAGGCCGGACCCGCGATCTGATGACCGGCGTCCCCGGGATGACCGGGCGTGTCTTCGGTCGCAGCGTTCCGGCTCAACGGAAACCGCCGCTGGCTGTCCGCACCCTCCTGGGGATACGGGTTCTGCGCCGACGGATCCGAGCAGCCGGGGCTCCGTGCGGACGGCACGTACGGGCCCATCGGACCCGAGGGCGATTTCAACTGGGGCGTCGACCAGGAGGCTTCGTACGTGCCAGGCGGGCGGACGGGACGTGCATCCGTCATAAGGTGATCGGGGTAGGTTGACGCCCGGCCCCTCCACGCCGTACCCGGCGGTCGTCGCCCGCCGCGGGACGACGCAACTGCGGGAGCCGACCCGCTCGTGGACGAGCGGGCGGGGAACGGTGGCGAGCGGCAGGAGCACCCGCCCTCTCGGCGCGCCTGCCGCGCCGCTCACGGCCTCAGGACGTCGCTTGCTTGTACACCTCGAACGTCGTCTCCTGGGGCGGACTCGTGAAGCCGCCTTCGATGCCTTGTGACATCCGGGGCATCAGGACCTCGTCACGGAACCGCTCCCAGCTTTCCTGCGAGTCGTGGATCGCGACGATCGTCCAGCCGCCGGCCGACGGGCCAGCCGCATGAAACAGCTGCCCCTCCGGGAGGCCGCCATGGCTCGGATGCACGGCCGCGAGCGAGGCCTCGTATTGCTCTTTCGTGCCATCTGCGAACTGATGCACAATCCCGTACGCCATCTCGTTCTCCCGTCGTTCCGGTGTTCGCTTGGTGTCGGGTTGGATCCCGCCCGAGCGTCCGAATGTTGATCGAGGAGCGACACTAGCGCCCCCGGCCCGGGTGCGCGTCCGCCCGCCGCGTGACTTTCTACCATCGCCGCCGTCCCGGGCAAACCGATGCGAGACCCGGGACGGCGTACCGCCTTTTCTGAGCGTTCGAACGGCGGGTGGCAGCTTCTCTGGTGTCGGGGTGTCAGGTTCGCGCGAGCACCGCGATCCGGCATCGCGAGCCGGGCCAGTGGCCATCGGAGAGGGCCCGCGAGTCGAACCGGGCGGGGCCGAGGACGCCCTCCCCCCAGCAGAGCTCGTGACCGTGGCCCTCACGGTCGAGGGCGTAGCGGCTCCCGTCGGGCCGCTCGTACACCGCCAGGTTGCCTCCGTCGCCGATCAACATGTCGTCGTCCATCGGGTACTGCGACACGGACGTGTCCTTTCCTTGAGTCGCGGTCCGACGCGGGTCTCCCGTCAGACGCGAGAAGTTGTCCTGAGCCTGCCCGTTCGAACCGGGCAGGAGCACGACTGTCGTGCGCCGATGGGCGCGTGCCAAGGGACCCTAGGGTTAGCCGAACCTCACCTCGCCGGACCGCGGGTGGCGTGATCGCCGAGTCTTCTAAGGGCTTCAGCCGGCGAGATCGCCCGAGCAAGCCCCTTCTGGAGACGCTCCCCGGAGAGTTGCCTGGCCGACGCCGTATCGAAGCCTGCCTGCGGCTTCGACCAACGTGCGGGTAATGCCGAGCAGCGTCGCGCGGAGATTCCGCACCTCGTTGCGCGCCCGACCACCGATGTCGCCCGTCGATGCCGTTGATACCCAGAGACCACGGGTAGGCGCCCAGCATTCGCGGCCCAGGCGATCCGCGCTGCCCGATACGTAGCCCACCCGACGGTCAGCTTCGAGTTGTTACGCCTCCAGCGCCACCTCGCCGTCGGAGACCTCCGGCGGGCTCGTCGCGAGGCCCGGGAGGTTGGCGGCGATCCACTCCCGCGCGGCAGCGGTCGACGCCTCGGTGCCGGCCCGGTCGTCGTAGACGGAGACCGAGACCGCACTGTCGTCCGAGGTTCTCACGAGGTAGTAGGCGCGGAAGCCATCGATCCCCCGCAACAGCTCCCTGATCGCGTCTTCGTTTGCCAGGATCCCGTCGACGAGGCCGGGTACCCCGCTGTAGCTCCTGATCGTCGCGTGCATCACGGATCCTTCCCGTTCGCCTGGGCCGGTCCGAATGGTTCGCCCGGCCGTTGAACACGATAGTTGCGCGGGGGCGCCCGCGTGAACCCCGTGAGAGCCCATCCACGTTGGCCCGCCTCCGCGACCGGTGCCCGGTGGGTGAAGCTCGTCAGGGTCGTCTCGAAGGACGGCCGCACGACCTTCGGCGTCATCTGGTATCCGCCCTCGGAAGACGCCTTCGGCGGCCCCGGCGACGCCCTCAAGGACTCACGCGCGGCGGCGGCGAAGGTGACGGTGGAGGGAAGCCCGGTGCGCATCACCGGCTTCGACGCCCTCGCCTCGAACGACGAGGCATCCACTGGCCCGGACGTGCTCGTGGAAGTGCTCCTCGGCGGCCTCGGTGCCCTCGTGGTGCTGCTGTTCGTGTTCGGCTCCCTGATGGCCTTCGTGCCGCTGCTGATGGCGGCGATCGCGATCCCCACCACCTTCCTGGTGCTGTGGCCGCTGGCGGGGGCGACCCAGGTGTCGGTGGTGGTCGAGTTCCTGGTCGCCCTGATCGGACTCGGGATCGCCATCGACTACTCGCTGCTGATCGTGATGCGCTGGCGCGAGGAGCGGGCCGCTGGCCGCTCAACCGGCGACGCCGTCCTGGAGGCAATGGACCACGCCGGGCGTGCAGTGATCTTCAGCGGCATCGCCGTGGCGATCGGACTCTTGGCGATGGTCGTGCTGCCGGTGCCGTTCCTGCGCAGCATCGGCTACAGCGGGCTGCTGATCCCCCTGATCAGCGTGCTCGTCGCGATGACGCTCCTCCCGGCGATCCTCGCCACGGCCGGGCCTCGCCTCGATCGGATCGGCCTGCGTCGACGCACGTCGAGCGCGGGGCAGGGCTGGGTGCCCTGGGGCCGTTTCGTGGTGCGCTACCGCTGGCCCGTCGGGCTGGTCGCGCTCGCCATCCTGGCCGTGTTCTTCATCCCAGTCTTGAACTTCTCGACCGGCACGGGGCGCGCCGATGCGCTGTCCTCCTCGGGATCGGCGCGGGCCGGGCTCGACCAGCTCACCGGCTCCGGAATCGGCGCCGCCGTCCTCCTGCCGTACGATGTGGCCGTGGTCGGGGGGACCCCCGACGCGACTGTCCGGGCGCTCGCCGACGTCGAGGGCGTCAAGGGGGCCGTCGCACCGGCCAACGACCAGTGGCGGCGCGGCGACACCGCGGTCATGAACGTCTTTCCCGCCGCGGAGGACAGCACCTCCACCGTCGAGCGCGTGCGGGCCGCGGCCGCGGCTGGGCCCGGCGAGGTGCTTCTGGGCGGGGCGGTGCCGGGGAACGTCGACTTCAACGACGCGGTCTACGGCAACTTCATCTGGGTGGTCTTGCTGATCCTCGCGATCACCTATGTCCTGCTCGCCCGAGTCCTCCGCTCGCTGCTGCTGCCGCTGAAGGCGGTGATCTTCAGCGTGATCTCGATCGGCGCGGTGTGGGGCTTCCTCGTCTGGTTCTGGCAGAAGGGCCACGGGTCGGGCTCGATCTTCAACGTCGAGCCGACCGGCGCCCTGGTCGTGTGGGTCCCGGTGATGGTCTTCGCGTTCCTCTACGGGCTCTCGATGGACTACGAGGTCTTCATCCTCAGCCGCATGCGGGAGGAGTACGACCGCGACGGATCGACCGACCGCGCCGTCGTCGCGGGCCTCGCCCGCACCGGGCGCTTGGTAACCGCGGGCTCGCTCATCCTCTTCTTGGCGTTCGTCGCCCTCGGATCGGGCCCCGAGGTGGACGTCAAGGTGTTCGCCACCGGGCTGGCGGTCGGCATCGTCCTCGACGCAACCGTGATCCGCAGCATGCTCCTGCCGGCGTTCGTCAGCGTCCTGGGGCGCTGGAACTGGTGGATGCCGGTATGGGCCGCCCGCATCCTGCGGGTCGAGCCGAGTCTGCCCTCGCCCGAACGCCGGGGCGAGGTCCCCCTCGACCTGGAGTC
Source organism: uncultured Thermoleophilia bacterium (assembly GCA_963706315.1). Lineage (GTDB taxonomy): Bacteria > Actinomycetota > Thermoleophilia > Miltoncostaeales > Miltoncostaeaceae > CALMEC01. The sequence continues at coordinate 111,673 of CAVPMA010000013.1, read as the reverse complement.
CCCGTCGCGTGCGCGTGAGAGGGCAGCCGCTACCGGCGAGTCGGTCCTTCAGGAGTAGCTGAGGACGGGGAGGCAGCGTCGTGGCGGAAAGGATGCGCGGGCCACTACGTACCGACTGCCCAAGGGCGGGCTCCAACGACAACGAGCCGCCGAAGAGGAAATGGTCGGGGTGTTGCCCACCTTGTTGCCCAAACGGCGAAATGCCGGTGGCGCACGGCGGGCGCTGACCCGCGGCCCGGTTCGGTTTACCCGCCTTTCGTGGGCTTCCGGTCGACGTCGAAGCTGAACATCATCCCGCTCTCGTGGTGCTCGGCGATGTGGCAGTGGGCCATCCACCGGCCGGGGTTGGTGATGTCAAGGAGGATTTCGATCGTCTCCCCGGTTCGTACGAGCACAGTGCGGAGTGGCATGCCGCGCCCGCCTGCGGATGGAGCGCATCCCTGAACGCGACGACGATCTCCTCGGCATGTTCCTGCGCTTCCGTCGCCGCTATCTCACTTGCGCGAGGAGTTCGGGGACGTCCACCCATGCGCCCGTATTTCGCGCCACCGAACTTCCCGGCGGAGACTAGTTCACAGGCCCTCCGGGAGGGTTTGACGGGTACTTGCCCATGTCATCGACGGTAGCGCAGGTGCTTGGTCATCGGGGCGAAAGCAGTGTGAACTTCTCCCTTTTGCGCCACGAGAGGGGGTCCTGATGCGGGAGACATGAAGGTTTCCCGCCACGGAATACAGGTTGTGGCGGCAGGATGGGGCTGGATAAATCACGACGAACGTGAGGGTCAATGCGTCCGGGACGAGGGTGATGTCGAGGTCACGTCCTCGGCCGCATCACGCGGGCCTTCCCGCCATGCCCCTTGACAAACCAAGCTCCATATCACCTAGACCTTCGTCTAGTGCGTATGTCACACCCCTCGACCTTCGGGGAGCGCCTGACTACCCATTCGTGGGGTGATGCACCTCCGAAGGTTCAGGCTAAGGTGCCTCCACCGAAAATCAACAAATTGCGGAGGCACTCGCCCATTTCCTCCCACTGGCCCGCTCGTCGGAGCGCATTGCGCCCTTTCCGGTTGCTCGCGCTCGCCGCTCTCATCTTCGCGGCGCTCGCCCCGCTCCTCCAGGGAGCCGTCCCCCCGCAGCCATTGCCGACCCAACGGGTGAACCTCAAGGTTCTCATCGTCGGGCCGAATGGCAACCAGGCCGACTTCCTCGCCTGGCAGGCGGTGCTGCGCCGAGAGGGCGTTCCCTTCGATGCGCGTACCACGGACCAGGTCACTCCGGGGCTCCTCTCGGCCGGGAACACCGCCAACTACCAGGCGGTAATCGTGACGACGGGAGAACCGTTCGCCCAGCTCGCAACGCTCAACCAGTTCGAGGCGACCTTCGGCATCCTGCAGCTCACGGTCACGGGTGACACCCCCAACCCGGCTGTCTCGCGCGGGCTCAACGGCGTCGCAGGCGTGTACGGCGACCAGAGCGGGCAGACCGGGCAGCTCACCGCGACCGGCCTGCAGGCGTTCCCATACCTCAAGGGCCCCGTTCCCATGGACCCGCTCTCGTTCGGGTACTCCGCCCTTCCGAACGCGGCGACGTTCACGACGCTGGTGAGCGGACCGGGCGGAGGCGCGTACCTCGGCATCTACACCGACCCGATCGACCTGCGGCAGGAGATGGTCTTCACGGTCTCGAGCAACGAGAACCAGATCGAGAACCAGCTGCTGCGCCACGGGATGGTCAGCTGGGTCACCCGCGGCGTGTACCTCGGCACGCAGCGCAACTACCTCACGCTGAACATCGATGATCTCTTTCGCGCCGACGCGAAGTGGGACCCGGGCACGCACACGACGCCCGCTGAGGACACGCCCGCGGTCTGCAACCCGTTGCCGCCGCTACTTCCGCCGGCCAACTGCATCGAGGTTCGCATGACGCCTGCAGACGTGACTTCGGCGGTGAACTATCAGAACGCGAAGGGTTTCAAGTTCGATTTCATGTTCAACGGAGTGGGCTTTCAGGAGGAGGCGAACGCGAACGGCGGCGTCGCTCCAACCGGCAACGCGCTCATCGCGAGTCGCGCGGCGTTCCGCTGGGTGAACCACACGTTCCAGCACATCAACCTCGATTCGGTAGACGCGACGACGATCAACAACGAGATCAACCAGAACAAGACGTTCGCTGCCAATAATGGCATCGCGATCGATCCAACCGAGCTGGTGACCGGCGAGCATTCCGGGCTGGGCTCATACCCGGGACGGCCGCCACTCAACCCGGCGATGGCGGGAACGCTGAGCGCCCAGAGCCCTCCGATCTTGTGGATCGCCGATGACAACTCGGTTCAGCCCGACCAACGTCAGATCGGCTCCACGCTGACCGTGCCGCGGTACCCGTCCAACGTCTACTACAACGTCGCGACACGCGAAGACCAACTCGACGAGTACAACTGGATCTATGCCTCCACGACGGCTGTCCCACCGGGCTCGTGCGCCGCGCCTCGCATTTGCCGGGCGACCCCGGCGGCCTGGCCCGACTACGTCAACAGCGAGGTCGGGATCATGTTCCGGCACGTCATGGGGAACGACCCGAAGCCGCACTACGCCCATCAGCCGAACCTCATGCTCGACGCCCAAGGCAACGGCATCCTCTACGGCGCAGACGGTCAGGGCGTCTGGGACACCCTCCTGGCTCGGTACGACCAGTACTTCAACGTGCCGCTCGCCCAGCCGACCTTCAGCGAGTCGGGGCGGCTCATCCGCAAGGCCAACGTGTGGGCCGGGCTCTGGCCGGGCAACGCCGTCAACGGCTACCTGCAAGACGGGACGGTCCACGTCGTGAACAACACCGGCGGCGCGGTGGAGGTGCCGCTCACCGGCACGACCAGCGGTGAGATCTACGGCGGCCAGCAGCGCTCCGGATGGATCACGGTCAACCCAAGCGACAACGTCTTTACCCCGGCCGACCCGCCGACCACCCCCGCTTCTGCGAAGGTGACTGCCGGCATCACCAGGTTGACCCTCACGGGCATCACCGTCTCGCCTCGTAGATTCAAGGCGCGGAAGATCGTGAAGGTCAAGGGCAAGAGGAGGGCCATCGGCGGTACGACCATCCGCTGGCGGCTCAACGCCGCGGCGAAGGTCCAGATCGTCGTCCAGAAGAAGAAGGGCAAGAGGTGGGTCAAGGTCGGATCCATCCAGCGTGACGCGAAGGCCGGCGCGGGCCGGTACCTGTTCACCGGTCGCATCGTCAACAACAAGCTGATCGGGTCCGCGCTCTACCGCTTCGTCATCAGCGCGAGTCGCAACAGCCCCAGGCTGAAGACCCCGGCCAAGGCCATCACCTTCACGTTCCTGAAGGGCTAGATCGTCGGCCGATGACGACGATCACCATGCAGACGACCGCAGCGAGCCTCCCCGCACCGTCGGGGAGGCCGCGCACTCGAGGGGAGTGAGAGGGGCACGACACGGTGGGAGTGTTGCCCACCTTGTTGCCCAAACGGCGAAATGCCGAACCAGTCAAGAACCATAAAGTTACTATTTGCAGGGAGAAACGTGATGGGCGCGGCAGGACTCGAACCTGCGACCCGGGGATTATGAGTTGCTCCCGGCGTCTCCTGCTATCTCACGGAGTCGCCTCTTTGCAGGCGTTTCGTGTGATGGACCAGGTAGTGATCTCGCCCTATCTACGCTGGTCGTGTTGACCCCCTGTTGACCCCTTCATCGGCCAAGGGGCCTTCTTGCGAGTCCCAGAATAAGCAGGAGTTCGACCGGCCCATCGGCTTCTACCGGGTCCAGGTGCCTGCCGATCGTGACCAGGTTCCTTCGTTCCTTATGCGGGAACCACCTTCAGCCGAGCGTCCCAGCGGCAGCCATCAGGGTGGCCGTTGCCGGGATCGAGTGGACTGCGCCAGGTAGTGCGTGACCTCCCGCTCATGGCCGGGTTCGAGGGTGGCGTCGAGTTGATCGAGGAGGGCTTGGTCGCGGGGTAGATGCGGGCATGTTGGCGTTCGTGCTCGGCCCAGGAGCCGACGACGAAGGTTTCGAGGAACTCGCTCTCGTTGCCGGCCGGCCGGTAGAGCCGCCAGCTGGTGGCGCCGGTGCGCCGCCGGAGAGCGCGCAGTTGACCGGCGAGTTCCAGGAAGGTGTCTGTCCGGTCGGTGCGCACGAACCACTTGACGGTGACCAGGACCGGTCCGCCGCTCTCGCTGTCCGCGGCGTCGAGTTCGGGCAGCGGCCACGGCTCTCCGGGCTGCATGTCGGTGGGTGCGGCGGCGGGGAACGCGAGCAGCCAGGTCGCGAGTGCGCCGGCGGCGAGGCAACCGCAGACGACGAGGAGTGCGGTTGAGAGGCTGGTGACCTGGGCGATCGCACCGAAGCCGAGGCCGCCGAAGGCGTTGGAACCTTGGAACGCGACAAGGTAGTACGCCATCCCGCGTGCCTTCGCCCACGGCGAGAGCTCCGACTGGTAGGCGCCGCCGAGTAGTCCGAGACCGCTGATCCAGGCGATCCCGCTCGCGACCAGTACGGCGGCATCGAGGTAGACGTTGGTCGAAAATGCGAGGAGGGCGGCAGCGACGGCAATGATCATGGCCGCCGTTGCGTACAGTGCCCGCGGACTGAGGCGCCGGCGGGCGGCAGGCCCGAAGGTTGCCGCTGCGAGCGCACCGACGCCGACGCAGCCGAGCAGCAGGCCGTAGCCGGCCGAGCCGAGGCCGAGTTTCTCGTGGGCGACGAGCGGAAGCAGCGCCCAGATCGCTCCCGCGGGGAAGATGAAGACCGCCGCCCGCACGATCAGCGCGAGCAGTGTCGGCGAATAGGCGACGTAGCGGCCGCCGGCGCGGACGGCGTCGAGGGCGTGCTCGCGAGGCAGCGTGACGGGTCGCTTCGGCACGGCCGTGACGGCGACGGCCGCCAGGACGGCCAAGAACGAGACGGCATTGACGCCGAAGACGATCGCGGCGCTCGTCGCGGCGAGCAGAGCGCCGCCGATCGCCGGTCCGATCGCCCGGGCCAGGTTCTGGTTGACCGAGCCGAGGGCGATCGCCTGGGCGCGGTCGTCCACCGAGACGAGCTCGGGTTGCAGGGTCTGCCACGTCGGTGCGCTAATCGCTGTGCCGCAGCCGATCACGAACAGGAGGGCCAGGATCACGGCCGGCGTGAGTCCTGAAAGAGCGGCAAGTACTGCCAGGGCGGCCGAGGCGAGCAGCATCAGAACCTGTGTTGCGGCGATCAGCCGGCGTCGGTCGACGAGATCGCCGAGTGCTCCGGCTGGAATCGCGAGCAGCAGCACAGGCAGGCTGCCGGCGGCCGAGATGGCGCCGATCAGGACTGCCGAGCTGGTCAGCGAGAGCATCACCCACTGCGCCGCCACCGTCTGCATCCACGACCCGACGTTGCTGACGAACTGCGCCAACCAAAGCCGTCTGAACGGCGGTGTCCGCAGCGGCGCCCAGCCTGACGCCTGCACCCGCACGGGAAGCGCCTGAGCGGCCTCGACCGACGAACCCCCGTTCATTGTCGAGTCCATCCTTCGTTGTCGATCCTGGCAACCAACTCCCGCGACCTGTTCGGCGAGCCTACCCGGTGGGCGCGGCGTTCCCTGCTGCCGAGATCTATGCAGCCGATGGTGCGGCCTGACGTTGATGAGTCGAGGCGCGGCGCAACTCCTGTCCCAAAGCTCGAAGAAGCGATCGAGACTCCGAGCGGAACGATCGCGATCTTCTCGAAGCCGGTGCACCGACCGCTCATCGCCTCGACGTGCCGATCGGGGTCGATTCCGCACGAAATGTCCTTCGCTACGTCTCCTCCGGACGGCTGCAGTTGCGGCCTCGAAGTCGACCGGGTTCGAAGCCTGGACTGCACCTGCCAGCCTCCTGCTGAAACCGGAAGCGCGCGCGCCAGGCGACGAGCATGTGTCGCCCCGCCACGTCACCGGAAGCTGGCCGTACCGGGCTTGCCGGGTCGGCGAGGGACGCGTCAGTCCGCGCGGCGATGGATCGCGACGATCAGTCGCCGAATCGTTCCGCGAGCGCGACGACTTGGGGCCGCTGACGGCGACGTAGATCGGCGGCGGCTCGTCGGGAAGCGTGAAGATGCGCGCGTCGTCGACGCGGTAGTGCTTGCCCTGGTGCGCGTGGAGCCGCCGGACCAGAGCGCGCGGATGATCTCGATCGCCTCCTCGAGCGTCTCGTGGCGGATGTGGACCGGCGGCCAGCCGCGGCCACCCACGTGCCCGTTCAGGTTCTCGCCTGCGCCGACGCCGAGGCGGAAGCGTGCCGGCGCTCATCACCGCCACCGTCGCCGCCTTCCGCGCGACGATCGCCGGGTGGTGGCGATCGTCGGGCACGTAACCAGCGAGACGAGCTCGGCTCCGTCCGTCTGCGCGGCGAGCGCGCCGAGCACACTCGAGGCATAGGGGCTGTGGTGGTGCGAGAAGGGCCACGGGTGGAGGGGTCGGAGATCGACGAACTCGAAGCGGCCGCTTCGGCGCGCGCAGCCTGGGCTAGCAGCTCGTCGGATCGAAGACTCGCACTCAAGCTGTAACCGTAGGACGGCATCGGCGACAGTCAGCGCCGGCCACGATCGCCGTCGCCGTCTGCTCGAGCGCCTGAAACAGCGCGGCGAGGTCGCGCCGCTCGTAGCCGAGCGCTGGCGCGCTCGAGCACCTCGTCGGCCGCTCGGCGGTCGGCAGCGGGATGTCGGCTGGTGCGCAGCATCGAGCGCGAGCTCGATGCCCTTGTGCATGAAGCTGAGGTCGAACGAGGAATCTTCTGGCGGATCGGATGATCGACGCGCGCGCCGTAGCATCGGCGAGCCGATCTGGGCGGGTTCGACCACGGCGAGCGCCGTGGCGGTTGACGCCGGAGCGCTGACGAACGACAGCCCTGGCGAAGGCGGGCACCGGACGGAAAGGCTCATGTTGACCGCGAAGCTCGAGCCACGAGTCCTTGCCGCTCGCCGGCGCGTCGGCGCGCGAGCTCGCGCAGGAGGGCTCGACGTGGCGGTAAGCGTGCTCATCGCCGCCGACGATGATCGTCAGCGACCGTGCCCCCCGCCTGCGGACGCTCCCGGAGAACGGAGGTGAAGATCGACGTCACCCTGCGCGCGCAACGCTCGGCGAACGCCCGGCTCGCGTGTCGGGCTGGTGGTGCTCACCTCGACCCACGTCTTGCCCGCGACGAGGCCGGCGAGGATGCCGTCCGGACCCGAGGCGACCTCCTCGAGCACACGGTCGTCGGGGACGGAGGTGAAGACAACGTCGGCCGCTTCGGCGACCGCTGTGGGCGTGTCGCACCACTGGAGCCCCTGATCGATCAGGTGCTGGACGTCTCTTCGGCTTCGCGCCTCGCCGAAAACCGTCACCTGCAGGAGGAAACGAGACGCCATGTGCCCGCCAATGTGACCGAAACCGACGAAATCCAATCCGTGCGCCTGCACCCATCCCGGACCTCCCTCGGTCGTCGCGAGAGGCCACCGTGGAGCTCGGGAAGCCGCAGGCCAATGTCTAGGCTATGCCGCTGGGAGGGGAAGCTGGACCTGGCGCGGCGAGCTCCCCTGCCGCGCTAGCCGGCGGCGTGACGAAGGAAAGGTGCTCAGTGGGTGCGCTCGCTCGGTTCCGTCGTCGGGAGGCGAGTTGCGGCCGTAGAGGCTTGCCCCCCGTTGACCTTGGAGGAGTTGGTCTGATCTCGTCGCTTGCGACCTGCTGGTCTGCTGCCTCCTGGGGCTCGTCTGCTCGTCCTCGCAGACTCCAAGGAGCTCGAGATCATCGTCCTTCGGCACGAGCTTGCCGTGCTCCGTCGACAGACGAGCCAGCCCCAGCGACGACGACTGAACGGTCGTGACTGGGCGAGCGGCTGCTGCGGCGTTCGCGTGGAAATCCTCTCGGGGTATGGGCGCGGCAGGACCGACCTGACGACCCGGGGATCTGACTTCCCTCCAGGGGCTTCGGCCCCTTTCGGCCGGTCCCGTGTTTTCCGGCTTGGTGACTGGGATCACACCTGTCATCGCATGTACTGGGGTTGGTGGACTCGACCCTTGTGTTGCCCAGTTTGTTGCCCACTTCGAGGGTTCTGCGTGTCCTTGAGACGGTGAAGGCCGCCTCGGTACTGGTCCCTACCCAACGTCGCGCGAGCGAACGCCTCCGACCAGCCCGCGAACCTCTACGTCGAGGACTTCGAACTGCCGAAGGCGTCGAAGGCGACCGCATCTGAGACATTCGAGGTCGAAGGCTACGAAGGACACTTCGACCACTTCGACGGCGGCTACACCGTCGGGTTCCAGCGCCCCGGCGGACGCGGATCTCACACCGCTGTTCAAGGGCTTCCGGACGATCGCTGCCAATGCCCGCACTTGGGACCTGGCGTCGAGGGCAAGGTCACGTTCACGTTCGCCGACGGCCACGCGGAGACGCACGAGTCGGGTGACGCGTACTACGCGCCGCGGGGCCACACACCCGCCTCTACGCCGATCAGGATGATCGATCAGCCGCGAACTCGATTCGCCAGAACGACATGGAAGTCGTCGAGAAGAACATGGAGGCGATCGACCTGGCGACGACCAGCCAGCGGGAATGCGCCCGTGAGAACGCTGATCCTCGCCGGGAGGCGCGCCGCCGACGGCGACGGCGTCGTCAGTGGTACCCGTGGCGGTGCGCGGCGAGGGAGACAGCCGCCTGTTCGGCGCGGATGATCGTCCGGAGGACGCGCGGCGCCCGCCGAGCGAGGGTCAGGCCGACGGCGTCACCGAGCCGCACGCGATCGCGCCGGGCAGCGACCCCCGCGGGCCGCGAGACACCGTCGAGCAGGACGAAGAGCGACCACTCGCCCGGCACGCCCTTCAGCCGTCGGGTGGCGTGATGGGCAAGCCGTACATCCGAACCGATCACGAGCTCCTTCGCCGTCCGTGACACCAGGACCTCACCAGGACCGCCCTCGGCGCAGATGCGCGCGGCGATGTGCACGGCAAGCCCTCGCAGGTCCGCGCCCACCACCTCCACCTCGCCGGTGTGGAGGCCGGCGCGCACGTCGAGGCCCAGGTCCTCCCGCGCCGCACTGACGATCGCGCGTGCGCAATGCATGGCCCGGGCCGGGCCGTCGAAGGTGGCCAGGATGCCATCGCCCGTGTGCTTGACCTCACGACCCCCGAACCGGCGCAGCTGATCCGCCACCAGCGCGTCGTGCCGCGCCATGAGCTCCCTCCACGCCTCGTCGCCGGACGCCGCCGCCCGCTCGGTGGAGGCGACGAGGTCGGTGACGAGGATCGTGGCCAGCACGCGATCCGGGCGAGGTTGCGTGCGCACGCCGGTCAGGAACTCCTCGATCTCCGCCACGTAGGACTCGCTGTCGCCCGCCCAGGGCACGTGGTTGACCCCGGGAAGCTCGACGTGCCGGGCGCCCGGGATGCGAGCTGCCAGCTCACGAGCGGTCGCGGAGGGGAAGACCTCCTGGCTCCGGTTCAGGACGAGCGTCGGGACCGAGACCGCGGGTAGGACATCGCGGAGGTCGATCTCGAGCCACATCGCGATGAGCTCCCGCGCCATGCGTGGGCTCGCGCCCGACCGCTCCACGAGCCCCAGCTGACGGTTCGTGGTGCTCATGGTGGGCCCCGTGAGGCGAAGCGTGGAGCCGTCGCCCCAGTGCTCGAGCGTCGTCTGGAAGCGCCGCCAGGCCTCGGTCCAGGCCTTCCCGGCCGGATGCTGCGCGACCGACCCGCCGAGGATCGGGCCCATCAGCACGAGGGCGCTGGTCCGCTCCGGATAGGTGGCCGCGAAGACGGCGGCCATCGCGCTTCCCTCCGAGAGGCCCACGAGCGCAGCCCGCTCGGACCCGGCGGCGTCCATCACCGCCCGCACGTCCTCCATGCGCTCCTCGAGCGGCTGCGGCCCCGGGATGGGGTCTGAGAGCCCCGTGCCCCGCTTGTCGAAGAGGATCAGCCGCGAGAACGAGGCGAGCCGCTCGTAGAAGCGGCCGATCGATGGCTCCGCCCACCAGAGCTCCACGTGCGAGATGAAGCCGGGCACGTAGACGAGGTCGAACGGGCCGTCGCCGGCCACTTGGTAGGCGATGCTGTCGCCGTCGGCAGCCCGCGCGTAGCGAGTACCGGGTATCTCCAAGGGGGCTTCCACGTGATGGGGCCGCGTGCCGCTCCACCCTAGCCTCGGCCGCTCCCCCCGGCGACCCCCTCTTCAGGATCACCCTTGGGGGATCCGATCTACGCCAGCTGGCTCAACCAGGCCGAGATCGCCCAGGGCTACGGCAATGCCCGGAAGGGTCCGTACCGATCGGTTGGCATCGACGTGTGGACGTCCCTTCGGGGATGTCCATAGGTGAGCGTCCCCCGAGGTTGTTGCGATGACATCGGTACCGACTACCGCCCACGATTCGGGAAAGCCGTTTGGGGGTCGCCGGGGTTGTCCTGTCTAGTACAGCGCGGGTCCGCATCACTCCCCCACGCATGCATGTGTGATGCATGCCGACGCGAAGATCCATTCGCCCCATCTTCAACCCGAACTTGGCGCGCCGCTCCAACGGCACGAGGTCCAGGTACTCGGGATGACCGTCGATGAAGTCCCGGACGAACGGGCAAAACGGCAGCACCGCCAACCCCTCCGCCCGTGCGGTGTCCAGCGCGGCCGTCACGAGCTTGGTTCCTAGGCCCTCACCCTCGTGTGCCGGGTCGATCTCGGTGTGGATGAAGAAGATGACGCCCGGCCTGCGCCGGTACTGCGCAAAGCCCAGGACGGCCCCGTCGACTTCGAGCTCAAAGCGCCCGCGGTCCGGGACGTCGGTCACGGTCGGCGCCATCGCGTCAATGTTCGCACGGGCCATACGGAAACGAATGAGGGTGACCCTTGGGGCGAGGCCCGGACGACAGCCCGTCATTGGATCTCTTGGTGCTCCTCGCTCAACGACGCAGCCCAGAAGCAACGGAACTTCCTCGCCGAGATGTCGCTGTTGAAGATGTGACGACTCGTGGTTGATGGTGCGCTCAGGCAAGGAGGTGGCAGCGCGCCGGGAAGCGCGGAACGCCGAACTGCTAGGGGGTGAGCATCCCACCCAGGCCGAGGCCGGCCATGGCGCCCGACCAGCCGAGAGGTTGTGCGAGTCGCCGGCCGGCTCAGCCGGCGTAGTCGAAGCGCGCCGAGTAGCCGCAGTTGCCTTGGAACTCGAACCGCAGGGGGCCGTCATCGACGCGCAGCTCGTCAGCGATCAGCTCCTCGCCGCTCTCCTCGTGGCCCGGGATCACGCACGTCACACTCTCGCGGCCCGCGTATGCGTCGCGGATCCGCACGCTCACGTGGTCGCGGATGCGCAGCCACTGGCGTCGCGGCTCGTGGGGAGACGTCGATCTCGGCCGGCCGACCGCCACACGCACGCTCTCCTTCCACGCCCACGGGAAGTGTTTCAGCGCGTCGCCGCCGAGCTGGCCCGTGTAGATGTCGACGAGCGCGTCGCGTTGCGCGCCCTCTGCGCGTGCGTCGACGTACATGACGAAGCTCCACGGTGACCCGACCTCGTCGTCGTGGTACCGCGTCGCGAGCGCGATGCTCAAGCCGTCGAGCGAGACGTCGCCCGCCCGGCCGTCCTCGATGATCCAGGAGAGGACACCGAGACACTCGCCGTACGTCGAGCGGCCGCCGGGGACGACCGTCGATCTTCCGGCAGGGGCAGATCGCCTCGCAGTTGCACGACTCGAAGTAGCTACCACGGATGCACCAGGTCATACGAAGGACCATACCTCGCCGACGCTGTGTGGCCCCCCAAATGCCGGACCGCCTGAGACTCATCGCCGGGTTCTTGCCTACCTAAGCCGGAAATGGCCCCCTCCCGCACCGTCTCCTCTCCCGACGCCGGGGGCATGGATCGGGGTGTCCGAACTCGGGTCCGAGGAAGTGCCCACTCGTAGGGATCAAGTCGATGAACCGTCTGGGATTCAACCCAGGACCTTAGGACTAAAAAGACTCCTCACCCAGGTGTCGGAATGTGCGGTCTAGTGTCGTTGCGTCCGTCCTGAACCGGACGGCCACACGGGCTCGCGCTTCTCGAGGAATGCGGCGATGCCCTCCTGCGCGTCCGGGGCGGCGGAGCTTCGCGCCATCACGTCGCGTGCCCGCTTGTATGCCGTCGTGCGGCTCCCGCTAACCGCTTCGTAGAGGGTCCGTTTCGCATCTTCAACGACCTGTTTGCTGCCCTGGGACACACGCCGCGCAAGCGCCGACGTGTGCTCCTCGAGGTGGTCCCGCGGGACGATTCGATTGACGAGACCCCAGGCTTGGGCCTCCTGGGCATCGATCGGATCGCCGGTCAGTAGGAGCTCCATCGCCCGTTGCGTGCCGACCGCCCGCGCGACTTCCACCATCGCCGTCGTACCGGGCAGACCGAGGCGAGGACCTGGGACGGCGAAGCGGGCGTCCTCGGACGCGACCACGAGATCGCATGCGGCGACCAGGTGGCAGCCACCAGCGCTGGCCATGCCTTGAACGCGGGCGATTACCGGTTGGCTCAGTTGGTGCAGCCTGAGCATCAGCTCCGTACACGCCTTGTAGAGGTGTTGGAAAAACGCCTCATCCTTCTCCCGCATCTCCACGAGGTCATGTCCCGCGCAGAATGTCGGTCCCCGGGCACCGAGCACGACCGCACGTATCGATTCGTCCCCTCCGAGCTCATCGAGCGTCGCGGTCAGTTCTTCGATGAGCGCGAGCGACAGGGCGTTCCGTCGCTCGGGTCGGTTCAGCTCGATTGTCGCGACAGCCCCATCGCGTTCGCGCACGATGCAGGTGTTCATCGTTCCTCCGGCGATCGATCGGAACGTCGCTCCGGCTGCCCTCACCGGCCAAGCGGGCGTCCGGAGCTTCAGAGTTAGACGGTCTCGGCCATGGCGAGAAGATCGTCTCGTGAGATCTCTTGCGGGAGAGGGTGCGGGAAGGGAGGACCGCCGCCTAACCCAGATTCCACGTCCTAGGGAACAACCTCATCACGCCACCCTCATGGGGGCCAGCGTTGTGGTCTCCTTGCTGGCCAGATAGTCGTGGATCACCTCGCCCAACGGGAGGTCACAGTCAAGTAGGAAATGGATCCCGCCCAGCACGTCGCGGACCTCGATCAACTCGGCGAGGGGATCCGATTCCGCGTTCGCGAGAACGACGCTCGCCTGGCCTCTGCGCGTGTCGGACACCCGGACGTTCTCGAGAGTCGTAGAGGTGATCTGCATCACCTCGGGAGGCGCGTCCTCGACGATCGACGGAATCAGCTTGAGGTTGAACCAGGTGGGGTTGAGGCTGGAGGTCGGTTGCCTCGGCCGGGCCCGCGATCTCCAGGCGTGCGCGGATGATCTCGACGGCGTCTCGAGTCGCCACGGCGGTCAGAACGCCGTCGTCCTCGTCGAGGTTGAAGTGGGCCGCCTTCTTGGGCCAGCCCCAGACCTCTCTGCCCGAGGCCATGGCGGCGTCGTTGTCGAGGTAGAGGGCGACGGCGTAGTTGCCAGTCATCGCACCGAAGCTCGACGGCACGGCGAGGAAGGCCTCTTGGTCGTCCCGAACTCGTCGCTGTTCATTTGGCCGATCATCAGGAACATCAGGTCGTCGGGGTTGGGGACCAGCGGCTCTGGCACGAGCCGCCTGGCGGCCTCAGGTGTGATGAGGAACGGGACGACGAGCTGGGCAGCCCCGGTAAAGATACGGGAGGAGGGCCATAGAACGGTGTCGCCATGGGGATGCTGTACGCGATCTCCGTCATGCTCACACCACCTCCGCCATTCCCAGGATCTGCTCCCGCGAGAGCCGACCCACCATCTCGGGATGCTGCTCTCTTACGTGCTTCTTCATCGGCGGCGATCAGGTCCTCATCGGTCTCCGCCCGGGCCACTTCCCCACACTCGCACTTCATCATCCAGGCCATCGGATCCCCCTTTCCTGTTCAACAGCGCTCAGAGTGTCCCCGCTCGCCCTTTCCGAAAGCCTCGGGCGCGCGGGGCTGTCATCAGCCAGCGGCGGAGGTGCTCTCTCGGAGGAGCATTCGGTGCAGCGCCCGCAGATCGGCGCTCGGGGCGGTCCCAGTCCGTCGCTCAATCGGTGGCGCAGATCGTCGTAGACGCGGAGGGCCTCGGCCACGTTGCCCTGTGCCGCGAGGGCCTCCATTAGGAACCGATGGCCCGTCTCCCGATATGGCGAGAGCGACACCAGCGAGCGCGCTGCCCGCTCGGCGGCCGGGGGAAACGGGGCCCACCGATGCGCAGGCTTGACACGGCGACGCACGACAGCGCTCGCAGTCGGATGTCCTCGAGCCGCTGCCGCAGCACGAGGATCCAGGGCGCATCGAAGCGAGGCAGGATGCCTCGACTCGCAGTGTGCAGGGCGACCCGCGCCGGGCCCCAGGCCCCCGCCCAGTCCTCCTGTGCCACGGCGGATTCCGCGTCGTGGATTGCCTTGGACGCCGCCTCCAGGTCAATAGAGACCCGTGTGAGGGCAAGACGTACCTGCGCTCTGCCCTCAATCGACGCCGGGCCGAGAACACTTCTGAGCTTCGACAGGAGCACGCTGAGCGCCGACTCCGGCCGTGGAGGCAAGTCCCGCGGCCAGAGCGCCTCGATCAACTCGTCACGCGTGACGGCGCGATCGCGATTCGCCGCCAGATAGACCAGGAGGAGGACGCCTTGACGACCCGGGAGATCACCGTCGACCCTCCGACCGTCCAACTGCACGACCACGCTGCCGCAGATCTGGATCCTGGTGTCCACCCGCCCCCAAGGTTTCGGAAAGGAGGTCGAAAGCTGGGCCCAGTCTCCTTCATGGCGCAAACGCGGTGCAACCCCGCGAGGAGGGGCGTCGCAAACCCGGAGGAGGTCGAAATGGCGGACGACGCAATGGACATCCCGAGCTGGTCCGATTTCCAGGCAGCTCGACAGAGGTATCTCGACCGGCTCGCTGACGCGGCTCGAGACGGTCTCGCGAGCGAGCAAGCTCGTGCAGTTGTCGCCACCGGAAAGATCGGTGGGAGCGAAGTGCGGGCGGGAGCGGGCGTTCGCCCCGTTTGGGTGCTCTGAGCTTCGAGCGCATTCTCGAGGCCCCGTCCTGATCAACGAAACGGGGCACCCATGTTCCACGACATATACCGGACCCCCTACCTCATACAAGGGGCGGTCCAGGCGATCCTGGGGGCACAGACCCGTTCGAGCGTCTTGGATGCCGAGGACGCCGAAGGCGCTGATCACACCGCCCGTGGTGCGGCGACCGACCGAGGCCCCGACGGCTCAAAGCGCTTGCCGACATTGCCGGGCGAGCAACGGATCCTCGATACCTTGGGCATGGTTCTCGCCTCCTTCGTGGGTTGGAGAGGGAGATAGAACCGAATAGACGTGCCCGGCATGGGGCATGTGCCCCAGACGCCTCCCCGAAGGCGGGAGCATAGGGCGGGCTCCTGCCAGCCGAAGCCATCGGAGTCATGGCTGGCTGGCTCCAACGGCGAGATGGTCCATGAGGTCGGCTCCGGGCAGGTCGGCTGGCAGGACGTGCGTGTAGGTGCTGAGGGTGAAGGCGACGGAGTGGTGGCCGGCCATGACCTGCACGCGCTTGGCGGGCGATTCCGGCGAGGAACCAACGGGTGATCGCCGTGTGCCGGAAAGCGTGGAAGCCGACGCGCTCGACCCTGGCCGTGTCGCACGCTTTGTGCAGCACGTCGCGGCGGAGGTTCTCGGGCCGGTATGCCGTTCCGGTCTTGGTGGCGAACACGTAGTCGCGGTCCTTTGAGTGCCGGGAGGCGAGCTTGTGCTCACGAAGCGCCCGCGCTAGTTCGCGTCCGATCGGGACCTCGCGACGGCCATAGCTCGACTTCGGGGCGTCGGTTGTCTCCCTGTAGATGCGTTCGCGGATCGCGAGGCGGTGCGATTCCAGATCGACGTGCTCCCAGCGAAGCCCAACCGCCTCTCCGATGCGCAGCCCGGTCTCGGTCGAGGCCTACCGCCAGACGTTAACCTGGATCCGACCGCACGAGGCGATCCAGATGCGACGACCGATGGACCGCTACCTCCAGGCCCCGACCGGGGGCGCGACACTCACGCTAAACGAGCCCGAAACCCTGCCACTTTCCTGAAGCGGGACAGGTTGGTGTGGTTTTCGGCCCTGTGTGTTGCCCAATTTGTTGCCCACTTCGAGGGTGCTCCGGAGGCTAGGAGAGGGTCCGGCCGGCCCCGTCTGCGGGACGGCCGGGGGAATCAACGGGCTGTCGCTAGTGGGGTTTGCGGAATGCCTCGATCGCGTCTTGGCTGCCGCCTCCCACGGGAGACGGCAGCCACCCGAGCCGCTCGCGTCAGATGACGGCGCCCGCCGAGTCGGTGTCCCGGCCGGGCCCGCCAATGAGGATGTCGCTGCCGAAACCGCCGTTGAGGGCGTCCCTGCCGGGTCCGCCGAGCAGACGATCCCTGCCAGGTCCGCCGAGCAGACGATCCCTGCCGGGTCCGCCGACCAGCAAGTCGTTCCCCGCGCCGCCGGTCAGGAGGTCGTTGCCGAGGCTGCCGTACAAAGCATCCTTGCCGGCGTTGCCCTGCAACTGGTCGTTGCCGGCACCGCCGTCGAGCACATCGTCGCCGCCGTTGCCGATCAGTACGTCGTTGCCGGCGAGCCCGCAGATCACGTCCCTGCCAGCCTTACCGCGCAGTACGTCACGGCCGGAAGTGCCGACAATCGTGCAGACGGCGCCATTGGCGGCCCTCTCCTTCGGGGTGGGCTTCGGAGCCGGCGGTGGGGTGGTCGTCGCGGTGCTTGCGGCGATGGTCACCGTCCCGACCGCGTCGGCGCCCAGCACGGCGTCGCCGGTCGGGTTGCTAAGGGCGACGGTGAACGACTCCGCCGCCTCAGCGGCGGAGTCCGCCGCGATCGGCACAGAGATGGTCTTGCTCTCTTCCCCCGCGGCAAAGCTGAGCGTGCCGGTGGTTGCGGTGAAATCGCTGCCGGCCACCGCCGGGCCGCTCTGCGTCGTGTATTCGATCGTCGCCGCACCAAAGGTGCTGGTCTGCAGGCCCGCGCCCGAGCGCGTGACGGTGAGTGTCGCGTTGCCGCCCTCATTCGCCCCCGTGGTGGCCGGCGCGAATTGCGTGGCGGGCCGTACGCCGCTCAGCGTGAGCGTCCACCCGGCGATCGAGCCGGTGGCGTCGGATTCGTCGTTTACGACGTAGAGCTTCCAGCCCCCGGCGGCATCGGCCCCACTGAGTTGCGCGAGGCTCGCTGTGTACGGGCCCGCGGGAGCCGTCGGGAACGAGTCAACAGATGTGGTACCCCCCGTGCCGTCGGTCGGCTTGTAGTTCACGGCGGTGCAGGCCGCCATGTCTGGCATCGTCGCGGCGGCGCTGTCATCGAACGTGAACGTCGCGTTCGAGAGTGGTGTCGTGTTGAGGCCGCAGCTGTCGCTCATCACGATGGTCTTCTTCACGCCGTCGGGCGCGACGAGCAGGACGTCAATGTCCCGCGGCCAGCCGTGAGTGATGCCGCTGAGGGTGACGTTGGCGTCGGTGACCGTACCGGTCAGAGGAACCGTGATCGTGGATGGGTAGGTGCTCGCAGACACTTGGGTTCCGACCGTGCCCGCCGGAATGGTGATACCGGCGTCGTTGGAGAAGTTCCCGGTCGCTCCCTGGGCGCCGGCTGCCCATGCAAGCGCCGCGAGCATCGCCGCGCCCGCGGTGATCGTGCCCCGAGGCGAACGGCGGCTGGTGACCCCCTTCATGTGTGCATCCTCCTTGACCATAGAAGCTATTAAATACTACCTTCGAGTGTACCCGTACTTAGGGGACTGCCACCCCCCCAAAGGTCGAGGGCGTGCGGGACACACCTCGACCTTCCTAGGCTGCGCGACGCGTCCCACGACAGCGGGGGGCCGAAGTGGAATTGGTCCCCTCCCGCACCGTCTCCTCTCCCGAGGCCGGGAGCATGGCCGGGGTTTCGGAGATCGGGCGGGTTCGACATTACGGTCGCACGTCGAGGGCGGGAGCATGGGCGGGCCTTCGGCTGGGAAAGGGGGCCGGAGAGGACATGGTCCCCCTCCAGCACCGCTTCCCGCACCGCCAAGCGGTGATTCGGGACCATCAGGCGCTGCCTGGCCACAGCGTTCTGGAATGGGCTACGGTGGTCACTCGTCGGGTGCGTCCCGGTCGTTGAGCGCGTCCCGGATGGCGTCGGGAAGCCGCTTCCGCTCCTGCTCCTCCTCGGCGAGCACCTCGTCCCGGCGTGTCGGGTCTTGCAGCGCCTCGATGGCGTCCTTGACCCACTGGTCCATCACCGGAACCGGAACGCCGTCCACCTCGGCTTTGCCCTTCGAGTCGAGTAACCCGAGGTCGGTGGCCTGCTTCGTGGTGAGCGCGATCCGTCGGAAGATGAGGAATGGGTGGCCGGGAATTTTCTCGGCGATCCTCGTAATGAGCCGGTCAGTTTCGGCATCGGGATTCGGATGGTCGGGTGGAATAACGTGGCCGATCCCGCCTGCCCATGCGACAGCATCTTCTCCGGCGGCGATGTAGATCTCCCCGCCCTTCTTGTCCCGGTCTCCGATGTTCAAGACGACCGTGGGGAATTCCCGCCGCTTCGCTCTGTCGGCGATGGCTCGCTTCCCCTTCAGCCCGTCGAAGCCTGCTCCGGAGTAGACGGGCACCCCGTAGTCGTGGGCGATGCGGGCGATCCGCTCCTGAAGCCCAGCCGCCTCCACGAGCAACTCGATGTAGACCGGCTGGTTGCGTTGAACGTCGAGTCGGAAGTCCTCCGCCCACCGCGCCACCGTCTTGGCGAATTCGTCCGCGTCGTCGAACGTGGCCACCGTCAGCGGATCGGGTGCTCGTGTGTCCGCCACCCACTCCTCGGGGATGATCCCGGCACGCCGGGCGAGCACGAGCACATCTTGAACGGCATCGGGATGCGCCTCCATCGGTCCGAACCGCTTGATGGGGTTCTGCGCGTCGGGCTTGCGATACCCCGCTGCGCGGAGGGGAGCGCGATGTCTCCGACGGAACCACCTGTTGCCCACGAGAGGGATCCGCACGCACATCCCGCCGGTGCGCTCCCCGAGTAATCCAGGCCAGGGTCCGAGCTTCCTGCCTCTCCCGGCCGACGGGCACGAGGCGACCCGGCAGGGTTCGTATCTTTCGAGTTCGGGATCGTCGCGCTCCTTTCTTTCGGGATCTTCTTGGCTCATGTGCCTCAGTTCGGTGTCGTCGCCTTCTCCGCCGCTGTGCTCGCCGTCATCGCCGGAGTGGTGGGCATCGTTTCTGCGGGCACGCAGGCGCATCGGCAGGCACTGGATGCGATGGCAGGGAAGGGAATCCAAACCCTTTCGTCCGGAGCGGGGCGGGATCTTCCCCGGCCTAAGCGATGGATGGCATTCGTGGGGATCGGCCTTGGCATCCTCGTCGCCCTCGGCATTCTTCTGTTCTGGTTGTTCGGCCCGGAGTCCTATTGGCAGGTGTTCTATGACTGAGGACTCATTCTCTTCGTGATGCCCCAACTCTCTCGGCCGCATGGATCGGGGTCATAGGTGCCGGGCGCGAGGAAGAGGAAGTGGTGGAGTGTTGCCACCCTGTTGCCCAAGTCGGATGACGGGGAACCCGACGGGGCGAGCACGACAAGCACGACCGAGCAGCGGGCGGAGCCTCATCGGCAGCCTTCTATGAACCAGGTGGTCAGCGGTATAGACCGATGCTTTCCGGCGTGTTGGAGCAGTTAATGTCGGAAGTCACGAGGAGAATGAGGACGACTGTTGTTAAGGCGAACATCACGACGAATAAGAGGAACTTGCTCATCTCACACCTCATGACGACGCCCCTCGGGGGGCCGTCCGTTCTCCTCCTTGCATCGCTCCTTCCGTAGCACGCATGACCCGGACTCCCCGTCCCCACATGGTCGATAGGGAGGCTAGGACGACCGCGAGCGGACCACATCCGGGCATCCCACCGTCTCGGCGCGGGGAATCCGAAGGCGGAGTCGCCGTACCATGGACCGCGTTTCGGATATGAACGGGCCAAACCGGAAATGGTCCCCCCTCCCGCACCGTCTCCTCTCCCGAGGCCGGGAGCATGGATCGGGGTGTCCGAGATCGGGCACCGAAGGAAGAAGCGATGTGGGGGGAGTGGGCGAAGCAGCTTCGGACGAAAGCCCATCTAGCTGCTCAGACGATCTACGTTCCCCAGCCGGAGACGATGAGCAGGCCCATCAGGGCTATCGTGATCAAGCCCATCACCAAACCCCCGAGAGCGGCCGGTCTGAACTTCGAGGCGAGCGCGATCAGCCCGATGATCACCGCGAACATCGCAACGAGAAACGCAACGCCGAGCAAGATGCCCGCATAGGAGGGGGCTTCGCCTTCTCCGGGCCCCGCCGCCACAAGACCGGTCACGAGTAGCACGAAGGCAAGCCCGCCAGAGGCGAGTGAAGCCAACGCTGCGACCCGCCCAAGGGGTCGGTCTTGGTCAGGCGGAGCAGGGGGTTCCGGAGGGGCGGGCTGGTCCTCTTCGCGAAGTTGTGGCTCGGGCATCGCTGCACACCTGGGTGGGTAGTCAAGGATGGCCGACTGCTTCTGCTTCGGGCATCGACCCCCTCCCCATGGTCGACACGGTCATTAACGGACTCTTCGCACATGCGCGTGCGCCCGTCTCTTCCGGGCGAGAGCTGTCGGTGTTGCCCACCTTGTTGCCCAAACGGCGAAATGCCGGATCAGCCGTGAATCAGAAGTGGCTCATATGCAGGGAAAGCTTCGACGCGCCAGACAAGATTCGAACCTGTGACCTTCGGTTTCGTAGTTCCCTCCGGGGCTTCTCTCCCTTTCGGCCGGTCCCGTGCTTCGGCTTGGTGACTGGGATCACACCTGTCATCGCATGCACCGTGGTTGGTGTGGATTTGGACGCTGTGTGTTGCCCAGTTTGTTGCCCACTTCGAGGGTTCGCCCGGCATCGGGGAATCCGCGTGTCGGATCGGTGCGGGTGCTGATCCTCCGCTGTCGGGGGGTGGGCTGTTTGCGGGAAGACACGCTGACGCATCCGCACTTCGTGCCGTCGTCGGCAGCCCGTAGGGGCTCTAGGCTCCCGCCATGCGGGGAATTGTGGGACGGGGTGCTCTCGTTGCGCTACTAGTGTTGAGCGTGAGCGCGCCGGCGGTGGCCGCCGATGACTGGCCGGTGGTTGGCCATGATCCGGCTCAGACTCGGCGGAGCACCGTACCTGCGACGCTGCACCCTCTGCTGCGTCCTGGATGGCCCGTCATCGGGGCGAGTGGCCCGGTGCGCGTTGCGCCTGGCGGGGCGGTCAGCCTGTACGGCATCGGCTTTGCCTACGAGTCGTTTATCGGCAGCGACGGGCTCTTCCGGCGGCTCGGCGTGCCCGCGTTCGTCGGTGCGATCGGCCCCGACGGGCGCCGGTACGCCTTCGCCAAGCCCCCGGGCCACCGGATCCAAGCGTGGAGTCCGACCGGCGCTCCGCTGTGGATCTCGGGGGAGCTCAGCCTCGGGCCTGAGGCATCCGACGTGGTGATCGTCCCGGGGCCGGGTGGCCTGGTATTCGCCGGGGGCCCTTATGGCACGGCGGCCGTTGGTGCTGACGGTGCGGTCCTCTGGCAGGACGGGTTCGGCATGGACGCCACCGGAGCGATCGCCGTCGACGCGGATGGGGTCGCCTACTACGGCTTCGAGGGAGGAAGCCCGGCGCACCGCCTCGTCGCACGCCGGCCGGACGGGACCGTCGTCTGGAGCAGCAACCTTCCCGGACGCGTCGACTCCGTCGCGTTGACGGCGACCAGCGTGATCGTCTCGCAGGACCGCTCGAGCGCGCTGGGCGGCGCGGCGGTCATCGCCCTCTCTCGGGTCGACGGGAGGCAGCTGTGGAGTTATGACACGGGGCTCACGGCGGCGGGCCCGCCCGCCCTCGCCGCCGATGGCGGCATCTTCGTGGTCGTGGGGCGCACCCTCCTCGCGCTCGGACCGGACGGCACGCTGCGCTGGCGGCGGGTGGGGTTCTACGCCGGGGCCCCGATCATCGGCGGGGATGGGACGGTCTACGCGGGCGGCCAGCCGCTGACGGCGCTGCGCCCGTCGGACGGGGCGATCCTGTGGCGGCTTCCGGCGCGCTCGCGCGCGTACCCGGAGTCGATCGGCGCCGACGGCACCCTCTACATCGACATGTTCCTCGGACTCAAGCTCGCGCTCGCCCCTCCCGGCGTGCACGGCACGGTGATCCCCGCACCACCCCGCCGGCCGCTGATCTCCCAGTTGCGACTCGCCGCCCGCGTGATGCGCGCCCGCGGCGCGCCATCGCTGTGCCCGACGGGTCGCGCCTCCTGCCAACCACGCGCGCCGCTGAGCACCAGCATCTCCTTCCGCCTGTCGCGTCCGGCAGTGGTGACGTTCAGCGTGCGGCGGGTGGGATCGACGCGGGTGCTGCCCCCGCCGTGGTGCCGGCGCCCGTGGATCGCGTGCCAGCCGTGGACCAGCATCACGCGCGCTCCGGCCGGGACCTCCTGGCGCGCCCTCGACTTCCTTCCGGCGGCGCCCGGCACCTACAGTCTCAGCGCACGCGCGGCGGCGGGCCATGCCCGCGTCACAACTTCCCCCGTGACCTTTCGCGTCGTCCGCACCGACCCTACGACGAGGATTCCACCCGTGGCCGGCTGACCCCCGTTGCTCGCTGGAAGCTCGACCACGTCGTCTGCCCTAAGGCCTAGATCAGCTTCACGACCCACCCGGATGACCGACGGCAGCGAGCGCCGTCGCCCAGTTCATCGCGATCGCCCGTTGCATCACCCCGAGCGACACACGCCCCTTGCACACCAGCGACTTCGCCTCCCGCTCGATCGAGTCCTTCGGGTTGCGGAAGCCCTGCGACGGCGTGTGTCCCGGTGACGGCGGCTCGACCCACAGGTTGCGCGGGTCGTTCGGATCGCCGCCGAGTTCGAGCGGGATGAGGTGGTCGTACTCCGCTTGGCGGAGCGAGCCCCGGTAGCCGTACGACTTCGCGTTCAGGCGCTTCTCGACGGACGTGACCGATGACGGGGGCCGGATGGATGCCGTGTACCCCGCCTTGCAGATCGTCGCCTTGAGGGTCGAGGAGATGACCTTGGGGTTGCGCGCACCAGGCGTGCAGCGGCGGTCCGGGAGCGGCTGCTTCGTCCGCGTATATCGGTAGTGACACGACCCTGGGGGTCGTTGCTTGCGCGCACGGTAATGCACTTGCGGTCCAGGGCCGTACGGAATGGCGGCTGCGAGTCCGATGGCGGGGACCGACAGGGCGAGCACGACAAGTGCATGAGCGAGCAGGGGGCCGGACCTCATCGGTCAAAGTCCACGACGATCGGCATGTGGTCGCTGTAGGCGAGCCACTCCTCGGGATCGCCGACCGTCACGTCCCGAAGACGCTCGCTCCACCGTGCCGGCATGAAGCAGAAGTCGATGTGGAAGCCGCGATCCGGCTTCCGCTGGTGGAAGTGCGTCATGCGCGACTCCGCTCCGAACTTCTCACCGTTCCATACGTGGTAGGCACTCACGAGTCCGAGGGACGACAGCCGCGAGATGAGCGTCGCGAACAGGTCTGCTCCGCCAGCGCCGTTTCCGACACCGTGCGCGTCGATGTTGAAATCCCCTGCGACGACGACATCACCCCCGCCGATCCAGTCGGCATGCGCGTCGATGATCCCGATTACCTCGTCGCCGTAATGGTGGCCCAGCGAGGGCACGCTCCATATGCCAAGGACCCCAAGGCCGCTGTGGTCGGTCACCCCGGCAGTCCATTGTCCGGAAGGTCCTGCTGCCCGAGGGGCAGCAAGGTCACCACGGAACCCAGCGACGGCGAGACTCTTGCCGGGAAGCGAACCTGCCGACTGCCACGAGACGGGTTCATCGAGAAGGGACGGCTCGAAGGGGTTGACGAGTGGGGCTTCGCACAGCACAGCAACATCGGGAGCAAGGACAGCGAGCATGTTCTTCTTGCTCCCGAAGCCCTCTTGGCAGTTCCAGCTGACGATGCGCATGGGCCGGCACCGTACCCAAGCGCACGGTCGGATCAGGTTGGCGTTCTCGTCGGGCCGAGGAGCATGGGCACGCCCTTCGACGACGATGGGGGCCGAAGGGGAATGGTCCCCTCCCGCACCGTCTCCTCTCCCGAGCCCGGGAGCATGGATCGGAGTGTCCGAGATCGGTCGCGAGGAAGAGAAACTTGGGTGGGGGCGAGGTCCCACCTCCCGCACCGTCCCGCACCGCATCGAGACACACAACCGGGGTTGTCTTAGGTCACAATCTCGATCTCGCTCGGCCGCCAGGACTTGTCAAAGAACGGCTGGAGCGGCTGTGGAGGCGCAGGATCGGGAATCAGCCCTTGCCGGGGACGGTCTGGATCCAGTTCCCCTCCGGGCTGTCCACGGGTGGCCCCGCACGCGCACCGCCAGTCAGCCCGTCCACATCTCGAGCGCCCGGCGGGCGCGCGGCGCCCACCACGCGAGCTCCTCCTCCGCCCAGGCGCGCTCGGAGGGATCGGGGTGGACCCCCGTCCGTCCCTGACGTGGCGCTGACGATCCTCGCCATTGACATCGACGCCACCATGCTGGCTCGGGCCCGCCGGGCCTGCTACGGACCCGGGTCGCTTCGGGAGCTCCGCCCGGAATGGCGGGCGAAGGCCTTCCGGATGCGGGACGGCGAGGAGGAGTGCCTCGATGACCGCTTCCGGCGGGACGTGACCCTGCGCCCGGGGGACCTCCGGGTCGAGATGCCGCGCGGGCCGTTCGACGTCATTCTCTGCCGCAACCTTGCCTTTACCTACTTCGATCCGCAGCTCGCGCGACGAACCTTGCAAGGTCTTCATCGCCGTCTCAGGCCCGGGGCGCTGCTCATCATCGGGGCACATGAACAGCTGCCAGGCCTCACAGAGGCGCCGTTCGAGAGAATCGGCCCGGCGCTTCCCATCTACCGAGCCGTCGCCGGGGTCCGGCCCGCGGGGCAGGGGACGCCGGACCGTCCGGAGGCCGTGCCCGACGACGGGTAGGTGGCTGCCTGGCATGACACGGACCATCGCTCAGCCGACCGGGAGAGAAGGCCAGTTGCGTGACCCGTCGGTCCCCGTGCCTGACTCGCCCGAGGGCCGCTGCGGTAATGCCGAACAGCCATGGCAGGGGGTGCCCGGATGTCGGGTCGCGGCGTTCGCAGGAGGCTTGGGCGACCCCGAGCAGAACAGCCTCCTGGAGGCCAGCGCAATGACAGCTCCCGCTCCGCCTGTCGAGGCGACGTCCTGGCCGAGGGGATCGCGCGCTCCCGAAGCCGCCGCCGGGCTCAGATGCCCGGGTGCAGGCGGGCAGGCAAACGGCTCGGCGTCCACGCACCGCTCACCCACGATGGCCCGCAGGTTCGGGTGCTTCCCCCGACGTGGCCATGCATGAGGGTGCGACACGCCCTTCCTCCTGGCCGACCTCGGCCGAGGAACTCCGTCGGCGCCAGGAAGAGTTGGCACGATCGGAGCCGCCGCTCTGGCGTCCCGGCGGGACGCCCGAGCTGACCGCCGGCTGCTTCGTGTGCTTTCCGCGCAACCATGCGGGGATCGGCGCCGCGGGGGACCAAGGGTGGGCGGCGGCGGTGCTGCTGCAAGACCTCGTCGTCGTGGACATGTGCATCGTGCGGGGGGAGGCTGACGCGCCCTACAAGCCGGGATTGCTCGCGCTGCGCGAGGGGCCGCTCCTCGAACGAGCCGTCCGGGGTCTCGACACCCGGCCAGAGGTCCTGCTCGTCAACGCGTCCGGGCGTGACCATCAGCGGAAGGCGGGGCTCGCGCTCCATCTCGGCGCCGTCCTGGACCTGCCGACCGTCGGCGTAACGCACCGGCCGCTCATCGCGTTGGGCCGGCGCCCGATCGCGCTGCCTCGCGGCGCTACGAGCCCGCTCATGGTCGATGACGAAATCGTGGCGAGGTGGGTGCGTACCCGATGGGGGGTCCGCCCGCTTGTCGCGCACGCGGCCTGGCGGACTGATCCCGACACCGCGGCCTGGCTTGTGCTGGAGACCTCCCCCGGCGCGCGCACCCCCGCGCCACTGCGTGAGGCCCGGCGGCTCGCCCGCACGGCCCGCGCCGTCGACCGGTGACCCCAGTGGGTGCGAGTGACGTGAGGACGTGGAAGAACTCCTCAGAGCTCGCGCGGCTACGCGCCCTTCTTGGCGATGAACTCCGCGACCATCCGCTCCCCGGCCTCGTGCCCTTGCTCGAAGTACACGCGGTTGATCTCCTTGAAGACCTCCCACTGGGCGGGGACATCATCCTCGGCCAGGGTCGCGTCGACCGGGCAGACCTCGACGCAGGCGTCGCAGTCGATGCATTCCGCCGGGTCGATGTAGAGGATCGTCGCCTCGTCGTGGTGCTCCTCGCCCGGCATCGGGTGGATGCAGTCCACGGGACAGGCGTCGACACAGGAAGCGTCTTTCGTGCCGATGCAAGGTTCGGCAATCACGTAGGTCATGCGGTGGGATGTCCCTCGCGGAAACGACGATGGGGATCGGATCCTACCCGGGGGTGCCTCTTGCGTCGACGGTCGCTTGGCCCAGATGGACCAGCCTGATCCCGTCGCGGTGTGGGACCGGGCCGCCGCCCCGAATGTGGGGTCCGCACACACCGCGAGAAACCGGGCTGGGGCAACCCCCGCCGACCGCTTCACTAAATTGAAGCGCATGCCCCCTTCGCTCGCACACCTGCGAGAGGCTTGATGTGCAACTCGGAGGTCGGATCAGCCGTGAGTTCGCTCGCGATAGCCGCGCGGGTCTGCCCAGCGCCAGGCTCGACGCACGTTTCTGAGCGTGGTTGAATCGCTGGTCCCTCATCGGACCATCCCGGCAGCCGAGACTATTTTCCCGATTGGGAGCCGTCGGTCCCATTTCGACGCCGAATCATGAGCGCATCGCCCGCGAGTTCTCGCCACTTCGCGAGGGGGTCCGGGTGGATGTCGATGCAGCCGGGGTTCTTGCCGATGGCCTCCGGACACCGGAAGGAAGCAGCGATGGCCGAAGACGCAACCAAGGTCGCGCCCCACATCTACAAGGTGGTGTTCGAGAACGAGCGGGTGCGGGTACTCGAGGTGAGCATGGAGCCGGGGGAACGCGCGGACATGCATTCGCATCCCGAGTACTTCGTTTACTTCCTCTATGGCGGCAAGGGGAAGCTCACGACGCCTTCTGGCGAGACCGAGGAGATCGAGTGGCCCGCGGGCGCGTCGATGTGGCGAGAAGCTGAGGAGCACACAACCGAGAATGTCGGGGGCACCGCCATTCGCGCCATCTTCTTCGAGCCGAAGTAGGGTCGGTCTCAACGCCCGCATCCTCGCCGCGACCGAGCACTGGCGCGAACGAAACGTCGCCGACAAGATCCGAAGCAGCCACGCTCAACCCTCACCGAGTTGCTCGTCGAAGCGGACGGCACCCGCATCGGTCCGGCTGACCGAGGACGCTCAGGACGCGGCCCGCGCCGAGAACGACGGGTACCCGCTTGGGCGCAGCTAGCGCCGAGGCCTGGCCCTGAAGCGGCTGCGGCTGCCCGGGCAGCGAGCCCGTTCGCCGAGCCGCCCCACGCTACAGTGCCATGAGTGGCGCAACCCCCGGCGCGTTTGCGCCGGACCGAAAAGGAGCAGGCGATGCCGTACGAACTGCCCCCCCTTCCCTACGCCTACGACGCGCTCGAGCCTCACATCGACGCCGACACGATGCGGCTCCATCACGACAAGCACCACCAGACCTACGTAGACAACCTCAACAAGGCGATCGCGGGCACCGAGTGGGACGGCCGGCCGATGGAGCAGGTGCTCGACAACCTCGATCTCATCGCCGAGGACAAGCGGACGGCCATCCGCAACAACGGGGGCGGCCACGCGAACCACTCGCTCTTCTGGGAGACCATGAGCCCGGGCGGTGGCGAGCCGGACGGCGACCTGTCCAAGGCGATCGAGGACACCTTCGAGAGTCTCGACGAGCTCAAGCGGCAGGTGACCGACGCCGGGCTCAAGCGCTTCGGAAGCGGCTGGTCGTGGCTCGTCCACGACGGGACCGGCCTCGTCGTCGTCTCCACACCGAATCAGGACACGCCCTTGATGAACGGCCACACGCCGCTTCTCGGCGTCGACGTCTGGGAGCACGCCTACTACCTGCGCTACCAGAACCGCCGCGCCGACTACCTGGAGGCGTGGTGGAACGTCGTTAACTGGGCGCGAGTTGCGCAGCAACTCGAGCGGGCCCGCGGCTGACGCGTCGCGGGCGGCCGGTGCGCGGCCGATCGCACGCGCCGGCCGTCGGGGTCGCCCGGCGGGCTGCGCAAAGGCGATCCAGCGTACGCGCCCCTGGCAGCCGGCAAACGTAAGCGAGCCGGTGATCACTGAGAGCCAGGACCATGCCCGGCGAGCATGAGTCGGACCCGCTCGCCAGGCAGGGCTGGCGAGAGGAAATGGTCCCTCTCCCGCACCGCCTCCTCTCCCGAGGCCGGGAGCATGGGTCAGGGTGTCCGAAGTCGGGCGCGAGGAAGTGGAAATGGTGGGGGTGTTGCCCACCTTGTTGCCCAAACGGGGCAATGTGACAAAGAGCACAAATTGTAAAGTGCCTATTTGCAGGGAGAAACTTGATGGGCGCGGCAGGACTCGAACCTGCGACCCGGGGATTATGAGTCCCTTGCTCTGACCAGCTGAGCTACACGCCCGTCGCGTGAGCCTACCGTTGAGACGTGGGTGGGCCCCGGCGATTCCCGGCGCTCCAGCGGTGGCACAGGGCCGCGGGCGATGCGCGCGCTTATTGCGAGTGATCCGCAGCAGCGGGTCGTTCGAATCAGTGTGCATCCGCCCCCACTCGCCCGACGAGGTCGTCCGTTGACGCTGAACCATGGTGCGCCCCCGCTCCCCATCGACTCGGTCGACGGCGCCGTCGAGGCGCTCCGGGCGCGAGGGCATCGGCTGTCCGCCGCCCGGCACCAGCTCCTGAGCGCGCTCTTCGAAGCTGACGAGCCGCGCACGGCCGAGGATCTGGCGACCACGATCGCCGAACGCCTTCCCGGGTCGGATCTCACCTCGGTCTACCGCAACCTGGAGACCCTCGAGGCGCTCGGCATCGTGCGGCACGTCCACCTCGGGCACGGCCCGGGCCGGTACGCGCTCGCGACCGACCGCGACCGCGAGTTCCTGGTGTGCGACGACTGCAGATCCGTGGTCGAGGTCGACGCCCACATGCTGGACGCCGCGCGCGACACGATCCGTGAGGCGACGGGCTTCGAGGCCAGCTTCACCCATTTCCCCATCGCCGGGCAATGCCCCCGCTGCTCAGCGCTCGGTGCCTCCCAAAGGAGTGAGCATGCACATCCCTGACGGCTTCCTGAGCGGCGACGTCGCCGCGGTCACGGGCGCCGCGTCGGTCGTGACGGTGGCCTATGGGCTCCGCCGGGCCGGCTCGTCGATCGATGAGCGGCGGGTGCCGCTGCTCGGCGTGGCCGCCGCGTTCATCTTCGCAGCGCAGATGCTCAACTTCCCCGTCGCCGGCGGGACCAGCGGACACTTCCTCGGCGCCGGGCTCGCGGCGATTCTACTCGGCCCCTGGCTCGCGAGTCTGGTGATGGCCGTGGTCATCTCCGCGCAGGCGTTCGTCTTCGCCGACGGCGGGATCACAGCGCTCGGCGCCAACGTCCTGAACATGGGCATCATCGGTGCCCTGCTGGTGGGGCTGCTGGTCGGCGGGGCGCTGCGCGTCCTGCCGCGTCGCCGCAGCACGCTGCTGATCGCCGCCGGAGCGGGCGCATGGCTCGCCGTGATGCTCGGCGCCACCGCGACCTCGCTCGAGCTCGCGATCTCGGGAACCGTCCCGCTCGCGACCGTCCTGCCGGCGATGCTCGGGGTGCACACGCTGA
This sequence comes from uncultured Thermoleophilia bacterium, assembly GCA_963706315.1. Lineage (GTDB taxonomy): Bacteria > Actinomycetota > Thermoleophilia > Miltoncostaeales > Miltoncostaeaceae > CALMEC01. The sequence continues at coordinate 81,822 of CAVPMA010000013.1, read as the reverse complement.
TCGGCCTCGGCGAGGCCGTCGTGACGGTCGGCGCCGTGAGCGCGGTGCTCGCCACCCGCCCCGACCTGCTCGCCGTCCCCGGCTTCGCGCCATCGTCGCGTCCCCGCATCTCTCACGCCCCCGTCGCGAAGGAGACCTGAGGTGAAGCGCGTCTCCATGAAGCTGTTCGTCGTCGTCGCCCTCGCCCTCGCGGTCGGCCTCGCGTTGGGCGCGTCCCCCTACGCGTCGGGGTCGCCCGACGGCTTGGAGAAGGTCGCAGAATCGAAGGGATTCCTCCAGTCGGGAATGCCCCACCGGATCCAGGAGCGGTCGCCGATTCCCGACTACGCGTTTCCCGGGATCGACGACTCCCGACTGGCGACCGGTCTCGCGGGGTTCGTCGGCACCCTCGGCGTGGCGGCGCTGGCGGTCGCCATCGGCGGCCTCGTGCGCCGGCGCGCCGTGGCGGCGGGCCGTCCGGCGGCATGAGCGGGCTGTGCACGTCGCGGCCCGACGCGATCGGGCTCGCTGGCTCCTCCACCAGCCCCATCCACCGGCTCGACCCCCGCGCCAAGCTGCTCGGGCTGCTCTCCGTGACGGTCGTTGCGGTGTCCGCTCCTCTCGCGCGCTGGCCGGTCTACGCCGCCTGCGGGGCGACGCTCGTCACCGTCGCCGCCGTGGCACGCATCACGCCGGCGGTCATCTGGCGGCGGGCACGGGCGGTGCTGCCGCTCGTCCTCTTCGCCGCCGCGTTCGTCCCGTTCTTCCGTCACGGCGGCACGAGCTGGAGCCTTGGGCCGTTCACCGTCAGCGAGGCTGGACTCGGGGTCCTTGGCGCGGTGGCGGCGAAGGCGACCATCGGCACCGTCAGCGCAGTGCTGCTCGGGGCGACGACTGTGTTCCCCGACGTCCTGCGTGGGCTGGACCTGCTCCGCGTGCCGCGGCTGTTCACCCTGATCGCGGCCTTCATGTACCGCTATCTCTTCGTGATCGTCGGCGAGCTGCAACGCATGCGTACCGCGCTGGTCGCGCGTGCATACCGCCCCCGTCATGCGCTCCAGGCGGGCGCCGTCGGACGCGTCGCGAGCGCCATGTTCCTCCGAAGCTACCGCCGCGGTGAGCGCGTGTACCTCGCGATGCTGGCGCGCGGCTACTCGGGCACCATGCCGGCGATGTCGCCGCTCGTATTCCGTCGGGCGGATGCGCTGTTCCTGGGCGCCATCGCGATCGGACTCGTGGGCCTTCGAGTGATCGTCGAGGTGCCCCGATGAGCTGCGTCGTCGACGCCCGCGACCTGACGTACGACTATCCCAACGGCCGGCGCGCCCTCGATGCGCTCACGCTGAGCGTCGGACATGGCGAGCGGGTCGCCATCCTGGGGCCGAACGGCGCCGGCAAGACGACGTTCGTGCTGCACCTCAATGCGCTCCTTCGCGGGTCGGGCCATCTCGCGGTCGCCGGGCTCACGGTCACCGACAAGACGGTCCGCGACCTGCGGGCACGCGTCGGCCTCGTGTTCCAGGATCCGGACGACCAGCTCTTCATGCCGACTGTCCGGGAAGACGTGGCCTTCGGGCCCATGAATCTCGGTGCCACGCGCGACGAGGCGGCGGACCGATCGGAGCGCGCGCTGGCGTCGGTGCGGATGCTCGACGCGATCGACCGTGCGCCCCACGAGCTGTCGATGGGCGAGCGGAGGCGCGTGGCGATCGCCACGGCGCTGGCGATGGATCCTGCACTGCTCGTGCTGGACGAGCCATCTGCGAACCTCGATCCGCGGGCGCGCCGCGAGCTCCTCGACGCGCTGGCCACGATCAACCAGACGATGCTGGTAGTGACCCACGATCTGCCGTTCGCGGCCGAGCTGTGCGAACGGGCGGTGATCCTGTCGGCCGGCCGGATCGTCGCCGACGGCGCGTGCGCCGGGATCCTTGGGAACGCCCCACTGCTCGTGGAGCACGACCTTGAGCTACCGGCCGGTTTCGATCCGGAGCGGGTCGAGCGGCGCGCGCGCCCAGCCGTTGCGCTGCTCCAAGTCGCTTGACCGATCGCTCGGCTGGAGGTCGTGGCGGCTGCCCGCCGGAGTCGCCCCGCCTGAGCCGGCTAGATCAGGGCGGGCACGGCGCGGGCCGTCAGCATCAGGCCCAGGCCAACGATGACGATCGCCGAGACGACGGGGACGGCATTGGCGATCCGTCCGCCGAGTGGAAGGCGGTCCATGAACCGTCGTGCATAGAGGAACAGCAGGCCAATCCCCGACAGCACCACCGCGAGTCCGAGCGAGAACGCCACGACCAGCACGAGGCCGTACGCGGCGCGTCCGAGTGAGATCGCCCCGAGCATCAGCACCATCGCCGAGGGGCAGGGCAGGAGGCCGGCGGAGACCCCGGCCGCGGCGAGGGCCCGAACCGACAGGTCGGCCGGCGGTGAGTGTGAGTGGCCATGGCCACCCTCGCCGTGATGGTGGTGCTCGTGGGGCGCTTGGTCGTGTGAGTGGTCACCGTGGTGGTGGCGCGAGTGACCGTCCGAGTGGCTGTGATCGTGGCCGTGATGGTGGTGAGCCCCGACGGACCTCGTGCGTTGCGCACGCCACGCGCGAACCCGCAGCCAAACGACCCACAGGCCGATCCCGACGACCAGGATGGCGGCGAGGAGGTTGACCCACGCGAAGACGGTCTCCGGGAGGATCAGCTCCGACGCCCACAGCGTGAGTAGCCCCAACCCGATGACGCTGAGGGTGTGCGTGACCGTCACGAACGCGCCGAGGATGAATGCGTGCCGGGCGGTGCCGCACGATCCCACCAGGTACGCCGCGATCATCGACTTGCCGTGCCCCGGGGAGAGCGCGTGCAGCGCCCCCCAACCCATGGCCAGCAGCAGCGCTCCGAGAACGACGCCGACCGAGAGGTCGCGCCGCGCCAGGCTGCTGAGGAATCCATGGTCGGCCGCCTTCGCGGCGCCCGAGCCGCTCAGGTCGACGTTCCCCTGGCCGGTCCCGGGCGTGAGCGTGAACCGCGCTTGCCGCACGTCGAGCGGGCTCGCCGTCAGGCCGGCCGGGTAGGTGCGAAGCTCGTTGGTCACGTCGTCGGCGGGAACCGTCGCGGAGTCGATCCGCGCACCCGCCGACGCGCGCACAACGAGCTCATGCCAGCCGCGCCTGCCCGCGAAGTTGCCGTCGCGGACCTCGACCGTGCCTGCGGCTACCGGTCCCCGAGTGCGGTACCACACGGCGATCCGCAGCGTGTCGAGCCCCGCGGCGCCACGGTTGAAGGCAGCCTCCTGCGAGGCCGGCAGGAGCGCGAGCCGCCGGCCGGATGCGCGCACGTCGAGGCGTCGTGCGAGATCCCGCGCCTGTTCGGTCGCGTAATCGGCGAGCCCGCCGGCCGCGTCGACCCGGTTGCGCTCGCGCAACGTGGGGATCTCGGCGAGGTCGACGACGTAGCGCACGTATACCTGGCCGCCGGACGGCTCGACCCTCACATAGGTGTTGCTCGTGAAGTTTCCGAGCGGGTGCGCCGCGGCGAGGGCCGGGATGAGGAGGCCCGAGAGCAAGGTTGCGAGGATCACGAGGCGCTTCACGCGGCGACCTCCGTGAGCATCCGCTTCGCGACCGCTGCCCAGCGCACCGAGAAGCGAGGATTGAGCTCCAGCGCCTGCCCGAGGTAGCGGACGGCGTTGGTGCGCTCGCCGGCGCAGCGCGCGGCCGCGCCGGCGTGGAAGAGCAGTCGTGCGTCGCGGGTGCCGAGCCGGAGGCTGGCCCGCGCGTAGCGCAGGCCATCGGCGCATCGACCGGCGCGGGTGAGCATCCAGCCGAGCGCGTCGTCGCCCAGGATGCCGGGTTGCAGGGCGCGTGCAGCGCGTGCCCGCGCGATCGCCTCAGGTCCGGTGCGGCCCAGATCGGCGTCGATTAGCGCCCGCTCCAGGTCGACCCGGGCGCCGTTGGCGGTCAGCAGCCGCTCCACCCCGTCGAGCAGCTCGAAGTCGCTGGCGGCCGCCTGGCGGTCCCCGCGAGCCTGATCGATCTCGCGGAGGGCCGCGGCGTACTCGGGCAGCGGCATCAACTCGACCGCCCGGCCATACCGGTCCGCCGCCTCGTCGAGCCACCCGCGGGCGGCGAGCACCTGGCCGAGACCGGCGAGCACGCGGGGATCGTCCGGGCGTTCACGCAATGCCTGGCGCATCTCGCGCTCGGCGGTCGCGACGTCACCCGAGCCGAGGTGGAGCTTGCCGAGCTCGACACGTGTCCAGGCGCGCGACTCGCTGCCCGCCCGGGTCGCGTCGACGGCGAGCGACATCAGCTCGATCGCGAGCGCCCGGTCGCCACGAAGCTCGGCGGCATAGGAGGCGCGGCTGTACGAGGCGCCGTCGGGACGCAGCGCGAGGCGGCGCTCGACAAGGGCGAACCCCTCGCCGTAGCGGCCGAGCTCGATCAGGGCGTCGGCGGCGATCCCGAGCGGCGCGAACCGATCCGGCCCGATGGCCATGCTTCGCCGGGCGATCCGCAGGCCCTCGGCGAACCGGTGGCGGCTGTTCGCGAGTGACGCCGAAGCATCGAGCGCCTCGACGTCGTTCGGGTCGAGGGTGAGCGCGCGATCGGCCGCTTGCTGCGTCTTCGCATACCAGCTCGCGTCGCCGGTCTCGCGGAAGCGCTCCAGGGACGCGGACGCGAGGGCCGCGAGGGCGCGAACGTCGTCGGGCGCTTGGCGAAGCCGCTCCTGCGCCTGGCTGACGAGGCCCGCGGCACTCGTCGCCAATGTGACCGGAACCCGAGGCGGGGCGGCCCGGCCCCGGTCGAGAACGGTCACGGTGATCGCAAACGCGCCGATCGCTGCGGCCGCGACGGCGATGATCGGGATGAACCTGCGCTTCATGTGGTCTCAAAGGGTTGTGTGTGGGGGCCGGGGAGGCGGCCCCCACACGGGTGAGGCGGCGCCTAGGAGGCGGGCCGCGGGTGCTTCACGTCGAAGCCCGAAAGCGGGGTCGCGACGTAGGGGAAGCTCGACAGGAACGCCTGGTCGTTCGTGTCGACACCGTCGCCGAGCTTCGCGGCGTTCGCCGTCGGAGCCGGCAGGCCGAACAGGGGCGCGAGGGCGCCGCCGACCGCCTTCTCGAAGATGTCGACGACATCGTCGGCGAGGCGCCGGCCGTTCGGGTATCCGGCAGCGTCGCCGCCGACCGCGCCGAGGCGGTTGGGTGTGGCTGCCGGCGGGATCGCCAGGTTGAGTCGCAGGAGGTCTGCGATCTTCGGCGTGTTGCCGACCTGGTTGACGAGGCCCGTTGGATTTCCGGGCGGAAGCCCCTTCAGCAGGATCGTGACGAGGTCCTTGCGGTTCGTCTCCGGAGCGTTGACGGCCCCCGGGAACAGCAGGTTGATCGCCGCGGCGAGCTCGGGCTTGGCGTAGTGCCCACCGAACTGCCCGTCATCTGCCGGGCTGGTGACGTTCCACTTGTCCTTGCGGCCGAGCGGAATGATGACCTCGTTGATGAGCGGGTTGCCGAGACGGGAGACCTGCGACCACTGCAGGCCCAGGCGGGCGTTCTTGCCCTTGCCGATCCGCACGGGGCGCTGACGCTCCGCGGAGCCGTAGACACCGATGACGGAGGAGGTGCTGTTCGCATCGGTCGGCGTCTTGCCGTTTCGCGTCAGGTCCGACTTGGGGACCTGGATGGCGATGGTGTGGACGTTGTAGCCGGTGAGGCCGTCGTCGCCGCCGCCCATGTCGCCGAGGCCGATGCCCGGGCGGCCGGGTGCGTCGATGTTGACGAGATCGAACGTTGCTCCGAGGTCGACGAAGAACGAGTCGTCACGCTGACCGGCGAACACCTTGACGCCACCCCTGAGGCTGTGGATCGCCGGGGGAACGAGCGCGGACGCGTAGTTCGGGGTGGACTTGGGTCCCACGTTGTTCGGCGGGGAAAGGAGCTTGCGGCCGAGGAGCTGCACGGACTTCACGGAGCCGTTGGGTCGGTAGGTGACTCGGGTGACGTCGTAGGTCTGAACGACGTTCAGGTTCTTGTACGAGCCCGCGGCCGTGTCGTAGGTGACCGGGCCGGTGTTGTAGAGGAAGCTGTTCTCGTTGACCGTCCGGGTGAGGAAGCGGAAGCGGTACGAGATGTCCTTCTCCCCATCGCCGGTGTTGTCGATGTTGATCGCGTACCGGGCGTTGTCGGAGAAGTGGAAGAAGTTCGGACCGCCGGCCGGCTCCTCGAACGGGATGTAGTTCGCCACGAGCGTGGCGGTGTCGGGACGGTCGGGGCTGGTGAAGGCGTAGAGATCGGTGATGTCGGCCGTTGGGTCCTGACTGATCGCGGGTGCTTCACGATGGCTCGAGCCCCCTGCGAACGTCGGGATGAACGCGACCGCCGCGGTCAACGCCAGCGTCGGCGCCACGATGAGCGCCTTGCGTCTGCTGATTCGCACGTTGTTCCTCTCGTTGGTGTGTCGAGGCGCCGGCGCGCTCGTGATTCACCAAGGACTACGCATGACCGCCATGGTTGGTTCACACGTTGCACCCATCAACGGGTGCGTCGCCTGACCGGCCGTCTGGCGAACGGGGATGATCGGCGCATCGATGCGGCGTCGTTGCGGGCGATCCATCATCCGGTCTCGGGTCGACTCGATGTCCCGGTGGATTCCGTTCGATCCGGCTCATCTTCGTGCTCGACTCCGACGCAGGCGACGACGAGCTCGAGAAGCTGATCGCGCTGACCGAGCGCCACTGCGTCGTGTGCCAGACCATCGTGGCCGGCACCCCGGTCCAGATCGCCAGGAAGTGACCGGCCGAACGGGCCGAGCGTGGAGTGGGGCCGCCGTCGCCCCCGCCGACCCCACGATCACGCCACGTTATGCGGAGCTCGCGACCCCAGGCGATCTTGTCGTTTGCTTCAAGAGCGCCTCCTCGGAGTGGTCCGAAGACGCGAGAAGTCTCCATCGGCTCGCCTGGCGTCCGCCGGTCCATGCCGTGGCGAAGCGTGACAGTGTGGTGACCGGGCGATCGATGTCTCTCCCCATCGCGGGGCGAATCGGACTCTCGACCGAGGACGCACCCGGCACGCCGGACTCGCGATCCGGAGAAACTGTACGGTCGTTGCGGTCTCGCCCACCCGATCGGTCAACGAAATTGCTGCAAAGAGCGAACGACCTCCCCGGACGTCTAGGGGGTGACCTAGACGTCCGGGGAGGGGGTCGGGGGTCGAGCTTTCATATGCTGGGCCTCGAAACACCCGCAAAGGACGGGCACACGCCGAGGAAGGAGCGCACGTGCAACGCGTCATGACGACAGGCGGAAGGAGCGACCGCTCACCTGCCAACGCGCCCGCTACGGGCCTGTCGTCGCGGCTCCGCCGGACCACGCGCGCCGACGACTTCGCCGTTCGCAGCGCGATGCACGACGAGATCCACCGCGAGCTGTACCGCAGCCGCCGGTATGCCCGAACGTTCGCCCTGGTGCGGATCTCGCCGGCCGGGGATCGTCGCGGCGGTTCGTCCCCGGCGCTCGCGGCGTTCCTGCGCCTCATCGATCGCACATGGACCACGGACCGCGAAACATGGGTGCTCCTGCCCGAGGCCTCGATGGACGACGCGCAGAGCTTCGTCGACCGTCTCCGGTCCGATGCGCCTCGCCTGGTCGCCGGCCGCTTCGTCGGCTGGGCGAGCTTTCCTGAGACCGCGCTCACACTGGAGAGCCTGCTGGCTGCGACGCGGGCTCGCCCCGAAGATCCCGCCTCGGGCGACGGCGTGGCCGCGCCGATCAATGTCACGGTGCGACACGACGACGCCATTCGCCGAACGTCCGCGATGTAGCACTCCCAACGAACCCAAACTCGCCTGCCCGGAGCCGTTCTCGTCGCGCCGGGCGATGCGGAGGATGTGACGCCGATGCCCCCGAGCACCACATACCTCGCGCTCAAGCGCTCGCTCGATATCGGGCTGTGCCTGCTGTTCGCCCCCGTGATCATCCCCGTGATGGGGATCTGCGCGCTCGCGGTCCGGCTCGGGTCGCCCGGGCCCGTGCTCTTCCGTCAGGAGCGCACCGGCCGCAACGGTCGCAGGTTCCATATGTACAAGTTCCGCACGATGCTCCGCAACGCGGAGGAGATGAAGGCTCAGCTCGCGCACCTCAACGTGCTCCCGCCGCCGGACTTCAAGATCCCGGACGACCCGCGCATCACGCCGATCGGGCGAGTCCTGCGCAGGACCAGCCTCGACGAGCTTCCGCAGATCCTCAACGTCGTCCGGGGGGACATGTCGCTCGTCGGGCCCCGACCGACGTCGTTCGCGTCGAACACCTACTCCCTGTGGCACACGGAGCGGCTCGAGGTGCCCCCGGGAATCACGGGGCTGTGGCAGGTGCACGGGCGCAACAGCACCACCTTCGACGAGCGACTGCGACTCGACATCGACTACATTCGCAACATGTCGCTGGCCCTCGACCTGAAGATCCTGATGTGGACCGCGCTGTCGGTCGTCAGACGGTCGGGGCTCTGAGTTCAGGCGACCCGCTGATGCGCCTCCCGCCGGGACTCGGTCCATCGTGAGCGACGCCACCGGGCTGCGCGTGGGTCGTGGCACGGGGACGGACGGGTGGCGCGACCCCGGTCGAGCCGATGAGTGGGTCGCCAGGGGTCGCTCCGCGGCGCGAACGGTTGCGACGCGAGTCGCCGAGATCCCGGGGCTCGCCGGAGCGCTCGAGCATCTCGAGCGCGCCCGCGCCGACGTGCTCACCGTGCTGATGTATCACCGCGTGGACGAGGTCGGAGCCCAGCCGGACCTCGACCCGTCGCTCCTCAGCGCCACCCCCGGCGGCTTCCGCCGCCAGATCGCGCATCTGTCGCGGGCGCGGCGGCTCGTGTCGCTCGACGAGGTCCTCGCGGCGCGACGGGGCGAGACCAGGCTGCCCCCCGGGTCGGTGATGGTGACGTTCGACGACGCATACGAGGACTTCGACGCGAACGCCTGGCCGGTCCTCCGGGAGCACGGTGCGCCCGTGACGCTGTTCGTGCCGACGGCATTCCCGGACAGCAGCGGCCCGGGGTTCTGGTGGGACCGGCTCTACCGCGCGTTCCGGGAGACCGCGCGACGGGCGCCGGTCGCGAGCGGGGCCGGCACTCTGCCCCTGGGGAACGCCGACGACCGTGCCGCGTCGTTCGCCCGGCTCCGCGATCACGTCAAGGCGACCGCGCACGACGACGCGATGGCCGAGGTCGACGCCATCGTCCGGGCGCTCGAGGTCGACGACACCCGATGCCGGGTACTCGGGTGGCAGCGATTGCGGGAGCTCGCCGGCGAGGGCGTCGCCCTTGCCCCGCATTCACGGACCCACCCGATCATGAGCCGGCTGCCGCTCGAACGCGTCGCGGATGAGCTCATCGGATCGTTGGAGGATCTCGAGCGTGAGGTCGGGCCGACGCCCAGGGCGTTCGCCTACCCGGCAGGCGGCCACAGCCGTGACGTCGTCGACGAACTCGGCCGGGCCGGCTTCGAGGTGGCGTTCACGACCGAGCGGGGCACCAACGACCTGCGCACCGCCAGGTGGCTCGAGCTGTCCAGGCGCAACGTGGGGGTCCGTTCCGGGCTGGGCGTGCTCCGCCTGCAGCTCCTCGCTCCCGGTCTGCGGGCATGGGTACCCGGGCGATGAGCGTCAACGCGTTCGATCGCCCCGCACCGCTCGCCAATACCGGCGGACTGGCCGTCGCGGTCGGCGCCGCCGCTGTGCTCGCGGGTGGCGCGATGCTCGCGGGGGCTCCCGTGTCGGCGCTCATCGTGGGGCTCGGCGTCGTCGCGGTCGTCGCGGCCCTCGCCCGTCCCGAGCTCGTCACGCCGGCGGTGCTGTTCCTGCTGTTCCTCGACGTCCCCGGCGTCGCCGTGCGCGAGTACGGCGCTCCCGCGTCGCTCGCGGCGCTGATCATCGCGGCCCTGGCCATCCCGGTAGCGGACGAGGTGCTCCGCGGCAACCGGCTGCGGTTCGGATGGCCCGTCGGCCTCGTCGCCACGTTCGCCGTCATCCAGCTCGCGTCGACGGTCGCGTCACGGGAGCCAGCCGCGGCGATCGACCATTTCGTGCCGTTCCTGTTCGAGGGCCTGCTCCTGTGCGTGCTCGTGATGAACGCCATCCGCTCGGTCGCGACCCTCGAGCGGGTGCTCTGGGCGCTCCTGCTCGCCGGCGCCTGCCTCGGCGCGGTCAGCGTGTTCCAGCAGGTGACCGGCACCTTCGACCGGCCGTACGGGGGGTTCGCGCTCGTCCCCGTGGAGTTCTTCCGCGGGGTCGAGGCGGAAGCGCGCCTGTCGGGGCCACTCGGCGACCCGAACTACTACGCCCAGATCCTGGTGCCGCTCATCCCCATCGGACTCATCGCGTTGCGGGGCGCGAACCCCCGGTACCGGCTCTTCGCCACAGGCGCGACGCTCGCGGTGCTCGGCGGTCTGGTGCTCTCGTATTCCCGAGGGGGTGCGCTCGCCCTCGCACTCATGCTCGGGCTTGCAGCCGCCTTCAGGTACGTCAAGGGATCGCAGGTGTTCCTGATCGTTCTCGCCGTCGTCGTCGCGCTCGCGGTGGTGCCCGACTACCGCGTCCGTGTCTCGAGCATCGGGTCGAGCCTCACCGGCGCGACGCAGGAGGCGGGAAGCTCAACGGCGGCCGACCAGGCGGTCCGGGGCCGCACCGGCGAGATGGCCGCCGCCGGGCTCGTGTTCCTGGATCACCCCGTCGTGGGAGTGGGGCCCGGTGTCTTCCCGCTCTACTACCAGCAGTACATCAGGCGCCTCGGCCTCGAGGCGCACACCTCGGTCAAGACTGGGCCCAACCGTGGTGAGGAGGCGCAGCGCGAGGCCCACAACATGTTCCTGAGCATCGCCGCGGAGCTCGGCCTCGCGGGACTGGCGGTGTTCCTCGCCATCGTCTGCACGGCGTTCACCGGGCTCGTGCGGGTGCGTCGCCGCTGCGCCGAGTCGGATCCCCGGCTGGCGCGGATCGCCACGGCGATGGTCATCGCGCTCGCCGGCTACATGCTGACGGGCCTGTTCCTGACCCTCGCATACGAGCGGTATTTCTGGGTTCTCATCGGCATCACCGGTGCGGTGATCCAGCTCGCGCGGGCGCCTGCCACGGAGCCGGCACCGGTCCCTGCGCTCGGTCGGCGACGGCGTCGTCCCGGGCGGGCGGGGGGAACCCCCGCTCATCCGACCGGGGCCTGACCAGGCTTCGTTCCCTGGACCCGCCGCCGCGCGGGCCGCCGAAATGCCTCTGCTAGCGTCGCCGCGTGCCCGTTCCCGCCTCATCGGGACCCGCAACGAGGCGCCTCGCCGCGACGACCCGCCGGTTGCCGTGGCGGAGGTCGCTCGTGCTCGTCGTCGCCGCGATCCTCACGGCATGCGGCTCGGAGCTCCTCGCGCCGAACCCGGCGGCGGCTGCTCACGACGGGTGCGCGCGCCCGTACTCGGCCACCAGCCCGTGGAACACGCCGGTCGGGGCCGCGCCGCGACATCCCAGGAGCGCATTCCACGTCGGCGCGCTCACCGGAGCGTTGAGCTCGGACCCCAATCAGTACACGTATCCGGTCTACGGCGTGACCGCGGCGACGCCCCTCCAGACCGTGACCGTGTCGGGGTGGTTCTCGAACGTCACCGACGGGGGACGCCGGCTCGTCAACCAGCGCGGCGGGACGGTCCGGCTGCCGGTGCCGCCCGGCGCGGCGCCCGCTCCGGGGAGCGACGCGCAGATCATCCTCGTCGACCACGCCACTGGCGACGAGTGGGGGGCATCCCGCTTCGCGCGCACCGTGGGCGGGTACCGCGCCTGGAACGTGTACCACTACAACGTCGCGTGGTCGGGCGTGCCGCCCCCTGCGGCGAACGGGGGAAGCTTCGCGAACCGCGGGGCCGGGGTCCCATATCTGGCCGGCCTCATCAGGCCGTGCGAGATCGCCGCGGGACGCATCGACCATGCGCTCGCCTTCGCGTATGACGCTCCCCGCGGGGATTTCGTCGCCCCGGCGACGAAATCGGACGGCGCGAGCAACGATCCTCGGGACCTTCCCGAGGGAGCCCGGCTCCAGCTGAACCCCGACCTCACGCCCGCGCAGATCGGGGTATGGGGCTGCAGTGGCGCGTGCCTGACCATCGCACGCGCCCTGCAGGAGTACGGGATGTACGTCATCGACAACTCCGGCCGTCCGAAGCTCGTCGCCGAATTCGACGGGACCGCGCGCTGGGATGGAGCGATCACGTCGCGAACGGTCGCTCCCATTCCCCTCACGGCCTTCAGGTATGTCGCCGGCCCGGCGGGCGCCGCGCCCGGCCCCGCATGCACGATCACCGGCACGTCGCGCCGGGACGTGCTTGTCGGCACGGCCGGCCGCGATGTCATCTGCGGCGGCGCCGCCGACGACGTCCTGCGCGGCGGCGGGGGAGACGACGTCCTGTACGGCGCGAGCGGCCGCGACGTGCTCGACGGCGGCGCGGGCAACGACGTGTTACGCGGCGGCACCGGACGGGATCGCCTCGCGGGCGGCCCAGGTGCCGATCGGCTGATCGGCGGGCTCGGCCGGGACCTGCTGTCCGGCGGCGCAGGCAACGACGACTTGGCCGGGAGCGACGGCGGTCGGGATCGGGTGGTCGGCGGCCCGGGGCGGGACGTCGCCGTGGCGGATCGCAAGGCCGACCTGGTGATCTAGCGTGGAGCGCCTCGTCGTGCACTGACGCGCCCGTGGCTCTCATCGGGTGCGGTACGCGTACGCGCGCAGGAACGACGCCACGCGATCCAGCTGGCGTTCGAGGGTCTCGACGCTCACGGCCGCGTGTGCCGCGCGGATCAACTGCGCCCGGCGGCTCACGTCCGTCCGGAGCAGCTCCAGCGCCGCGACGGCCGCCGCGGCGTCCCGCGGCGGGATGATTAGGCCGGTCCTGCCCCCATCGAGCGCCGCCGTGACCCCACCGACCGCGGTCGCGACGATCGGCAGCCCCGCCGCCTGCGCCTCGAAGAGGACCTGCGGCAATCCCTCGGTGAGCGATACGTGCAGAAAGACGTCGCCACTTCGATAGACGCGCCACAGGTCCTCGCCGTTCGGAACCTCGCCGAGGAACTCGACTGCGTCGGCCAGTCCCCGTTCACGGGCGGTGCGCTCCAGCTCTGGCCGTGACGGCCCGTCGCCGGCGACGGTCAGCCGCCATGGCGTGCCCGACGCCCGTGCCTCGGCGAGGATCTCCAAGAGGAGCATCGGGTTCTTCTCGGGATCGAGCCGCCCGACCGACACGATGCGCGGCGCTGCGGGCCATTCCCGCGCGAGCGCCTCGTCGAGCGGGACGATGTCACGCTCGGAGACCAGCGAGAACCCGGTCTCGAGGACTGGGGCGCCACGTCGGTACGCCCCTGCGATCTCACGTCCCAGCGCGACCGTCGGCGCGCGCCGGGCGAGGCGGCGGAACACCCGGTCGAGCGCCCACGCGGCCGGCAGCGCCCAGCCCCACCAGCGGTTTGGAAGGCGGTTGCGGATGTAGGAGACGTAGTCCTGCCGGACGCCGAGCGCGAGCGGCACGCCGCGCCGGCGGGCGATCATCGCGAACGCGACGGCGAGCGGGTGGGGCCCGAAGATCCAGACGCCGTCGACGTCGTCGAGCATCCGCGCGAACTGCCGGCACGAGCGTCGTGCCACGCCGAGCAGCCGGATGACGTTCGTGACGCGAGGGTAGTGCGGCAGCGGGACGAAGCGCACGCCCGCTGCCGGCAGGGCATACGGGCCCGTCCCCGGCTGCGGGTCGAGCCGCCCGGCGATCACGACCTCGTCGACACGCGGCGGGAGCGCGGTGACGAACCGGATGAACGCCCGGTTGGTCGACACGACGCCGTCGCGCTCCCGGTAGGTGAGGTCGGAGTACACGCCCAGGCGCATGCCGTGCCCGTGGTCAGGAGCTTCGATCACGCAGCCTCGTCACGAGCTCGGAATGGATCAGGCGCAGGTCGGCGCGCCCAGGGACGAGCAGGCCGATGTCGGTCCGCAGCGCCCTGGAGAAGATGAGCGCCATCGCCAGGCCACCCCCGGTCCAGGCCACGCTCGTCGCGATGGCGGCGCCGAGGCCCGCCATCGGAGGGATGAGCGCGAGATCGAGTCCGATGGTGAGCACGAATGCGCAGGCGTCGGCGGAGGTCGTGAGCAATGGCTTGCCCTGCGCGGTGAGGGCGCTGCCGAGGAGGGCCATGAAGGTGATGCCGACCGCACCGAGCGCGAGCACGCGCAGCTGGGGCACGGAATCGGCGAACTCCGCGCCGAAGACCGTCGTGCACAGGAACGGGGCCGCGACGATCAGGAAGGCCGCGAGGGGAAGTGCGATGAGGACGGTGACGCGCAGCAGTCGCTGTGCGAGCTTCGCCGCGTCCTGGGGGCCGGCTCGGACGAGGTCGGGCCGCTGGATCATCACGAGGACCCCGGGAAGGTAGAACAGCACCTCCGCCCAGGCGACCGCCACGCTGTAGATGCCGAGCTCCCGCGACCCGGAGAACGCGCCGACGAACCACTGGTCGAGCCGGTAGTTGCCGATTTCGAGCGCGTGGCCGACGTGGGCCTTGGCGCCGAACGTCACGGAGCGGCGGGCCAGGCGGACGTCGGGCCGCCCGAAATGAATCCGCTTCGCGACGAACCAGACGAGCATCGACATGCCGAGCAACTGCCCGCCGATCCAGGCGCCGATCGCGCTCGAGACGTGCAGGTGGCCGGTGGCGGCCAGCGTGCCGTTGGTGATCGCCGTGGTCAGCGGTCCCGCGAGCCACGCCGCGTTGGTGATCGCGAAGTGGTAGTCCGATTGCACGAGGAAGCTGAGATATGTCTTCAGGATGACCGCCGGGATCGAGGCGAGCGTGATCCAGAGCAGGCTCCGCTGAACGTCGCCGCCCGCGGCCGGGAAGGTGACCACCAGTGTGGCGATGGCGAGCGCCACGATGGTCCCGAACCCGAGCGCGAGGAAGATGGAGTTCGTCGCGAGACGGGGACGCAGGCGGGGTTCCGAGCCGCCGATGTTCGCGTTCGACTCCTGCACGCCGGCCGCGCCGAAGAACCCCGCCAGCGACGCGATCGTGATGAGGAACGCCACCTGTCCCCGGCCGGTGGCGCCGATCACGCGAGCGACGATCAGGACGTTGACGAGGGAGAGGGTCGCGACGGCGAGGTTGGTGCCGAACGTGCCCGCCGCCGCGCGCAGGAACGACGTGCGGCGGCGTCCGGTGCCCTCGTGGTCGAGCGTCGGCTGACTCACCGTCGGTCGCTCCGCGTCAGGCCGGTCGCGCGGTCACGGCGCCGCGCGCCGCGCGCGTCGGCGGCGTCAGGTGGTTCCCTCCGGCGCCAGGACCCGGAACTCCGACATCGGGATCGGCCGGACGGTGTTCGCGTTGACCAGCCCGTCCCACTTCGCCGTGCCCTCGTACTCGAGCATCACCTTCGGGCGGCCGGAGTTGTCGATGACGTACATCCCGTGCCGCTGCAGGGCACGGGCGATCGTGAGGCACGGGCCCGTGCACCCACGGGCGGCGAGGGCCTCCCGCGTGAGCTCCGGGTTGAGCTGCAGCCGCGTGCCCTCGGGCAGCGCCTCGGGCGGCCCGGCGCCGTCCGACTTCGTGGCCGGGTACACGTTCTGCGCGGAGGGCGAGTCGTATGCGAACGCGAGGGCGTGGTCGATCCGCCCCCGGCGGATCTCGCAGGGGCGCACGAGCCCGGCGAGGTATGGCACCCCGGCGCCGCGCAGCCAGAAGGGCTGGCCGTTCTCGTCGTACGGCGGGACGCCGCTCCACCGGGTCGAGTAGTGGTAGGCGTTCCACGCGTCGAAGCTGCCGTCGTCGCGCTTCTCGAGATGGGATGCGCCCCACTCGTCACCGGTGGACGGGTCGACCAGGATGATCTGCGCGTCGCTCCCGGCCGCCGCCTCGGCCGCGTCGGGGATCGGCAGCTCCGTCGTCCCGGCGCGCTGGTTGACGAGTCGTGCCCCGCCGTCGACGACGTTCGAGAACCATCCGCTCAGCGCGACAGCGCGTCGCGGGGTCGCGCTTGTCACGTGGTACACCGGATAGGTGTACTGCTCGGGGCTCGACGTGAGCTCACCCCGTACGCCGAGGTCGCGCTCGAAATACCTCGGCGACCTGCCGATCGGGGTGTTCCACGGGCTGTCGTCGCTGTAGGGACGGCGGCAGCCGGCGTCGCCCGGCGCCCTGGGTGGTCGCCGCGCCGGACATGCTCGTGACGGTTCCGTCGTTCGCCTGCGGCTGCGCCGACGTCCCGTCGTCCGTCCCGCCGCACGCGCCCAGGGCCGTCGCGGCGACGGTGACGGCCACGAGACCGGCGACGCGCCCCCCGACGCGCCGTGCCTGGCCCAGCGCGCGGTGTCCGAGGTCGCGTGGGCGAGGCTCCATGCGCGCCACTATAGAACGGGGTCGGCGGGCCTCCCCCGACGCTGGTACCCGCTCGACATGGGGGAAGTTGGTAAGGTCGGCCGATGCTCGTGCACGGATGCCCGAACGAGATGCGGCGGCCGTTGCCCACGGGCTGCGGGCCGGCAGCGGTCGTCGCGACGTGACCGCGGGAGGCGTCTCCGTGGACCGTCCGCCGCATCGCGTCCAGCGTGATCTCGCGCCGCTTCGGGTCGAGATCGTCGCGTCCCTCGACGATCTGCGTGACGAGTGGACGCGTCTGGCGGCGGCCTCCGGCAACGTCTTCGCCACCTGGGAGTGGGCGAGCGCATGGTACCGGCACCACGGCCGGGGGCGTCCCCTGGCGATCGCCGCGCTCACGCGGGGCGACGGCGCCGTGGCCGGCATCCTGCCGCTGTACCGCTTCGGCCGCCGACCGGCACGCGTAGTCCGCCTGATCGGTCACGGCCCGGCCGACCAGCAGGGGCCGATCTGCGCGCCGGCCGACAACGAGGAGGTCATGCTCGCCGTCAGGCCCGCGGTGGCGGCCGCCGGTGCCGACCT
This sequence comes from uncultured Thermoleophilia bacterium, assembly GCA_963706315.1. Lineage (GTDB taxonomy): Bacteria > Actinomycetota > Thermoleophilia > Miltoncostaeales > Miltoncostaeaceae > CALMEC01. The sequence goes on along the minus strand of CAVPMA010000013.1, from coordinate 64,891 downwards.
CGCGCTCCTCGAGCGCCTGCCCGGTGACGCGGACTGGGCCGGCGAGCTCGGCGGACGGGTACTCGCACGCGAGGCCAGCCCGGTGCTCACGTTCGGCGCCGGCGGCTGGGACCAGCTGCTCGCGGGATGGAGCGCGAACCGCCGCGGCCAGGCGCGGCGCATCGAGCGCCGGCTGGCGCGGGAGCACGACCACCGATACGTCCTGACCCGTGGACGCCAGTCGCTCGATGGCGATCTGGACGTGCTCTTCGCGCTGCACCGTGCCCGCTGGGGCTCGGACTCCCCGTTCCTCGCCGACATGGCGTTCCACCGCGACTTCGCCGCGACCGCCCTCGATCGCGGGTGGCTTCGCCTCTGGCGACTCGAGGTCGACGGCCGGCCCGCGGCCGCGTGGTACGGCCTGCGGTTCGGCGCCTCGGAGTCGTACTACCAGGCAGGACGCGACCCCGGCATGGAGGACCGCGCTGTGGGCCTCGCGCTGCTGCTCCACACCATCCGGGCGGCGCTGGAGGGCGGCGTCTCCGAGTACCGGTTCCTGCGTGGCGACGAGCCGTTCAAGCTGCGCTTCGCGAGCCATGACCCGGGCATCGTCACGATCGGCCTGGGAACCCGGGCGACGGGCAGGGCGCTCGTGGCGATCGCCGACATGCTGGCCCGGAGCCCCGCTCGGCGGCTCCTCCGTGGGGCCGCCCGGTGACGGCGCTGTTCGCGGGCGCCGTCGCGCTCGTCGCCTACACGTTCGCCGGCTACCCGGCGATCGTCGCCGCATGGGCCCGGCTTCGCCCGCGCCCGTTGCGTCTCGACCCCGCGTTCCGTCCCCGCGTGTCGCTGATCGTCGCGGCGTACAACGAGGAGGCGGAGATCGTGCCCCGCCTCGAGAACGCCAAGCAAGCGGAGTACCCGGCCGACCTCCTCGAGGTGATCGTCGTCGCCGACGGATCCGACGATCGGACCGGAGAGCTCGCGGCCACGGTGTCGGGTGTGCGCGTGCTCCACGAGCCGCAGCGGCGCGGCAAGCTCGCCGCGATCACGAGGGCCGCCGGCGCGGCGACCGGCGATGTGCTCGTCTTCAGCGACGCGAACAACCGGTACGCTCCGGAGACGATCCTCGCGCTCACGGAGCCGTTCGCCGATCCCGCGGTGGGCGTGGTCGCCGGACGAAAGGCGATCGAAGACGGAAGCGGCCGGGCGCTCGACCGCGCGGAGGGGCTCTACTGGCGGTACGAGTCCATGATCAAGACCTGGGAGAGCGCCATCGGATCCACCGTCGGCGCCGCCGGGGAGGTCGTCGCCTTCCGCCGCGAGGCGTTCCGCCCGCCCCCGATCGGCACGATGAACGAGGATCTCGTGCAGGCTTTGGCCGCCGCCGCTGACGGCTGGCGCGTCGTGTACGCGCCGCGGGCGGTCTCGCTCGAACGGGCGTCGCTGACCGTGGAGGACGAGGCGACCCGCCGGAGCCGGCTCGTCGCGGGGCGATTCCAGGCGCTGGTCGCGCTCATGCCCGGCCTCGTCCGGCGCAACCCCCGGCTGGCCTGGCAGCTCGTCTCCCACAAGGGGCTGCGCCCGATTGTCCCGTGGGCGCTGGTGGTGATCGCCGCGACGAGCGTGATCCTGGTCCGCCGGCGCCGCTGGGCGCTCGTGGCGCTCGCGTTGCAGTCGGCGTTCTACGGCGCCGCGGGCGCCGGCTGGGCTCGTGAGCGGGCTGGCGGGCGCAGCCGGATCCTCTACCTGCCGTACTACTTCTGCCGCATGAACCTCGCCGCGCTGCGCGGCGCGCGGGACTTCGCCGCCGGGCGCCGTGAGCACGTCTGGGCCCGTGTGAAGCGTGGCTGAGAGCGTGCCCACGCAGGGGCGGAGGGGGCACCCATGTCGTTGGCGACCAAGACTGCGAAATGACTACTATGGGGCTCGTCCCTAGGGAAGGGGGTCCGTGGAGCAGAAGAACCTGATCGCGGTGGCCCGCAAGTGGTGGGTCGTCCTCATCGCCGCCGCGGTTGTGGGTGGCCTCGTGGCACGTGCGGTTGCGGCCTTTCTGCAGCCGACCTACGAGTCGACGGTGCGCCTGCTCACCGGACCGACCAGCTCGGACGTCGACACCCTGGAGGCGGCCGGCACCCTGGCACGCACGTATTCGGAGCTCGCCACCAGCCAGCCTCAGCTGCAGGCCGTGGCGCAGGAGCTCGGGCTGAACCTCACGCCCGACCAGCTCGCGGAGGACGTGCAGTCCACCTCGAACGACGTGACCCGCGTGGTCTCGATCCGGGTTCGCCGGCCAACCGCCGCGGGGGCGCAGGAGTTTGCGAGGCGGCTCGGCGACCGGATGGTGGCGCTGGCGGGAGAGGGTTCTAAGCGCGACGAGGATCTCGCCGACGAGCTCCTTCGCCAGGACGCCTTCGCGGGGCTCTCGGACGCGCAGCGGCGAAGCATCCGAAGCGCGGCGGCCGCGGTCCTCGGCCAGCAGCGCGCGCCGGGCACCCTCACCGTCGTCGACCCGGCGCGGGTCGCGTCCGCCCCCGTCTCGCCGAAGATTCCCCTGATCGTCCTGCTCGGCGCGTTCTGCGGTGTCGCCCTCGCGGGCACGGTGATCGTCGTGCGCGAGCGTCGGTCGAGCACGATCGACGACGCGAAGTCGCTCGCTGCGACCGTCGACGCGCCCCTGCTCGGCCAGGTGAGCGGGTCGGACCTGCGATCGGGCCTCGTCGTGCGATCCACGCCCGCCTCGGGCGCGGCCAACGAGGTCCGTCTGCTCGCGGATCAGATCTCGTACCTCGCGCGTGACGGTTCGGTCCGCAGCGTCGTGCTGATCGGCGCGGAGCGCGGCGGTCCGGGCGGAGCGGTGGCCGCCAACCTCGGTGCGGCACTCGCCGCTCCGGACTTCCGCGTGGTCGTCGTCGACGCCGACCCCGACCAGGCCGAGGTCACCCGTCTCTTCCGCCTCTCGAATCACTCGGGGCTCGCGGACTTCGTGCACGGCGAGGGATTCGACGCGAACGGGTCGGGGCCCGACGTTCTCGGCGTTCTCCGCGGCGCCGACCTCACGGTGATTCCCGCCGGCGCTTCCCGCGGTGCGCACCGGCGCCTCGATTCGAGGCGGGTGCGGGAGCTCGTCGAGAGCCTCCAATCCGAGTCCGAGATGGTGCTGATCGTCCCGCCCTCGCTCGAGCGTTCGTCCGACGCCCTCGTCTGGGCCGAGCAGGCCGACGGCACCGTGATCGTCGCCGAGCAGCGTACGACGACGACGGCAGACGTCGAGCGGGCGTGGGACCGCGTCACGGCCGTCCGCGCGAGGATCATCGGCACCGTCTTCCTCGGCACCCGCGCGATCCCGGGGTTCGGCCGGCTCAACGAGCGGGTGCGCTGGGGGCGGGCCAAGGCCGCGCCCCGTCCCCTCCCGGGCGAGGAGGATCGGGCCCCGGGCGATGCGATGTCGCGCGCCGAGATCGCGCCCGTGATCGACGCGGGGGAGGAGCACGCCGATGTCGAGCCGGTCGCGACGGTCGTGACCCGGACGCCGGACGTCGAGCCGCGGTCAACTGCGCCGAGCGAGGCTCCCGATCCGCCGGCCGAGGCAGTCGAAGCCACGGCCGACCGGTTCGAGGAGCCTGTCGCCCGGCCCGTCGAGGAGGAGCCTGTCGCCTCGCCCGTCACGGAGGAGCCCGTCGCCTCGCCCGTCGAGGAGGAGCCCGTCGCCTCGCCCGTCACGGAGGAGGCGGCGTTGAACGCGCAGGACGTGCCGGTGGCCGAGCCCGAGGCGAGCACCGAATCCCTCACGGAGACGGCCTCCCCGCCGGCCGATCCTGTTCCCGCGGCCCCCGAGAAGCCGGTCGACGCCGGCGAGGTCGCGGAGGCGGCGCCTCCGCCGCCGGCAGCCGACGGGGCGGAGGAAGTGCCGGCGGAGAAGCCGAAGAGCACGACGCCTCGCAAGAGCGCGGCCACGCCGCGCAAGCGCACGAGCACGACGCCGCGCCGCCGGACCGGCGGATGAGCCGCTTCCTGGTCACCGGCTGCGCGGGGTTCATCGGCTCGCACCTCTGCGAGGCGCTCGTGTCCAGCGGCGACCGCGTCCTCGGCATCGACGCGTTCACCGACTACTACGACCGGTCGGTCAAGGACCGCAACATCGCGCCGTTGCTCGGCCGGGACGAGTTCACCCTGATCGAGGCCGACCTCTTGGAAACGCCGATCGACGCGCTGCTCGACGGCTGCGACGGCGTCTTTCATCTGGCCGCCCAGCCGGGCGTCCGCGGCAGCTTCGGTGCGTCGTTCGTGAGGTACGCCAGCGACAACATCCTCGCCACCCAGCGCGTGTTCGAGGCGGCCTGCGCGGCGGGGGTGCGGGTCGTGTGGGCCTCGTCTTCGTCGATCTACGGCAACGCGGAGAGCTATCCGACACGCGAGGACGCCCGCCCGGCGCCGATCTCGCCGTACGGCGTGACCAAGCTGACGTGCGAGCACCTCGCCGGCGCCTACGCGTCGTCGTCGGGCCTGGAGGCCGTGGCGATGCGCTACTTCACCGTGTACGGGCCCCGGCAGCGGCCCGACATGGCGTTCACGCGCGTCTGCTCCGCGCTCGCCTCGGGGGGGACATTTCGGGTGTTCGGCTCCGGGGACCAGTCGCGTGACGTCACCTACGTCGCCGACGCCGTCACCGCCACCGTCGCGGCGATGGAGCGCGGCGCGTCCGGCGCCGTGTACAACGTCGGCGGCGGCAGCGAGACGTCGCTTCGCGAGGCCATCGCCATCTGCGAGGAGATCGGCGGGCGCGAGCTCGACCTCGTCTTCGAGCCGGTGGCGACCGGCGACGTTCGCCGGACGTCGGCGGATACGACCCTGGCGGCATCGGCCCTCGACTGGGAGCCGCAGGTCTCGATCGAGGACGGGCTTCGCCGGCAGCTCGAGTGGGCGACCGACGACCTCAGCCTCGTCGCCGAGCGATAGCCGGCGGCTACCGCGTCAGGAAGAAGACGTTTTGCCCATCCGGGAGGAGCGGCACGAACCGCTTCGCGCCGTCGTCCCAGCTGAACGGCCGGTAGCCGAGTCCGGCGAGCCGTTCGACGAGCGCGTCCATCTCGGAGTCCGCCTCGATGAGGATTGCGGGGCGGTGGCGGGAGATGGTCTCCCAGAGCCCGTCGACGACCATCGGCGCTGCTCCCTCGACGTCGATCTTCACGAGGCCGGGCTCGAGTTCGAGACGGTCGAGCCGCATCCCCGGCACGGTGACCGTCCGGAGCGCCAGCTCGTCGGCCTGCTCGCCGCTGAGGTGCTGCTGCGACCACCAGCCGGCCTCACCGTCGTCCGGGAGGACGCTCGCCTCGCCCGAGATGTCGACCCCCCGGTAGGTCGGGATCCGAAGCTCGACCGGTCCGTCGTCCGCGCAGGCGGCGCACATGACGTACGAGAACCGGCGGAGGATCCTGCCCACAAGCCGGAGGTCCGCCTCCAGGTCCGGATTGGCCTCGACGGAGACGATCGGCGAGCGGCGGTCGAAGAGCCGGAACGACAGGGCCGACTGGCCGGAGTTGGCTCCAACGTCCAGGAACACCCGCCCGTCGAGGCGGAGCTCCGATACCGCGCGAAAGTCGGGCTCGTGCGGGCGGCGCAGGGCGTACCGGCCGATGACCTTCGCGCGCCGCGCCGCCCGGTAGGCGCCGGGCCGGCGCGAGAGCGAGCGGCGGAACGTGCCGGCGATCCGCTGGGGCAGGGGGTTCACGGACGTGCCTTCGCCGGATTGGAGGGAGGCCCGGTCGGCCGCGGCCGGCGACCACGGAACCGTCGCGCTCCGGCCAGCGCACGTTTCGCCAGCGGCCGGCCGTGCGTATACGCGATCCGCTCCGCCACGCCCAGCGGGGACGGGCTGAAGACTTGCGCCAGCACGCGCGGGCGCGTCCCGTCGGACCAGTCGAGCTTGTAGGGCTCGTCCTCCCCGAGGAAGTCGTAGCGGTCGACCCCCTCGTCGAAGATGCGCTCGATCATCGCCATGAGCAGGACCTTCCCCGGCGAGAACCGCCTGAACGCCTCGTCGTATCCGCCCTTCAGCCCGTAGTACACGCGGCCCGCGTGGACGTTGTAGTCGAATGCGACGGGATGGCCGTCGAGCCGCAGGAAGCACAGCCGCAGCCAGCCCCGCTCGGCCGCCCACCGGGCGACCTGCGTGTAGAAGCGGCGAGTCGTCGGGCTCGCGATGATCGCCGTTCCCGTCTGTCCCTTCCAGCCGGCGGCCTCGACGCGAAACCCCTCGTCCAGCAGCGCGTCGAGGCCGGTGCTGCCGTCGTGCACCTCCAGGGTCACCTCGCCCTCGTCGTCCATCCGTCGCCGCCGACGCCGGATATCCGACTTCATCTTCGCGTCGATTCGCGCCTCGTAGGCGGCCCACCCGCAGGTGGTGTCGATGTAGGGCGATCTCAGAATCGGCGCCGATGCAGTCGCGTACCCGGCGGTGGCGGCGCCTGCGAGCCACCCTCGTGTGGCGGGCGCGTCCGGATCGACCAGCTGCAGGGTCACGCTCCGGGGGCGGTGCCCCAGCACGGCCACCGCCAGATCGCTTGCTGCCGCCTCGTCGACGGCGAGGACGTCGAAGAGGGGCGTGTGGTCGTTGGTGGGGGAGCGCGCCCCGCCGCGCCGCTCGACGAACGGGAGGAGGGCCGCCACCCGCGGTCCGCGCCGGACGGCGACGATCGTCAGGGCGTCGCATCCGAAGGCTTCGTGCCACGCCTTGAACCAGCCAGGGCGCAGGAACGGGGCCGCGCCGACCTCGTCGGCGAGCTCATCCCAGGCGTCGGCGATCGCGTCGATCGTCCGGTGCGTCTCGATCCCCATCGCGGCGCCGAGTCTAGTCCGCGGGCGCGTTCGCTCTTTGCGGCGGCGGTCCGGATCCGGAGCATCGGGGCGGGCGCGGTCTTGACGGCGCGACGTTCCGTCGTAGGATCAGCTTTCGGCAGGTTCAGGCGGGGAACGCACCGTGGGAGGCAGGATGACCAAGTACCGGGCTCTCGTGATCGGCGCGGCCGTGGCCTGCGCCGTCGTCGGCGCGGCGTCGGTCCACGGGGCGACGCGCACCGACTTCGCGAAGAAGTGCAACAGCGCGTGGTCGGGAGCGAAGACGAGCGCGGCCTTCCGCGCCTACCAGCCCAAATGCACGAACGCGGCCATCGCGGCGACCGGCGCCGCGACCGACGCGGGCAACCCGACGAGCCCGGTGGCCAACCGCACGCGGGCGCAGGCCGCGTGCGCGGCCCGGTTCCCGGCGCCGCGCAACACCGGGGCCAAGCGGTTCGCCCACAACGCCTGCGTTGCGGCGGCGCGCGCCTCGCAGCTCGCGTTCGCCGCGCGACCCCTCACGGCGTCGCTCAAGGGGTCGAACGAGGTCCCGCCTGCGGGCGGGGCGACGGGCTCGGCGCTGATCCGCCTGAACGAGGGACAGCGGCGAGTGTGCTTCACGATCACCGTCGCCGGCTTCGGCGCCGCTCCCGCCACGGCCGCGCACATCCACGAGGGCGCCGCGGGCGTCAGCGGACCGGCGGCCGTCGCGTTCAGCGACATCGACTCGCTGAACCACTTCCCGTACACGGCCAAGGGCTGCGTGCAGAACGTCGCCGCGAGCACGATCACGAGCATCCGGCAGCGCCCGGAGCGCTTCTACGTCAACGTCCACAACGCGCAGTACCCGGATGGGGCGGCTCGGGGCCAGCTCGGCAAGTAGCCGCCCGCGGGCAGCGGCGACGAGCGTCGTGGGGGTCGCCGCGAGCGCGGCGACCCCCAGAGGATGCGCGTGCGCTACCCGGTGACGGCGGGGAGGATCCGCTTCAGTGGCGGCAGGATCGTCGAGCAGACCCGCGCCTTGACCTGCGGCGCATTCGTGGCGCTGGCGTTGGCGTTGTTGCAGCGCTGCCCGTTGACGGTGCGATCGACGCGGAAGCTCACCTTGATGATCCGGGTGGCGCCCGCCGCCAGGGTGCCGAGCCGCCAGGTGAGGCGCCCTTTCGCGAGGGTCGCGCCGGGCACCGCCTTGACGAGCGAGTACCCCGCCGGGACCACGTCCCGGACGATCACGTTCGTGGCCGCGGTCGTGCTCGTGTTGCGGACCCTGATCGAGTAGCCGAGCACGCTCCCGGCACGGGCCACGCGCGGACCGGCCTTCGCGATCGAGAGGGTGGAGGACGAGACCCCGGTGACGCCACCGGTCCCCGGAGGCGTCGGCGGACCCGGCACGGTGCAGTTCAGGAAGTCGACCGACGCCCCGACCGTCTGGGTGCGGAACTCGATGTACACGAAGTCCTGGCCGCTATTCGGCGTGTCGGGCACCTCGGCCTGGACCAGCGTCGGAACCTGGAACGTGCCGGACACGGCGACCGCCCCCGGGGTGTTGCCCGTGAGCGCGACGTCGGCCGCGCCGGTCGGGCCGAGCACGATCGTGGTCTGCTGCGCGCCGCCGGCGAACTGCCCGCCGCCCGACGTGATGCTGAGCGTCACGCTGGTGAGCGGCGCGCCGGTCACGTGCAGGTTGCGGGCGGTGCCGCTGCACACGGCGCCGCCGGTCGCCGTGATCGAGGGCGGCTGGGCGACGGCGGCCGCGTAGGTGGCCGATTCGATGAACAGCTGGTTCGCGCGGGCGTTGAACGCGGGGCTCACGAGAATCGGCTCCGCGGGGTTTGCCGGCTGGCCCGGCGTCGACGGGTTGGTCAGCGACCAGATGGCCCGTTGGTGCGCCGCCAGCTCGAAGTTCGCCGCGGCACCGGCCGGCGTGTCGGCGAGCGCGCGACGCGACGAGAGCAGGAGCCACTCGAGGCGGTCGCGGCCGCCCGCCTGGATGGCGAGGTTGTTCGCGTCCGCGTTGGCGAGGGAGAGGCTGTTGCCCTCCACGCCGGTACGCAGCGTGCCGGGCGCCGTGGACGCGGTGCTGAGCGTCGACTCGATGCAGTGGCCGACCTTCAGGCCCTTCACGAACCCGGCGGCCACGTCGTCGGCACCGGCGAAGTCGACGGTGAAGTTGTACGCGCCGTAGTCGCTCCCGAGGCCGGGCGACACCAGGTTCGGCGCCGATGTGATCGTCACGTTCGACCGTGTCGCTCCCATCGCCGATGTTGCGCCCACGAGCAGCAGGCCGAGCAGGAACAGCAGGGGAAACGCGAGGCGTCGTGCAGAACGCGGGATCAACGGAGGCCTCCGTATTCGGAAACAGGGAGCGGGGGAGCTTGGGTTCTCGTGCGCATCGGCTTGTTCGAGCGGGACGAAACTTGCGAATCCTGGCCGCTTGCGATCCGGCGATACTAGACGCTCCGTCGGCTGTGCCCGCCGTCCCGCGGGTCCGGGCGTGCCGCAAAGAGCGGTAAAAGGGCGACAGACGGACGTGTCGAGATGCCGGATTTCCCGGCCCGCGGACGGGCGGCGGGCGCGGCGCCTCCGACCGCGTTGACTACACTCACCTCGATGTCGAAGACCCTCGTCGTCATGGAGGGAGACGAGACCGGGCAGGAGCTGCTCGAGGAGGCGCTTCGCGTCCTCGATCCCGCCGTCACCGGGGTGGACCTCGCGTTCGAGCGGGTCGACCTGTCGCTGGCGCGGCGGCGCGCCACGTCCAACCGGGTCGTGCACGACGCGGCGACGGCGATGCGCGCCCACGGCTTCGGCCTGAAAGCAGCCACGATCACACCCGAAGCGATGGGGGACGTCGGCAGCCCGAACGCGATCCTCCGCGAGGAGATCGACGGCAAGGTCATCATCCGAACGGGCCGGCGCCTGTCGGGAGTGCGGCCCATCGGGGGGATCCACGCGCCGATCTCGGTGGTGCGGATGGCGGTCGACGACGCCTACGGGGCCAAGGAGCACAGGGAGGGGGTGGGCGACGACGAGGTGGCCTGGCGCACCGAGCACATCTCGCGCCGGACGTGCCGGGCGGTGGCCGAGGTCGCGTTCCTCCAGGCCGCACGCATGCACGCGACCGTCACGGGCGGCCCGAAGTGGACCGTCTCCCCGGTCTATGAGGGCATGCTGAAGGAGGAGCTCGACGCCGCGGCGGCGCGTCACCCCGAGGTCAGCTACAAGCCGATGCTGATCGACGCGACGTACGCGATGCTGATCTCGCACACGGGCGACGCCCTCGTCGTGCCGGCGCTGAATCGCGACGGCGACCTCCTCTCCGACATGGTGCTGCAGCTGTTCGGATCGATCGCCGGCGCCGAGTCGCTCCTGTTCGCTCTCGACGACGCCTACCGGCCGACGGTGGTGATGGCCGAGGCCCCCCACGGTACAGCTCCCACGCTGGCGGGGAAGAACGTCGCGAATCCGCTCGCGATGATCCTCGCGAGCGCCGCCGTGCTGTCCTATATGCAGGAGGACGTCGCGTCGCGCGCCATCTACGAGGCGGCGCTGGAGACGGTGGGGGACGACATCCGCACGATGGACCTCGGCGGGCACGCCCACACCGACGAGTTCACCGACGAGGTGGTCAGACGGGTCAGGAGCAAGCTCGACGTGTGGGACGCGCTCGGCGAGAGCGCGCTCGAGGTCGTCCGCTCGCGACGCCCGTCGCCGCCCGAGGAGCTCCGCATCCGGGCGAGCGATCTGCCCGGCGCCGACGGGGATTGAGCCGGGGCGGGACGCCTCGAGGTCGTTCGGGCGCGGCAACGCTCCTCGCCGGGGCCGGGCACCTCAGGCGGCGACGGGGGCCGGGGGGCGCCCCGGCCGCGAGACCTCGAAACGGGGTCCTCGTTAGCATGCCCGGCGTGTCCCGCCCCGAGAGCGTCAGTCCGGACGACTTCAAGGCCGCGCTGAGCCGGTGGGCGAGCGGCGTCACCGTCGTGACCGCGGCGGGCCCGGTGGGGATGACGGTCTCGGCCTTCAGCTCGCTGTCGCTGGACCCGCCGCTCGTCATGGTGTCGCTCGCGTACGCGGCGGCCACCTGCGAGGCGGTGGTCGGCGCCGGGGGATTCGCCGTGCACATCCTCGAGGACGACCAATCCGAGCTCTCCAGCCTCTTCGCCGGGCCCGGTGAGCGCTTCGACGGGGTGTCGTGGACCCCCGGGCCCTTCGGCGCCCCCCTGCTGCACGGCGGGGTGGCGCGCCTCGTCTGCGAGCGCCACAGCACCGCCGACGGTGGCGACCACGTCATCCTGATCGGCCGGGTGGTGCAGGTCGACGCCTACGCCGGCGAGCCCCTCCTCTACTACCGCGGCCGCTACCGGAGCCTCGCCCCGGCCGATGGCTGACACCCGCTCCGACCAGCCGATCGGCATGTTCGACTCCGGGGTCGGCGGCCTGACCGTCCTCGAGGAGTGCCTCGTGGCGCTTCCCGCCGAGGACTTCGTGTACTTCGGCGACACCGCGTGGTTCCCGTACGGCGACAAGTCCCGGGCGGAGCTTCGCCACCGCTCGCTCGCGATCGGCCAATGGCTCGTGGATCAGGGCGTCAAGCTGGTCGTCGTCGCGTGCAACACAGCCACGGCGGCGGCGCTCGAGCACCTGCAACAGCACCTCGAGGTGCCGGTGATGGGGGTGATGGCGCCCGAGTCCCGTGCCGCGGTGCAGACCACCCGCAATCGCCGCGTGGGTCTCCTCGCCACCGACGCCACCGTCGCCAGCGGCAGCTACGAGCGGATGATCCACGCGAACGACGCGGGCGTCACCGTCACCAGCGTCGCCTGCTCGCGGCTCGCGCCCGCGATCCAGCGCGGCGAGACCTGGGACGAGGAGATCGTCGAGATGGTCCGCCAGTACACCGACCCGCTGCGCGATGCCGCGGTCGACACGGTCATCCTCGGCTGCACCCATTACCCGATGGTCGAGAAGCTCCTTCGGCGCCAGCTGCAGGGCGTCGAGATCATCAAGGCCGGCGAGGAGCTCGCGCACGAGGTCGCCGATGCGCTCCGCCGCCGTGGTCTGCTGCGCCCACCGGGCCGCGAAGGCGAGTACCGGTTCGCCTGCAGCGGCGATCCCGACACGTTCCGTGAGGTCGGCGGACGGTTCCTGCAGATGCCGCTCGGCGCCGTGGCGCAGGTCGAGCCCGGCGCACCCGTGGCGGGCTCGACCGCCTCGTGAGGCGTCCGCGCTGCGCTCCGGAATCGTCGCTGCGATCCGGCGGTCGCCCCTCCGGAACGGCGCGCTAGCGACCGGGCATGGCGATCGAGCGCGACTTCGTCACCCTGCACGCAGCCGACGGCGAGAGCCACGACGCGCTCCTGCACGTCGACCGCCGGGCCGCGAGGGCGCGGGAGCGGCGAACCGGCCGGCGCACCGCCCAGATCCATGTGCACGGGATCATGGGCAACTTCCTCGTCGGGACCCTGCGGTTCCTCCCCGGGCCGCTGGCCCGTGCGGGTCACCCGATGCTCGTCGCGGAGACGCGGATGGGCAACGTCGGCCAGCTCTTCGGCAACGCGATCCTCGAAGATGCGCTCCTCGACCTGGACGCCGCGGTGGAGTGGCTGCTGGACGCCGGGTACGACAGCCTCGTCCTGAGCGGGTACTCGAGCGGGGCGACCATGGCCGTGCGCTTCGCCGCCACTCGCGACCTACCCCACCTCCGCGCGCTCGTGCTGTACGGAGCGCCGTGGGGGCTGCCGCAGTCGGCCAAGCAGCGATGCGACCACTGGGAGTCCGAACCCCCGTACGACGACGTCGCGGCGGAGGTGCGCGGGCACGTCGGCCGGGATCCCGTCGCGCGGCTGCCCGACCGGCTCTTCGTACTCCACCGCAGCCGCGGACCGTCACGCAACCCGCAGGACAGCGAGATCTACACGTGGCGCACCTGGTGGGCGACCCGCGGGCCGAACGCCGTCTCCGCCATGACGTTCCGCCAGATCCGCGACGTGTCCGCGCCGATCCTGCTCGTGCAGGGAACCGCCGACACCGTGGTCGCGCCGGAGGAGGCGGAGCGCCTGGCCGCCGTCGCGCGCGCCGCCGGGCGTCCCAACGTCGAGATCGCGTGGATCGAAGGCGGCGATCACTTCCTCGCCGGCCGGGAGATCCTCGTCACGCGAGCCGCGATCCGCTGGCTCGACCGGTGGGCCTGATGGCGCGCTCGCCGATGCCGCACCGCCATGCCCAGCACGCGCAGCGAATCCGGCGCCGCCTGGACGCCTCCGACCGGCTTCCGCTCGAGATCGATCCGGTGACCGCCCAGACGGTCGACGGGCACACCTGGGACGGCCTGGCGATGACGCCGCGAGGCGGCGACCGGGCCCGCCGCCGGGTCTGCGCCATCGTGGTGCACGGGACCGTGGGCAACTACATCAGCGGCGTGCCCCGCCGGGTCGCCTTCGGCCTCGCCCAGGCGGGGTACACCGTCCTGACCGTCAACACGCGCATGGCGAACTACGGCCTGTTCTTCGGCGGGGGCCTCCTGCACCGGACGCCGCTCGACCTGGACGGGTGGGTCGCGCTCGCGCGGCGAATGGGTCATCGCAAGATCGTGCTCCTCGGGTACAGCCTCGGTGCGACGATGGTGACCCACTACCAGGCGCTCCGCCGCCCTGAGGACGTGGCCGGACTGTGTACGCTCGCGCACCCGCTGTCCCTGCCCGCCGCCCTCCGCCGGCGGTGGTCGCGCTTCGGCGCCGACCCGGACTACGACACCGTCGCCGAGCGAGCACGCGCGATGCTCGGCGACGACCCCGATGACGACGACGCCGCCGACGAGATCTTCATCGTCGAGCGGGCGCTCGGCCCGACGACCAACCCGGCGGACGCCGAGATCTACACCTACCGCACCTGGTGGTTCTCTCGCGGCCCCGAGGCCGCGCATGCGGTCTCCGCGGAGCGCCTCGTCCACGTGGACGTGCCGGTCTCCCTGATCCAGGCCGGCGACGACCTCATCGTCCCGCCGTCCGACGGTCGCGAGCTCGAGCGCATCGCGCGCGGCGTCGGCGTGCCCGATCTTCGACACGAGGTCGTCGCCGGAGCGAACCACGTGTTCCGCGGCTGCGAGCCGGAGGTCATCGCGCGATGCGATGCCTGGATTGCCGACGTGATCGTTTGACGCCGGGCACGGCGTGCCACGCGCACTGGTACCGTCGCGTGCCATGGAGCAGCGCGAGCTCGGGGTGGGTGGCCCGCGGGTGCCGGTCGTCGGCATGGGGACATGGCGGACCCTCGACGTGCGCGGGCCGGCGGAGCTCGACCGCCACGCCGTGGTGCGAGAGGCGCTCGACGCGGGATGCCGCGTCATCGACAGCTCGCCCATGTACGGCGAGGCCGAGCGCGTGCTCGCGGAGGCGCTCGACGGGCGCAGGGCCGAAGCCTTCGTGGCGACCAAGGTCTGGACGCCCGACGCGGCGCTCGGGCGTCGGCAGATCAAGCGGGCCCTGGCCTGGTACGGGCGCGTGGAGTGCTACCAGGTGCACAACCTGGTCGCGTGGCGGGAGCACCTCCCGCTGCTCGAAGCGCTGCGCGACAAGGGGCGCGTCGACGTCGTCGGCGCCACCCATTACTCACCCGGATCGTTCACGGAGCTCGCGCGCGTGATGCGGACCGGACGCATCGGGATGGTCCAGGTCCCCTACAACCCGCACGAGCGTGACGTCGAGCGGGAGATCCTGCCGCTGGCGCAGGAGCTCGGGATCGGCGTGATCGTGATGCGGCCGTTCGGGGGAGGCGGGCTGATCGACCGGGCGCCGGCGCCGAAGGATCTCGAGCCCCTCGCGTCCTACGGCGTGCGCACCTGGGCCCAGGCGCTGATCCGCTGGGCGCTCTCGGATCCGCGGGTCACCGCCGTCATCCCGGCCACGTCGCGACCGGGCCGCATGAGCGAGAACGCCGCCGCCGGCGTCGGGCCCTGGTTCGGGCGGGCCGAGCGCGATCTCGTCGCGCGGCTGGCGAATCTCTGACGCGCCCCTCAGGGCGCGGACGCGGAGCGCTCGGCGGTGAAGGCGGCCGCCACCCGGTCGCGGTCGTAGCCGAGCGAGAGGAGCACGATGAGCTTGATCCGTGCCTTGAACGCGTTGAGGAACGACGCCGGGATCGCCCCCGCCGCCGCCAGCGTCTTCCCGCCGCCGTCATAGCCGTAGATGGGAAGGATGGGCCCGATGTCCGTGCGGGTGGCGATGACCACCGGCTTGTCGGTCGTCGCGATCACCGGCACGACGTCGGGGGGCAGGTTCCCGACGCCGAGCGCGGCGATCACAACGCCATCGGCCCGCTCGAGCGCCTCGGCGACCCCCTCGCCGTTCCAGCCGGCGTACGCCGTCAGGATCTCCACGTGCGCGGTGGCGTCCGGCGGGTTGAGCGGGTAGCGCTGCTCGGGACGGGCGAAGTAGCGCAGCGACGGCGCCCCCTCCAGGGTGTCGATCCGGCCGATCGGGCCGGGATAGCCACCGAAGGCCTCGAGCGCGGTGGTGTGCACCTTCGTCACGGTTCGGGCATCGAAGATGTCCCCGCCGAACACCACGAGCGCGCCCCGCCCGATCGAGAACGGGTGCATCGCCACGTGCGCTGCCGCCCATACGTTGAACGGGCCGTCCCAGCTCGGCTCGCGCGAGTGGCGCATGCTGCCGGTCACGATCACCGGGCGGTCGGTCTGAACCGTCAGGTGAAGGTAGAACGCCGTCTCCTCCAGGGTGTCGGTGCCATGGGTCACGACGATGCCGTTGACCCGAGGCGCAACCTCGTGGATCAGCTCCCGCAGGCGGTGCATGTGCGCCGGCGTGATGTGCGGGCTGGGCAGGGTGAACGGCTGATGGACCTCCGTCTCGAACGTCGACAGGTCGGAGATGCGGTCCGTCAGGAGCCGCTTGTCGGGCCGGAGATTGCCGTGCTCGTCGGGGCGGCTGCCGATGGTGCCGCCAGTCTGGATGATTGCCAGCCGCGGACGGTGTTGTGCGGGATGCACGATGGATCAGGCTATCCCAGACCGGACCGAGTCCCCGTCCATGGTGTCGAGCGCCGCCACGACGGCGGGCATCGTCTCGGCCGCCTTGGTGTGGAGCCGAACGGCGGCGCGAGCGTCGTACGGGGTCTCGCCCTCCGTCAGGATCGCCAGGCTCCCGCGATTGGCCAGGACGAACCCGGGCAGGTTGCTCACCGGGGCGACCAGCAGCGACGAGCCGATTACGAGCATCACGTCCGCCTTCCCGGCGTGCTCGAAGGCGGCGTCGATCTGCTCCCCCGGCAGCATCTCGCCGAAGAGCACGACGTCGCTCTTCAGCTGGAAGCCGCAGTCGCACCGCGGCACGCCGTCATCCGCGGCGTCGGCCAGGGCGAGGAGCTCGTCGACGTCGATACGAACGTCGCATCGCAGGCACCGGCCGGAGCCGAGCGACCCGTGAACCTCGATCGCCTCCGGACTCCCCGCGCGGCGATGCAGGCCGTCGATGTTCTGGGTGATCAGCGCCTTCACCACGCCACGTCGCTGGAGCTCGGCGACGGCGAGGTGCGCCGGGTTCGGCTCGACGGCCGCGACCATGTCGAACCGCGGCCGGTGAAACTCCCAGAACCGCGCGGGCTCGCGCACGAAGGTTTCCATGGACGCGACCTCCATCGGGTCGTACCGCTCCCACAGCCCGCCCGCCGACCGGAAGTCGGGGACGCCGCTCTCGGTGGAGATCCCGGCGCCGGTCAGCACCACGGCGTGCCGGGACGCCGAAAGCAGCCGGGCCAGTTCGTCCACCATCTCGCGCATCGCGTCGAGAGTACCCGTCGCATCCCGGCCGCGCCGGCACGGCCGGAGTGGCTCAGGCGCCGGTCGCCGGGCGTTCCTGCGGATGCGGGATGCCCTGCAGCGGGCTTCGCACCGGATCGCGCACGGGCACGGGCTCGACCTGTGGGGCCGGTGCGGCCGCCTCGTGCTCGTACACGGGAACGCAGCCGCGAACCGCGAGGTGAACCACGGATCCCGGGGCGGGGGTGTCGCCGCCCATCACCCTCGCGACGATCTGCTGCGCGGCGGGCGTGGCCGCCAGCAGCTCGAGCCGCACGGCGGCGTCGTGGCCGAAGTAGCTGACCTCCACGACACGCGCGGGGACCCCGCCCAGCGACCCATCGGCCCGCAGCTCCACCTGCTCCGGGCGGATCAGGGCCTGCACCGCGCCCTGAGCCGAGCCCTGCTTCACCTGGATGGTCCCGAGCACGCAGTCGGCGAGCCCGCCCCGGACGACGGCCGGGAGGACGACGGCAGCGCCGACGAATTCCGCGACGCCGGTGTCGACCGGCGATGCGTAGACGTCGTCGGGAGCGCCGATCTGTGCCAGGCGCCCCTCCCGCATGACGGCGACCTGGTCGGCGAGCGACAGGGCCTCGCCCTGGTCGTGCGTGACGAGCACGCCGGTCGCGCCGGCGGCACGCAGCGCCTGTGCGACCGCCCGCCCCGTCCCCTCGCGCAGCCCCGCGTCGAGCGAGGCGAACGGCTCGTCGAGCAGCACGATCGAGGGTCGCGGCGCCAGCGCGCGCGCCAGCGCGACCCGCTGCTGCTGGCCGCCGGAGAGCTCGTGCGGGTAACGCCGCCGCACGCCGTGATCCAGGTCGACGAGCGCGAGGAGCTCGTCGACCCGGTCGCGCGACCGCCGGGCCGCGCGCGGCAGCCCGAACGTGATGTTCGCGTCGACGTCGAGGTGGGGGAAGAGCGCACCCTCCTGCGGCACGTACCCGACCCGCCGCCGCTGGGGCGGGGTGGAGCGGCCCGGCTCGAACACGGGCTCACCGTCGAACGCGATAACGCCGTCGTCGGGATCGGCGAATCCCGCGACGAGCCGCAGCAGGGTGGTCTTGCCGCAGCCGGAGGGGCCGAGGATCGCGGTGAGGCTCTGCGCCGGGACTTCGAGATCGATGCCACGCAGAACGGGCGTCGCGCCGAAGCCCTTGGTCACCCCCGTGATGGTCAGCGCGATCATGCGGACGTCCATCTTCGCAACTCGCGGGTCAGCGCGAACGTCGCGGGCGCCGACAGCAGCACCATGAGCGCCGCGTACGGCGCCGCCGCTCCGAATGCGAGGGTGCTGCTCTCGCTCCAGAACCTCGTTGCAAGGGTGTCCGTGCCGATCGGGGCGAGGAGCAGCGTGGCCGTGAGCTCGGTGACCACCGCCAGGAAGACCAGCGCCGCTCCGGCGCCGAGGCCGGGGGCGATCAGCGGCAGGGTGACGCGGCGGAGGGTCGCGAGCGGGCCGTTCCCGAGTCCGTGGGCGACCTCGTCGAGTACCGGGGGAGCCTGGGACATCGCCGCTCGGACGTTGACCATCGCCCGCGGCAGGAACAGGATGACGTACGCGGCGATCAGCAGGGTGGTCGTCTGGTAGACGGGCCGGGCGTAGTGGATCGACACGGTCACCAGCGAGAGCGCGACCACGATGCCGGGCAGGGCGTTGCCGAAGTAGGTCGCGCGCTCCAATGTCGTGCTCGCCGTGCTGCGGTGGCGGACGCTGAGCCAAGCCACCGGCAGCGCCAGCACCGTCGTCACGACCGCGGCGAGTGCTGCCAGCCCGAGCGTCGTGCCGGCCGCGCTCAGCAGTTGGCCGACGGGGAAGGCCGTCGACGAGCCGACCGAAAGCCAGTGCACCAGGCTCCCCAGCGGCACGCCCAGCGCCAAGACCACCAGGCCGGCGACGGCGAGGAGCGCCGGCGCGGTCAGCCTGCCGAGCCGGATCCTGACCGGCATGCGGGCGGCGCCGCCGCCGACCCGCGCGTAGCGATGGCGTCCGCGCAGGCGGAGCTCGAGCATCAGGAGGGCGAGGCAGCACAGCACGAGCACGCTCGCCAGCATGTTCGCCGCGGGCCCGTTGAACGACGAGCGGTACTGGTCGTAGATCGCGGTGGTGAACGTCGGGAAGCGCAGCATCTGGAGCGCCCCGAACTCGGCGAGCAGGTGCAGCCCCACGAGCAGCGACCCGCCGAGGATCGCGGGGCGCAGCTGCGGCAGCACGACCCGGCGGAACGTCCGCCACGGCCCGTGGCCGAGGCTCTGCGCGGTCTCCTCGAGCGCCGGGTCGAGGCCGCGGAGCATGGCCGCGACGGGGAGGTAGACCAGCGGGAAGTACGAGAGGGTGACGATGAGCAGTGCGCCGGTATACCCCTGCACCGACGGCGTCAACGACACCCAGCCATAGCTGTTGACGAAGGCGGGGATCGCGAGCGGGGCGACGAGCAGGACGTTCCATGCGCGCCGGCCCGGAAGGCTCGTGCGTTCCACCAGCCACGCCGCGCCGGTGCCGATCACCGCGCTGAGCGCGACGCCCCCGGCGGTGAGGCTCGCCGTGTTCGTGAGCAGCTCGCCCACGCGTGGCCTGACGATGAGGTCCCAGGCCTCGCGCCACCCGATGTCGATCGTGTACACGATGACGAAGATCAGCGGGATGATCGCGAGGAGCGTGACGAGCCCCGCGCTCACGAGGAGCAGGGGCGGCTGCGCCGGCCTCAGCCGGCGTGGGAGCCGCCCCGTCGCCGCCCCGGTGCGGGTGCTCAGAGCAGGCCCGCCTGCCGCATGAGCTCGACGACGCGAGGTCCGTTGAGCGTGGCGATGTCGACGTCCGGCGGGTCGAGCTCGGCGATCGGCTTGAGCTTGGGGTTCGATGCCGCGCCCTTGCCGACGGCGTACTCGAACGCCTGGCTGTCGGCGAGCACCTGCTGCCCGCCCTTGCCGGACAGGAACCGCACGAACTGCTGTGCCTCCGCCTGCCTCCCGCTCGACTTCAGCACCCCCGCGCCCGAGACGCTCAGGAACGCGCCGGCGTCCTTGCCGCCAAAGAAGTGCAGCGCCGTGTTGGCGCTGTTGCCGCCCGACTCCGCCTGGTCCTTGTACCAGTAGTAGTGGTACATGACCCCGGCCTCGATCTCGCCGTCGTTCGCGGCCTTCATGACCGCCACGTTGTTCTGGTAGATCTTGGCGTTCGCCTTGAGGCCCTCGAGCCACTGCGACGCGGCTTCCTCCCCCTCGACGGCGACGACGGCGCTGACGATCGCCTGGAAGTCCGCGCCCGCGGCGGCGATCCCGATCTTGCCCTTCCACTTCGGATCAGCCAGATCCATGATCGACGCGGGGAGGTCGCCCTGCGAGAGCTTCCGCGTGTCGTACACGAGGACCGTCGAGCGGGCGGCGAACCCGGTCCAGTCCCCGTCGGAGGGGGCGAAGCGCGACGGGACCTGGGCAAGCGTCGCGGCGTCCAGCTTCGCGAACCCGCCGTTGCCGTCGACGAGGGTCATCGCGGGCGAGTTCTCGGTCACGAAGACGTCGGCGGGCGACCCCGAGCCCTCCTCCACGAGCTGGTTGGCGAGCTCGAAATCCTCTCCGGATCGCAGCTTCACCTGGATCCCGGTTTCGGCGGTGAACGCGCCGGTCATGTCCTTCATCAGGTCCTCGTGCTGCGCGTTGTAGACGATCAGCGCGTCGCCGTCTCCGCCGCCGCACGCCGCCAGTCCCATCGCCGCCGCGATCACCATGATCGCGGCGATCGCCACGCACGCTCGTCTCCGCATGTCCAGCCTCTCGTCGAAGAAAGGTGAGGGCAACCTTACAGCGCGCGCTCGGCCCACTCCAGTTTGCCTGGGAGGCCAGCCATCCTCGATCCGCGCCACGCAGCGGTGGGTCGTCCGGGGCCGGCCACTATCCTCCCGCCGATGCGCGCCGACGGACGACAAGCCGGAGATCTCCGGCCGCTCGAGATCGTCCCGGGGTATATCGAGAGCGCTCACGGGAGTGTCCTCATCAGCGCGGGGCGCACGCGCCTGATCTGCACGGCGATGGTCGAGGAGTCCGTTCCACCGTGGCTGCGGGGCAAGGGGCGGGGGTGGGTGAGCGCCGAGTACGGCATGCTGCCCGGCTCCACGGGGGAGCGCCGGCAACGCGACGCGACCCGCGGCAAGGTGGACGGGCGCACGCAGGAGATCCAGCGGCTGATCGGCCGGTCGCTGCGGGCGGTGACCGACCTCGCCGCCCTCGGCGAGCGGATGGTGTGGGTCGACTGCGATGTCATCCAGGCTGACGGCGGCACCCGGTGCGCCGGGATCACCGGCGGGTACGTCGCCCTGGAGCTCGCCCTTCGGGGGCTCGTCGACGCGGGTGTCCTGAAGGATCTGCCGCTCAGCGACTCGGTCGCGGCCGTCAGCGTCGGCATCGTGGGCGAGGAGTGCCTCCTTGACCTGTGCTACACGGAGGACTCCACCGCCGAGGTCGACATGAACGTCGTCATGACGGGTGCGGGGCGCATCGTGGAGGTGCAGGCCACGGCCGAGGGGCAGACCTTCGCGCGGGACGAACTGGACGCGATGCTCACCCTCGCCGAGGGGGGCATCGAGTCGCTTCGCCGGTCGCAGGTCGGCGCAAGCCTCGCCGCGCGCGGGGGATGACGGTGAAGATCGCACTGGCGACCGCCAACCTCGACAAGGTCCGTGAGATCGCGGAGCTGATCAGCGGGGCGGAGGTCCAGCCCGCGCCGGCGGGGTTCGACGTCGACGAGACCGGCAGCACCCTGTTGCAGAACGCCTGGTTGAAGGCCGCGGAGCTCCGGCGCTCGCAGCCGGACGACACCATCGTCGTCGCCGACGACTCCGGGCTGTTCGTCCACGCGATCGGTGGGCGGCCCGGTGTGTTCTCGAGCCGGTACGCAGGTCCCGACGCGACGTACGAGGACAACTGCCGGCGGCTCCTGGAGGAGCTCGACGGAATCGACGACCGCCGTGCGTGCTTTGCGACGGTGCTCGTGGGCCTGGGTGGCGACGGCGACGTGTACGTCGCCGAGGGCAGCTGCCCGGGGCTCATTACCCGAGCGCCGCGCGGCGAGCGGGGGTTCGGCTACGACCCGGTGTTCGCGCCGATCGACGACGCAGCCGGACGCACGATGGCGGAGATGAGCGCGCGCGAGAAAGGCGCGATCTCACACCGGGGACGCGCCGCGCGCCGGCTCGCCGCGTCGCTGGGATGGTCCTGACCGCCCACCGGCGGATCGGCACCGACCGACCCGTTGCTGGCAGGATACCCCGGTGATGACGACGCAGACACCGCTGCCCGGCGGAGGCTCGCCGAGCGGTCCGCCCCCCACGTCGCCGGCCGGACCCCGGATGATCTCGTGGCTGGTCACCTCGCTGCTCGTCGGCTGGGCGATCGCCTACACCATCTTCCGGATCGGCGGCCGCTCACCGCGCGGGGCCGCCGCCTGGCCGTCGCTCCTCGTGGGCATCGGGATCGGGGCGGTGATCTTCGGGGTGACGGTGCTGATCTGGCGCCGCTACGTCGCGAGCGGCCGCATCCGTCCTCACGGCCTCGAGGAGATCCCACCGCCGGAGCGGCTCGACCAACGCCAGCGTGGCGCGCTGGAGGTGCTGTGGCCGGCCGTCGCGGTGATGGCCGTGGTCGCCCTCGCGGTCGGGACGATCCTGGCTTTCGACTGGCTCCAGACGGACGGCAGCCGGAGCGCGACGAAGATCGTGCTGGCGGGGTGGAACCTCCTGGTCGGCATCTGGCTCCTGCTCGAGGCCGTCGAGCTGCGCCGCCTCCACGGCGACGCGGTCGAGTCGATCGCCCTGGCGGCGCCGCTCACGGCGGTCTTCGGAGGCGTCGCGCTCTCGCAGGACATGTTCGGGCCGGCCCAGGTCGTGCTCATCGTGGTTGCGGGCGTCGTCGGCGTGATGGCGTACTTGGCGGGGTGGCGGCTGCTCGGCTCACGCGGGGTGCCGGTGGGCGCGGCGCTCGAGGTTGGCGTCTGCGCGCTTGCGCTGATCCTGCCGACCGTCTTCTAACGGGAGCCGGAGTGGCCGACGTCCATCTGGACTGTCCGCTGTGCGCGGCGGTGGCGTTCGACGGCCCGGTGCCGGATGAACGGCGGTGTCCGGGGTGCGGCGCACGGTTCGCGGGCGGCGGTGAGCGGCCGGCCGATGCGACGGCGCGAGCGCTCGAGGAGTGCGGCGTCGGCGGTGGGGATGCGGAGGTGCTTGCGCGCGCGCTCTTCGACGCGGACGAGAGCGACCGGGGCGTCGCCATCACCTCGGACCGCCGCGACGGGTTCTACGCCTGGTGGGTCTTCGTGGCCGACGACCCGGATGCGCTCGCACTGCTCGCCGAACTCGCAGGCCCCTGACGCCGCGCCCGGGAAGGGTCGCGCACGAAGATCGCCCGGTCGCCGGCGCCGCGGCCGGGGTCGGAGGGCCGGTCTATACTCGGGCCGCGCAATGCACATCCTTGTGACGAACGACGACGGGATCGAATCCCCGGGGCTCTTCGCCCTGAAGCTGGCACTCGATCCCCTCGGCGACGTCAGCGTGATCGCGCCCGACAGCAACCGGAGCGCGACCGCCCGCAGCATCACCATCCGGCGTCCGCTCGAGGTGGACGAGGTCTCGCTACCCGACGGGACGATCGGCTACGCCACCGACGGAACGCCCGTCGACTGCGTGCGGTTCGCGGTGCTCGGGCTCCTCGGCCGAACCCCCGACGTGATCGTGAGCGGCATCAACCACGGGCTGAACCTGGGCGACGACGTGACCTACTCCGGAACGGTGGCGGCCGCGCTCGAGGGCATCCTGCTCGGCTGGCCCGCCATCGCCGTGTCGCAGCAGGCGACCAACCGCGAGCACTGGGACTCGGGCAAGGCGGAGTACGACTTCCGCGGCGTCGCGGCCTTCGTCGCGCAGCTCGTTCCGATCGCCGTCCGCGAGCAGTTCCCGCGGCGCGTGCTGCTCAACGTCAACGCGCCCGGCGCCGCGCCCGCCGACATCCGAGGCGCCCTCGTCACCCGTCTCGGCCGGCGCATCTACAACGACCGGCTCGAGCTCGTCGAAGGCGCCGACGGCACCCGTCGCCGCTATCTCATCTACGGCGACGACCCGTCGCACCATCGTGAGGACGGCACCGACTTCGCGGCGATCGAGTCCGGTGCGATCTCCGTCACGCCCCTGCACTTCGACCTCACCGACATCGGCGGGATGGAGCACCTCGAGCGGTTGCAGCTCGCCGAGCTCCTTCCCGCCCAACCCACCGGCGATCCTCAGCAGTGATGGCCCGCGTCGAGGGGTACGACCCGATCCTGTTCGACCTGGACGGGACGGTGATCGATTCGGTGGCGCTCATCCGCGAATCGCACCGCTATGCCGTGCGCGAGGTGCTCGGAACCACCTTCCCCGACGAGCGCCTCGTCGCGAACGTCGGCCGGCCCCTCATCGACCAGATGCGCGCGTTCTCGGCCGATCACGCGGACGAGCTCCTGCGGGTCTACCGCGAGTGGAACCACGCCCACACCGCCGGGCTGCTGCGTGCGTACGACGGCATCGATCGCCTGCTCGCCGAGCTGCGAGCCGGTGGCCGCACCCTCGGCATCATCACGTCGAAGAGCCACCCAACCGTCGACCTCGCGTTTGACGTCCTGTCGATGCGCCATCATTTTTCCGTGGTGATCGCCGCCGAGGACACCGAGCTGCACAAGCCCGACCCGGCGCCGATTCGCCTCGCGCTGGAGCGTCTGGGAGCCGATCCCGGCGGGGCCTGCTACGTGGGCGACGCGCCGTTCGACATCCGTGCGGCGCTCGCCGCGGGCATCACGCCGATCGGCGTCACCTGGGGCTTCTTCAGCGAGGACGTGCTGAGAGCCGCGGGCGCCGGCATCGTCGTCTCATCGACCGACGCGCTCGCCTCGACCCTGCTCGGGCGGTGAGCACCCCCGCCGACCGCGTCGAGCGCCTGCGGAGCCTCATCCGCGAGGCGAACTACAACTACTACGTCCTCGACGCTCCGACGGTGGACGATGCCGAGTACGACGACTGGATGCGCGAGCTCGAGGAGATCGAGTCGGAGCATCCCGAGCTCGCCGATCCCGACTCGCCGACGCAGCGCGTGGGCGCCGTCCCCGCCGCCGGATTCGCGGAGGTGCGGCACCGTGAACCGATGCTGTCCCTGGCAAACGCCCGGGGGCCCGACGAGCTGGTCGCCTGGTACCGCCGGGCCCGCACCGTGCTCGAGCAGGAGGGGCTCGCCGATCGCGAGGTGCGGTTCGTCGTCGAGCCCAAGATCGACGGCCTGGCCGTGTCGCTGACCTACGAGGATGGCCGGCTGGTGCGAGGCGCCACCAGGGGCGACGGGGTGGTCGGCGAGGACGTGACCCACAACCTTCGGACGATCGGCGCGGTCCCCCTGGCACTGCGCATGCCCGACGGCGAACGCGTTCCCAGGGTGGTGGAGGTGCGCGGCGAGGTCTACCTCCCCCTTGCCGCCTTCGCGGAATTCAACGCGACGCGCGCCGCGGCGGGTCAGCCGACCTTCGCGAACCCGCGCAATGCGGCGGCCGGCAGCCTGCGCCAGCTCGATCCGCGTGCCACGGCGGAGCGGCCGCTGTCGATCTGGTGCTACGCGCTGGGGTACCGGGACGGTGTGGAGGTGACCGGGCAGGCCGAGACGCTGGACTGGCTGCGCCGGGCCGGGTTCAGGGTCAACCCGAGCATCTCCGTCGAGCCGACGCTGGATGCGGCGCAGGTCGCCTGCGAACGGTGGGAGGCCAGGCGTGGCGAGGTCGACTACGACATCGACGGCGCGGTCGTGAAGATCGACTCGTTCGACCTGCAGCGGCGGCTGGGGGCGGTGGGACGCGCCCCGCGCTGGGCCGTCGCCTACAAGTTCGCCCCGACGACCGCCACGACCACGCTCCTCGACATCCTCGTCAACGTGGGTCGCACCGGGGCGCTCATCCCCTACGCGGTGCTCGATCCGGTCTTCGTCGGCGGGGTCACTGTCCGCCAGGCCACGCTCCACAACCATGAGGACATCGCGCGCAAGGACCTGAGGATCGGCGATCGCGTCGTCGTCCAGCGTGCCGGCGACGTCATCCCGCAGGTCGTCGCCCCGCTCGTCCAGGAGCGCACCGGTGCCGAGCGGCCCTTTGTGATGCCGGAACGCTGTCCCGCCTGCCACACCCCGGTCGTCCAGCAGCCGGGCGAGGTGGTGATCCGGTGTCCCAACCGCTCATGCCCCGCCCAGCTGGTGCAGACGGTCATCCACTTCGCCTCGCGTGGCGCGATGGACATCGAGGGGCTGGGGGAGAAGACGGTCGTGAAGCTCTTCCAGGAGGGGCTCGTCCGTGACATCGCCGATATCTACGGGCTCACCGCGCCGGATCTCTCGGTCCTCGACGGGTTCGGCGAGATCGCCGCCGACAACCTCGTCCGGGCGATCGAGGCGTCGAAGGCGCAGCCGTGGCCGCGCGTCCTCTACGGGCTCGGCATCCGTCATGTTGGTGACGTGACCGCCGGGGCCATCGCCGGTGTCGCGCCGTCGCTCGACGCCCTGCTGGCCGCGGGACCCGAGGACCTGTCGGCGGCCGACGGGGTCGGGCCGGTCGTCGCCGGGGCGATCGGCGAGTACCTCGGGGTGGCGGAGAACCGCGCAACGCTCGAGCGGCTCCGTGAAGCGGGACTGCAGATGGAGATGGAGGCGCCCCCTGCACCGGCCGACGGGCCGCTCGACGGGGTGACGGTCGTCGTGACCGGCGGACTCGAGGCGCTGTCGCGGGACGAGGCCAAGCGCGCGATCGCCGCCGCGGGCGGCAAGTCGACCGACTCGGTCAGCCGCAAGACCGGCTTCGTCGTGGCCGGGCGCGATCCCGGCAGCAAGCTGGCAAAGGCGGAGTCGCTCGGCGTCCCCGTCCTGGACGAGGCGACGTTCCTGGCGGTGCTGAGCGGCGAGCGGCCGCCGCCGACCGGCGACGACCGCTGAGAAGGGGCTAGGACCCGTCCGCGACGCCGGATGCGAGCAACGTGACGATGCGGTCCTGGGTGGCCTTGGCGCCGGTGATCGACCCCTGGTTCATCATGATGGCGAACGCGTAACGGCTGCCAGACCTGCTCTCCACAATGCCGGCGAGGGTCGACGTGCCGCTGATGTACCCGGTCTTGGCGTGCACCCGGTGGCGGATCGCGGAACTGAGGAAGCGGCGCTTGAGCGTGCCCTCGCCGCCCTGGGCGAGCGACGCGACCAGCGTCGAGCCCCACGACGGCTCGGAGTCCGCGGCCGCGAGGATCCCGGTGAGGCTCGCGGCCGACAGGCGATTCTCACGTGCGAGGCCCGATCCGTCGACCAGTCGGTCGCCCGGCCGCAAGAGGCCCTTGCCGGAGAGGATCGACCGCGCCGCGGCCGTCCCCGCCGCCGTGCTGCCGGTGCCGCGCGTGTACGCCCCGACGTCCTTGACCAGCATCTCCGCCAGGTAGTTGTCGCTGTCCGGGAGCATCAGCCCGGTGATCACCCGCAGCGGAGGAGAGGTGGCGATCGCCAGGAGCCGCCCCTGCGCCGGGGTCGTGCCGGCCCGGACGGTTCCCTTGTGGGTGATCCCGAGGCGCTTCCACGCGATACGAAGACGGTTGCCGGCTGCCCGAGCGGGGTTCTTGACGTAGCGGCCACGCTGGTCCCCGAGGTAGCTCTGGTTCACCGCGAGGCCCGACAGAGGTTGGCATTCCGTCGCGTAGCGAGCCGGCCAGGTGGGCCCTCCGCGGATGGAGTCGAAGATTGTCTCGTCGACCACGAGGGGGCCGGTGATGGTCCGCACCCCCGCGGCACGCAGCGGCGTTCCGAGCTTGCCGAGGTTGCCGCCGTATCCATGGAGGTATCGCCGCGCGTACTGCGGGGTCGCCAGCGTCGGGTCGCCGTAACCTTTCAGGTAGACCGGCCCGGAGAGCACGGCGCCGGTCTGCCGTGCATTGACCCCCGCGTACAGGCGAGTCTCGAAACGGAAGTTCGGCGAGAGCGCGAGCAGGGCGGTGGCCGCGGTGACGATCTTCATCGTGGAGGCCGGGCGGCGCGGTGCGTCGGGCTTGTACGCGAGCACCTCGACCGGCCCGGACGGGTCGAGCCGCCATGCGACGGCGCTGGTCTGCGGGTTCGCCGCCGTCCACGTGCCAAGCGCCGTGGCGATCGGCGCCGGTGTGGCGGCCGACCGCGCGCCGAGCGCGGGAGACGCCACGAGGGCTGCGGCGAGCGCTGGCGACGGCGACGCTGCGCGGCCACGTCATGTGCGGTGTCAGGGGCCCGCCCCCAGCGCGTGAAAATCGGGTCGGCAGAGGTACTGTGTTCCTCACCGACCCTATTTCCCCCTCATGCCCACGGCGGCCGCGACGATACCACGGGGTCTGGGCGCGGCCGCGCGCCCCGGTCGCGCCCGCTTCGACGGGCGGACGGACGCTCAGCCCGTCATCTGCAGCAGTACCTCGGCGTCGTCGGGCAGGCCGCGGCCGGCGGCCTTCATGGTGTAGACGAAGAGGGTCTTGTCGATGCGGCCGTGGAGGATCGGCACGGACTCCTCGTGGCAGAGCCGGACGATGTCACGGCTCTCCATGCCGAGCGCGTCGGAGAGCTCGTCGGGTGTCAGGTGGATTGCCATCGTTCCTCCTTGTGGGGGCGCAACGAAAACGACCCGCCGGCTGAGCCTGGCGGGTCGTGGTACTGCGACGAAGCGGACATGGTCGAGGCGGGCGTCAACACGTCGACCGAACCTGCACGTCCATAGGGGAAGGCTAGCGCCGGGAACAGTGTGGATACAAGCCGACGAGCGTGCACGGAGCGACGTTTCCGCGCCCGGGATCGGCACCCACGCCCATTCGGTCCCGTCACGGTATTGCGACGCTTCCCGGGTCCCGCCGTCAGGCTACGTGTGCGTGCACATCGTCGGCGGCGTCGAGCGCGCGGCCCGCTCCCGCCACCGCAGCCAGAGCGCCGTCGCTCCGAAGGCCGCGCACATCACGGCGCCACCGGCGATGGCGTCGAACACGTAATGGTTCGCGGTCCCGACGATCGTGATGAACACGAGTATCGGATAGGTGAGGACCAGTAGCCGAAGCGGCCAGGGGCGGATCAGGATGGCGGCGACCACGCCGATCATGAGCGCATAGGCGAAGTGCATCGAGGGGACCGCCGCGAACGGGTTGAACCACCCCGACAGATTGCCGGCGTGCAGGTCGATGCCGCTGATGAGCGACAGCGTGTCGACGAAGCCCTCGCCGGTCATGAGTCGAGGCGGAGCGACCGGGAAGACCACGAACACCGCGAGGGCCGCGGCGTTCGCGAGGAAGAACGCGTTGCGCACGAACGGATAGACGTCCTTGTGGCGGCGATACAGCCAGACGAAGAACGCGGCCGTCACCGGAAGATGCGCCCACACGTAGAAGTGGTTCAGGAACTGGGTGACGTGCAGGTTGTCGAGCGCCCAGCGCTGGACGTCCGACTCGAAGAAGATCCCGTAGGCCTTCTCGATGCCGATGATCTCCCAGGCGTTCCGCGCGGCGTCCTGGGCGTCGCCGATCACGATTGTGCGGGACAGCTGGTACGCGACGAGCGCGATGGCGAAGAGCAGGACTTCAACCGTCCAGCGCCGAGCGCGAAAGGCACCGACAGGTCCACGCCGGCGGGGCGTGTCGACCGGACGTGCGTCGTCGGCGGGCGGTGTCATTTGGCTCGTCATTCGGCCCCCGGGTGTCTCCGGGTCGACCAAAGTGTCACGAGCAAGTAAACCACACGTTGCGGTCAACTCAACTGCGCCAAACTGTGGTTCTTCGACGTTTTGCCGGATCTTCCTGCAGAACCGGTGCCTGGCGCGCGGGCGGCGCGCCCGGTACGATTCCTCGGCTTGTCGTCGGGGTGTGGCGCAGCTTGGTAGCGCGCTCCGTTCGGGTCGGAGAGGTCCCCGGTTCAAATCCGGGCACCCCGATGTTGACAACGGGGCCCCCGCAGCCGGGGGTCCCGCGCGGGTCAGCGCAATACGCCGTCTCCGGCGCAGCGGGCGGTCGGTCAGACGGGGATGACGCCCTCGACCTCGGGCACCCGCTCCCGCAGCGTCGCCTCGATGCCGAGGACCAGCGTCGCGGTGGACATGGGGCAGCCCCCGCACGCGCCCAGCATATTGAGATGCACGAACCCCTCCTCGTCGAAGTCGACGAGCTCAACGTCTCCACCGTCGGAGTGCAGCGCGGGACGGATGTCGTCGAGCACTTCTTCGATTCGCGCCAGGACCGCAGCGGACATGACTCACCTCAGCACGGGAGTGGACGGGTCGACGCAAAGCCTAGCGCCCCCGTGTCGATCGAGCCCGCTAATGTCGAGCGGATGGAGACGACGTCGACGGGGGTCGTCCGCGCAGCGGCGGTCCAGCTCACCAGCATGGCCGACAAACGGCGCAACATCGCAGCCGCCGAGGACCTGGTCGCCCGCGCCGCCCGGGCCGGGGCGCACCTCGTGGTCCTCCCCGAGAAGTGGAATCTGATCGACGTCGACGAGCGTCAGGTCGCCCAGGCCGAGCCGCTCGACGGCGAGTCCCTCGGCGCCGCCCGCGATTGGGCGCGCCGGTACTCGGTCGCCCTCGTCGCGGGCAGCATCTCCGAGGCCGTCCCCGGCGGGGACCGTGCTTACAACACGAGCGTCCTCATCCAGCCGGACGGCACGATGAGCGCCGTGTACCGCAAGCTCCATCTGTTCGACGTCGAGGTCGGCGGGCACACGTATCGCGAGTCCGCCGGTGCGATCCCGGGGTCGGACGTCGTCGTGGCGGACGCCCTCGGCCACCGGATCGGTTTGAGCGTCTGCTACGACCTGCGCTTCCCGGAGCTCTACCGGCGGCTGTCGCTCGACGGCGCCGACATCCTCGCCGTACCGTCCGCGTTCACCGTCGTGACGGGGCAGGCCCACTGGAAGCCCCTCCTGCGGGCCCGCGCCATCGAGAACCAGGCCTACGTGGTCGCCGCCGGGCAGACCGGCGTTCACGCGACCGGGACCGCCTCGTACGGCCACAGCATGATCGTCGACCCCTGGGGCCGGATCCTTGCCGAGGCTTCGGACGGGGAGGACGTCATCACCGCCGACCTCGACTTCGCCCTGCTCGCGGACATCCGCGGGCGGCTGCCGGCGCTCCGCCACCGCCGGCATGACGTGCTCTGACCCCCCCGCGGTCATCCGGGCACGGGATGGCCGGCGGGGGCGGTGGCGGGTGGGATACTGCTCGCCGGGGCCCGCCCGTCGCCGGCGCCCGTCGAGAGCCAACCGACTGAACGGAGTCGCGATGTCCGAGGTGGTCGTGGTTGCCATCATCAGCGCAGCAGCGGGGAAGGGCGCCGAGGCCGAGGCCCTGATGACCGGGTCGCTCATCCCGCCGACGCACGCGGAGGACGGCTGCATCACGTTTGCGCTCCACCGGGATCTCGCCGATCCCGACCGGCTCGTGCTCGTGGAGCGCTGGACCAGCCGGGACGCGCTGGATCGCCATCTCGCCGCGGATCACCTCGCCACGTTCAGGGCTGCGGTGGCGCCGCTGTCCGCGGCTCCGGCGCAGGTCATCGTGATGGAGGCGATTCCCGCGGGCGACCCGGCGAAGGGTGGTCTGGCGATCGCATGACACGGCGCTCGGGCGCGTGACGCGCAGGTCACCAGTCCAAAATCACGTGAATTCTGATTCGTATCTTTAACCGACCCTTGCGGGTCGAGGCGAGGCGTGGCTACGCTCGCTCCACTCCCGGAAACCAGAGAGGTGCGGGGTGTCTCAGGGACGAACGGACGAGTGCTTCGCAGTCTCGAGCCGCGCCGAGCGCATCGCCGCGATCCGGTCACCGTACCCGTCGAGCACCACGATCGGGATCGGCCGGTGTTCTCGAACCTGATCAAGGGACGACGCGATGAGCTGGGCGTGGGCCGGCGGCTGCTCGACAGCCTCCTGCGGGGCCCCAGCCTCCTGGTTGTGGAAGGCGAACCCGGCATCGGGAAGACCGCGCTCCTCGAGGCGATCGTCTTCGACGCCCGGTCGCGCGGAGTCAACGTGTTTCGGTGCAACCCCGGCCGCGCGGCGGTTCGGCTGTCCCACGCGGGACTCATCGAGCTGCTCGACGGGATCGAGCCGGCGTTGATCGACGGCCTGCCCCCGCCGCAGCGCTCGGCGATGCGAATCGCGTTGCGCTGGGACGAGCCGGGCACGTCGGAGGCCGAGCCGCAGACGGTTGCCGCGGCCCTCGCCACGATCCTCAGACGGGTTGCCGAGGCCGGGCCGGTGCTCGTCGCGGTCGACGACCTCAACTCGGTCGACGCGGCGTCGACGCAGGCACTCGAGTTCGCCGTCCGGCGGCAGGAGGGGCTCCCCGTCGGCGCCCTCGCCACCGTCCGCACCGGGGAGGGAGAACACCCGCGTCCGCTCGAGCGCTCGGTCGACCCGGCGCGCGTAGATCGGCTCGTGCTCGGCCCGCTCGATGCCGAGCACATGCGCGACGTGCTGTGCGAGCGCCTCGACGCGAACATCTCCGAGCGGCTCGCACGCCGGATCCACCGGAGCTCCCGCGGAAACCCGCTCCACGCGATCGAAGTCGGCCGAGCGGTGCTCATGGGCGGCGAACCGCCGGGCAGCGAGCCGCTGCCGGTGCCTGACGACGTCCGCCTTCTGGTCGAGGCGCGCCTGCGGGAGCTTCCGCCCGAGACCGCGGCTGCGCTCCTCGAGGCTGCGGCGACCTCGGCTCCGTCCGTTCCGCCGCTCTGCGAGAGCGCGCTCGCCGGAGCGGAGCGGGCCGGCATCGTCCGGATCGGCGGCGACGGCACCGTTGCCTTCCTCCATCCGCTCTACCAGGTCGCGGTCTACGCGGCGGCGCCCCTCGCCGACCGGCGGGCGGTGCACGCGCGCATGGCGACGACCGCCATCGAGCCTGAGGAGCGAGCACGACACCTCGGATTGGCGGCGACCGGCCCGGACGCGTCCGTGGCGGGGGTGCTGGCATCCGCGGCGGACGGTGCGGCACGTCGCGGGGCCTTGGACGTCGCGGCCCAGCTCGCGGAGCGCGCCTGGCGGCTCACCCCGTCCCGCGAGGCCGGGCTGGCCACCGAGCGGGCGCTCGCGAGCGCGGAGCGGCACCTGCGCATCGGCGATCTCGTCGATGCGCGGCGCATCCTCGAGGAGCTGCTTGCCAGCGTCGACGAGCACACCCCGGGGCGGGCGCTCCGCCTGCTCGGCGAGGTGTGCCTGTGGGCGCGGTCGCTGACGGAGGCGGTCGAGGTGTTCGGACGTGCCTTGACCCGGCTCGACGACGATCCGGTCGAGCGCGCGGCGGCGCACATGGGCATCGCGTTCGCGCTGTTCCAGCTGCGGGCCCACCCGGAGGCCGTGGCCGCCCATGCCCGGGAGGCCGTGCGGCACGCGGAGGCCGCCGGCCCGGGCGGGCCGCTCGGCGAGGCCCTGGCGGTCGACGGGATTACCCGCTGGCTCTCGGGAGGCGGGTTCGACGACGCGCAGTTCCGCCGAGCCGTCGAGGTGTTCGACGAGCGAAAGGCCGTTCCGATCCAGTTCCGTCCGAAGGCGGTGTGGGCGACCGCCGCCGGCTACTCGGGCCATCTCGCGTTCGCCGTCGAGACGCTGGAGGACGAGCTGCGACGCTGCCGCCTGTTCGGCGCCGTGGCGGACCTGCCCTACATCGCCGTTCACCTCGTGACCTTCAGCTCCTGGCGCGGCGAGGCGGCCCGCGTGGCGTGGGTCTCGCGTGAGGAGATGCGCGCAGGGTGGGACCTCGGGTCGCCGCTGCCCATCGTTTGGGGAATGGGCGCGGAGGCGACGGCGCTCGCCCTTGCGGGAGACGTCGAGGCGGCTCGGACCCGGGGACGCGAGGCCATCGCCCTCGCCGCCGAGGAGCAGTTCGTCGCGCCCTGGATGCCGAGCGCGCTCGCGAAGCTCGAGCTCTCGCTGGGCGACGCGGAGGCGGCATTCCGCTGGGCCGAGCCCGCGGTCGACGGGCTGGACGGGGACATGCTGCTCGAGCCCGGGGCGGCCTTCATCGTCCCGGACGCGGTGGAGGCGCTGATCGCGCTCGGCGACCATGCCCGCGCCGAGCGGCTGCTGGAGCCGTTCGCGGAACGCTCGGTGCTGCTCGGGCGCGCCTGGACGCTGGCGGTGGCGCGCCGCTGCCGGGCGATGCTGCTGGCGGCGCGTGGCGACATCGACGCGGCGCGCATCGAGGCGACGGCGGCCGTGCACGGCCTCGAGGCGATGGAGATGCCGATCGAGCTGGGTCGCTCGTTCCTGCTGCTCGGCCAGATCGAGCGCCGGCGGCGTCAGCGGCGCGCCTCGCGCACTGCCCTCGAGACCGCCGCCCGGATCTTCGGCGGGGTGGGAGCCGTGCTCTGGGAGCAGCGCGCACGCGTCGAGCTGGAACGCACCTGGGCCCCCTCGCGCGACGGACGGCTGACGCATGCCGAGCGGCGCGTCGCCGAGCTCGCGGCCGCCGGCCTCACGAACCCCCAGATCGCCGCGCAGCTCTTCATCAGCAGGCGGACCGTCGAGGCAACCCTCTCAAGGGTCTACAAGAAGCTCAGGATCCGAACGCGGGCGGAGCTCGAGCGGGCGCTCACCCGCGGGACGAACCTCGCAAATCCGCTCAGCTGAGGGGTCAGCGGGGTCGTTCACGGGCCCGGTGTCACGGCCGAGTCCGATCTCCCACCCGTACACACAGCATGTGGATCTCACCGATGTCGCCCGACGGATGAGCGGCCTACCATCGGGACGCACCGGTTCCATGGCGGACCCGGTGGCGATCTGGGGTGGAGGTCTCGACGTGAAGGACAACCTTGAGCCGAACGACCGCGATCAGGTCCGGGTGACCGGGATGCAACGTGGCTCTCCGGGCTGGGACGAGTTTGTCGCAGCGCGGAACCGAGCGTACGACTCCCTCCGGGAAGCCTCCGAGATCTACCGGCTCGAGAAGGCATGGGCGTTGTCAACCGCCGGCCGCGACGTAGGCAGCGACCCAGAACGCTGACTACACGGTGGAAGACAGACTCGTGGCGTTGGGGGGCGCCATGAGTCACGCCACCTCTCGTACGACCCGCCTGAGGCTCGCCGCCCGGCGAGCCGCGTTACACCCCGAAGCTGTCGCCGCAGCTGCAGGTGGCAGTGGCGTTCGGGTTCTTGATCTTGAACCCACGGCGCAACAGGGTCGACTCGTAGTCGATCATCGAGCCCGTCACGTGGATGGAGCTCTTGAGATCCATCAGCAACCGAACGCCGTTCGACACCAGCTCGCGTTCACCCTCCGCCGCGGACTCGCCCGGCGTCAGCAGATCGAGCTTGTACTCGAGCCCCGAGCACCCGCCGGCGAGGATCCGCAGGCGGACCCCAGGGTCCTTCCCTTGCTCCCGGGCGGCCTGCCGGATGTAGGCGACCGCGGCATCGCTGATATCGACCTGGGCGGCGCCCGCGGCCTGCGCCTCCTTCGCGGCGCGCGCACGCGCCCGAGCGGCGGCCTTCTTCTCTTCCAGCGTCATCGCCGGCGGCGCCTCGGTCGGCGCGGCGTGGGTCGCGGCATCGCTCATCACATGAACCCCATGACCCTCATCATCAGCTTCCCTTCGTCGGTCATGGCCTCCGGCGACCAGGGCGGGTCCCACACCCAATTGATGTCGACGCTCTGAACGCCGTCGAGCGGGAAGATCGCCTTCTGCGAATCGCCGAGGATCTGCTCGGTCAGGGGACATCCCATCGACGTGAGCGTCATGTCGAGGATCACCTTACCGTGCTCGTCGAGTGACACACCGTAGAGGAGCCCGAGGTCCACGACGTTGACGCCGAGCTCTGGGTCCTCCACCTGCTTCATCGCTTCGCGAATCTCGTCTTCAGTCGTCATCGCGCCGGCTCCCCTCGTACGTGTCGATCGCGTCCTTCAACGCCATCCATGAAAGCAAAGCGCATTTCACCCGCGCCGGGAACTTCGCTACGCCCTCGAGCGCGACTGCGTCGCCCAGCCGGTCCTCGTCGGCCGGCTCATCGCCGTGCATCACCCGCCGAAAATGCTCGACGAGCCCCAGCGCCTCCTCAGTGGAGCGGCCGATGACGACCTCGCTCATCATCGACGCGGACGCCTGGGAGATGGAGCAGCCGTCCCCGACGTGACCGAGGTCCGCCACGGTTTCGCCATCGAGGAGGACCTCCAGATGGACCTGGTCGCCGCACAGCGGATTGTTGTGATCGACGGCGATCGACGGCGCCGCCAGCGTGCCGCGATGCCGGCGATTCTTGTAGTGGTCCAGGATCAGCTCCTGGTAGAGGTCGTCGATTCCGCCCATGGCCGTTTCCGGCGGCGCGCATCTCGACCTCGCTCCGCCCGAATCCATTGTAGACGCCCCGTGGTGCACGGGCCTCCAAGCACTCAGGCTCGCCCCGGATCGTGCCGATACGACCGAGAACCCCGAATCACTGGCGGTCAATGAAGCTCATGTCGCGGCGCCCGGGAGTACTGGGCTGGTTCAGCGTTCTCTCGATCACCGCCCTGGCCGGGCTCGGTGTCGCGTTGACGTGGGCGCTCGGCGCCGAGATTCGCGAGGGCGCGCTGAGGCAGGCCACGCAGTCGGCGCAGCTCGTCGCCGATACGGCCATCACCGACGCGCTCGCCGGCGACGATGTGCGCGACGGGCTGGCCCCGGCGACCATCGGTCGTCTCGACGCGTTCGTGGCGCGGGCCTCGGAGTCGACGGGGCTCATGAGCGTCGCGATCTGGACGCCGCGCGGCCTGATCGCCTACGCGAACGATCCCGCGGAGATCGGGCGTCGCTTCCCCATCAACGCCGAGCTGGATCGCGCCCTGCGGGGGGATGCACAGATCCAGGTCGTCACCGGCGCGCGCGATCCGAGCGATGCCCGGCCCACCGACACCGGCGAGGCGATGGAGATCCACTTGCCCCTGGTGCGGATGGGCGAGCCCCGCCCGGTCGGGGTCGCCGAGATCACCTTCGACTTTGCTCCCGTCCAGGCGGAGATCGCCCGTGAGAAGTGGCGGCTTGCGCTGGCGATCTGCGCCGGGCTGATCCTGCTCTTCGGGTTCCTGCTGTCGGCGGTCGCAGCCGCTTCCCGGCGCCTCCGGCGCCAGGTGGACCACAACCGCCTCCTCGCGCTGCACGACCCGTTGACCGGCCTGCCGAACCGGACTCTCTTCCACGACCGCGTCGCCCAGTGCGGCAAGGAGCGACGGCGCGCGGGGCAGCAGGCGGCGGTGATGGTGCTCGACCTCGACCGGTTCAAGGAGGTCAACGACACCCTCGGCCACCGCACCGGAGACATGCTCCTCATCGAGGTCTCCCGGCGGCTGTCGAGCCGCTTGCGTCAGAGCGACACGCTCGCCCGCCTCGGAGGCGACGAGTTCGCGGTGCTCCTGCCCATGGTCGACGGCGTCAGGGGCGTGAAGAAGGTGATCGAAGGGCTCCGGGCCGCGCTCGCCGCGCCGTTCGTCCTCGACGGCGTCACGCTCACCGTGGAGGCGAGCATCGGCGTCTCGCTCATCCCGGAGCACGGCGCGGATCCCGACGTCCTCATCGAGCGCGCGGACGTGTCGATGTACACGGCGAAGAGCGCGCGGAGCGGCCACGCGATCTACGACCCGGTGACCGACACCCAGGAGCGCGACCAGCTCGCGCTCGTCGGCGACCTTCGCCGCGCGATCGGCCACGGCGAGCTCCGACTGCACTACCAGCCCAAGGCCGAGCTGGCCACCCGCCGCATCACGAGCGTCGAGGCGCTCGTGCGGTGGCAGCACCCGGAGCGCGGGCTGCTCGGACCTGACGCCTTCATCCCGCTCGCCGAGAGCACCGGACTCATCCGGCAGCTCACCTACTGGGTGCTCGACGAGGCGATGCGGCAGTGCCGGGCATGGGCCGAGCGCGGACGCGCCCTGAAGGTCGCGGTGAACTTGTCGCAGGAGAGCCTGCTCGACCCGACGATTCCGACGGCGATCGCCCTCGCGCTCGAGCGCCACCAGATTCCGGCGAGGGCGCTCGAGATCGAGATCACCGAGAGCGCCCTGGTGGCCGACCTCGGTGCCGCGAACGAAACGCTCAAGAAGCTCCACTCGATGGGCGTGTCGCTGTCGATCGACGACTACGGCACCGGCTACTCGTCGCTCGCGCACCTGCGCGGCCTCCCGGTGACGTGCATCAAGATCGACCGGTCGTTCGTCTCGGGAATGCTGGTCGAGTCGAAGAACGCCACGATCGTGCGCTCGACGATCGCCCTCGCGCGGGACCTCGGCATCGGCGTGGTGGCCGAAGGCGTCGAGCGGCAGGAGGAATGGGACGCGCTCGAGGAGCTCGGCTGCTGGGTCGCACAGGGCTACCTCGTGAGCCGGCCACGTCCGGGCGACGATCTGTTCGACTGGATCGAGCGGATCGGCGGCAGGTACCGCATGGAGGGCGAGGCGGCGATCCCGCTGCCGGACTTCGCGCCCTGACGGGCGACCGCTACGCGAAGTAGGCGCGGGCCCCGTGAAGGCCACGCACCAGCGCATCGATCTCCTCGCGCAGGCTGTACACGTGGGTGCTCGCCCGGGCGGTCGCGGGCACGCCCAGCACGCGCATCAGCGGCTTGGTGCAGTGGTGGCCGGCCCGGACGCAGATCCCCTCCTGGTCGAGGAACTGGGCGACGTCATGGGCGTGGACGTCGGGCAGCTCGAAGCTGATCGGGCAGCCGCGGCGCGCCGGGTCGCCCGGGCCGAACACCCGGATCCCCTCGAGCTCCTTCAACGCGTTCAGGGCGTAGTCCGTGAGCCCCAGCTCGTGCGCCCGCACCTGCTCCATGCCGATGGCCATCAGGTACTCGGCGGCCGCGCCCAGGCCGATCACCTCCGCGATCGGGGGGGTGCCGGCCTCGAACTTCCGCGGACCGTCCGCCCAGGTCGACCCTTCGGTCGTCACGTCGTCGATCATCTCGCCGCCGCCCATGAACGGCTCGATCCCGGCGAGAAGCGCCGGCTTCGCGATGAGCACCCCGACACCGGTCGGGCCGAGCATCTTGTGCCCGGTGAACGCGAAGAAGTCGCAGCCCAGCGCGGCGAAGTCGACCGGCATGTGCGGGACGCTCTGAGCCCCGTCGACCATCATCAGCGCTCCCGCCGCGTGCGCGAGGTCGGCGATCTCGCGAACCGGGTTGATCGTGCCGAGCGCGTTGCTCACGTGGACGATCGACACGAGCCGCGTGCGCCCCCCGATCAGCCCGCGCAGGGCGTCGAGGTCGAGCTCGCCCTCGCTGGTGATGGGGCAGTACCGCACCGTCGCCCCGGTGATCTTCGCGACGAGCTGCCACGGGACGATGTTCGAGTGGTGCTCCATGATCGACACGACGACCTCGTCGCCGGATCGCAACGTGCGGACGCCCCATGCCCACGCGACGAGGTTGATCGCCTCGGTCACGTTCTTCGTCACGACGAGCCCGTCCAGGGGGGCGTTGACGAGCCGGGCGATCGACGCCCGCGCCATCTCGAACCTGTGGTCGGCCTCCGCCGCCAGGCTGTAGACGCCCCGGCGGACATTGGCGTTCGTCTCCCGGTAGAAGGCGTCCATGGCGTCGAGCACCACAGTCGGCTTCTGAGACGTCGCCGCGGAGTCGAGGTAGACCAGCGGCTTCCCCGCCACGTCACGCGCGAGGATCGGGAAGTCGTCCCGGACGTGCGCGATCGTGGTGGCGGAGGTGGTCATCGTGCCGGCAGGTCGCTCACGCGGTCGGGACTGCCGCTTCCTCGGGGGAGCCGAACTCGATGTAGCCGACCTGCTCGAGGTGATCGGCGAGCTCAGGCCCGCCGGTCTTGGCGATGCGCCCCTCGAACATCACGTGCACCACGTCCGGCTTCACGTAGCCCAGGATGCGGGTGTAGTGGGTGATGATCAGCACCCCGAGGTCGGGGCCGCGGAGCGAGTTGACGCCCTTCGAGACGACCTTGAGCGCGTCGATGTCGAGCCCCGAGTCGGTCTCGTCGAGGATCGCGAACCGTGGCTTGAGGAGCGCCATCTGAAGGATCTCGTGGCGCTTCTTCTCGCCGCCGGAGAAGCCCTCGTTGAGGTACCGGTCGGCGAAGCTCTTGTCGAACTCCAGAAGCTTGCTGGCCTCGCTGAACATCTTCACGAACTCGCGCGGCGGCACCTCCTCGCCCCGCACCGCGCCCAGCGACGTCCGCAGGAAGTTCATGACGGAGACGCCCGGCACCTCCAGCGGGTACTGCATCGCGAGGAACAGGCCGAGCTGCGCCCGCTCGTCCGCTCCGAGCGACTCGTCCTCGTCGGCGCTCGCGATGACCTGCCCGTCGAAGATCACCTGCCCGTCGGTGATCTCGTAGCGCGGGTGCCCCGCCAGCGCGTACGCCAGCGTGCTCTTGCCCGATCCGTTGGGACCCATGAGGGCATGCACCTCGCCCTGCGGGACCTCCAAGTCGACGCCGCGGAGGATCTCCGTGCCGTCGACCGCGACTTTCAAACCTTCGATCTTGAGGATGGGCTCAGCCAACGTGATGTCTCCGTGCGGTTCGGGTGGTCTGATGGCCACCGGGATCAGGTCGTCAGGAACGAATCAGTGGATGCGGGTGGGACGGGTTCGGGTCGACGAGGACACGCCCGTTTCGGACTTCGACGCTGAACGTCGGCAGGGGCAGGGTCGCGGGTGGTGTGACCGCCTCACCCGTCACCACCGAGAAGAACGCGCCGTGCCGGGGGCATTCGATGCGATCACGGTCGATGTAGCCGCCCGACAGGCTCTCGAGCGCGTGAGTGCACGTGTCGTGGATCGCGTGCACCGATTCGTCCAGGCGGACGAGGCAGATGGGCGTCCCCTCCACGTCGACGCGGAGGGTGCTGCCGGGGTCGATGTCGTCGAGTGCGGCAACGTCGATCACCGTTCGCGAACGCTCCGGTCAGGCACGAGCGCCCCCTCGCACCTTGCGCTCGATGGCCGCGTTCAGCTCGCCGCGGAGCTCGTCGAGCTCCACCTCGTCGAGCACCTCCTGGCAGAAGCCCTCGACGAT
Source organism: uncultured Thermoleophilia bacterium (assembly GCA_963706315.1). GTDB lineage: Bacteria > Actinomycetota > Thermoleophilia > Miltoncostaeales > Miltoncostaeaceae > CALMEC01. Next base: position 24,223 of record CAVPMA010000013.1, on the reverse strand, counting down.
GAGCTGCTTGGCGGTGTCCCGCGGCACGCCGCGCGACTCGAGGTAGAACAGGTGCTCGTCGTCGACGCGGCTCACCGCGCCGGCGTGGGAGCACTTGACCTCGGCGGTCTCGATCTCGAGAAACGGGATCGTGTCGGCGCGGGCGCCCTCGTTGAGCACGAGGTTCCGGTTCGTCTGGTACGCGTCCGTCCCGGGGGCGCCGGGCGGCACGACGAGGTTGCCGAAGAAGATCGTGTGGGCGTGGTCCTTGATCGCCCCCTTGTACAGCAGGTTCGAGTACGCGTTCGGTGCCTCGTGGCGCGCGATGACGCGGTGCTCGAAGTGCTGACTACCGGAAGCGAAGAACAGGCCGAGCGCCCGCGCGTCCGCGCCGCTGCCGACGCACCGCAGCGTCGGCTCGACGCGTACGACGTCGCCGCCGAGCGTGACCACCACCGATCGCACCTTCGCGTCCTTGCCGACGCTCGCGCGGATGATCGCGTGATGGCGCACGCCGGCGCCCCAGTCGATGACGGAGAGGTGCTCCAGCTCGGCGCCCTCGGCGACGAAGAGCTCCGTCACCGTGGAGGCCTGCACCGTTCCGGACAGGTCGGGCGACACGTAGCGGTCGATGACGGTCGCCTTCGCGCCCGCCTCGACGACCACGAGCGTGCGGCCGAAGACGCGACCGCTCGCGCCGGTGGCCGAGGTCACGGCCTCGATGGGCAGCTCGACCCGCACGCCCGCGGGGACGTAGACGAGAAGGCCCGCGTCCCACCGCGCCGCGTTGAGCGCGCCGGGCTTGTCGTCGAACCCGACGAGCGTGTAGAGGCGCTGCCGCACGAGGGCCTCGTGCGTCCCGAGGGCACCGCCGAGCTCCGCGACGATGACCCCGTCGGGCAGCGCGCCCGTGGCGACCGGCGCGGGGCGGCCGTCGCGCAGGGCCAGCGTCGCCCCGCGGTTGTCGATTGCGATGGCAGGCGTCGCGGCCTCGACCGGGGTCGACGCAGCGTCCGGCTCCGGTCCCTCGAGGGCGAGGTCGACCGGAGGCGTGAACCGCCAGTCTTCCTCCTGCCCGGTGAGGGCGGGAAGGCTGGTGAACGTCTTCTCTGCGGTCGCCCGGGCCTCCTCGGCCCACGCAGCGCTAGCCAATCGACCCCTCCATCTGCAGCTCGATGAGGCGGTTCAGCTCGACCGCGTACTCCATCGGCAGCTCCTTCGCGATCGGCTCGATGAACCCGCGCACGATCATCGCCATGGCCGCTTCCTCCGAGAGGCCGCGGCTCATGAGGTAGAAGATCTGGTCGTCCGCGACCTTCGAGACGGTCGCCTCGTGGCCGATGGAGCAGTCCTCCTCCTGGATGTCCATGTACGGGTACGTGTCGGAGCGGCTGTCCTCGTCGAGCAGCAGCGCGTCGCAGACCACCGATGCTTTGACGCGCTTGGCGCCAGGCTCCACCCGAACGAGGCCGCGGTAGCTGGTGCGCCCGCCGCCCTTCGAGACCGACTTGGAGACGATCGTCGACGAGGTGTCGGGTGCGACGTGGACCATCTTCGCGCCGGCGTCCTGGTGCATGTTCTCGCTGGCGAACGCCACCGACAGCACCTCGCCGCGGGCGCCACGTCCGAGCATCCACACCGCCGGGTACTTCATCGTGAGGCGCGAGCCGAGGTTGCCGTCGACCCACTCCATCGTGGCGTTCTCGTGGCACACCGCGCGCTTGGTGACCAGGTTGTAGACGTTCGTCGACCAGTTCTGGATCGTCGTGTAGCGGCAGCGCGCGCCCTTCTTCACGATGATCTCCACGACCGCGGAGTGCAGCGAGTCGCTGGAGTACACCGGCGCCGTGCAGCCTTCGACGTAGTGCACGAACGAGTCCTCCTCACAGATGATGAGCGTCCGCTCGAACTGCCCCATGTTCTCCTGGTTGATCCGGAAGTACGCCTGCAGCGGGACCTCGACCCGGACGCCCGGCGGCACCCAGATGAACGACCCGCCTGACCACACGGCGCTGTTGAGCGCCGAGAACTTGTTGTCGCCGGGCGGGATGACCGTCGCCCAGTGCTCACCGAAGATCTCGGGGTGCTCGCGAAGGGCGGTGTCGGTGTCGCAGAAGATCACGCCCTGGGCCTCGAGGTCCTCGCGGATCGAGTGGTAGACGACCTCGCTCTCGTACTGGGCGGACACACCGGACAGGAACTTCCGCTCGGCCTCGGGGATCCCGAGCCGGTCGAACGTGTTCTTGATGTCGTCCGGCACTTCCTCCCACGTCCGCCCCTGCTTCTCGCTGGCGCGGATGTAGTAGTAGATGTCCTGGAAGTCGATCCCGTCGAGGTCGCCGCCCCAGTCGGGCATTGGCTTGCGGTCGAAGATCTCGAGCGAGCGCAGGCGGAACTTCGTCATCCACTCGGGCTCGCCCTTGAGATCGGAGATCTCGCGCACGACGTCGGCGCCGAGCCCCTTCTTCGGCTCGAAGACGGAGTTGCTCGGGTCGTGCCAGCCGAACTTGTACTGGTCGAATCCTTCGAGCTCGGGCGGTGTGGTGGTGGACACGGGTCCTCCTGGAGGCTGGTGTCGTACTTCTAACGGGTATCTACGTTACCGTAATGGGCGGCAGCCCGTCTCACAAGTGCTGCCGCCCGACAGGACGGGTGTAATGTTCGTGACGAACTTCCCGGGGACGCTTTGACCCTCCGAACGCCCCAGACAGAGCAGGAGATCGAGCGGCTCGCGAGCGCGCTCGGCGATCCGACACGCCGACGCGTCTTCTTCGTCGTGCGGGAGGCCGCCGCCCCGCAGTCCAAGGACGACGTTGCCGAGGCGGTCGGGATCGACCGGCGCCTCGCCGGCTTTCACCTCGACAAGCTGGTCGAGCAGGGGTTCCTGCAGGCCGAGTTCCGGCGCCGTGAGCGCGGCGGACCCGGCGCGGGCCGCCCGCCCAAGCTGTACAGCCTCGCCGAGACCGAGGCCGCCGTCGCGCTGCCCGAGCGCCATTACGACTTGCTCGCCGAGCTGCTGCTTCGCGCCATGAGCGAGCCGGGAGCGTCGCCCGCGGAGCAGCTCGAGCGCGTCGGATTCGAGTTCGGCCGCTCGCTCGCGGCCGAGCAATCCGGGGCCGGGGAGTCGCCGTTCACGCCGACGCAGGCCATCGCGGAGGTCGTGCGCCTGCTCACGCGGTTCGGGTTCGCGGCGACTAGCGACGGGCCCGCGTCGATCAAGGCCTGCTCATGCCCGTTCGAGGAGATGGCGTTCCACGATCCGGCGCGCGTCTGCGGCCTCGACCGGTCGATCTGGAGGGGCATCCTGTCGGTGTACGCGCCCGGCGCGACGATCGGCGAGACGAAGGCGCGGGCGGAGGGCGACGAGGCCTGCGTTGCCGAGGTCGTGACCACGAAGGGCTGACCGTGCGGAGCGGCCGGCTCGCGTGATCGTCGACGGCCACCTCGACATCGCGGTCAACGTCGTAGTCGACGGCCGTGACTGCACGCTGCCCGCGTGGCGGATCAGGGCGATCGAGCGCCGGAGCGACATGCAGGCGATGGTCGGCCTGCCCGACCTCGCGCGCGGCGGGGTCGGGCTCGTCTTCGCCACCCTCTTCGCCGAGCCGGCGGGTGCCGGATACTCGGACCAGGGGTACACGACCCCCCGGGAGGCGGAACGCCAAGCGCTCGACCAGCTCGAGCTCTACGAACGGTGGGAGGGCGACGGGCGGATCCGGATCATCCGCACGCGCTTCGACCTCGAGGACCACCTCGCGACCTGGACGGCGGACCGGCCGGTGGGGATTGTGATCCTGATGGAGGGCGCCGATCCGATCGTCGCGGTCGGCGACCTCGACGGCTGGTGGGAGCGCGGGGTACGAATCGTCGGCCCGGCGTGGGGGCGCACCCGGTACTCGGGCGGATCGGGCGCGCCGGGAGGTCTCACCGCCGAGGGCCGTGAGCTGGCCGCGGCCATGCGGGCCCGCGGCGTGATCCTCGACACGTCGCATCTGGCGGAGCAGGCGTTCTGGGAGGCTCTCGACGTGGGCGCCCACGCCGTGATCGCCTCGCACTCCAACCCGCGCGCGCTCGTGCCGGGAGATCGTCAGCTCTCCGACGAGATGATCCGCGCGATCGGCGCCGAGGACGGCGTCATCGGGTTGGTGCTGTTCAACGCGTTTCTCGACGCCGCATGGCGCGACGACCGGTCGGTCGCCGTCACCGTCGACCGGCAGGTCCGTGCCCACGCCTGGCATGTCGCGACCCTGGCCGGATGGGAGAGCGTCGCGGTCGGCTCCGACCTGGACGGCGGCCTCGGGCTCGAGGAGTCCCCGTCCGAGCTCGACACCGTCGCCGACCTCGCGCTGATCGGCGACGTCGTGCCCGAGCGCGCGCGGGACGGCGTGCTCGGCGGCAACTGGATCAGGCTCCTGCGGAGGGCCTTGCCGTGGTCTTTCAACGGAATCTGATCCTTACGGGCCTCTCCGTCGCCTCGTTACGGGCCTCTCCGTCGCCTCGGCCGGGGGAGGGTGGTCATTCACACGGCGGTCGTTGATCGGTGGGAGTGGTGGCATGGATTCATCCCGCCGGCCGTGTTGTGTCTCTTGACTCTCTAGTTGGAATGGGAGTTGGGCGGGTCGCGACGAAGCAAGGATCAGGGCTGGACAGATCTCATCCTTCGCAACGCACCCCTCGGCCGCCATGCGTCCCGTGATGATGGCTCGGAACTCGGTGGAGTCATCCCCGAACGGGGCTCAAAACGCCATGGTCCCGTCTTCCCAGCACGCGAGCGAGGACGAGGGACCGGCCACACCAAGCGAGAACAGCGAAAATGCGAGGCGAGGCGGGATTCTCGTGGCCGCCTCGCCGGAGCGGAGATCGTCGTGCAGTGCCGGATGTGTCGGGGACACGGGTGGACGGGCGTCAGCCAGATGTTCGCCCCCTGCCTGACGCCCGTCTGTCTAGCTGCCGCCCGCCGCACCGGCGGCGGGCCAAGATCACGCTAGCGGCTCGCAGCGCAACCGGCGTTGCAGAACGCGGCTACCCCGGATTCTTTGGTGCGAGCCCTTTCATCGGACTCCACCGGACCAAGCAAGTGTTCCGTTCATCGAAGCTGCGAGGGTGGCGGCTCGAACGGACGACGCCGGCTTCCCTATCGCGCAGCCTGTCTGCAATTCCCACCGGGATAACACGGGATGATGCGAGAAGTGCGGCGAACGGAAGACCGCTTTGATTCAGCTATTCGCGGTCCCGCATCGAGGGGGGTCTCGTCGAATCCGACGCCGGGTGGTGCCGTTCGTTGGGGGTCCACGCACTCGCCCGCCGCCTCTCCCGCCAGAGGTATTCCCCGATCGCGTAGAGCATCGCGACGGCGAGGACGACCAGGCACACGGCGATGACTTTCAACTCCAACATCATGCCGTCACCCCGTGCGTCCTCATGCTTGGTGCCAGCCGGCGGTGGCGGCTCCGAGAGCATCGACTAGCCATAACCCGTCGATTCGAGGTCATTCATTGAGCCGAGGCTAGCCACCATCCCGGACGGCCCGAGACGAGTGGCAAGACGAGTGGTAAGACGCCCCGAATATGCCACTGGGTGCCGCTCGATGCTCCGAGCCGACACCGAGTGAAAACGCGCTTTTACAGGCAGTGAGCGGGTTAGCGGGCCGCTCTCGCCGGGTTGGGACTTAGATGTAGTCCTTCCAGCGCGTGATCGCGAACAGGACCGCGATCCACGCGAAGGCGAACGAAAGGATGATGGCGGGGATCCAGTCCGTGTGGCCGGTGCGCCCGAGCGCCACGAAGAACTCGGCGAGCAGCGCGATGGACAGGAGTCCGAACAGGCAGAATCCCAACCAGTTGGCCCACCCGGTAGGGAAGAGCTTGCGGATACCGGTGAGCTCGACGGTGGGCTCGTAGTTGCGCCGCCGCCCGCTCTTCTTCTTGCTGCTGCTTCGACCCCGTGGTGCCATGCGGCGACGATAGCAGTCCGCCCCGGCCGGCCGAACGATAGTCTCGGACGATGGACCTCGGCATCGCAGGGCGCGTGGCGCTCGTGACCGGCGCGAGCCGGGGGCTCGGGTTCGCCGCCGCCGAGGCGCTCGCGGCCGAGGGTTGCCGGGTGGCGATCAGCGCCCGGGACGGCGACCGGCTCACGGCCGCGGCGTCGAGGATCGGAGCGCACCCGGTGGTCGCCGACATGTCCGATCACGCCGGACCCGCCGCCGCGGTCGCCGCGACCGAGCGCGAGCTCGGACCCGTCGAGATCCTCGTGGCGAACGCGGGTGGACCCCCGACCGGGCGGTTCGTCGACGTCTCGGACGCCGATTGGCATGTCGCGATCGAACAGTCGCTCATGGGAACCGTGCGGCTCATCCGCGCCGCCCTGCCGGGCATGCGGGAACGCGGCTGGGGCCGAATCGTCACGATCACGAGCCGCAGCGTGCGGGAGGCGATCGACGGGCTTGCCCTGAGCAACGCCACGCGCGCCGGCGTCGCCGGCGTCGTGCGAACCCTCGCCAGGGAGGTCGCGGCGGAGGGCGTGCTCATCAACAACGTGATGCCCGGCGCCTTCCACACCGAGCGACTGCGCGAGATCCACGGCTCGGACGAGGCGGTCGTCGCCCGGGGAGCGGCATCGCCGATGGGCCGCATCGGGCGTCCGGACGAGCTGGGGAGCGTCATCGCGTTCCTCGCCAGTGAACGCGCCTCCTACGTCACCGGGGCGTCGATCCTGGTCGACGGCGGCGAAGGCCACGTGATCGCCTGAGCGACACCACGCGCCGCCGGCTGGCCGCGCTGCTCGCCGAGCCGGATCCGGATATCGTCGAGGCGAACCTGCTGATCGCGTCGGAGGCGGAGCCAGGCCTCGACCTCGCCGGCACCATCGAACGGGTCGACGGGCTGGCCGCCGCCGCCGCCCGGCGGGGCGCGACGTGCGGCGCGATCGTCGCGGTGCTCCGGGAAGCGGGGTTCACCGGCGACCGGGACGCATACGACGATCCGCGCAACTCGTTCCTGCACACCGTGCTCGAACGCCGGCGCGGCCTCCCGATCCTCCTCTCGGCGCTCACCATGGGCGTCGCCCGGCGCGTCGGCGTGCCGATCGAGGGCATCGGGCTGCCGGGGCACTTCGTGGTCGCCGACCGCTCGGGCGGCGCGCCCAGGTTTCTCGACCCATTCGACGGATGGGCCGAGCTCGACGAGGGCCGGTTGCGCGCAATCGTGCGGTCGGCCGGAGGCGGCGAGCTGGCGAGCCACCACCTCGAGCCGGTCGGCCTCGTCCCGGTCCTGCGGCGCATGCTCCTGAACCTGCGCGGGTCCTACCTGCGCCGCCGGCGCCTCGCCGACGCGCTCTGGACCGTTGAGCTGGAGGCGATCGTCGCGCCGGACGACCTCGGCGTCGGGACCGAGCGCCGGGCCTTGCTCATCGGCCTCGGCCGCTACGACGAGGCGGAGCGGTCGGCCCTCGACTCCCTGGCCGGGGAACCCCCGAATGCCGTCCGCGCGCGGATCGACGAGCAGCTCGGCGCGATCGCCGAGCTGCGCCGACGCATGAACTGACGCGCGGGACCGCGGCCCTCGCGGCGGTGCGAGGCCCTACGCGCCCTTCTTGGCGATGAACTCGGCGACCATCCGCTCGCCGGCGTCGTGCCCCTGCTCGAAGTACACGCGGTTGATCTCCTTGAAGACCTCCCACTGGGCGGGGACGTCATCCTCGGCCAGAGTCGCGTCAACCGGGCAGGCTTCGACGCAGGCGTCGCAGTCGATGCATTCCGCCGGGTCGATGTAGAGGATCGTCGCTTCCTCGTGGTGCTCCTCGCCCGGCGCCGGGTGGATGCAGTCCACGGGGCAGACATCGGCACAGGAGGTGTCTTTCGTGCCGATGCAGGGTTCGGCAATCACGTAGGTCATGCGGTGAGATCCCCTCGACGAGAAACGGCTGTAGTGCCGATCCTACCAGGGGCCCTCGCGCACGGACCGGTACGCTTGACCCGATGGAGCGTCACCTGCGCTTCGGCGCCTTCCTCGCGCCGTATCACGAGCCGCGCGAGAGCCCGACGCTCGCGCTCGAGCGCGATCTCGAGCTCATCGCTCACCTCGACCGACTCGGCTTCGACGAGGCGTGGGTCGGCGAGCACCACTCGACCGGCTGGGAGACGATCGCGTCGCCGGAGCTCTTCCTGGCCGTCGCCGCGGAGCGCACCCGCCACATCCGGCTCGGGACCGGCGCCGTCAGCCTGCCGTACCACCACCCGCTGATGGTCGCCGACCGCATCGTGCTGCTCGACCACCTCACCCGCGGTCGCATCAACTTCGGGGTCGGACCTGGCGGGCACCTGACCGACGCCGCGATGCTCGGCATTCCGCCTGCCCTGCTGCGGGAGCGCCAGGCGGAGTCCCTCGCGGTGATCCTGCGCCTCTTCACCGAGCTGGAGCCGTTCTCGCACACCACCGACTGGTTCACGCTCCAGGACGCGGTGCTGCAGATCCGTCCCTACCAGCGGCCGCACCCGCCGATCGCGACCACGAGCATGGAGTCACCGGGCGGGATGCAGCTGGCGGGAACGTTCGGCGCCGGTGTGCTCTCGCTGGCGGTCTCGCGCGGCCCGCGCGGCCCGATCGACCTGGCCGCACACTGGCGCATCGCCGAGGAGGCCGCCGAGGCGGCCGGCCGTCGCGTCGACCGCTCGCAGTGGCGGCTCGTCGCCCCGATCCACCTGGCGGAGACCAAGCGCGAGGCGGTCGAGGACGTGCGCGCGGGCGCCGGGCGATTCCTGCTGGACTACGTGGAGGGCACCACCGGGCGGCCCCGGCCGGTGGAGGGACCGCACGATCGGGTGGTCGACCAGATGATGGAGCTGGGCGCCTGGATCATCGGGACTCCCGACGACGCGATCGCGGCGATCGAGACGCTCTGGGAGCGGACGCGCGGCGGCTTCGGGGCGGTCCTGGTGTTCGGCCAGGAGTGGGGTGGACCGGCCGCGACCCACCGCAGCTACGAGCTGCTGGCACGGCACGTGGTGCCCTACTTCAAGGGATCGCTCGCCGGGCTGGAGCGGTCGAATGCCGTCGCGCGGGCGAAAACCGACACCCTGCACCGCGAGCGGACCGCGGGGGTCGAACGCGCGCAGGCCGACTACGAGCGCGGGGCGTCCCGCCCGCAGAGCGAGTCCTAGGCCTCGACGCGAAACACGGTCCCCGCCTGTGAGGTGACGTAGACGGCGCCGTCGGCGCCGGCGTCGAACGAGACGACCCGCGGAACGGCGAGCGATTCGCGGCGCGGCGTTCGGACGCCGTCGTCGACGCCGACGCTCCAGATCGTCCCCTCGCAGTAGTCGCCGTAGACATACCGGTTGTCGAGCGCGCCGAGCCTTGCCGTCCGGACGACGACGCCGCCGGTGATCGAGCAGCCCTCGTCGTGGCTGTACGTCGCGACCGGCGCGGTGAGGGCGCCGGCGTCGACGAGGTCTGCGAGGCTTCCGCGGTCGGCGAGGTCACGCCCCTCGTAGACGTCCCACCCGAAGTTCAGCAGGCCGGAGCCCTTCGGGAACACGTCGACCTCCTCCTGGTCGTCCTGTCCCACATCGCCGATCCAGGCGTCGCCGGTCGCCGGGTCGAACGCGAACCGCCACGGGTTGCGCAGACCGTACGCGGCCGTCTCCCATTCCGCGCCGGGCGCGTCGACGTCGAGCCGCAGCAGCTTGCCGAGGCGGCTCGCGAGGTTCTGGCTGTTGCCCTCCGGATCGAAGGCGCCGCCGCCGTCCCCCAGGCCGAGGTACAGCCTGCCGTCGGGACCGAACGCGAGGCTCCCACCGTTGTGGTTGGGGTAGGGCTGGTCGACCTGCAGGAGCACGCGCGTCGGGTCGGGGTCGATGGCGCCGTCGTGGAAGCGGTGCTCCTCGATCCGCGTGTCGCCGTCCGGGTCGGACAGGTGCAGGTACAGCAGGCTGTTGCGCGCGAAGTCGGGATGCAGCGCGAGGGAGAGGAGGCCCTGCTCGCCACCGCTCCTGGTGCGGCCGGAGATGTCGAGCACGGCTGACCGGCGGACGGAGCCGTCCCGCACGAGGCGCACGCGGCCGGGCTGCTCGACGACGAGCAGCCCGCCGTCGCCGGGCAGGGCGACAGTCTGGATGGGCGATTCGAGCCCCGTCGCCACCTCCACGAGGCGCACGCCCCCGGGCCCCTCCGTCTGCTCGACCCGGGGTGTCGAGTCTCCACATCCGGCGAGGCCGGCCACCGCGGCCGCGACGACGACGAGGAGCGCCTTCCTACCCGGCAAGCGATTCCTCCATCGCGGGCGTCGGGGGCGCGTCGATGTAGGGCTGCGTCTCCTGCCGGATCTCCTCGTGGTAGGCGCTGTCGGCGTTGACGCTCCACACGTCGTGGCCGGCGCCCTGAACGAGGTTCTCGACGGCCCGGAGGGCGGTGAGCATGGAGTGGTCGGAGTTGTTGTAGCGGTGCAGTCCGTTGCGGCCCACCTGCTGGAGGTTCGCGAACCCGGCCAGCCAGCTCCGGATCGTCGCGACGCGTGCGTCGTAGTCGCGGTCGTACATCGGGTAGGCCTTCGGCACCCGCGTGACCCAGCCGCGGAGCACGGCGGCCGACGGCACGAGCCCGAGCCGCTGCACCTCGCTGGTCGCGAGGTCGACGAGGGCGGCGTCGTCCCTCCGCCACAGCTCGTCGCCGGCGAAGCAGAAGTACTCGAGCCCGAGGCACGCGGTGCCCTCGTGCGGGACCATCGCCGGGCTCCACGCGCCGTAGTTCTGGATCCGTGCGACGCGAACTCCCGGCTCGTGCACGTAGACCCAGTTGTCCGGGAAGGGCGATCCGCCGTCGAGGGCGAGCGCGACGGTCAGGAAGTCGCGGTAGCGAAGTCCCCGAGCCGCCTCGAGCACCTCGTGTGGCGGGGCGGGGTCCATCATCCCGGCGATCGTGCGGAGCGGAAGCGACGAGATGACACCGTCAGGGTCGACCGTCTCGCCACCGGCCACCACGTGGCGCACTCGGCCGCCCCCGGTCACGATCCGCTCCACGGGGGTCTCGAGCGCGACCGTCCCGCCGCGCCGGGTGATCTCGTCGGCCATCGCCTCCCACATCTGCCCGGGGCCGAGCCGCGGGTAGCGGAACTCGCTGATGAGCGTCCGGATGTCGCCCCGGTTGCCCAGGAAAGCGGCCTTCGCGGCGCTGGGGAGGGAGAGCCCCCTGATCCGCTGGGCGGCCCAGTCGGCGCGAAGCTCGGAGGTCGAGACGCCCCACACCTTCTCCGTGTACTCCTTGAAGAACAGGTCGAAGAGCCGCCGCCCGAAGCGCCGGCACACCCACTCCTCGAACGTGGCCTCCTTGCCGTGCGGGCGGACGAGGGCGGCGGCGTACGACGCCGCGCAGCGCGCCAGCTCGGCGTGCCCGAGCTTTCTCACGACGTCCGCGCACCGCAGCGGGTAGTCGAGGAACCGGCCGTTCCACAGGATTCGCGACAGGCGGGGACGGACGAGCATCTCCTCGCCGAGCACCTCGGTCCAGATGCGCTCGACCTCGGCCGACTTCGTGAAGAAGCGGTGACCGCCGAGGTCGAACCGGTACCCGTCGCGGACCACGGTGCGGGCGATCCCGCCGACGACGTCGTCGGCCTCGAACACGGTGGCCGGCACACCGATCGCGGTGAGCCGGTAGCCCGCCGTCAAGCCGGCGGGGCCGGCCCCAAGAACGGCGACATGGGAAGTAAGGCCTGCCTGACATGCCATTGGAGCGGGACCATACTCATGGGGGTCTTCTAAATCCAGTATTCGTTTCCGAAACGGCCGTCGCGCCGACGCGGGCGGTCAGCCGACCGGCACGACCGTCGCGCTGAGCGCGATGTTCGCGACGTCGGAGCGGCCCGCGACGACCTCGTAGGCGCCCGCGCCGCGGCGGGCGATCGCTCCGTCGATGACCCGCGAGTGCTCCGCGACGAGGCTGGTCCAGGGCGTGCTCCAGCCGCCTCCTGCCACCACCGGGCGGATGACGACGACCCGTCCGCCGCTGGGCGCTTCACGCACGGCGGCGTCGATCGTCGCGCCGGGCGAGGCCGCGCGGAGCCGCGCAAGGGCATGGCGCCAATCCATCACCCCGTCGTCGTCGATCGGGCCGAGCACCGTCATGAAGCGAACCGCCTCCGGTAGGTAGTGGGCCAGCACGGGGACCTGCTCCGGCTGCGTGGACAGCACCACGTCGCCCGGACGCAGCGTCGGGACGAGGACCGCGCTGAGTTCGCGCGCGTTGCTCTTCGGCGCGGGCGCGCCCTGCCACAACCAGAGGCCGACGACCGCCGCCAGCACCGCCGTCCCGACGTGACGGGCGCGCGCGACGGCCGCGCCCGCGAGCAGCACGATCGGTCCGGCGAGGATCGCGAGGTAGCGGGTGGCCCATCCCGGTTCGATCCTGGCGACGACGAAGGCGCAGACGAGGGCGGAGGCGCCAAGCACGCCCAGCGCGAGCAGCGCCGCCCGAGCGGGATCTCGCGCCGGGCGCGCGACGGCGAGGCTCAGCCCGGCCGCCAGGATCAGCGCGGCGACGGCGAGCCACTGCCAGCCGGGAAGGCGTGACCACGGGGCACCCGTCTCGCGTGCCTGATCCACGAGGGTGGGGATCCACGGGGCATACAGCAGGAGCGCGCCAACGAGTGCTGCCGCCAGCCATCGGACCGGCACTGCCAGCCGTCCGGTTGCGATCAGCGCCACCGACGCCGTGATCGTGCCCACGAACAGGTGGATGCCCCAGTTGTGGGTGTACAGCAGCAGCGCGAGCGCAACCGTGAGTACGGGGAGCGCAGCCCGTCGGCCCCGGACGGGGCCCTCGAGGAAGGCGGCGCACAGGAGGAGGCTCTCGAACATGACGAGGGAGTACATGCGGGTCTCCTGGGCGTACCGGCTCAGGAATGGGATGGTGGCGGCGATCACGGCGCACGCCCATCCGGCCCGCGCACCGAAGAACCGCCGCCCGACCCAGAACGCCAGCGGGATCGTGGCGAGCGCGGCGATGAGCGAGAGCGTGTGCGTCGCGGTCTCCCCGCTGCCGAACAGGCGCATCCACGCGTGCAGCAGGAGGTAGTACAGGGGTGGGGAGCCGTCCTGGCGCAGCGTTGCGGGGATGTCGGCCAGTGGCCGGTCCGCGATGCCGACGGACAGGCCCTCGTCGATCCAGTACCCGGCGTCGATCGCGCGGGTGCGGACGAAGGCCGACGCGCCGATCAGGAGGGCGAGGAGCGCCGGCGTGGCCCAGCGCGATCGGATCAGGCGCACGTGGAGAGCACCTCCCACCGCCCGTTGATCGCCACCGTGCGATAGCCGGGTGGCACCGCCGGCTCCGGCGGCTCGCCGGGGCGGTGCCGGGAGCGCAACACCACCCCCGCTGGTCGCGGTTCGAGGGAGAGCGCGGAGATCGGCACGTCGAGTCGCCACGCGAGCCGGGGGAACCGGTACCTGCCGGCTGCCAGGTTGCCGCAGGCGGCGAGGCGCGACGGGCCGCCCGCCGCCTCGACGGCCGGCGCGATGTCGGCGGTCAGGCGAGCGTCCTGCGCCAGATCCCTCGCGAGCCCGGTCGCCGGCCCGACGGCGAACGGCAGGGGCGCGAGCGCGATCAGGCAGAGCGCTGTGGCGGCCGCCGGAGGCCGCATCCGCGCGAGCGCGATGCTCCAGCCGACCGACCCGGCCACCACCACGGCGGCCGCGGCGGGGATGAGGTAGCGATCCTCGCCGGAGAAGCCGACCTGGCCCATCACCGCGACGATCGCCGCCCAGGCCGCGCCCGACGCGAGGAGGGCCGCCAGCATGCGGTCGCGGTTTTGGATCGCGATGATGGCGGCGATGATCGCCCCGATCCCGAGTGTGAGCGGGGCGAGCACGGCGAACCGCCCCAGCGATTCCAGCGCGGGATGATCCGCCAACGCGGGGGCGCCGGGCTCCACGATGACGGCCCGTCGGGCGGAGCGCAGGAGGCTGCCCGATCCCCAGAGCTCCGGGAGGAACCACAGCACGGGCACCGCGAGGAGGCCGCAGGCGATCTGCCAGCGCGCCACGAGTTCGCGCCGCCACGCGGCGGCCGCCGCGAGCAGCAGGAACGGCCAGGCCTCCGGGCGCAGCAGCGCCGCCAGCGTGGCCAGCGCGAACGCCTGCTCGTCGCGGCCGTCGAGGTGGCGTTCGACGGCCAGGAGCAGGCACAGGACCAGCAGGCCCTCCGAGAACCCGAGGGCGATTCCGCGGGCGACGCCCACCGTCAGGGCGAGGCCGATGCCGGCGGCGAGCCCTGCGGGCAGGCGAAGCGGTGCCGGCGCGAGGCGCCAGGCGAGGCGCCCCGCGACGACCACGGCGCCGATCCCCGCGGCCCTGGCCAGGAGGAGCCAGATCCAGGGGGCCGCGTCGCCAAGGGGTGCGAGCAGCGTCGTGACGAGCACGGGCAGCGGCTTCCAGGCCGGCCCGGCGGAGGTGTCGAGGTCGAGGTGGACGATCTCGTGACCCCACACGAGCCATGCCCACGGGTCGTAGCCCGGCGTCGAGGGAAGCAGCAGCGTCGCGGCTGCGACCGTCAGGCAGATCGCGGGGAGCGCGTGACGCCGCATGCCGAGGTCAGGCGGCGGCGTTGACCGGCGCCCGCTCGATCAGCATGTCCGCGACCTTGGCCAGCGCGACGGCGGCGGCGGCCTCGGGTCGGGACAGGACCACCGGCGTGCCCTCGTCGCCGGCCCGCGCGACATCCGACTCGAGCGGGACCTGGCCGAGAAGCGGGACGCGGAGCTCCTCGGCCAGCGCGGCGCCGCCGCCGCCGGAGAAGATCTCGTAGCGAACGCCCGTGTCGGGAGCTGCGAACCAGCTCATGTTCTCGACGACGCCGAGCACCTCGAGTTCCACCCGCTGTGCCATTCCGGCGGCCCGCCTCGCGACGCGCTGCGCAGCCAGCTGCGGGGTGGTCACGATCACGAGCTTCGCGGCGGGCGCGAGGGAGGCGAGCGAGAGCGCCACGTCACCGGTGCCAGGCGGCAGGTCGACCAGCAGGTAGTCGGGGTCGTCCCAGAACACCTCCGTCACGAAGCTCGTGAGGGCCTTGTGGAGCATCGGCCCGCGCCAGATGACCGGCTGGTCGTCGCTCGCCATGAACCCCACCGACATGAGGCGCACGCCGTGCGACTCGACCGGCAGGATCAGGTCGTCGCCCAGCATCACCGGTGCACGCGTGGCGCCCATCATCCTGGGAATGGAGTAGCCGTAGACGTCGGCGTCGAGCAGGCCCACGCTGTAGCCGCGTGCCGCGAGCGTGCAGGCGAGGTTGGCGGTGATGCTCGACTTGCCGACCCCGCCCTTGCCCGATGCCACCAGCACCACGTTGGTGCGGGCATCCCGGGCGAACGGCGACTCCCGGGTCTCGGTGCCGGTGATCCCGCTGCGGAGCTCGCGCCGCTCGTCGTCGGTCATGGAGTCCAGGGTCACGTGGACGCCCTCGACGCCCGAGAGCGCGCCGACCGCGTCCGCGACACGCCGCTGGATCTCGGCCTTGAGCGGGCACCCCGCGACCGTGAGCTTCACCGCCACCGTCACGCGGGCGCCGTCGACGGCGACGTCGCCGACCATCCCGAGGTCGACGATGCTGCGGTGGAGCTCGGGGTCGAGCACAGCCGTGAGCGCCGTCACGACCTCGTCTCGTGAGGGTGTGGTCGCGGCGCTCACATGAACATGCGAGCGTACGGCTCGGCCTGCCCGAGCGACACGCTCCACGGGCCATGCCCGGGGTAGATCAGGGTCTCCGAGGGGATCTCGGCGAACGTCCGCTCCAGGCTGCGCAGCATCGCGGCCGGATCGCTCCGGGGAAAGTCGGTCCGGCCGATGCCCTGGGCGAACACGAGGTCACCGACGAGCGCGTGCCCTTCGGTCACCTCGTGCGCGACCATGCAGCCCGGGGAGTGGCCGGGCGTTGCGAGCATGCGGAAGCGCAGGTCGCCGAGCTCGAGCACGTCGCCGTCCTGCAGGATCCGCTCGGGCGTGACGCCGGGGGTGGGCGGCGGATTGCCGAACAGCGCCGGGTTGAACGGCGCGGGCGCCTCGAGCCAGTCCTCGTCGCCCGCCCCGACCCAGACAGGGAGTCCCCGCGCGGCCCACAGGTGGTTCTCGACGACGTGGTCCCAGTGACCGTGCGTGTCGAGCACGAGCACCGGCTCCGCGTCGAGCCTGGCGAGCGTGTCGACGACCCATGCCTCGCTGCCGGCCGCCGGGTCGACGATCCACGCCTGCCCGCCGATGCCGGTCGCGACGACGTAGGTGTTCGTAGCCACCGGCCCGAAGGTCCCGCCCTTGATCAGCATCTCGTCAGCCTAGCCCGCGCGCAGCCGGGGCCGCCCGTCGCGTCAGGACGGCTCCGTCCAGGGCCCGAGGCCGCCGAACCGCAGCGCCTCGATCCTGATGACGTGGCCGGGCGGCGGGTCCGACATCGGCGGGAAGACGGAGTCCGGGCCGACGTAGGTGTAGGCGAGCTCCTGCAGCCGCTCCGGGCCGCCGCCCGCCTCGATGCGCGCGCGGCCGTGCAGCACGCAGTACTCCTCCATGCCGACCGCGTTCCTCGTTCCCGCGGGCATGACCAGAACGATGCGCGGGTCCCGGCGCAGATTCTGGACCTTGCGGTTCTCGGGGAGGGAGACGAAGTACACCTCGCCGTCCTCGACGCCGACCCAGACGCAGCTCACCTGCGGTCCCCCGTCCGGGTTGCGGGTGACGCAGGTCGTGAGCGGCCCGCGCTCGATCAGGGAGATGACGTTGTCAGGCAGGTTCATGGGGTAGCTCCTTCGCGACGGCGGGACCGGCGAACATTCCCGCGCGCCGCCGGTCGGCGCAACCGCCCCGCTGCACAGCGGGGATATCCTGTGCGAATGCGCATCGCGGTGGGATCGGACGAGCGGACCCCGTTGACCGACACGGTGGTCGCGGCGCTTGCCCAGGCGGGACACGACGTCGCGCTCGTCGGGCCGCTCGCCGACGGCGAGCAGGAGTGGGCGGAGGTCGGCGCGGACGTCGGCCGCCGTGTGGCCGACGGGACGGCGGACCGAGGCGTGCTGTTCTGCTGGTCCGGCACGGGCGTTTCGATCGCCGCGAACAAGGTGGCCGGGGTCCGCGCGGCGCTTTGTGCGGACGCGGAGACGGCCCGTCTGGCGCGCAAGTACAACCACGCGAACGTCCTCGTGATGTCGCTGCGCGCGACGAGCGACCAGGTCGGCCGGGAGATCCTGGATGCCTTCCTGGACGAGCCCGACGGCGCCGATGACTTCGACGTCCGCAACGTCAAGGCCGTCGACGCGCTCGACGGCGAGTGATGCGCTAGCCCCCTGCGAGCGAGCGCAGGCGCGCGAGGTCGAGCACCTCCGTTGTCGCCGGCGCGGTGATGGTCGCTTCCTCGCCGATCTTGGAGAAGCGCGTGTCGAGGTCGAGCGAGCCGGAGCGGAGCGCGGGCAGCGCGGCGATCTTGCCCGCGTACTGCAGCTTGGCGGTGATCCGCCGGGGGATGAGGTCGTCGATGCCGATCCACAGGTCGAGTGCCTGCTCGGTCACCGCCGCCTCAAGCTGCGTCTGCGATCGCTCGAGCGTGGCGGGGGAGACCTTTCCGCCGCCGAGGGCCGCGACCGCGCTCGAGATGGTGCCGAGCGCCTGCTTGAGATCCACCTTCGCGGTCAGGTGGACCGTCTTGGTGCCGTCCACGGTCTCGCGTCCCGCGACTGCCGGATCGGTCGCCCAGCCGAGGAGGCCGGCGACCAGGTCGGCAGGCACCACCGCGGCGACCTGCTCCTTGGGCAGCGCCACCTTGTAGTCGGTTCCGAGGACGCCGAGGTAGAGGTCGCCGCCGACCTTGGTCAGGTTGCCCTGGATCGTCGGGAGGCCCGACAGGGTCGCGTCGAAGTCGAACGACACCGAGTCGCCGTTGATCGGTCCCGTGCCCCGCACCTTGACCGAATCGGCGAGCGCCTGGGTGACCAGGGCCGGCAGCGCTCCGCCCGCCACCTTCGCCTGCACCGTTGCGTTCCCGGTGAGCGTGAACGCGGTTAGCTGGTCCGCCGCGGCGGTGCTCTGGCGCAGGATCTCGTCGGCGGTCAGGCCGGACACCCGGTCGGTGGATCCGCCTCCGCCGCAGCCCGCGGCGGCGAGGAGGGCGACGGCCAGCGCGGCCAGCGCGAGCGTGCGAAGACGGCTCATGGCGCCGGTATACCATCCTTTCGTGTCGGAATCACTCAGCTTGATCCCGGTCGGGGTCGGCGGCGCGTACGCGCGGCCCGGCGAGGCGCAGAGCGCGTATCTCATCCGCGCGGGCGACATCGCCATCTGCTTGGACCTCGGCGCGGGGGCGCTCAACCGGCTCCAGGACGAGATCGCGCCCGAGCGCCTGTCGGCGATCGTGATCTCCCATCTGCATCCCGACCACTGCGCCGACCTGTTCAGTCTGCGGGTCTACATGTCCTGGGGCCCGGGACGCGGGCATCGTCTGCGGATCCTCGGCCCGCCCGGGCTCCGGGATCGGCTCGCGGCATTCGCCGGGCCGGACGGCTGGGACGCGTTCGCGTTCGAGGTGCTCGGCGGATCGTCCGGCCGGGTCGACATCGACGGTCTCGGGATCAGCTGGGCGGAGGTTCCCCACACGCCGCCGACGTTCGCCATCCGGGTCGATGTCGGGGCCGCGTCGGTGACCTACGGGGCCGACTGCGCCCCCAACGAGTCGCTCGTTCGGCTCGCCGCCGGCACGCAACTGCTCGTCGCGGAATGCTCACACGGCGCCGAGCCACTCCCGCCGGCGCCCATCCATCTCTCCGGACGCGAGGCGGGGGAGATCGCGTCGCGCGCCGGGGCGGGGCGGCTGCTCCTCACGCATTGCTACCCGGAGCACGATCGCGACGCCGCCCTGGCCCTCGCGCGGGCGAGCTTCTCAGGCCCGGTCGACTGGGCCCGCCAGGGGGAGGCGGTGGCCGTATCCGCAGGCTGAAGAACCTGGTCGAGCGGCTCTCGCCACAGGCACGGGCGGGCATCCTGAGCTTCATCATCCCCGGCCTCGGGCAGGTCTACCTCGGCCGGTTCGGACGAGGGCTCATCTGGTTCGTCGGGCTGGTGGTGGTCGCGCAGATCGCCGGAGCCGACTCCGCGGCACGGTGGATCGCGCCGCTGATCGGGGCGGCCCTGGCCATCTGCTCCGCCGTCGACGCGGTGATCGTCGCGAACCACGCCACCCCGCGCCGCTAGCGGCGGACGGTGCGACATCCGCCGAGTGGTGGGCGTACACTTGCGCCGGATGAGTGCCGCAGAGGACGACGCCACGAACGGTGACGACGCCGGCACCGGTCGGGCGCCAGGCAAGCTGTCGGATCGCGATCTGCAGTCGCTGTGGCGGCGGCTCAAGGAGTACGACGACCAGGCCTCGCGCGATCAGCTCATCCTGAACTACGCGCCGCTCGTGAAGTACGTCGCGGGACGGATGAGCGCGGCGCTGCCGTCACATGTCGACGAGGCCGACCTGATCTCCTATGGCCTCCTCGGGCTGATCAACGCCGTTGAGCGGTTCGACCCGAAGCGACGCATCAAGTTCGAGACCTACGCCGTCACGCGGATCAAGGGTGCGATCATCGACGAGCTGCGCTCGCTGGACTGGGTGCCCCGGTCGGTGCGGGCCCGGGCTCGCGAGATCGAGCGGACCTCCGCACAGCTCGAGCACAAGCTCCACCGCGCGCCGACCGACGCGGAGATGGCCGAGGCGCTGGGCGTGAGCCCATCCGACTTCCAGGAGAGCATCACCCAGATCGCCAACTCGTCGCTGGTGGCGCTCGACGAGATGTGGAGCACATCGAGCGGCGGCGAGACCCTCGCGCTCATCGACACCATCGGCGACGGCGACCTGAGCGACCCCGCGTCGGTCGTCGGCGAGATGGAGACGCGCATCAGCCTCGCCGACGCGATCTCGGGCCTGCCCGAACGCGAGAAGATCGTCGTCTCCCTCTACTACTACGAGGGTCTGACGCTGCGGGAGATCGGCGAGGTGCTCGGCGTGACCGAGAGCCGCGTCAGCCAGCTGCACACCAAGGCGGTCCTCCGCCTGCGCGGCCGGCTCTCCGACGATCCGGCCTGACGCTCCCGCCGTCCACCTGCCCGCAGGGCGAAAAAAGCCTTGCGTCGCTGGGTAGAATCGCGCCGATTCGTGCATTCGTGACGAAAGGTACGAAATGGCCCACCAGGACCCCTCGAAGATCCGGAACGTCGCGGTGTTGGGACACCGCGGTACGGGGAAGACGAGCCTGGTGGAGGCGTTGCTCTTCGCCGCGGGCGCCACGAATCGGCTCGGCAGCGTCGCCGACGGCACCACCGTGGCCGACCACGACGAGGAGGAGAAGCGTCGCGGGATGAGCATCTCGGCGGCGTTGTGCCACCTCACGTGGCGCGGGGTCGAAATCAACCTCATCGACGCTCCGGGGGAGTCGTCGTTCCTGGCCGACGCGCTGACCTCGATCCGCGCCTCGGACTGCGCCCTCATGGTGGTCAACGGCCAGGCCGGGGTCGAGGTGTCGACGGAGCGGCTCTGGGAGCGGTGCGAGGAGGCCGGTGTCGCCCGCGCCGTGATCGTCAACATGCTCGACCGCGAGCGCGCCGGCTTCCAGGCGTCGCTGGACGCCCTGCGGGAGATGTCGTCGGGATGCGTGGCGGTTGAGATCCCGATCGGGACCGAGGGTGACTTCCGGGGGGTGATCGACCTCGTCTCGATGACCGCGACGACGTACGCCGGCAGCCCGAAGGGGACCACCGGGGACATCCCGGCCGACCATCTCGAGGCAGCCGAGGCGGCACGCGAGAAGCTCATCGACATCGTCGCGGAGGCCGACGACGAGCTCATCGAGAAGTACCTCGGCGGCGAGGAGATCACCACCGAAGAGCTCATCGAGGGCATCCACAAGGGCATTCTCGAGCGGCGGATCTTCCCGGTCGTCTGCGCCGCGGGCGGCAAGGACGGGCTGGGCGCGGACCGCATTCTCGATCTCATCGTCGACGAGCTCCCGGCACCGCCGGAGCTTGGCGCGTGGACCGGCGTCGACACGGCGACGGACGAGGAGACCGAGATCCCGCTCGCCGAGGACGGCCCCGCCATCGTCTACTGCTTCAAGACGCTCGCCGACCCGTTCAGCGGCAAGATCAACCTCCTGCGCGTGATCTCGGGAGTGCTCGCCTCCGACAGCCAGGTCGTCGATACGCGCACCGGCGCGAAGGAGCGCATCGGCCAGCTCATGCGCCTGCAGGGCAAGGACCACGAGTCGGTCGCCGAGCTCGGCCCGGGCGACATCGGCGCCGTCGCGAAGCTCAAGGACGTCACCACCGGCGACGTGCTCACCACCGGCACCGCCACGGTCGCGCTGCGGCCGGTGGAGTTCCCTCCCGCCGTCATGAGCTTCGCGGTCACCCCCAAGACGCAGGGGGAGGAGGACAAGGTGGCGCAGGCGCTGCGGCGCCTGCAGGAGGAGGATCCGTCGCTCGACGTCCACCGCGACGAGCAGACCGCCGACCTCATCGTCGGCGGGCTCTCACAGATGCACGTGGAGTCGGTGCTCGAGCGGATGAAGCGCCGCTTCGGGGTTGAGGTGGACCTCCACAAGCCCCACGTGCCGTATCGCGAGACCATCACCCGCGAGGCCCAGGCCGAGGGGAAGCACAAGAAGCAGAGCGGCGGGCGCGGCCAGTACGGCGACTGCTGGATCCGCATCGAGCCGCTCCCGCGCGGCGTCGGGTTCGAGTTCGTCGACAAGATCGTGGGCGGCGCGATCCCGCGGCAGTTCATCCCGGCCGTCGAGAAGGGCGTGCTGGAGGCGATGATCAAGGGCGACATCGGCGGGTTCCCGGTCGTCGACCTGCGCGTGACCCTGTACGACGGCAAGTACCACACCGTCGACTCCTCGGAGATGGCGTTCAAGATCGCCGGGTCGCTCGGGATGAAGGCCGCGCTCGAGAAGGCCGGCCCGGTGCTCCTCGAGCCGATCATGCAGGTGGAGGTGAACGTGCCGGAGGAGGCGGTCGGCGACGTGATGGGCGACCTCAACTCGCGACGCGGGCGGCCGCTGGGCATGGAGGCGAAGGGACACAACCAGGTGGTCCGCGCCGAGGTGCCGATGGCCGAGATGCTCACCTATGCGCCGGACCTTCGCGCGATGACCGGCGGCCGGGGTGACTACACGATGGACTTCCTGCGCTACGAGGAGGTGCCGCCGCACCTCACCGAGAAGGCGGTCGCCGCGAACGAGGCGGCCTGACGGGCCGACCCGGGTCGCCCGCGGCCGGTGCGTAGGCTTCGGCCATGCTGGTCGCCGAACTCCTCGCCGCGCTGGAGCGCCTCGCCCCGCCCCATCTCGCTGAGGACTGGGACAACGTCGGGCTGCTCGTCGGGCGGCACAACCAGCCCGCCCGTCGCGTGCTGGTGGCGCTCGACCTCCGTGACGAGGTGCTGGGCGAGGCGGCGGAGCTGGGCTGCGACGCCGTCATCACCCACCATCCGCCGATCTTCCCGTCCCTGTCGGCGGTGACCGACGATACGCCGGCCGGCGACCTCGTCCTGCGGGCGGCCGAGGCGCGCATCGCGATCGTCGCCGCGCACACCAACCTCGACGCGGCGGCCGGCGGGTTGAACGACGTGATGGCGGAGCTCCTCGGCCTCACCGGCACGCGTCCGCTGCGCGAGTCGACCGT
Source organism: uncultured Thermoleophilia bacterium (assembly GCA_963706315.1). Classification (GTDB taxonomy): domain Bacteria; phylum Actinomycetota; class Thermoleophilia; order Miltoncostaeales; family Miltoncostaeaceae; genus CALMEC01. Next base: position 1,545 of record CAVPMA010000013.1, on the reverse strand, counting down.
CGACGCGTCGGTGGGGCTTGGCCGCATCGGCCAGGCGCCCGCGCGCACGACGCTGGATCGGTTCGTGAAGCGCGCAGGGGAGGCGTTCGACGCGCCGAGGCGCTACGTCGGCGACCCGAGCGGCCGGGTACGGACCGTTGCGTGCTGCACCGGCTCCGGGGCGTCGCTGCTCCCCGATGCGCTCGCGGCGGGCGCCGACGTGTTCGTCACCAGCGACCTCAAGTACCACGACGCGGACCGGGCGCCGGGGCTCGCCCTCGTCGCCCTTCCCCACGCCAGCGTGGAGCGGGTCGCGATGAAGCGGTGGGCGAAGAAGCTCGAACGGGCGCTCGCCCAGGCCGACGTGGACGTGCGCTTCGCTGCGACCGACACCGACCCCTGGCACCAGGGGTAGGCGAGGGCCGGTCGACGCCGACCCTCGCGCCCCCGTCCGTCAGGTCGTGGTGTGCGTCGTCAAGTCGTAGGTGACCGTGTGCGGCGAACCCGTCTGCCCGTTCGCGGTCTGCTCGAAGTACGTGATCATGATCTTCGCGAACGTGAAGGACACCGACTCGAGCGGGATGTTCCCCCCGGAGTGCGAGCGGTACTGCGTCACCTGCACATCGTTCAGGGTGTAGGTGGCCACCTTCTGAGAAGAGGACGCTCCTCCGGTGCGCTCGACGGTGATCACCACGCTGCTGATGTGGGAGCCGTTCGCGACGTGCTTGAAGAGCTCGGTGCTCGACGCGTCGATGAACTTCGTCACGTCGACGTCGTCGACAGCGGCCTTTGCGGTGGCCGCGCCGCCGGCGCTGGCCGCCGCGCACGAGGTGATCCCGAGATCGACGGACTGCAGTTCGATCTCGTGCTCATGCCCTTTCACCGCCGATTCGCCCGGGATTCCGTTGACGTCGGCGTAGATCCGCACGGGCGCACCGACCTCGGTCGCGGGCATCTCGGGGGTGTCCGGGCAGGCGGCGGCGGCAACCCCCGCTGCTCCGGCAGGGCCCTGAGGTCCCTGTGGGCCAGCCGGGCCCTGTGGCCCTGCGGATCCCTGAGGGCCGGTTGCTCCGGTCGCGCCGGTCTCGCCCTTCGGACCGGTCTGGTTCCAGACCAGCGACGCCTCGTTGCGACGGCAGGACGTGCCGTCGTCGACCACCCTGAGGTTGCCGTTGGACTTCTTGACGCATCCCGTGATCGTCCCGCCGGGTCCGGGGATCGCCGCGACGGCGTAGGTCACTCCGGCGGCGGCGAGGACGCCCGCGAGGAGCAGCGGGACGGTCCTGCGGCGCATGCTCCGCAGATCGCGCATCTGCATTCTCCTTGGATCGTTGTCGGGCCGCAGGACCCTCGTGGGAGCGTCGCGACCGCCCCCTGTATCGGCATCCCCCGCGTCGACTCAACGGCCCCCGGGGCACCTGTGACGGGCCGCGAACGTTCGCTATGCTCCCGTGGCTTCGCGGATGTAGCTCAGTTGGCTAGAGCGTCTGCTTGCCATGCAGAAGGTCGAGGGTTCGAGTCCCTTCATCCGCTCTCCTCGCTCACGCTGGGAGCTCCGTCGTGGCG
>CAVPMA010000012.1:0-110288 GCA_963706315.1 uncultured Thermoleophilia bacterium | reverse complement strand
TCGTCGCCACCGACGGCGTTGGCGCTGACGTTCTTGGCACGACCGACGGCGCGGCGATCACCGTGCAGGACGTGAAGGACGCCCTCGACGCCGTCCTCGTCGCTGACGGGCGGCCAAGCTCCATCTTCATGCACCACAAGACCTTCGCCGACCTCTCCGACATCAAGACGGGCGTGTCCGGCGACAACCGTTACCTGCTGCAGAACCAGTTGGAGTCCCCCACGTCGGGGTTTCGCGCCGTCCCTGTTCGGCGTCCCCGCCTACACCACCAGCGTCATCGACGCCGCCAGGACCGTCGGCAGCACGCAGGACGCGACGAACCTCGACATCGCTGACAACCGCCATTGGGCATTGGTGCGCCGCTCCAGCTCCTGGTCGAGGTCAGCCGGGACTTCAAGTTCCAGTCGGACATGGTGGCGATCAAGGCCACCACGCGGCTCGACCTCGCGGCGATGCAACCTCGGGCCATGTACGTCCTGTCCGGCATCAACCTCGCCTAGAAAGGGGGAACGATCATGCCGATGTTCGATCACAAGAATGAATGCGAGTCGCATCCCACGATCTTCTCCGGCACCGCCGGCATCGCCGCCCTCACCGGCACCGCCGTCGATCTGGCGAAGGCTGTCGGAGCGATGGTCCTGTTCACGTTCGGGTCCGCGATCGGCACCGCCGCCGTGGCCCCCTACATCCACGAGTCATCCGACAACGTCGCGGGGACTGCCGACTTCCAAGGTGGGGGCCTTGTCGGCACCACCACCTTCACCGGCTCCGGCGGCTCACGGTCCTCGGGTACACCGGCAGCAAGCGCTACATCCGTGGCTACCTCGCCTCCGGCGGGGCGCTGCAGGCGGGACAGCTGTCGGGGGGACAACGGGCATGAGGGTGGACGCCACCGTCATCACGTTCCTGGGCGGGCACCTGCCCGTCACGGGGACGTAGCTCCATGATGCCGCGCTGCCCGGCCGCTGGCGTAGGGTCCTTTCGATTGCGCTGGCCCCACGCCGCACCACCCTCGCCGCGGGACGGGGGTGCGACGGCAACATCCCGCGCTCTCCTACCCAAGCAACCGAAGGACCGCGATGTCAGCCGCCTTGACCTGGGGACAGTGACCGCCGGGCCGGGCTGGGTGGTGTGGTTCGGGACCGGCTGCCCTGCCCAGCGGGGCCTACTGCCCCGCCTGAAAGAACCCTCCTCGTCGGAGGTTCTTCACGAAGTGGGAGGGCGGTGCCAGCCCCCGGAGCCGATGCCCATATGCCCGACGGTCGAGCGCAGCATCTCCGAGGAGCGAGGTGGCGTCAATGAGGGGAGCCCACCGATACCGGGCCCACCGTCCGAGTTTGGTCAGGGGAGCCGAGTCAAGGTCGGATGACGGAGCATCGGGCCAGCGAGGTCTTGGACCCTGTGGGCCGGGCGTCAGCCAGGTTGATCGCCCTCTCCGCCGACGCCCGTCGGTCTGGCTGCCGTCCGCCGCGACGGCGGCCGGTAGAGATGACGGTATCGGCGCGCAGCGCAACCGGCGTTGCAGAACGCCGTTGCCCCTTTCTTTTGGTTGCGGCCCTTACCCTCGTGCCTCGCCGGTTCCTGACGGAAACCCCTCGAGTCCGGCAATGTGACGTGCCGTGAAGGGCCGTCCGTCGAAGCTCACGCACGAGCTGCGGGAGCGCATCGTCGCCCTCGTCGCGTCCGGGGTCCCGCTGGACACGGCGGGGGCGCTCGTGCGGGCTCGGGAAGGATGTCCCGTCGGAGTGGTTGCGGCGGGGGGAGGGTCGCGACGACCGGCCAGGGCGTGAGCCGTTCGTGGGGTTCACCGCGGCGGTCCGCCAGGCGGAGGGGCAGGCGGAGGCGGAGGCGGTCGCGCAGCTCCTTCGGGTGATTGGAAGGGGGCTGCGTGGTTCCTGGAACGTCGGTTCCCGGAACGGTGGGGAAGCATGAGCCCCGGGAAGGGCGGCCGCCCAGTCGGGTCCGGGTCTGCGCCGGATCGGCGGCCGGGGGAGCCGCCGCGGCTGACGGTCGTGAGGCGCACGGATGCGGACCCGGCGGAGTGACGTCCGGACCGGCCATTAGAGTTTCTAGATGCTGGACGTACTGGGTCGCTATGTCGCGGCACACGCTCCTCCCGAGGTGTGTGATGTGGTCCATACTGCCCTCGCCGGGGAAGGCTTCGATGTCGAGGAGCGCGACGGCTGCGTGACGTGGCGCTCGGACTTGGCTCACGGTCTGGCGCGACGCCGACGGCCGCCTCTCGTGGTTGCTGCCCGGCCGCCCGCCGGGCAGTGCGACGCTCGTGAAGAACCTTGATCCGGCATGCACGGCAGAGCTGGGGCTCGACGAGTGGGGCGAGGATGCGCAGCCTGACCCGGACAAGCCGATGGAGTCCGACGGCATCGAGGGTGTCGAGGGTCGAGAGGCGGAAAAGGTCGGCCCGTTGCTCCGTCAGGGCGTCCGGGTATTGGGCAGCTCGGCCGGTGGTACAGGTTCGACGGGCTCGCGCCGTACCGTTGCGCACCGTCGCCCCGCTCAGCTACCGGCCGCAGCTCCGGCCCTGCCGCGGCGGACTCCGGAAACGGCGTTCCGCGGCGGCATCGGCACGCCGGGCGGGGCGACGCGTGGGTACGTGGTCCTCGGACGACGGGGATTCAGACCATCCCGACGACGACGACGAGCGCCGCCCCGTCGCCGTCGGTTGTGGTGGCGGTGGCGGCGTTGAAAGACCGCTGCAGACGCGGCCCCGCGGTACGTCCCCGCCTTCCCGCTGGCGCTCGGGGGCGCGCGTCGACCGCCGCTGAGCAGCGGCTCGTGTGGGCGGTCGCCGCCGTCGAGCGGGCGTACCTGGAGGCCGCCGAGTGGCCTGATCGGCTCGGCGCGGAGCGTCGTCGACGGGCCGCGGCGCTCGCAGCTCTCCCGGCCGAGGGGAGCTTCGCGACTTCCTCGCCATGGGCCGCCGCCTCGGGAAATGGCGCGCCCAGTGTGACGAGCGGAGAACGATCTCATGACCGACCTTTCCCGCGAGGTTCGCGAGACCTTGGATGAAGTCGCCTGGTCCGCCTGGGCAGTGTGCGATCCGCTCACGATCTCCTCCTCGCCTCCCCCCGAGGCCGGAAGATCTCGCCGCCTCGCAACCGTCACCGTGCCTCGACTGGCAGGCGGTCTGGCAACGGGAGAGCGACACCGCCTGGCTCATCGACGGGGTCATCGCCGACGGCCGCGGCCACGTCTCTACGCCGAAGCACGACTCCCAGAAGAGCCTGCTCGTGCTCGCGCTGGCCGCGGAACTCGCCACCAATCGCCAGGACGTGCTCGTCCTCTACCTCGAGCTTCGAGATGACCGAGACCGACGTGCTCGACCGGCTCGGCGACATGGAGCACCGCCCCGACGACCTCGACCGCCTCCGGTACTGGCTCTGCCGAAACTCCCTGGCCTGGAACCCCCGAGGGCGGCAAGGCGCTGCTGGCGTTCATCGACGCCGAGCTGCGAGCTTCGGCCCGCCGGCCATGTCCTGGTCATCATCGACAGCATCGGCCGGGCGACCGACGGCGAGGAGAATTCGAACGACACGATGCGGACGTTCGCCCGGTTCACCGGGAACCAGGTCAAGGCCCGCGGCTGGACATGGGTGCGCGTCGACCACGCCGGCAAGGACCCGGCGAAGGGGATGCGCGGCGGCTCAGCGAAGGGGGATGACCCCGACATCGTCTGGCGGGTGATCCGTGGTGCCCAGGGCGTCACCCTCGCCGCCGAGAAACGCCGGATCGCCTGGGTGCCTCCGCGTGTGGCCTTCGACCTGCTCGGCGACCCGCTGCGGTTCCTGCGGGTCGATGAGACCTGGCCGGAGGGAACCTTCGAGGTCGCCGCCCTCCTCGACGGGCTCGGGGTGCCGCTGAACCTGGGACGCGACAAGGCCCGCCAACGCCTCGCCGAGCACGGCCAGAAGGTCCGGAATGAGACCCTCTCGGCGGCCCTCCGGTATCGGCGTTGGCTCGCCGAGCGGGAGCCACCAAACCTGTCCCCAAGCCGCGGGGACAGGTCCCCCACCGAACCTCTCCCCGAGAGCCCGGGACAGGTCGACCAGAATCCTGTTGCTGATGCGGTGGGGACAGATGCGGGGACAGGTGGGGACAGGTGGTCCGGGACGCTTGGGGACAGGTCTGTCCCCCTTTACGGGGACAGCCCGGCCCCGTCCTCGCCCGATACCGCCCTCGAAGAGCCCCTCAGGGAGGAGTCGTCGTCGTGACCGGGTTCGCCCGGGGAGGTCCGGTGAACGAGCCGCGGCTCGGTGAGGCGGCTGTCCGGCGGCGCTTACAGGTCGCCGAGCCGCCGCGCCTGGCGCTCTCCCCCGACGAAGCCGCGCAGGCCATCGGGGTCAGTCGCGACTTCTTCGACGAGCACGTTGCACCGGAGCTTCGCATCGTGCGCCGCAGCCGACGGAAGATCATCGACGTGCGAGAGCTTCAGCGATGGCTGGATGAATCGGCGACGGTTACGCTCGATGTCGAGCGACCGCGGAGGGGGAGCGATGGCTGAGGGAATCGAAGTGCGTCACCGGGAGGGATGCCCCGCCCAGGACGACGGTAAGTGCCGGTGTAGGCCCGCCTATCGGGCGGCCGTCTTCAGCGTGCGCGATGGGCGCAGGATTCGTCGCACGTTCCCGACCCTCGCCGCGGCGAAGGCGTGGCGGGCCGACGCGCTCGGCGACGTTCGGCGCGGTGCCCTGCGTGCCTCCCCGCCCACCACGGTCCGCCAGGCCGCCGAGGCGTGGCTCGAAGGGGTCCGTGACGGTTCGATCCGCACCCGCTCCGGTACTGCCTACAAGCCCTCGGCGATCCGCGGCTACAAGGCGGCCCTGCAGACGCGGATTCTCCCCGCCCTCGGCGGTGCGCGCCTCGCCGACGTCACCCGCCCCGATGTGCAGGCCCTCGCCGACCAGCTCCTCGCCAAGGGCCTCGACGCCTCGACGATCCGCAACGCTCTCATACCTCTTCGGGTGATCTACCGCCGGGCCGTCGCCCGCGGGGAGCTCGTCGTCAACCCGACGACGGGGGTGGAGCTACCGGCCGTCCGTGGACGCCGCGAGCGCATCGCCACACCCGAGGAGGCCGCTGCCCTCCTTGCGGCGCTCCCTGAGGCCGACCGGCCGGTATGGGCCACGGCCCTCTATGCCGGTCTGCGCCGCGGCGAACTGATGGCCCTTCGCTGGGACGACCTCGACCTCGCCAGCGGCATCCTTCGCGTTGAGCGCGCTTGGGACCCGCGGGCGAGGCAGGTCGTCGCTGTCAAGACGCGGGCGGGACGCAGGCGCGTCCCCGTCGCCGCCGTGCTGCGCGAGCACCTCCTCGACCACAAGCTCCGGACCGGACGGTCGAACGGCCTCGTATTCGGCGACGGCGACGAGCCCTTCGCGTACGAGGCGCTCCTGCGGCGTGCGAAAGCCGCGTGGAAGGCCGCCGGTCTCCTCCCCATCGGCCTGCACGAGGCGCGCCATACGTTCGCCAGCCTGATGATCGACGCCGGGGTCAACGCGAAAGCCCTCAGCACCTACCTGGGGCACTCGACCATCGGTGTCACGTTCGATCTGTACGGGCACCTCATGCCCGGCAACGAGGACGAGGCCGCGGGGCTGCTCGACGCCTACCTCGTCCGGGCCGACACCGCCGCCCGCTTGGTGCAGCTCGACGACTGACTTTCCCAACCGTCTCTCAGGCACGCCGAGAAGCAAGCACGCTCCTCGACAAGGCGATCAAGATCAGTGAGAAGAGGACCACACTCATTCGGGCAGTTCGCCAACTGCTTGGTCTCCCACCAGCCTCTTAAGCGCGAGCCTAGTGGGGCCAACACGGCCGCCTAGCCGAGCGCCGGGGGTGGCGGGCCGTGGGGTGACGCCGTGCCCGTGGGTGCCTCACCCTCACCTTCGATAGCCCGGCCTGGCTGACCCTCGGAAGAACGGGAGAAGGGCAAGATCCACGCAATGGCCAGGCCGCGCGTTCGCCGGGGTCGGTCCGCGCCCCCGGAGGGGCGCGATCGCGCACGCGGTCAGTTGACGGTGAGCGTGCCCTTCATCCCGGCGGCCTCGTGGCCCGGCACGCTGCAGAAGAAGGTGTAAGTCCCTGGCTGCAGATTGACCGTGAATGGTGCGGCGGCCTGGCTGGTGACGGTGTCGGACGCGCCGACGACCGAGCCGTCGGCGGCCCGGATCGAGAAGTTGTGCTGAAGCGGTGCCGGATTGTTGAAGTCGAACGTGACTTTCCCGGCGGAGACCGTGATCGCGGTCTTGTCGAACGCGAGCGCAGATGGGTCGGCGCTCACCGCGACGGTGGTGGCCGCGGTGGTGGTGGCCGCGGTGGTGGTGGCCGCGGTGGTGGTGGCCGCGGTGGTGGTCGAGCTGGAGCTGCCACAGCCGGCGGCGAGGACACCGGCCGCTCCCAGGGCGACGATGGAGATGAGGCCTTTCGAGATTCGTTTCATGGGAGGACGTTACTCCCTCGGCGGAAGGCCCTCCAACCAGCGATGATGCGCCGAGCGCCCACCTGACGGGCCGGTCAGCCCAGGAGGGTTCCCCATCGACGTTACAGCGGGACCACGCCCAGCCGGCGGACGCCGCCGCCCGCCTGGCGCAGATCGACGGCCAACTGTCCCAAGCACTGTCCCAAGCGTGCCCCGCGCACCCCGAAAACCGCATGAATACAGGGGTCCTGCTCGTAGTGCAAGCAGTCTCAAACACCGTTGAGGGCAACCTCGTGTGGGTTCGACTCCCACCGCCCCTACTGCCGACGATGCGCAACGCCGCTTCTCCGAGCGTTCGCTAGGGAGTCAGAGACGCTCCGAGGTAGGCGGCGAGATGGTCGGTCAGTTCGCGGGCGTCGTCTTCGGCGCCGTGGATGAAACTCGACTTGCGGCGGCGGAGCAGGTTCAAGCCGATGGCGTACAGGCCGGGAGCGTCGGTGACGACGCCCCCGTCGTGGCGGAGGCGGCCCTTGCGGTCGAGCACCGGCACGTCGAGCCACGAGTAGTCGGGCCGGAACCCGGTCGCCCACACGATGGTGGCGACCTCCCCGGTCGTGAGGTCGAGGGCGAGCGGTGGCGAGTCCTCGACCCGGGTCGGCTCGGGACGTTCGGGCGGGTCCACCTCCGCGTCGACGCCGTGGTCGCGCGCCCACTCGTCGAAGGTGTCGAGCAGCCGCCCGAGCTTCAGGTCCGCCAGCGCGCACTTGTTCCGCAACGATCCGGAGAAGAGGGCAACGCCGTCCCTGATGGCGGTCAGCCGGCCGACCAGCCGCACCCCCTGGTCGGTGACGGCGTTCAGGTCAAGGCTGGTCCGCTCGGGAGTGCCAACGAGTTGGGGCGAGGGAACATTACGGGCGCGGACCAGGTCGTCGACCTCGTCGTGGCGCTCGTCGAGGATTCCCGCCTCCCTCATCCACCACATGACGTCGCGGCCCCGGTAGACGCGCGGCATCCTCACGTGCTCGCCGACCGCCAGGGTGACCGCCCGCCCGGACCGATGGATCTCCTCAGCGATCTGGATCCCGCTTGCCGACGCCCCCACGACCAACACGCCTCCGTCGGGGAGCTGATCGGGTCGTCGGTAGTCCACCGGCGTGATCGTCTCCACCGAGCCGGGCACGTCCGCGGCGACGGCGGGGATGCGGGCGGCGTTGAAGCCTCCGCTTGCCAGCATCACCGTCGGCGCCTCCCAGGTTCCCTGGTCGGTCGTCACCCGGTACCCGCCGTTGGCCGGGCGCACCGAGGTGACCGTCGTGTGGGTCTGCACGGGCGCCTGCGAGACCTTCGCGTAGCGGTCGATGAAGGCGATCACCTCGGGCATGGTCATGAACCCGTCGGGATCGCGCTCGTGGGCGAAGTCGGGCAGCCGGCTCTGCCAGTTGGGCGTGAGCAACCGCAGCGAGTCCCACCGCTGGGTACGCCACGAGTTGGCCACCTCCCCGCGCTCGATGACCACGTGGTCGATCGAGCGCTGGGTGAGGAAGTGGCTGACGGCCAGTCCGGCATGCCCCGCCCCGATGATGATTGCCGACGTACGCACGGGCGGTTGGGGCCGGCTCAGTTGACCTCGACCGTCACGTTGGTCGGGTTGGTGATGGCGTCGAAGACCGCGGACCGCTTCTGGGATTGGGCGACCAGTCCCGCGATCTCCTCGGGCGTGGCGTCCGCATCGATCTCGTAGTGGACCTTGATGTCGTTGAAGCCGTTGCGGACCTCGGGGTCGGCGCCGAGGATGCCGAGGACGTCCATGTTGCCCTCGATGGTCGCCTTGACCGAGTTGAGCTGGATCTCGCGGTTCTGCGCCACGGCGGCGATCCCGGCGGTGAGGCAACTCGCCAGGCCCACCAGGACGTACTCCACCGGCGTGGGCCCGTTATCCTCGGAGGCGAAGATCTCGGGGTGATCGGCGTCGAAGGTCCACGAGGTCCTGTGGCTCTGCTCGTCCCCCAGGCCGAAGAAGCTCTGGATGCCGGTCTGGCTGTGGGTGCCGTTGACCCACTCCGTGGTCGCCCGCCACGTGAACTGGGCGCCCTCGGGGGCGTCCGTGAGCGCACTCCTGGCGTCGAGCAATGCTTGGACGTTGACCCCGTTGTTGACCGGGGTATCGGTTGTCGTCATGGTTCCTCATTCCTCACTTTACGGATGGTCGAAGGGTGCTGTCTGTGCCACAGCACACGGGAACGCCGGGGGCACAGCGGGGAAACGTCCGGGAGTTCTCGGGCGGCCGGGGTGCTCTACGAGGAGCCGGGGAAGCTCGGCGACGCCACCCGAGAGCATGTACAGAAGCCCGTGGCCGCGCGCGCCACTCGAGCCGAGATCTTCCTGTTCAGGCGTCGCTCCACGATACCTCCAGCGCCCACGATCGAGCGTGGACGGAAGTAGAACAGACGACCCGGGTGACGTCAAAGGCGGCCGAGGCGCTGCGCCGGCGGCGGGCGTTGGAGAGACCCATTCGATCGCGGATGTGCTCCGGCATGGCGACGGGTGTTCACTCCGGTGCGCGAGCGACAGGCCCTGTTGACGGCACCCTCTGATGGGCCCGACGCCGACCGCCCCGATTCGGGAATTCGCCGCCTTAGAGCCCTGCCTGCGCTGTGACGCGGCCCGATTTGACGGCGTCGACGAGGGCGTTGTAGTCCTGTTCGTTCTGGTCGGCGTAGGCCTCGGCGAACTCGGCGATTGCACGGTCGAACGTGTCGTTGCTTCCCAGGTAGGTGGCGATGGCGACGCGGTCGCCCGAGCGGGCGTGGGCGCGGGCCAGCGTCCAGCCGCACATCTGCCCGTAGAGCGCCATCCCCTCAGGGATCATCACCTCGATCTCGGCGGAGCCTTTCCAGTCCTTCAGCTGGCGGGCGTAGAAGTCGCGGTCGACGTCGTCGACGCCGGTCATCCGCTTCCAGCCGAGGAAGATGTCGCTGCTGGCCTGCATCAGGTGCTGACCGGCCACGACCCGCTCGCCGTGGTTGGAATAGCTGCTCCTGCCGACGTACTCCTCCAGCACCGAAGCCTGCGCTTCCTTGACCTGCAGGAACAGCGGATCCTGTCCGTCCAGACCGAGGAAGAGCGCGATCCAGGCGCGGGTGCCGACGCTGCCCACCCCGACCACCTTGCGAGCCAAGTGCACGAACCGATACTGCTCCAAGAGCACCCGCCGGTCGGTCTGCAGCGACTGTCGATAGCCGCGCACGAACTCGCGCACCGTATCGGTCAGCTGGTCGGCCGTTACCTCAGGGAACAGCTCCTCGACGGGCACGATCAGTGGCGGGTCGCTGATGATCCGCGGCTCGCCGTCGACCAGGTGGGTGAGCTTGGAGAAGGCCTGCATGCTGTCGCGAGTGCGGGCCTTGGCGATGTTCTGCTCGGAGCGTTTGAGGATCGACGCCTTGACTTGGCCGCGCATCTCGTTGAGCAGCTCCTCGACGTCCAGCCGCGAATACCACACCGCCAGGTTTGGCATCGTCGCGAAGCGCCGCATCGCCGCGCGGTAACGGCCGACCGCGTCGCGCACGATCCTGCTTCGCTGCTTGGGTAAATAGCCGTTCTCGCGAGCGGCCACCACCAGGCTCGCCGCCAGGCGCTTGACATCCCACTCCCACGGCCCCGGCAGCGTCTCGTCGAAGTCATTGACGTCGAACATCAACCGACGCTCAGCCGATCCGAACACGCCGAAGTTCGACAGATGCGCGTCACCACACGCCTGTACCCGAAGCCCCGAACTGGGCGTCGCCGCAAGATCGGCCGCCATGATCAGCGCGGCACCCCGGTAGAACGTGAACGGCGAGACCAACATCCGCCCGTAGCGGAGCGGCACCAGCTCGGGAACCCGCGTCTCCGCCTGCTGCTCCAACAGCACGATCGGATCCGCGCGATGCGCCACCGCCTCGAAGCCGGCATGGCTGGAACGGGGCACTTCCGCCCGCGCCGCACGCCCCCGCGCCACCCGCTCCGCCACGCTCAGATGGGGCACCACGCGCGATGCCTGCCGTCGTGTACGCCCCCGCTCTTCGGACTGTGCACCCTCAGGGTTCACCGCTACTGCGTGCCCTGATTCGGAATCGGTCGAGCTCATCACGTCCTCCTGACAGGCGCGCTCATTCGCGCATCAACATTGCTTGGGCCTCGCGCTCGAGGTCGACGTACGGTTCACCGCTCACGTCGACGGCGACGCGGCGGATCGTGCCGCCGGTGAAGGCCCACGGCTCGACCCCCGGGTAGTCGCCGGTGACGCCCGAGCCGCCGTCGCGCCCGATGCAGAGCCCCTCGCCGCCGATCGTGAACTTGCCGGGCTGGGTCTTGATGGGCGCGTCGCCGACCTTCGTGTCGCCGTGCCACAGGGAGAGCGTCCCGGCGGCGACCCCGGGCGGGTCTTCGCCCTCCTTGTCGAACGACGCCGACAGGATCAGGTTCTCGCCCGTGGGGATGTCCTCGTTCGCCGCCACGAGCTGCTGCGCCATCCCGACGAAGTTGTAGACGTAGTGCAGCCGGTTGTCCTTCACGTAGAGCGCGTGGCCGCCGAACAGCGAGCCGTGCGCGAACAGCACGCCCTCGGCCCCGGGAGCCGGGATGTCGACCAGCGCGCCGATGGCGTAAGAGCGGTTGCGGATGTTCACCGCCTGCGACTCCGGCACCTCGGCCGTGTGCGGGAAGTAGACGTACCGGTTGCGCGGCGGGGACAGCACCGGCCGCGGGGTGAGGATGATCTCAAGCGCGGAGCGGTCGTCGAGGGGGAACACCCCGTTGGCGCCGGCCTCCGCGAACCACAGGTTGACCAGCTCGCGCACCTTGTCGGGATGTTCCGCGGCGAGGTTGTGAAGCTCGGCGCGGTCGACGTCGGTGTGGTACAGCTCCCACTCGTCGTCGTTGAAGTTGCCCCAGCCGGCGAGCGTGGGGTGGTTCGTGACGGCCTTCCAGCCGTCGTGCCAGATGGCGCGGGAGCCCAGCATCGCGTAGAACTGGGTCGGGCGCGCCGTCGGCGCCGAGGCGTCGTCCAGGCTGTAGCGCATGCTGACGCCGTCGAACCGGCTCTGCACATGGCCCTTGATCGACCGCGGCGGCTCGACGCCGAGCGCGTCCAGGACCGTCGGGACGAGGTCGATGGCGTGGTGGTACTGGTGGCGGATCTCGCCGCGAGCCTTCGATCCCGCGGGCCAGGAGATGATGCACGGATCGCTGGTTCCCCCGTTGAACTCGTAGCGCTTCCACATCTTGAACGGCGTGTTGAACGCCATCGCCCAGCCGTTCGGGTAGTGGTTGTACGTCTGGGTGCCGCCGAGCTCGTCCAGCAGCGGCAGGTTCTCCTCGATGTTGTCCGGGAGGCCGTTCGCGAACTTCATCTCGTTGACCGAGCCGTTGGGGCCACCCTCCCCGGACGCGCCGTTGTCGGAGACGAGGATCACCATGGTGTTCTCGCGCCAGCCGAACTCCTCCAGGAAGCCGAGCAGGCGGCCGAGCTGGTCGTCGGCGTGCGCGAGGAAGCCCGCATACACCTCCGCCATCCGGCAGAACAGCTGCTTCTCCTCGTCGGAGAGGGAGTCCCAGGGCCGGGTGACGTCCATCATCGGAAACGGCTTGCCGTCCGGCCCCGTCCGGGTCTCCGGCGTGCCGATCGGGTTGATTGGGGGCAGCTCGGTGTCGGGCGGGACGATGCCGAGTTTCTTTTGCCGCGCGAGCGTCTGCTCGCGCATCGCCTCGTATCCCATGTCGAACCGGCCCTTGTACTTCTCGATCCACTCCTTCGGCGCGTGGTGCGGGGCGTGGCAGGCCCCCGGCGCGTAGTAGAGGAAGAACGGCTTCTCGGGCGCGATGACCTTCGCGTCGCGGATGAACTCGATCGCCTTGTCGGTCACGTCCACGGTCAGGTGGTAGCCCTCCTCGGGCGAGCGCGGCTGGTCCACCAGGTGGTTGTCGTAGAACAGGTCCGGGTACCACTGGTTCGTCTCGGCCCCGAGGAAGCCGTAGGAGCGCTCGAAGCCGCGGCCGGACGGCCAGTTGCGCCGCGTCGAGGCGAGGTTCATCTCGTCTTCGGGACACAGGTGCCACTTGCCCACCATGTACGTGTTCCAGCCCAGCTCGCCGAGGATCTCCGACAACATCCCGTTCTCCGGCGGGATGGTGCCACTCGCGTTCGGGAACCCGATCGCCGCCTCGGTGATGCACGCCATGCTGTTGCGCGTGTGGTTGCGACCGGTCAGCAGGCACGACCGCGTCGGCGAGCAGAGCGCCGTCGTGTGCCACTGCGTGTAGCGCGCCCCTTCCGCCGCGAGGCGGTCGATGTTCGGCGTGTCGACCGGGCCGCCGTAGCAGCCGAGCGCCGAGAACCCGACGTCGTCGAGCACGACGTAGATGACGCTCGGCACCCCGTCCGGGGCCTTCGGCGGCTCGAACGGCTCCCAGTCGGGCGTCGAATCCCGGATGTCCAGGTTGACGGTCCCCTTGAACCGTGCACTCACCTTGTCCGCCTTGCTCGTTTTTTTGCCGGGTCATCCTCGCCGACCGCCCCACCAACATCAAGGCAGCGGAACCGCGCCGTTTGCGCCTTGACTTCCTGCCACTGCCGCACCCGTCGGTGGCCGCTTCGCCCACGCCGGACGACCGAGACCCGCGTGACCTCGGTCGGGGCCCCGAACACGGTGGCGCGCACTCCGTCGCGAGGATTGTGGGGACGGCCGGGAGCGGATAGGTTCCCGCGCAAGCATTCCAAGCCGACCGCGATGTCCCGACCACCTGGGAGACGCCGTGACGCACGAGACGCATCCGAGCGTGGCAGAGCAGGTCGAGGCGTTCATCGCGCGGGACCTCCTGGATCCGCTCGAGGATTTCAAGGACCCGCGCCAGGAGTGGCGGCGGCTGTTCTCCGAGCTGCTCGGGACGTTCTTCCTGGTGCTCGTCGCCGCGGGCGGCGGCATGATGGGCCAGGCCTTCCCGAACACGATCAGCCGCACCGCCGCCGTGGTCGCTCCGGGATTGATGGTGCTGGCGATCATCCTGTTCATGGGCAAGGTGTCGGGTGCGCATCTCAACCCGGGCGTCAGCATCGCGTTTGCCCTGCGCGGCGACTTCCCGTGGCGGCGGGTGCCGGGGTACATCGTCGTTCAGCTCGCCGGGGCGACCCTCGCCGCGCTGTTCCTGCGCGGTGTGATCGATGTGTCGGCGACGTACGGTTCGAACTACCCGGCGGCGGGCTTCTCGGCCGCAGATGCGTTCTGGATGGAGGCGGTGCTGACGTTGGGGCTTGTCAGCGTCATCCTCGGCACCGCATCGGGGGCGCAGAACATCGGGATCATCGGGGCGTTCGGGGTGGGCGCCTATATCGCCCTGGCGGGGTCTGTGGGGCAGCCCGATCTCCGGCGCGTCGATGAACCCGGCGCGCACGTTCGGGCCCGATCTCGTCGGCACCGACTTCAGCGACTACTGGGTGTATGTCGCCGGCCCGCTGGTCGGCGTGGTCGTCGCGGTCGGGGCGGCGTGGGTGCTGCGGGGCTCCGGAGGCGGTCGCGCCGGATCCGCCGCCGCCCAGGGAGGCCTGCAGACCGAGGTCGAGCACCCCGACAAGGCCTAGGCATCGTGACTTCGCCGGTCGTCACGCACGAGCGATGGGTCGACCGCCGATGGCGGGCCGTGGCGCTCGTGCCCATCGCGAGCGCAGGCTGAAGGAACCCCTTCGGCTGTGCGTCGTCGAATTGCGGTCGTGACGACGCCGAACGATCTCGACGCGCTCGCGGCGCTGCTTGCCGCCGCCGGATTCGTCGCCGCGGAAGCGGAAGCGGGCGAGCTCCTCGCTCGTGCCGCCGGTGACGGCGAGCTCCTCGAGGCGCTCGTCCGGCGCCGGCTCACGGGGGAGCCGCTCGCCTGGATCACCGGGAGCGTCGCGTTCTGCGGCGTGGAGATCGGCGTCGATCCCGGCGTCTACGTGCCTCGCCGGCAGAGCGAGCCGCTCGCGCGCCGCGCCGTCGAACGCCTTCCGGCGGCCGGGGCGGCGATCGATCTCTGCACCGGGTCCGGGGCGATCGCCAAGGTCTTGAGCAGTGCGCGTCCCGGTGCGCGCATCGTCGCGTGCGACCTCGACGAGCGAGCTGTCGCGTGCGCGGCGGCGAACGGCGTCGAGGTCGTCCACGGCGATCTGTTCGCCCCCCTGCCGAGCACGCTCGTGGGCGTCGTCGACGTGGTCGTGGGCGTCGTGCCGTACGTGCCCACGTCCGAGCTGCGGCTGTTGCAGCGCGACACCTTCACGTTCGAGTCACGGCGTTCGTACGACGGCGGCCGGGACGGGACCGAGATCCTCCGGCGGGTCCTGACGGAAAGCCCTCGCTTCCTCCGGCACGGCGGTGCGCTCCTGCTGGAGGTCGGCGGCGCGCAGCACGAGGCGCTGGCAGACGACCTCGCGCCCCTCGGCTTCGTCGACGTCAGGGTGCTCGTCGACGACGACGGCGATGTCCGCGGCATCGAGGCGACGCTCGGCGAGCCGGGCTGAGACGACGGATCCTGCGTACCCGCGTCGTGCTCCCCGCCATGGTCCCGGGCGATTAACAATCACGAACCGTCGCTGGCCGGTCCCGGGCGATTGACGTTGCTTGAGGGTTTCGCCGCATCCTGCGGTGTCTCCGTCCGCCGGGAAGGACCCCATAGTGCCAATGCATTTCTTGACGTCGTTCACGGCCACGTCGGTACGGCAAGCCTCAACCAATGTGAATCGCCCGGGACCGGAGCTCCGGCGACGGCGATTGTTAATCGCCCGGGACCATGGCGTCACCACGGCCGGCCGTGCGAGGGACACGAGCGCTAGGCTGCCCGCCGTGCCGCGCAAACCACGCCTCCCGAAGTCGAAGAGCCGAGTCATCGAGCGATCCATCGAGATCGACTGCTCCGCCGAACGGCTCTTCCGGTTCCATCGGGATACGCGCAACGCCCCGCGCGTCTCGCCGGACATCGAGTTCCTCCAGATCGAGGGGAACTTCCCGGTCAACGACGGCGACGAGATCCTCGTCGTGATGCGCCAGCGGCCGATCCCGTTCCCCATCAAGTGGCGGATGCGCGTCGAGGCCGTCGTGCTCAACCAGGCCGTTATCGACGTCGCCATCGAATCGCCCTTCGACTACTGGCGCCACGAGCATCGCTTCGAATCGCTCGGGCCGGACCGCAGCCGGCTCACCGACCGCATCACGTACAAGCCGCCGTTCGGGCCGGTCGGCGCGATCGGCGACAAGCTGATCGTGAACCGCATGCTCAAGAAGACGTTCGAGAAGCGGCAGATCGTCACGAAGCGACTCATGGAGTTGCCCTGAGAGCAGTCGTCACCCGCGGCGCCGGCGGCCCCGAGGTGCTCGAGCTCGCCGAGGTCGCCGACCCCACGCCCGCGGCGGACGAAGTGCTCGTCCAGGTGCATGCCACCGCCGTCAACCGCGCCGACCTGATGCAGCGCGAAGGGCACTACCCGCCGCCGGCCGGCGCCAGCGAGATCCTCGGATTGGAAGCGGCCGGCGAGGTTGTTGAGCTTGGCGCCGACGTGTCGGGGGTAGCCGTCGGCGACCGGGTCATGGCGCTCCTGTCCGGAGGCGGGTACGCCGAGCTCGTCGCGGTGCCCGCCGGCCAGCTGCTGGCGGTTCCCGCGGACATGTCGTGGGAGGACGCCGCGGCGACGCCGGAGGTATTCCTGACCGCCTATCTCACGCTGAAGATGCTCGGGCGGCTCCAGCTTGGCGAGATTGCATTGATCCATTCGGCATCGAGCGGCGTGGGCACCGCGGCGTGCCAGATCGTTCGTGAGCTGGGCGCGCGGGCGATCGCGACCTCGCGCGACCCGGAGCGCCTCGCGCTCCCAACGCAGCTTGGCGCCGACGGTCTCGCCGTGACGGACGCCCGGTTCGCGGCGCGGGTCAAGGAGCTCACCGACGGGCGCGGCGCGGACGTCATCCTCGACCTCGTTGGTGCCGCGTACTGGGCGGAGAACATCGCGGCGCTGGCTCGCGGTGGCAGGATCATCCTCACCGGCCTCGTCGGCGGCCGCCGCGCGGAGATCGATCTCGGCGCGCTCCTTGCGCTCCAGGCCACCGTGATCGGCAGCACCCTCCGGGGCCGCACCACCGCCGAGAAAGCCGAGATCGTGGCCGAGTTCACCGCATGGGGGCTCCCCCGGTTGGCGGCGGGGCGACTTCGCCCCATCGTGGACTCGGTGCTCCTCATCCAGGACGTCGCCGATGCCCACCGACGCGTCGCCGCCAACCGCGCCGTCGGCAAGGTCGTCCTGCGCATCACCTAGGCGGGCGAGGAACCGGGGAATCGACGGCGAACGGTGCTTGAACGGTCATCCACCCGTCCCCCCTCCCCCGCCGTGACAGCCCCCATCCCGAACCCGGTCGCACCAGCTTGGCGCCGCAAGGCCGGGCGCACCTTGCGCATGCACGGGGGCAGTTGGAAGAATCACGGGCCGAGCGATCATGAGCGCAGCGAGCAACCCCCCACGCACCGATCGTGGCGAGCCGGACCTCCGGCTCCCGGATCACCGCCAAGAGATACGTCCGCTCCCTGCACCGCTCCGCGTCATCGGAGCGGCCGCCGGTGCGGTCGGCGTCGCGATCATTGCGCTCGTCTACCTGATCGGCGCGCCGCTGATCGCGTTCGTGACCGGCGCGGGCCAGATCCTCATGGAGGTGCGCGACAATGCGGTGCGCCCCCGCCCCTTCATCGGGGCGCGCCACGGATTCCCGTTCCTCGATCCACCGCCTCCCTCGCCGGCCCCGCCGGTGGAGGCCGACGAGACGGAGCACTAGGTGTTCAAGAAGCTGCTCATCGCAGTGGGAATCAGCGGACTGATCTACTGGTTCGCCAAGAAGCGGGGCAACGACGACGAGTTCACCTTCACCGAGGTCCCGCCCGACGGTCCGGGCGACTGATCCGCTGGGACCGGACCGGGACATCCAGACTGGGGAGCCTGGGGCGTTGAGCCTCCGCCCGGGTCCGGCGGTACGCCGCCGGCTCGACGAGCTCGATCATGAGCTACGAGCCGCAGCCGAGGCGATCGGGGCGGCGATCGGGGCGGAGCTTGCCCGCATCCGACCCGCGCTGGTGCGGGGCGCCGCCGAGGAGGAATACGAGCCCGACGGGGTGCTGCTCGGGCTCGACCTCGAACGCGAAGGGGTCACCGACGCGGTGGCGCTCTCGGCGTGCCTGACCGCCCACCGCGTCTACGTCGAGTCCCGCGGGCATCCCGAAGCCGTGAGCCTCGGCGCGCTCCCGCTGGCGCACCTGCTGTTCTGGGCCTCGCGAGCGTCCGTGCTCGGCCCCTCGCCGCGGATCGACTGGATCGGCCCCGCGAGTCGCCGTCCGGACGCCGGTGCCCACCAGTTCGAGCTCGAGGCGACCTGCTTCGCCGAGGTCGACGGCCAGCAGCGCGAGGCCCGCGCCGCAGCGCTCGTCCGGCGCTAACCGGCCGTCAGTACAGGCCGTCGAGGTACCGGGCGATCATCGCCTCCTGCGTCTCTGCAGGCACAGCCTCGTCGATCTGATCGTGGATCATCGCGCCCATGGTCGGGACCGGGCGCTCGGCCGGCCAGGTCTGCGGGTTCCACAGGCCGGAGCGCATGAACGCCTTCGCGCAATGAAGGTACGCCTGCTCCACGGTGACGACCAGCACCACCGCCGGCCGGCGCTCGCCGGGGGCGAATCGGTCCCGCAGGGCTTCGTCGTCGTGGATGGCGACGACGCCGTTGACCCTGAGCGTCTCGTCGACACCGGGGATCATGAAGATGAGGCCCGCCCGCGGACGCTCAACCAGGTTCGTGAGGGAGTCGAGGCGGTTGTTCCCCGGCCAATCCGGGATGAGCAGCGTGCGTTCGTCGGGGATCTGCACGAAGCCGGGGCGATCCCCCCGCGGTGAGGCGTCCAGGCGCCCGTCCCGGCCGACGGTCGCGAGCACGAGGAACGGCGCGCTGCCGATATACGTGCGGCAGTGCTGGTCGAGGCGGTCGAGCTCCTTCCGCACGACCCGCTCGACCGGATCGCGGTAGCGGCTGCGAAGCTCGTCGACGCTGTTGATCCTCGCCATGGCCCGACCTTAGTGGCCGTTCGACCGGATCGCCTGGCGGATGCGCTGCAGCAGCTCCTGCAGGCGCAGGAACTCCTCGATGTGGCCGTCGTCGCGCGCCCGCTGCGCGCGCCGCTCGAGCGACCGCTCCTGCAGCCGGTACGTCGCCTCGCGGAGCTCGACCTCGCCCGGCGTCTCGTCGGCGACCGCGGCCGCCAGCTCGACCGCGAGCGGGTGGAGCTCCTCGGGCCAGCTGTCCACGCCCACGCCGGATGCGATCAGCGAGTACGCGCGGCGGTGATCCGGCAGGTCGAAGGCGTCGTCGCCGAGATCGTCGAGGTAGCGGCCGGCCACCGCGGGCAGCGCGAGAGCCAGCGCGAGGAACCGCCGCTCCCGAGCCTCATCGGCCCCGAGGCTCATGGCCGGCATCACCGACTGCCGGGCCGCGCCCTGCTCTCTGCGGGTCGCGGCAAGGAGGCGGCTCTCGAGGGCGCCCGCCTGCGAGGGCCGAGCGAGCAGGCTCGCGGCGAGCCGGATCGCCTCCCCCTTCTCGCTGCTCTCGGGAAACCGCTCGAGCAACGAGATGATGTCGGCAATCGCGAGGTCCCGCTCCGCCGCCGTCGGCCCCGCCCGGACGATACGCGACTGCACCAGGTACCGCACCATGGGCTCCGGATGGGTCACCGCCTCGGCGAGCTCCCCGAGGTCTTGCGCGTCGCGCGCCAGGTCGCCCGGGTCGCGCCCGGGCGGGAGCGGCACTGCCGACAGCCGGACCGCGACGCCGGCGGCGGCCTCGACCGACCGCCAGGCGGCTTGCTGCCCCGCCTGGTCGCCGTCGAAGCAGACGCGCACCTCGTCCGCGGCGCGCGCGAGCAGCCGCAGCTGCTCGTTGGTGAGCGACGTGCCCATGCATGCGACCGCAGCGTCCACGCCGGCCTTCGCCAGCGCGAGGACGTCGGTGTAGCCCTCCGCGACCGCGATCCAGCCCTGCCGGCTCGCGACCGCGCGTGCCAGGTCCAGGCCGAACAGGAGCCGGCGCTTGCGAAACGACTGCCCCTCGGGGCTGTTCACGTACTTCGCGCGTTCGTTCGGGTCGAGCGTCCGGCCGCCGAACCCCTGGACCCTGCCGCGCCCGTCCGCGATCGGGAACATGATCCGGGAGGTGAAGAAGTCGCCACCGTCGCGCGAGCGCGCGAGCCCGGCATCAACCAGATCCTGCCGGCTGTAGCCCTCCGCCAGGGCACGCCGGGTGAGGACGGCCCCCGCTCCGGGCGCGTAGCCGACGTGGAACCTGCGCAGCAGGTCGGCGTCGAAGCCGCGTTCGGTCAGGTAGTCACGTGCGACCTTGGCCTCGTCGGCCTTCCAGAGGTAGGCGGCGTAGAAGTCGCGCGCGCGTTCGAGCAGCTGCAGCCGCCGGGCGCTCGCGGCCCGCTGGGCCTCCTCCTGGGGTGAGACCTGCTGGTAGCGCAGGTCGACCCCGAAGCGCTCGGCGAGACCCTCCACCGCTTCGTTGAACGACGCGGCTCCCTCCCGCTCGCGCATCCACGTGATGGCGTCACCCTTCGCCCCGCAGCCGAAGCAGTAGTAGTTGCGGTGGTCGGGGAGGATCGTGAACGACGGCGACCGCTCGTCGTGAAAGGGGCAGCGAGCCCACCAGCGCCCGCCGCGCCGCACCAGCTCGATGCGTCCCCGGAGCAGCTCGACGAGGTCCGCCGCCTGGCGAACCTGCTCGACGCTGTCCGGGTCGATCATCGGCACGGCCGAAAGCTTAGTGGTCCCCCTTCCAAGTCCGACCGCGTCTTCCGGCTGCAAACGGTCGCCGGGCGGTGTCCTCGATCCCGCCGCATAACCCCTGGTCGCGGCAGGGCACGACGCCCTTCCCTGGCTCAATCGACAGGCGACCCCGTGCCGGTGGCGGTGCGCGCCGCCGTACGCCGCAGGGGCGGCGGGCCGGGGCGTGCCGACGGGCAGATGTCGGCCAGCACGCATTCCCAGCATTTCGGTCGCCGCGCAACGCAGATCCTGCGGCCGTGGTAGATCAGCCGCATCGTCGTATCGCTCCATGCCCGGCGGGGCCAGATGGCCATGAGGTCGCGCTCGACCCGCTCCGGGTCGGTCGCGTCGGTGAGCCCCAGGAGGCGCGACAGGCGCAGCACATGGGTGTCGACCACCACGCCCGGAACGCCGAACCAGTGGCCCAGGATCACGTTCGCCGTCTTGCGCCCCACCCCGGGGAGGGTGACGAGGTCCTCCATGCGGCCGGGGATCTCCCCGCCGAACCGGTCGACGACCGCCTGCGACATCCCGGTGAGCGACGTCGTCTTCGCCCGGAAGAACCCGGTCGGTCGGATGATCTCCTCGATCTCGGCGGGCTCGGCGACGGCCATCGACGGCGCATCCGGAAACCGCGCGAAGAGGATCGGCGTGACCTGGTTGACGCGTTCGTCCGTGCACTGGGCCGACAGGATCGTCGCTACCAGGAGCTGGAATGCGCTCGCGTGATTGAGGCGGGATCGTGATGATCGGGTACTCCGCGGCCAGCCGCTCGACCACGACCCTCCCCCGCCCTTTCGGTGTGCGCGGCCGACCCACGCCGAGGAGGCTACCCGCGCGCCTCGCGCCGCGGGTATGGCCAATTGGCACCCGGTGCGACGGCCAATTGCCCGGCCGGTGGACACCCGGGGGCATTACGATGCGCCCGTGCCAGACGCAGACGTCATCGTGGTGGGGGCGGGCCCGGCCGGAGCCACCGCCGCTTACCGGCTCGCCCGGGAGGGAGCTCGCGTGGTGCTCCTCGACCGGGCGCGGTTCCCCAGGGACAAGCCGTGTGGCGGCGGGATCACCGTGCGCGGACTGCGACACCTGCCGATCGACGTCACGCCGGTGGTGGAGGACACGATCCGCCGTGTGGAGCTGGGCTTCGGCTACCGCGACCGGTTCGAGCGGGTGGCCGATCAGCCACTGGTGCTGATGACCCAGCGCCGGCGCCTCGACGCGCACCTTGCGGAGGAGGCCGCCGCCGCCGGCGCGGACTTCCGCGACGGGGTGCGGGTGCGGGGGATCGAGACCGCCGGGCGGGAGATCGTCGTGATCACAGACGGCGACCGGCTCACCGCGGGCGCACTCGTCGGCGCGGACGGCTGCAACGGGGTGAGCGCCAAGGCGCTCGGCCTCGGCCGCGGCGTGACCTATGGGATCGCATACGAGGGCAACGTCCCGTGGGGCGCCCTCAGCCACGACCGGTGGCGGGGGCGGATGCTCATCGAGTTCGACAGCGTTCCGGGCGGGTACGCA
The DNA here is from genome assembly GCA_963706315.1 of uncultured Thermoleophilia bacterium. Classification (GTDB taxonomy): domain Bacteria; phylum Actinomycetota; class Thermoleophilia; order Miltoncostaeales; family Miltoncostaeaceae; genus CALMEC01. Next base: position 88,476 of record CAVPMA010000012.1, on the reverse strand, counting down.
TGGGTCTTCCCGAAAGGGGAGCACGCGAACCTCGGGGTCGGCGGATGGGGTCGCGAGGCGACGAACCTGCGCGAGCACCTCGCACGCCTGTGCGAGGACGTCGGCGTTCAGCCGGATGCGGTGGAGCACGTCCGGGGATACCGGCTGCCGCTTCGCCGGCCGGGCGCCGCCGTCGCGCGCGACCGCGCGCTCCTGATCGGCGATGCGGCCGGTCTCGTCGACCCGATGTCCGGCGACGGCATGTACGAGGCGTTCCTGTCGTCGCGCCTTGCGAGTGAGGCGGTGCTCGACCTGCTGGCCGGGCGCACCGCCGACCTCGGGGGGTTCCAGGCGGTGCTCGACGGCGCGCTCACCCGCCATCGCGCCGCGTCGTGGGGCGGCAAGTTGATCTTCGACGAGGCGCCGCGCCTCGCGAAGCGGCTCGCGAAGTCCCAATGGCTGTGGCCGAAGGTGGTCCGGCGCGTTCGCGGCGAGGGCTACCACCCCCGCCCGCCCGGCTCGGCGCGGATGGAGTCGGCCGCTCGGGCGCTCTACCGGCCCGCCCGCGGCTGACCGAGCGGAACGGGCGAGAACTGTCGGGGTTCGGTCATCCAAACCTGACGGATCGCTTACCTGCGCCTCACTTCGTCCACACCTCCTTCACCTAGCGTCGCCACACCACGCAACCGGAGGTGGAGATGACGAGACGACACCACATTCGACTCGCGGGGCTCGGCCTCGCAGCTGTCGCGGCCGTCCCGGGCGGGGCGAGCGCGGCGCCGTTCGTCCTCACGCAGCAGAGCGGCATCGTGCGGGAGGTGGTCCGCGGCGCAGAGTGGGCCGCATGGACGCGCTGCGTCACGCAGAGCGGCCCGACCGAGGTCTGGGCCCGCCGCTTCGGCACGAAGGAGGTCGTGCAGCTGCCATCCCTCACGGTGCCCGGAACCTGCGGCGGCGTGAGCTTGCACGGCATCACGGGGTCGACGGTGATCGCGAGCGCGCCGGACGCGACCGGCCTCCGGCGGCTCGCCGCCGTGGGGATCACGACCGCCGCCGAGCGCGTGCTCGACCGCGACACGACGGACTCGGCCGGCGCGAGGATCGTCGCCGCCGACGCATACGGACCGCTCGTCGCATGGGTTCGCGACGTCACGCAGTCCGGTCAGCGCTACTCGGAGGTGCTGACCGCGGACCTGCGGCAGCCGGCCACCACGCCGGCGGTGGTCGTGCGCCGTCAGACCCACACGGGCGGCGGCCGCCTGACCGGTGTTTGGCGCGGCGGGTCCGGCGAGGTGATGTGGCGCCAGGTCATCCCCGGAGGGGCGTACGCCGCATACTCAACCGGCGAGCAGAAGCTGGTGCGCCGCCGAGCCGACGGCACGCTTCAGACGATCTCCCAGGTCACGGGCCCCGTTCAGATCGCGCAGGCCGACCTCGATCGCACCTTCGCGATCTACAGCCTGATCCGGGACGACTCGAACGCCGCGTGGATCTACACGCGCGACCTGACGAACAACATCAGGCGGCTCGCCAGGGTCGCGCCAAGCGCCGTGCGGCCCAAGATCCGGCTGGGGACCGACATGCCTGCGCCCAAGGTCTACGGAAGCCGCGCCGCGTGGCGCGAGCGGGAGCGACTCCCCAACCGCACGTTCCGCGACCTGATGCGAGGCGAGCAGCTGCTGACGGAGCGGCTGCGGGTCGTCGGCTCGGTCAACGACCGCGTCGACCAGCGCGTGTTCCAGAGCGCCCCGGACGTGTACGGCCGGTTCGCGACCTGGGCGATCGTCCGCTTCGACGGCCCCAGCGGCTGGGCGGGCGGATACAGCGGCCTCTCGTCGCGCGCAGCAAGGAGCCAGATCGTGGTGGCGACCCTGCCGTAGGGCACCGTTGTGCAACGGTCCACTCCAGGCAAGGATGAGCCGGCGACGGGCCAGGGATGCGGCCCGCGCCGGCTCACCCGGTCTCGCCCGACCGGGTAGCGGAGCGTTCGTGGTGCTCGGCCCCCCGGGTCGTCAGCGCGAACGCTCCGTCGAGCCGCCGGAGCACCGGGCGGCCGCGGAAGCGCCGATCGTGGGCGAGCGGCAGCCGGCGAGCGACCCAGTGGTGCAGATCGACCGGTAGATCGGGGGCACCTTCGCTCGCGAGGGTGTCCGACAGCGCGCCCACGAGGCGGTCCACCCGCCATGACCGGCGTCGCGAGGCCGGAGGCTGGGTCTCGCCTGGCCACTGGAATCCCAGGATCCGCAGGACCCGGGCCAGCAGATGGTCGTCCATCGGGCCGACGCGGCGTGGTCGGCGCCCGACCGGCTCGAGCTGCTGGAGCTCGGCCCGCCCGACGCCGAGATGGTCGGCCAGCAGGTCCTCGACGCGATCCTCGAGCGCGGGCACGGCCGTGGCGAGCGGATCGTCGAGCCACGGCGGGAGCGTATCCACGAACCCGTCATGCGTCGGGTCGCGTGCCGCGACGGCGAGGCGGAGCGACACCAGCTCGCGCACCGCGGCGCGCAGCTCCGGCGGTGGCGCGGTGCGGCCGAGGGGAATCTCGGCCGCGTACCCGGGATTGAAGTTGAGACCGCTGGTAAGCGTTCGCAGCCACGCGGTGCCGAGGCGCGAGTTGAAGATCGCGAGCACCTCTTCGATGCGCTCGGCGGCATCGGCGTCACGCGGCACGAGCGTCACGATCCCGGCGAGCGAGGCGGTGCCCGGCGCGGCGAGGCGGGCCGCGAGACGTCCCCCAGCCACGCGCGCGTATTCGATGGTCCCGTCTCGGTCCGGCTGGCCGGCGACGTGCTCGGCGCGGACCCGAAGGCGGGTGGGCGCACTCCAGGGCTCATGGCCCTGACCGCCCGAGAGCGCCCGCCACCCGGGGGCACCGGGAGGGAGCTCCCACCAGTGCCTCGTGTCGCGCGCGTTACTGCCGGTCCAGACCCCGTCGAACGACGCGAACAGGTCGCCGAGGCGTGGTCCGCGGCCCGCCAGGGCCAGCACCCCTGCCGGCGCGGCGGGCAGGAAGGGCCGGAGCGACATTCGGCCGACGTGGTCCCGCAGGACGGGCTGCGCGCCGGCGACGGCGTGCCTGAGCCCCTCGGCTCCGCCACCCGACGACACCCGCAGCGTGTGGAGCCGGTCGGGCCGGTACCCTCGTTCGGCGACGCAGAGGCCGACGAACAGCAATGGCGCCTGGTCGAAGACGCGCTGGCCGAGTCCCGCAGTGACCCGGGGGCCCCCTTCGGCGAGCATGCGCTCGCGCAGGCTCAGCGCCTCCCGGCCCGTGAGCCATGCGGCGGGCGTGACCGTCGCGCAAGTCCCCCCATCGTTCAGCAGCGCGAAGCAGCGACTCTGAAACGCGAGCGCGAGGTCCGATCGGGCCAGCGGATCGACGCCCCGAACCGCGTCCTTGACGGCCGGATCGAGCAGCCGGAAACCGACATACGGGGGGTTCGTCGCGACCACGTCGAAGCGCTCCCCCTCCCAGACCGACGGGTCGAGGCTGCCGAGCGGGAGCGCGACCGGGATGAGGTTCACGGGCACCACGCGTCCGGCCCGGACTCGCAGCAACCGGATGGCGATCTCGAGCGCACCCGTGTCGAGGTCGGCGCCATACAGGTTGCGCTCGACGATCGTCCGTCCCGCGCGTGGCGCGGAGACCACCCAGTCGCGCGGCACCCGACCCTCGTCGGCAAGGCGACGCTCCTCCGCGTAGAGCTCGGCGAGCATGTCGGCGGCGGCGAGCAGGAATGCGCCGCAGCCGCAGCAGGGATCGAGCACGCGGACGTCGCTCAGGGGGCGGGCGGTGCGGCCGCCGCGAAGGGCTCCCCGCACGAGGAACGGCCACCGCGCTCCCACGCGCGAGTCCGGGTGCATCTCGAGCCACATCGCCCCGAGGCTGTTCTGGAGCAGGAAGTCGACGATGTGGCGCGGCGTGTAGAGCCGGCTCGCCGCGACGACCCCCGCGGCGTCGATCTTGCCGCCGCCGTCGCGCGCGTCCGCGAACACCCGGCGGCGGTCCTCGTCGTGAACGGCTTCGTGCACCCACCCGAGCACGTGCTCCGGCGTCCCGAGCTCGCCCCTCTCGGCTTCGGCGACGATCGTGTCACGGGCCGCTGCGGGGTCGAGCGCCGCCGCGAGCTCGGCGGCGCGGATCGTCGTCCAGCGACGGACGGCCCGTCGCGTCGCGTCCTCGGCCACACCCGACGGCGCCGGCATCGTCGTCAGCTCGTCGGCGCCGCCATCGGCTCCGGCGTCGCGGTCGCCCGCAGACGCGGCTCTTTCACGGCCCGCGCCTCGTCGAGGCGGCGGACCGGTGTCGACCAGGGCGCGTTCTGGAGGCGGGCCGGGTCCTCCCCGGCCTCCGCCACGATCTGCAGCATCGCGTCGGCGAACGCGTCGAGCGTCTCGACCGCTTCGGTCTCGGTGGGCTCGATCATGAGCGCCTCCTCGATCACCAGGGGGAAGTAGATCGTGGGCGGATGGAACCCGAAGTCCATCAGGCGCTTCGCGACGTCGAGCGCCCGCACCCCGTGGCGCTTCTTGAGCTCGCGGGCCGACAGGACGAACTCGTGCATGCACGTGCGGTCGAACGGCAGCTCGTACGCCCCGCGCAACCGGGAGCGCAGGTAGTTGGCGTTGAGCACGGCGTTCTCGGACACCTCGCGCAGGCCGTCCGGTCCGAGCGTGCGCATGTACGTGAAGGCGCGCACCGCGACGCCGGCGTTGCCGTAGAAGCTGCGGATCTTGCCGATCGACCTGGGACGGTCGTCGTCGAGCAGGTACCGGTCGCCGTCGCGGGCGACAACGGGGCGCGGCAGGTACGGCTCGAGCCGCTCGGTCACGGCGACCGCCCCCGCCCCCGGCCCGCCCCCGCCATGCGGCGTGGAGAACGACTTGTGGAGGTTGAAGTGCACGATGTCGAAGCCCATGTCGCCCGGACGGCAGATGCCCATGATGGGGTTGAGGTTGGCCCCGTCGTAGTAGAGCAGCCCGCCGGCCTCGTGGACGATCCCCGCGACCTCGACGATGTCGCGCTCGAACAGCCCGATCGTCGAGGGGTTGGTGAGCATCAGGCAGGCGGTCGAGGCGTCGGCCTTCGCGCGCAGGTCGTCCAGGTCGACGCCGCCGTCGGCGTTCTGGCCCAGCCGCACCACTTCGTAGCCGGCGATCGTCACCGTCGCCGGGTTGGTGCCGTGGGCGGAGTCCGGGATCAGGACCTTGCGCCGAGTGCCGTCCTCACCGCGCTCGGTGTGGTAGGCGCGGGCGATCAGCAGACCGGTCAGCTCGCCGTGCGCGCCCGCCGCGGGCTGGAGCGTGGTGGCGGAGAGTCCGGCGACCTCGGCGAGCATTTCGCCGAGCTCCCACATGAGCTGCAGCATCCCCTGCGCCCGCTCCGGGCGCTGGAGCGGATGCAGCCACCGGAACCCGGGGAGCGCGGCGGTGCGCTCGTTGATGCGCGGGTTGTGCTTCATGGTGCACGAACCCAGCGGGTAGAAGCCGGTGTCGATCGCGAAGTTGCGCTGCGAGAGCGCCGTGAAGTGCCGTACCAACTCGGGCTCGGCCAGCTCGGGCAACCCCGGCGCCTCCGCCCGGCGAAGCTCCGGGGGCAGCAGATCATCCAGGGGCCGCTCCGGCACGTCCAGGGCCGGCAGGCGGGCCGACCGCCGCCCCGGCTGGGAGCGCTCGAAGATCGTGGGGAGTGTCGGCTCAGGCATACCGGGCCTCCAGGGCGGCGACGAGACGATCGAGGTCGGCGCGGGAATGGCGCTCGGTGACCGCCACGGCGAGGTCGTTGACGAAGTCCGGGTAGTGATTTCCGAGCGGATGCCCGGGGTTCACGCCCTCGGCCTGGAGCGCCGCCTGGCACTCCGAGGCGGGCTCGGGCAGCCGGATCGTGAACTCCTTGAAGTGCGGGCCGTCGAAGGGCACCGACACACCGGGCACCGCGGCGAGACGGTCGCGGAGGTACCGCGCCCGCTGGATGAGCAGGTGGCCCATCTCGACGATGCCCTGCTTGCCGAGCCAGCCCATGTAGACGATGCCCGCGAGCGCGTTGAGCGCGTGGTTGGTGCAGATGTTGCTCGTGGCCTTCTCGCGCCGGATGTGCTGCTCACGCGTCTGGAACGCCAGCACGTACCCGCGCCGGCCGTCGACGTCGACGGTCTCGCCGACCAGCCGGCCCGGGATCTGGCGGATGAACTCGTCGCCGCTGGCGAGGAACCCGAAGGTCGGGCCGCCGAAGGACGGTCCGTTGCCGAGCCCCTGGCCCTCACCCACGGCGATGCGGGCGCCGTAATCCGCGGGCGGCGCGAGCACGCCGAGCGAGAGCGGGTCGACGCTGGCAACCAGGTGCGCCCCGGCCGCACGGCAGGCCTCACCGATGCGCGGCGCCGCCTCGAGCAACCCGAGGGCGTTCGGGTGCTGCAGGAGCACGCACGCCACGGTGTCGTCGAGCAGCGCCTCCACCGCCGCCGGGTCGGTGACCCCGTCGGCGAGCGGGACCGGCACCAGCTCGAGTTCGAGCCCGCGGGCGTACGTGGCGAGCACCGCCCGGATCTCCGGGTGCACCGCGTCCGGCACGATCACGCGGTGGCGCTTGGTGTGGCGGGCGGCCATGACGACCCCCTCCACCGCCGCCGTCGCGCCGTCGTACATCGACGCGTTCGCCACCTCGAGCCCCGCCAGCTCGCAGATGGCGGTCTGGAACTCGAAGATCGACTGCAGCGTCCCCTGGCTGATCTCGGGCTGGTACGGGGTGTAGGCGGTGAGGAACTCGCCGCGGCTCGTGATGGCGTCGACCACCGCGGGGACGTAGTGCGGGTACATCCCGAATCCGAGGAACGAGACCTCGCCGTCCTGGGAGGTGTTGAGCGCGGCGAGGCCGGACAGGAGCTGGGCCACCTCCATCTCGCCGAGCGCGGCCGGGAGGTCGAGGGCGCGGCGCATGCGGATCGCCTCGGGGATGTCGGCGAACAGTTCGTCGACGTTGGCGACGCCGATGGCCTCCAGCATCCGCGCCCGGTCATCCGGCGTGACGGAGAGGTAGCCGCTGCTCACAGCCCCGCCAGGTACGCGCGGTAGGCCTCGACGTCCATGAGCGACTCGATCTCCGACGGGTCGGCGAGGCGCACCCGGATGAGCCAGCCCGTGCCGTACGGGTCGCCGTTGACCGTCTCGGGTGCCTCGCGCACCGCGTCGTTGATGGCGAGCACCTCGCCGCTGGCCGGCGCGATGATGTCGGAGACGGCCTTGACGGACTCGAGCTCGCCGTAGGACTCGTCGCGGGCGACGGCGGCGCCGATCTCAGGCGGGTCGTAGTAGACCACCTCGCCGAGGGCGTCCTGCGCGTACCACGTGATGCCGAACACCGCCTCGTCGCCCTCGACCCGCACCCAGTCGTGCTCCGGGTGATAGCGAAGATCGTCGGGGTAGGTCTCGTCCGCCACGTCAGTCACTCCTTCTTGGGGATGTGTCCACCAGGGGTCGCTTGCGGGTCTCGGCAGACTTGCGTTTGCCCCGGATGTCGATTTGCAGGGCATTTCCGGGTCCGGCGATGTCGGCGGGCACGTATGCCATGCCGATGCCGATGTCGAGCGTCGGTGACAGGGTACCGCTCGTGACCGAGCCGACGGTCGCGTCGCCCGCCACCACGGCGCACCCGGAGCGCGGGATTCCGGGTTCGGTGAGCGCGAAGATGCAGAGCCGTTCCGGTGTGCCGTCCGCGACCTGCCGCCGCATCACCTCGGCACCGGCGAAGTCGCGTTCGAGGTCGCACGCCCACTTGAGTCCGGCCTCGATCGGGGTGCGCTCGAGCGAGAGCTCCTGGCCGTAGAGCGGGTACCCCATCTCCATCCGCAGCGTGTCGCGCGCTGCGAGGCCCGCGGGCGCGGGCGCGGCCGGTCCTGCCTGCATGGCGTCCCAGATCTGCGTCGCCCGATCGGTCGGACACATGATCTCGACGCCGGGCTCACCGGTGTATCCGGTGCGCGCGACCAGGCAGTCGACGCCCGTCAGGGCGACCGTCGCGATGTCGAAGTACGCCAGGCCCGTCATGGCCGCCCCGCCCCCGAGCGGGGCCGTCGCCGCCTCCCAGGCCGGTCCCTGTACCGCCAGCATCGCGTACTCGTCGGAGCGGTCGGTGACATCGGCCCCCTCGGGGGCGCGGCCCGCGACCCAGTCCCGCACCGGCGCGACGTTCGACGCGTTGCAGATGATCAGGTAGCGGTCCGCGTCGAGCCGGTAGACGATGAGGTCGTCGATCGTTCCGCCATCCTCGCGGCACACGAGCGTGTACTGGCCGGCGCCCGGGTGGAGCTTGCCGATGTCGTTCGTGAGCGTGCGGTCGAGGAAGGCGCCGGCTTCCGGACCCACGACCTCGATCTGCCCCATGTGGGACACGTCGAACACGCCGGCGCGGCCGCGAACGGCGCGATGCTCGTCGCGCACCGTCGTGTACTCCAGCGGCATGTCCCAGCCGGCGAACCCGCCGAGCTTGGCACCCAGCGCGACGTGACGGTCATGGAGAGGGGTGCGACGCAGCGAGCTCGCCATCGGCGGCGGACGCTACCACGCATGCCCGGTGGCGAACCCGGGCATGCGACCTGGCTCACCTCGCCGCGCAGCGCCGGCGCCGCTTGGAGCGGAAAGCGAGTGCGGGGCCTACCGGTCGCGCAGGAACGACGGCACGTCGAGCGCGTCGTCGTCGTCGTCGACCTGAAGCTCGCTGCGCTCGTCCGATCCGAGGCTCGGGACGGTCGCCTCCGGCGTCGCCTCGAACGTCGGGAACAGCGGCTCGCGCCGCCACTGGCCGGTCGACGCGCGCTCGGGCCGCGACTCGGCCTTCGTGGGTCCGTCGAATCCGGTTGCGATGACCGTGACCCGGATGTGGTCGCCGGCGGACTCGTCGATGACCGCGCCGAAGATCACGTTGCAGTCGCTGTGCGCCGCCTGCCGGATGATGGTCGCCGCCTCGTTCACCTCGAACAGGCCCATCTCGGGGCCGCCCGTGATGTTCATGAGCACGCCGGTCGCGCCCGACACCGTGCTCTCGAGCAGCGGCGACGAGATCGCCGACTTCGCGGCCTCGGCGGCGCGGTTCTCACCGGACGCGGTGCCGATGCCCATGAGCGACGAACCGGCGCTCGCCATGATCGTCCGCACGTCGGCGAAGTCGAGGTTGATGAGGCCCGGGACCGTGATGAGGTCCGTGATGCCCTGCACGCCCTGGCGCAGGACGTCGTCGGCCATGCGGAACGCGTCGACGATCGACGTGTGCGGGTCGACCACCTCGAGCAGCCGCTCGTTCGGGATGACGATGACCGAGTCGACCTGCTTGCGCAGGTCCTCGATGCCCTCGTCGGCCCGGCGCGTGCGCTGCAGGCCCTCGAATGCGAAGGGCTTGGTCACGACTCCGACGGTGAGCGCCCCCTGCTCCTTGGCGATCTGGGCGATGACGGGCGCGGCGCCGGTGCCGGTGCCGCCACCCTCGCCGGCGGTCACGAACACCATGTCCGCCCCGCGGATCGCCTCCTTGAGCTCCTCGCGGCTCTCCTCCGCCGCCTCTCGCCCGATCTTCGGCTCGGCGCCCGCGCCGAGGCCCTTGGTGATCGTGCCGCCGAGCTGCAGCTTGACCTGGGAGTCGCACATGGCGAGTGCCTGGGCGTCGGTGTTGACGGCGATGAACTCCACGCCGCGCACGCCGGCGTCGACCATCCGGTCCACGGCGTTCGTGCCCCCGCCGCCGACGCCGATGACCTTGATGACCGCCAGGTAGTTCTCCACCGAGACTCGCCTCCCCGTAACGGTCACCGCGACCGTTCTATCGACTGCGAATTGAGGGTTGTTTGCAGGGGATCGACAAACGCTCAATCACTGGTCGAGTCTCGGGGTGCACTGTCGACAACGCGATTCCACGACCTTCGGGCGCGTGATCCCAGCGTGGCAAGCTACGCACTCCACCCCCGGCTGTCAAGCCACCCTCATTGTGCACTTGAGTCTTGTGGGGGTACTACGGTGAAGCTTGACCTTCGGTTGATGCTTCGGGTTGGGCCCCCGCCGGGGAGTCCGTGGGGAAGCCGCCGAGGGTCGGCTGCCGTGGCGCGCTCAGGTCGAGGTACGTGGCCGAGTTCACTGAGTCGGCGATCTTCGCGTTGGCCAGTACGGCCTCGAGGGCGCGGCCCTTCGCCCACACGAGCCGCGGCGGCCCGAGCCGCAGGGCGGGTCCCCCCAAAAGGGTTCCGACCAGCACGCCACCCTCGATGCGCAGGTCGCGCACCCGGCGGGCGGTCTCGGGGGACATCGCGGTCAGGAACTCAAACGGTGCGCGCTGAGCCGGACCGCGAAGCCATGCGCCGGTGGTCGCCGCCGCGGTCTGGAACGTCGGAAGGCTCTTGGTCCCCGGGTCGTCGCCGAGCACCCGGCCGGTGTTCGACACGAGGAGCCGCTCGCCCGACGCGGTGATCGCAACCGCGACCGGTGTCGCCTGCACGACCTGCACGTCGACCCCGCGCAACCAGTTGTGGTGGACCTTCACGTCCGCCACCCACGGCGACGACGCGAGGGCCTCGCGAATCGCGGCGGTGGGCAGGCGGAGCATGGTGCCGTCCCGCGCCGCGATCTGGACGGTGCGGAGCACGCGTGCCTGGTCGGGTTGCCGGTACCCGGAGACGTTGACGCTGTCGATGGCGAGCAACGGCCCGGTGGCGACCCACCATGCCCCGACGACGGTCGCCGACCCGGCAAGCGCAACCAGGAGCGCGGTCCGGCGACGGCGATGCCGGGCCTCGACGAGGGCTCGGCGGCGGTCGAGCAGCCCGGTCGCGGCGCGGGTGCTCACAGCGCCTCGAGCGGTGGGGCGCCGATGCCGTGGACCGGGTCGAGGTAGCGCACCTCGGACTCGAGCAGGGGCCCGCCGGCGTCGCGCACCCGGCGCCGCCCGGCGTTCATGAGCGCCACCACGTGGGCGCTGGAGCATCCGGGCGAGGCCTCGATGAAGTTCGCGTGGACGGGCGAGAAGCGCGCCCCTCCCACCGCGAGCCCCTTGCACCCGGCGGACTCGAGCAGGCGCCCGGCGGATTCGCCCGGCGGATTCGTGAAGACGCTGCCGAAGGTGCGAACACCCTGAGGCTGGGTCTCGCGACGGTGCCGGCGGAAGGCGGCCAGGGTCTCCTGGATCGCGTCCGGATCCCCGGCCCGGAGGCGGAACGACACCGCGGCGACGACCTCGAACGGCCGCACCGCGCTCGACCGGTAGCCGAAGAGCAGATCGTCCAGTCCCACGCGCCGGCGTCCGTCGGCGGAGCACAGCACCGCCCACTCGAGGACGTCCTTGAGTTCGCCCGAGTACGCCCCCGCGTTCATCGCCACCGCACCGCCGACCGTGCCAGGGATGCTCGCGCCGAACTCGAGGCCCGTGAGCCCGGCCGAGGCGGCACGCAGCACCGCCCGTGGCAGCGAGGCGCCGCCGCCGCACCACAGGCGTCCGCCGCGCACGGAGATGCCCTCGAGGCGTCCACGCAACCGGACGACGAGCCCGCGAAAGCCCGCGTCGTCGATGAGGAGGTTGGAGCCCTTGCCCACGATCGCCACGGGCACGTCGGCGTCGCGCGCCCACGCGAGCGCGGCGGTCACGGCGCGGGCGGAGCCGGGTTCGGCGAGCCAGTCGGCGCTCCCGCCGACCCGGATCGTCGTGAACCGGGCAAGCGGCGCGTCGGCGACCAGATCAGGGTGCGCCGAGGCCGTGAGGGTCACCTCCATCACCTGCACGTCTTTGCAACCGGGCCACCAACTCCTGCCCGAGCCGCGTGATGTCGCCGGCCCCGACGGTGAGCACGAGATCGCCGGAGCGCAGCTCGGGCTCGACGAGGTCCAAGGCGTCATCCAGATCGGCGGCGGCGATCGCCGTGGCCGGGGGCGCAATGGCGGCGGCGAGGTCGCGGCCGGTGACCGACGGGTCGTAGGGCTCGCGAGCGGCGTAGATCTCCGAGACGACCACCAGGTCGGCCGCCGAGAGCGCCTCGGCGAACTCCGGCAGCAGCGCCTTGGTGCGGGAGTACAGGTGCGGCTGGAAGATCACCACGATCCGCCCGTCGTGGCCCTCCCTCGCCGCTGCGAGCGTCGCGGCGATCTCCACCGGATGGTGCGCGTAGTCGTCCACCACCCGCACCCCCGCCGCCTCGCCGCGCAGCTCGAACCGCCGCCCGACGCCGGTGAACCCGGCCAGGCGCGCCGCGGCGATCTCGGGTGGGACGCCGCACCAGTCGGCCAGCAGGATCGCGCAGGCGGCGTTGTCGCGGTTGTGCCGTCCCGGCACGGCGAGCCGGAGCTCCACGTCCCGGCCGTCGGCGAACACCAGCCCGTCCGGCTCCACGCGGCAGTCGGCGCCGGCGCCCACGACCCGCACGGCACACCGGGCGGCCTCGGCGACGGCCTGCGCGCGCCGGTCGGGTCCGACGACCAGCAGCCCCTCGGCGGGGAGGCGCCCGACGAACTCGCGGAAGACGTCTTCGACCTCGTCGATGCTCGCGTAGGTGGCGTGGTGGTCGTGGTCGACGTTCAGCAGGATCGCGGCCTCGGGCGCGAGGTCGAGGAGGGAGCGATCGCTCTCGTCGGCCTCGGCCACGAACCAGGGCCCCTGCCCCCACACCGCCCCGGTCCCGCCACCTCCGGGCACGGTCGCGCCGATGCACGCGGACGCCCCTCCGAGAGCGAGCGCCAGCATCGCGCTGGTCGTCGACTTGCCGTGCGCGCCCGCGACGGCCAGTCCCCGGCGGCCGTCCATGAGCTCCGCGAGCAACTGCGCGCGGCGGATCACCGGCAGGCCCGCGGCCCGGGCGTGGACGATCTCCGGGTTGTCCGGGCCGACTGCGGTGGACACGACCACCGTCTCGGTGCCGGGGGGCATGGCATCGGCCGAGTGGCCCGCGACCGCGCGAACCCCCAGGGCGCGCAGCGCGACGAGCACCTCGGAGTCGTCGCGATCGGTGCCGCTGACGGTGTATCCCGCCTGCGCCGCAAGCCGTGCCAGCCCGCTCATGCCCGCGCCGCCGATGCCGACGAGGTGGATCCGGCGCGGCGTCATGCGGCCGCGAGCTCGTACACCGCCGCGGCGATGGTCTCGGCGGCGTCGGGCCGCGCGACGGTGCGGGCGGCGGCGCCCATCGCGTCCAGGCGCCCCTGGTCGGACAGGAGCCCAAGGACGAGCGCGGCGATGCGCTCCGAGGTGCATTCCTGGTCCGGCACCAGCACGGCCGCCCCGGCATCGACGAGCCACTGCGCATTCTTGGTCTGGTGATCGGCCGTGGCGTGCGGGTACGGCACGAGAATCGCCGGCCGGCCGATCGCGGCGAGCTCGAAGACCGAGCCGCCGGCGCGGGAGACCACGAGATCGGCGGCGGCGACCGCGCTGTGGAAGTCGTCGAGATACCCGAGCAGCCGGTAGCGCGGCCCGGGGTTTCGGTCCCGAAGGAGCGCCCGGACCTCATCGACCTGGCGGGCGCCGGCGAGGTGGATGAGCTCGAAAGGCGGGCCGTCGCCGAACGCGCCCGCGACCGCGTGGTTGATGGTCCGCGCGCCCTGGCTGCCGCCGGCCACCAGCACGCAGCGGGCGTCGGCCGGGATGCCGAGCGCGGCGCGGCCGGCGTCCCGCGTCGCGTTGCGCACCTCGTCGCCCACGGGCCGTCCGGTGACGATGTACTTCGATCCGGTCCGGTCGGCGATCGGAAAGGCCAGCGCCACCCGCCGGGCCAGCGGCGCCGCGAGACGGTTTGCCATCCCCAGATGCGAGTCCGCCTCCGTCAGCAGCACGGGCACGCGCAGCAGCCATGCGGCCAGGGCGACCGGCCCCGCGACATAGCCGCCGCCGCCGATGACGACCTGGGCGCGCCGCCGGCGGATGGCGCGTATCGCACGAGGGACGGCGAGCACCGCGAGCCCGACGCTGCGGAGGTTTCCGAGCGTGAGGCGGCGCTCGATCCCGCTCATGGGGATGACGTCCTCCTCGATGCCGGCGGCGGCGACCAGGCCGGCGCCGCTGCCCTTCCCGGTCCCGATGAAGCTGACGATCGCCCCGTCAGCTCGCAATGCGTCGGCGATCGCGAGGGCCGGCTTGACGTGACCGGCCGTCCCCCCCGCCGCGATGATCACCCGTGCTGGATGCGGGTCGGGAGCGCTTCGCGGCAACCGAGGATCCTCCTCGCGAGATGTTGACCAGGATTCCAACGCTGGCAAGGAATACCACGAGACTGGTGCCGCCCGCGGAGACGAAGGGCAGCGGCACGCCGGTGACCGGCATCGCGCCGAACACCTGGCCGAGGTTCACGGTGGCCTGGATGCAGATGAGGGCGGTGATCCCCGTGGCCAGCAGCCGGCGGTGGATGTCCTTGGCCTTGAGGGCGATGCGAAAGCCGGCGATCGCAATGACGACGAACGCGGCGATCAGCACGAAGAGTCCGATCAGGCCGAGCTCCTCGCCGATGATCGCGCCGATCATGTCGGTCTGGGCCTCGGGCAGGTAGAAGTTCTTCTGGATGCTGTTGCCGAGACCGCGCCCGAATAGCCCTCCGGATCCGATCGCGATCTGGGACTGCACGATCTGGAACCCGTTGCCGGTCGGATCGGCCCAGGGGTTCAGGAAGGTCTCGACGCGGGCGCGCTGGTACGGGAAGGACACGAGGAGCAGGAGCACGAGACCGCCGACCGCGCCGGCGACCACGCCGAGCTTGCGCATCGGCGCGCCGGCCACGAACAACATTGCGAACGCGGTCATCACGACGGCGCCCGTCGTGCCCAGGTCGGGCTCGATCACGATCAGCAGCCCGAGGAACCCGGTGAGCACCAGGTACGGCGTGAGCCCGCCGGGCTCGGAGAGCCGCCGCTGGTTCTTGGCGACCATCATCGCGATCCACAGGACCAGCGCGATCTTGGCGAGCTCAGACGGCTGCAGCTGGATCGGCCCGAACGCAAGCCATCGCCGGGCGCCGTTCACCACGACGCCCATGCTCGGCACGAGCACCATCATGAGCAGGAAGATCGACGCCCCGACCCCGGCCGGGGCGACTCGTCGGAAGAAGTCCGTGCGAACCCGGGCCACGAGACCGAGCACGATGAACCCGAGGATCGCGTAGGTGAGCTGGCGCCGAACCTGGCTGATCGGATCCCCGCCCACGATCACCGCACGGGCGCTCGTGACGGAGTAGACCATCACCAGGCCGAGGCAGACGAGGAAGACCACGGCCCCCAGCAGCAGTCGTTCGTTGCGGATTTTCGCGAGTCGGGAACCGCGTCCCGTCGCCCGGGTCGTCGATGGAGGGGGCACCACCCTTTGGAGTTCGACAACCGGACCCCGGCCCCTTGCGCCGGAGGAGGAAATTGGGGATCGGCGAGGGCGCAGTCACCTCGGCCGAACCCGGGTTTCCACCCGCCGGGAGCAGGCGGTCCCGCCCGCCACCTGTCTACGAAATCCTTGCGTCGCCGGGCACCGCTCCTGGGAGCCCCCGGACGGCCGCGCGGAAGTCCGCGCCGCGCTCCTCGAAGCTCGAATACTGGTCGAAGCTGGTGCACGCGGGGGTGAGCAAGACGACGTCGCCGGCGCGGGCGGCGGCCGCGGCGGCGGCGACCGCTTCGGCGACCGTCGCGACCCGCTGGACCGGGATTCCCTCCCGCGCGAACGCCTCGGCGATCTCGCCCGATGCCTCGCCGACCAGATACCCCTGCACCACCACCCCGCGGGCAGCATCGGCCAGGGGCGCGAACGGGGTGCCCTTGGCCCGACCGCCGGCGATGAGATGCACCCGCTCCGGATACGCGTCGAGCGCCGCGATCGCCGCGTCGGGGTTGGTGGCCTTGGAGTCGTTGACGTAGCGCACGCCGCCGATCTCGGCGACCAGCTCCAGCCGGTGTTCGACGCCAGGGAAGCTCGCGAGCCCGTCCGCGAGGTCGGCGGCACCGGCGCCCGCGTGCGCGGCGAGCGCGACCGCGGCCATCGCGTTCTGGCGGTTGTGGCGGCCGCGCAGCGACACCGCGGTCCACGGGGCGACCAAGCCGAGGTCGATGTGATGCAGACCGCCGTCGGCCCATGCGACGGCGCCGGGAGCCGGCGCCCCGTCGTCGACGTGGCGCACCCGCCCGTGCCCGGTCGGCGCGATGCCTCGCGGCAGAACGCTGAGATCGGCCGGGCCTTGGTTCGCGAAGATGCGCAGCTTGGCGGCGAGGTACGCGTCGAGGTCGCTGTGGCGGTCGAGGTGATCGGGGCTCACGTTCAGGAGCACGGCGGCCCGCGGGTGGAACGTGTCGGTGTCCTCGAGCTGGAAGCTGGAGCACTCGACGACGAGCCATGTCGCTGAATCGACCTCCCCCACCAGCCCGCTGAGCGGCCTGCCCTGGTTGCCGCACGCGAGGGCTCGGATGCCCGCGCCGTTCAGCAGGTGGGCGGTGAGCTCGGTGGTCGTGGTCTTTCCGTTCGTGCCGGTCACGCCGATCAGGGGGTTCTGCAGGTGGCGCGCCGCCAGCTCGACCTCGCTGATGACGGGGACACCCTCGGCGCGTGCCGCGGCCACGGGGGTCGCGTCGCCGGGAACGCCGGGGCTCTTGACGACCAGGTCGACGTCCGCAACCGCCGCGTCGGACGGTGCGATGACCTCGACGCCCGCCGTCACGAGCTCGGGCGCGTCGACCACGGCGGCGTCGACCGCGACCACGACGTGTCCCTGCCGCGCGAGCAGGAGCGCGGCCGACCGCCCCGACCTGGCGAGCCCGACGACGAGGATCCGGCTCATCCCTGCAGGTCGCGGAAGAACAGCGTGAACCCGGTCGCGGCGAGGAGCGCCGCGACCAGCCAGAACCGGACGATGATCTTCGTCTCGCTCCAGGCGGCCATCTCGAAGTGGTGGTGGATCGGGGTCATCAGGAAGACGCGGCGGTGGAACCTCTTGAACACGATGACCTGCACGATGACCGACAACGCCTCGATCACGAAGATGCCGCCGATGATGATGAGCAGGATCTCGGTCTTCGTCATGACCGCCATCGAGGCGATCGCCCCGCCCAGGGCGTACGAGCCGGTGTCGCCCATGAACACGGCCGCCGGGAACGAGTTGAACCATAGGAAGCCGAGGCACGCGCCGACCAGCGACGCGCCGAAGATCGCGAGGTCGCGCTGGCCGCTGATCGGGCTGTTCTCGGACTGGCTCGCCACGAAGGCCATGCCGGTGTAGGCGAGCATCGCGATGCCGCTCGTCCCGGCGGCGAGCCCGTCGAGGCCGTCCGTGAGGTTGACGGCGTTCGCGAAGCCGCTGATGACCAGGAACACGATGACGAAGAACACCACCGATCCGACCTCGAACGACTCGTTCGCGATCGGGATGTGGAGGGTCGTCTCGAACCCGGTGACCCGCACCGCGATGATCACGAACACCAGCGAGACGATGGCCAGAAGGAGCATCCGCCACTTCCCGGCCAGCCCGCCCGATCGGCGGCGCCACACCTTCATGAGGTCGTCGGCCAGGCCGATGGCCCCGCACGCCAGCGTGGTCGCGAGCACGAGCATCGCCTGGGTGCTCCGGGTCGAGAGGATCACGAACGGCAGGGTGGTCGCGAGCAGGATCAGGACGCCGCCCATGGTGGGCGTGCCCTGCTTCTGGGCGTGGGCATCGGGGATGAGGCCCTCGGCCCGCACGAACTGGCCGACCTCGTGGCGCCGCAGCCAGGCGATGAACTTGGGGCCGAGGAACATCAGCAGCATCGCCGCGCTGATGGCGGCGATCAGGACCCGGGGCACCGAGCGCTCCGTTCCCGATGCGGCGCGGGCGGCGTGCCGCGGTCTCGGCTGGCCTCCGGCATCACGAGCCCGCGATGACGGCCGCGACGCGCTCCAGGGCCATTGATCGCGATCCCTTCAGCAGAACGACGTCGCCCGCGCGGAGCAGCGACGGGATCGCGTCCACGGCCTCCTCGACGGTCGGGTAGTGGATCGCCTCGACGCCGGATGCGCCCTCCACGTAGCCCCTGGCGCGCTGTCCGATCGCGATGAGGAGCTCCACGCCGGCCTGGCCCGCCGCCTCGCCGATCTCGCGGTGGTAGGAGGCCTCGTCGGGCCCGAGCTCCATCATGTCCGCGAGCACGGCCACCCGCCGCCCCTCGCGGCCCGCGAGGTCCGTGAGCGCCGCGCGCATCGCGATGGGATTCGCGTTGTAGCAGTCCTCGATGAGGGTGCCGCCCACCGCGAGCGGGCGGACATTGCCCCGCATCGCCGAGAGCGCCACCTCGACGTGGCTGCCTTCGGCCGGCACGCGGTCGAGGGCCCGGCAGCAGGCGAGCGCGGCGGCCGCGCACCGCCGCTGCCAGACCATGTCGAGGCTCAGGTCGAGGTCGAGGTCGGGCTCGTCGCCGAACTCGATCACCCTCACCTGCGGATCGAGGGTTGCGAGATGTCCCTGCAAGAGCGGCTCCCGGGCGGGCACGACGGCGACCCCGCCGGGTCGGAGCGCCGCGAGGAGCTCGAACTTGGCGGCGGCGACGTTCTCGACGGTGCCGAGGAGCTCGAGGTGCACCGGGCCGATGGAGGTGATGCATCCGACGTCCGGGGGCGCGAGGGTCGCGAGCTCGGCGATCTGACCGAGGCCGCGCATGCCCATCTCCACCACCGCGATCTCGGTGTCCTCGGCGAGCGCCATGAGCGCCATCGGGACGCCGATCTCGGTGTTCTGGTTGCCGGGCGTTCCCTCGACCCGAGCCCCGGCTGCGCGGAGCATCGCGACGAGGATGTCCTTGGTGGTGGTCTTGCCCGTGGCGCCGGTGATGCCGACGACCTTCGCGCCGAGCTCCGCGAGGGCGAGGCGCCCGGCCGCCTGCAGCACCTCGAGCGGCGACTTCGCGACGATCACCGGCCTGCGGATCGTGCGCAGGTCGCCCTCGAGCCACCGCCATGCCGACTCGCTCACCACGGCCGCCGCGGCGCCGTCGCGCAGGGCGTCCGCGGCGTAGAGGCCGCCGTCGTGCGTCTCGCCGCGCAGGCCCACGAAGAGCGCTCCGGGCACGACCTCGCGCGAGTCGACGAAGGCGCCGTCGATCTCGTCGGACGGCGAGCCCGCCGGCATGTACACGCCTCCGGTCGCCGCCTTCATCACCTGATTCGCCGTGAGCTTCAAGCGATCGCCTCCAGCACCTCGCGCGCCACCTCCCGGTCGTCGAAGGGGCTCACCACCCCGTTGCGCTCCTGGCCGCGCTCATGCCCCTTGCCCGCGACCACGACGACGTCACCGGCGGAGGCGCGCTCCGCGGCGAGCGCGATCGCGCGGCGGCGGTCGGCCTCGACAACGAGCTCGCCCGGTCCCTCGGCGGCGCCGACGAGGATCTCGGCGATGATCGCGTCGGGATCCTCCGTGCGCGGGTTGTCGGAGGTCACGATGGCGATGTCGGCGAGACCCCGCGCGATTCCACCCATTTGCGGGCGCTTTCCGCGGTCGCGGTCGCCGCCGCATCCGAACACCACGATGAGTCGCCCGCCCTCGGGCACGAGCTTGCGCGCCTCGCGCAGGACGTTGTCGAGCGAGTCGGGCGTGTGCGCGTAGTCGACGAGCACCTCGAACGGCTGCCCCGCGTCGACCGGCTCGAACCGGCCGGGCACCCCCGTCACCGCGGCGATTCCGCGAGCCACTGCGTCGTGGTCGAGGCCCAGGAGTTCCCCAACGGCGACCACGCCCGTGACGTTGGAAACGTTGAAGCGCCCCCGCAGCGGGGTCGTGATCGCGAACTCCCCGCGAGGGGTCCGCATGCGCGCCGTGAAGCCGGTGCGGGACTGCCGGACGTCCACCGGGTGCACATCGGCGTCGCGCTCGACGGCGAAGCCCAGCGCGCCCGCCTCGTCGGCGAGCCGGCGCCCGAACTCGTCGTCCAGGTTTGCGGCGCCGGGCGGGTCGGCCCCCTCGTCGGCGGGACGCATGAACAGGGCGCGCTTGGCGAGGTAGTAGTCCTCGACGTCGGGGTGGTAGTCGAGGTGGTCGCGGGTGAGGTTGGTGAACAGGGCCGCGGCGAACCGCATGCCCGCCACCCGCCGCTGCGCCAGCGCGTGCGACGAGACCTCCACGGCGCAGGCGGTGTCGCCGGCGTCGCGCATCCGAGCGAGGAGTCGCTGCAGATCGACGCTTTCGGGCGTCGTGTGGCCGACGGGCTCCACCTGCCCGCCGACGCGGGCCTCGATGGTGCCGATCAGACCGGCGCGGTGGCCGGCGGCCTCGAGAACGGCGTGCAGCAGGAACGCGGACGTCGTCTTGCCGTTGGTGCCGGTGATGCCGACCACCACGAGTTCGTCGGACGGGCGACCGGCGAGCTCGGCCGCCATGAGGGCCATCGCCAGGCGGGCGTCGCGCACCTCCACCTGCGGCACGTCGATCGGCAGCGGCCGTTCCACCAGCAGCGCGGTCGCGCCGTGGGAGACGGCCTGCTGGGCGAAGTCGTGTCCGTCGGCCCGCACGCCGCGCAGGCAGGCGAAGAGGCTGCCCGTGGTGGCGCGGTCCGCCCGGTAGACGATCTCGCGGATCTTCGTCTCCCCGCGGTCCGCGCGTCCCGTTCGCAGTCGTGCCCCCGGCACGGCCGCGCTGAGCTTTTCGAGGACCATCGGGAGGCCGATGCTACCAGCGGCCCCGGCGGCCGAACGTCCCTGCCGGCCCCGCGAGCGAGCGCTAGTTGGGCGGGATCGAGAGGGTGCTGAGGGCATAGTCGGCGATCTCCTTGAACGCCGGCGCGGCGACCTCGCCACCGGTGTGCGGACCCGAGGTGTCGGGCGAGTCCACGAGCACCGCGATGACCAGACGCGGCTTGTTCGCGGGGACGAACCCGATGAACGACGAGCGGTAGAGGTTGCCGTACGTGCGCGTCTTGGGATCGACGGTCTGGGCGGTACCGGTCTTGCCCGCGACCTTGTAGTCCTTCAGGCTCGCCTCCACGCCGGTGCCGTCGCTGGCCTCCACGACCTTTTCGAGCATGGTCGTGAGCTGCTTGGCCGTCTTGGGGCTGATGATGCGGGTGCGGGCGGGCTCGGTGACGGGGACCCCACCGACGTTCGCCACCACGTGCGGGGTGACGAGGTACCCGCCGTTGGCGATCGCGGCGTACGCCCGCACGAGCTGGAGCTGCGTGGCGGTCATGCCCTGCCCGAAGGGGATGTTGACCGCCTGGCCTGCGTTCCACTTGAGCTTCGGCAGGTCGCCGGCGTCCTCGCCCGCGACGTCCACGCCGGTCCTCGCGCCGAACCCGAACTTTGCCATCCAGGCGCGAAGCAGGTTCTTGCGGCTCAGGAGCTTCGAGAGGCGGATGGTGCCGATGTTGCTCGAGCGCTGGAGGATCTCCGTGGTGGTCATCGTCTCCCAGTCGGTGCGCTTGTGCGCCTCCTGGATGGTGCGCTGCTCGGGAGTGCCCTTGGCGATGACCAGCTTCGGCGGCAGGCTGTACGCGGTGTTCGGGGTTGTGAGCCCCTCTTCGAGCGCGCCGGCGACCGTCACGACCTTGAACACCGAACCCGGCTCGTACGGGTCGGTCACGGCGCGGGTGCGGGTGGTCTCGGGCTCGAGGTTGGCGCGGTCGTTCGGGTTGACGCGCGGCACGCTCGCCATGCCGATGATCGCGCCCGAGTTGGGGTCCATGATCACGCCCGTCGCCGACTTCGCCTCGTATCGGTTGCGGGCGCCGGCGAGGACGAGCTCCATGCGCTCCTGGATCGCGGCGTTGATCGTGAGGATCACGGTCTTGCCGGGCTGCGGGCTCGTCATGCTCGGGATCCGGACGGTCTCGCCGAGGCGGGGGTCGCGGATCTCGGTGCGCGTCCCGTGGCGTCCCGCGAGTGCGTCGTTCTCGAGGCGCTCCAGCCCGTCGATGCCCTTGCCGGAGTCGACGTCGGTGAGCCCGAGGACCTGGCCGGCGACCTTGTCGAGCGGGTACCTGCGGGCCGAGGTCCGTGTGAAGTGCACGCCGTCGAGGTCGAGCTTGCGCAGGTACTCGGCCTCCTTGATCGGCACCTGCTTGGCGAGGATGACGTACGGCTTGCGGCTGCGCAGGTCGGTCTCGAGCTTCGCGCGACGCTTGGCGTCGCCCCGCGTGACCGACGTGATCGTCTCGGCGAGCTGGGAGGGGTTGGTCACGTAGCGGGCGTCAGCGGTCACGAGCATCGTCGGCCGGTCCACCGCGAGGGCCTGGCCGTCGGCGCTCAGGATCGACCCGCGCGCAGCGGGCAGGTCGACGGTGATCAGGTGCTGCAGGTCGGCCTGCTTGGAGAGCGACGACGCGCGGATGGCACCGAGCCAGGTCGCCCGCATTGCGAGCAGCGCGAAGCCCGCAACCGCGCAGAGGACCAGCAATTGGATGCGCCGGCGCGAGCCCCTGGCGGTCGACGTCGCGGGCGCCATCCCCTAGCGGCCGGGTCGCGCCTTGACGAAGGTCAGCTGGGCGCTGCCGGGGCGCATCATGCCCTGCCGCTCTGCCCACGCGGCGACGACGCCGTTCTTCTGAGACTCGACGGTCTTGAGCTGGCCGATCTGGTCGCCGACGGCGGCGATCTGGCGCACGATCTGCCCCTGCCGCTTGGTCACGGACAGCTTGGCGGCGTTGAGCCACACGACGCCGGCGAACAGCACGGCGACCAGCGGAATGGCCGCGAGCCCGAGCCGGAAGCGGCGGCGGCGGCGCGATGCCGGCACCGCCCTGGGGCGGGTGCGCGTCTTGGGACGGGCGCCGGGTGCCGGCCCCGGGCGTGACGCGAGCGCGCCCCGCGTGCTCACCGGGCGGGCGCCTTCACGATCGCGCGCAGCCGCGCGGACGATGCGCGCGGGTTGCGGTCGAGCTCTTCGCGGCGCGGGCTGACCGCCTTGGGCAGGGCCAGCATGCCCTCCGGCTCGCGACCGCAGACGCAGGCGGGGAGGTCGGGCGGGCAGATGCACCCGCGGGCCCGGGCCTGCATGAACCGCTTGACGATGCGGTCCTCCAGCGAGTGGAACGAGATCACCACGAGGCGGCCGCCGGGCGCCAGAAGCGCGAACGCCTCCTCGAGGCCGCGCTCCAGGATGCCGAGCTCGTCGTTCACGACGATGCGAAGCGCCTGGAAGACTCGCTTGGCCGGGTGCCCGCCGGCGAACAGCGCGGGCGTGGGGATCGCGCCGCGGATGAGCTCCACCAGCTCGCAGGTGGAGACCAGGGGCGCCTTGGCCCGCTGACGCACGATCGCGCGGGCGATGGGCCGTGCGTAGCGCTCCTCGCCGTACGTCTTGAACCAGCCGGCGAGCTCCTCCTCGCTGGCCTCGGCGAGCACGTCGGCCGCAGTGCGCGGTTGCGTGGGGTCCATCCGCATGTCGAGCGGCGCGTTGCGGGAGTACGAGAACCCGCGCTCCGGCTGGTCGACCTGCATGGAGGAGATGCCGAGGTCCATGAGGATGCCGTCGACGTGCACGTCCTCGTCGCGCAGCATGCGCAAGGCGTCGGCGAAGTCGGCGCGGATGAACCGCGTGTGGCAGTCGACGCGCTCGGAGAACGTGGTGAAGTGCTGCTCGGTCGATCCGTCGCGGTCGATCGCGACGTACGCGCCGGAGCGACCGAGGAGCGGCGCGAGGCGCCGGGCGTGGCCGCCGGCGCCGAAGGTGCAGTCGACGAGCGTCTGTCCGGCGACGGGCGCAAGGGTCCCGATGACCTCGCCAACGAGGACGGGCTCGTGGTGCACCGTCGGCCTAGTGGGCAGCTTCGACAATGCGCTTCCCAAGGGATGACACCCCCTCTCGTCGCAGCGCCTCGAACGACTCCTCCAGGCGCGCGGGGTTCCAAAGCTCCAGGTATTCGCCGGCGCCGACCACCGAGACCTTCGAATCGAGGTCGGCCATCTGCCGCAGCTTCTCGGGCACCACGACGCGGCCCTGGCGGTCCAGGGCCTCGTGGTCGAACGTGAACGCGTGCAGGTACCGCGACAGCCATCGCTGGTTGTCGTTCAGCACGTTCATCTCACCGAAGACCCGCTCGACGATCGCCGGCCATTCCAGGCGCGGCGCGAGCACGACGCAGTCTTCGAACCACAGCGAGAGCGCGGCTCCCTCGTCAAACGCGTCACGCACCTTGGCGGGAATCGCGAGGCGGAAACGGCTGTCGAGGGTGCACTCATAGGTGCCGCTGAGCATCCGGCGTTGCATGCAGGCGGCACGTTACCCCACGCTTCCCCACAAAACAACCCAAACGCCCCATTTCATGGGCATCTCTCCCCCAACGCCCCCGCAGCCCGCCGGCGGAACGTTTGTTGCGAAACGTCACCCTTGCGCGTCAACGTTGCATTGCAACTGTGTATCGAACACTTGTTCGGTGGCCGCTTCGGGTCTATCGTCGTTGTCATGAGAACTTCATCTGCCGCGCTGCGTGCCACGGTGACCCCTTCCGCCAGGCGGCCCCACCTCCTGCTGGTCCCCCCTCCGGCGCCCCGGCCGCCCGCGCCGGCGCGGCAACGCTCGGCCGCGCTGCTGGCCGGGCTCATCTCAGGCTTCGTGCTCGCGGCGCTGGCCGCGGTGCTCGGCGGCGGCAGCCCGACGGGCGCGCTCACGATCGCCGCCGGCCTGGGCGTGCTGCTCGCCGCCGTGCTGGTGCGGTGCCGGGCGATGGCCCGCCGTGCGCGGCGCCGGCGCGCCTCGGCGCGAGCTCGTGCGACGGGTTCCCCCACCCGCATCGCGCGCGCGGCGTGACGGCCGGTCCGCCCACCGGCCGGCTCGCGCTGCTCGGCGACATCCACGGCAACGTCGCGGCGCTCGACGCGACGTTGGCGGCGATCCGCGCAGCCGGCATCTCGCGTGGGGCGTGCACCGGCGACCTGGTGCTGCGGGGATCCGAGCCCGAGGCGTGCGTGTCGCGGCTGGCGCTCCTCGGATGGCCGTGCGTGCGCGGCAACACCGATGAGAAGGTGGCGATGCGACCGCCGCGGCCGCGGGCGCATCCGGCGGCGTCGCGTGTGGGCTCGCGGTCGTGGACGGCGCACCGCCTGTCGGATGCGAGCCTCGCTTTCCTGGCGGAGCTGCCGCTGAGCATGCGGGTGCACGTGGGGCGCTTCGAGGTGCTGGTGGTGCACGGCACGCCGGAGTCGGCGTCGGAGGTGCTGGTGGACGTCGACACCGATCCGAAGCGGCTGGCGGAGATCGCGGCGCTCGTGGCCGCCGACTGCGTGGTGACGGGCCACACCCACCGGCCGCTGATCCGCCGGGCGGGTGGGTGCCTGTTCGTGAATCCGGGCAGCGTCGGCGAGGCGGTGGGCGGTGATCGCCGGCCGTCATGGGCGTGGGTGGCGCCGGGGCCGGCGGGGCTCGAGGCCGGGCTCGAGCGAGTGGACGTGCCCGTGGCGCGGCCGCGTCCCGTGTCGGCGTAGCGCCCGCTTAGCCGGGGGCGCGGGCCGTCGCGACGAGCTGCGATCCGCGTCCGGTCGCGACCTCGGCGAGCGCGAGCGGTATGAGGGCGAGGGCGAAGAGCCGCCCGACGATGGCGGGCGGCGACCCCGGGGTCTGCGGGTCGAGCCGGGGGGCGATGCTGTAGGCGAGGCTGGCCGGGTAGCGCCATCCCCCGGAGGCCCGAACGCTCAGGTGGCGGTAGCCGGCACGGGCGAGCATCTCGCCGAGCACCTCGCGGGTGAAGTGCCAGCGGTGGCGCGACGGCTCCCACTGGTGCCAGCGCCCCCGGAAGATTCGCGCCTGGAGCCCGCCGGCGTTGGGAACCATGATGGCGATGGCCCCGCCGGGCCGGAGGCGTTCGCGGACGAGCCGGAGCGCCTCGTCCGGATCGGGGAGGTGCTCGAGCACGTGTGACAGGAGCGCTGCGTCGTAGCCGCTCGCGTCGGCGGGCAGCTCCTGGATGGGGGTCGTGAGGAGCTCCGCACTGCCGTTGAGCTGGCCGCTGGCGCGCGCCGCCTCGTCGGCGTCGGGTTCGACGGCGGTCACGCGATGGCCGCCGCGGGCGAGCACGAGCGCGCGGTCGCCGCCACCGGCGCCGATGTCGAGCACCCTCGCATCCGGCGCGATAGCCGAGGTGAGCGGCCTGAGCTCGCGACGGATGATGTGGTCGGCGTACGCCCGGAGCGGACCGCGCTTCGGAAGCCGGGTAGGCGCCGCGGGCGCGTCACCGGGAGGGGGGCTGGTGAAGCCGATGCCGCAGCCGGTGCATCGCCGGACCGGCCGGTCGGGTTGCCCCGTGCGGTCGTGCGCGCGGATCCATTCGCGCGTCGGTGCGGCGCAGCGTGGGCAGGGCGAGGGGGGACCCGTGGACGGATCGATGGCGCGAGGTCCCATGGCATCCGAGTATGACCCGACACGGAGGCTCACCGCGTCGCCCGGCCCTGGGCGGCTCATGGCGCGCGGTGCCACCACTCGGGCAAGAGTACGACCGCGGGGTCGCTCGTGGGCCGCCGGGTCGCCCGCCTGCGCGGCGGTCCCGGACGTATCACGGATGCTCGCGGTGCAGCCGGCCGGGGCTCGAGGTTCTGGACCGGGTGGCCGAGGAGGCGGATGATCGGGGGAAGCACGTCGACCGGGCTCTTCGGACCGACCCGCTGGGGGCGCATCACGAGAAGCCCGGCGAAGATGATCCCGACCACCGCGATGACCGCGATGTAGTCGGCGCCTGCGGATCCGCGCTGCATCATGGCGCGGCACCGACAACCCCGCCGAGCTGACCGACGAGTTCGATGACCATGACCCCGAGGATGACCAGGAGCGCCGCGGGCACCATGATCATCGCGACGACGAGCTGCACCTTCGGCGCGGCGCGGGCCGCGTGCTCGCGCATTTCCCGGGTGCGACCGGACCGGATGAGCGCGGCTTGGCGTCGAAGCACGGATGCGATCGGCGAGCCGAGCTCCTCCGCCTGCAGGAGCGACCCGACGAGCCCGGTGACCGCTGCGACGCCGAGCCGGTCGGACATCGCCACGTAGGCATCCCGCCGGGGCGTCCCGAGGTCGAGCTCACGAAGCGTCGTGGAGATCTCCGACGAGAGCTCGCCGGGCAGCCGCTCGGCCGCGATGCGAACGGCGCCGTCGAGCGCCATCCCCGACTCCGCGCAGATCACGACGAGGTCGATGAAGTCCGGGAGCTCGTGCATGATCGCCCGGCGACGCCGGCGGGCGCGAACGATGACCCAGCGCGCCGGACCCGTGTACCCCGCGGTTCCCAGCACGATCGCGCTGACGACCCCGAGCCCGGCGCTTGCCATCGCGATGCCGCAGCCGGTCACGAGCCCGACCTGGGTGAGCGCGAGTCGCGCCTGTGCGAGCTGCGACACGCCAAGTGTCGAGGCGAGCCCCGCGGCTGCGAGCGCGGACCGCATGCGCTCGCCACCGGCCCGCCCGATCAACGCAGGATGGACCGGCACGGCGCGAACGGCGCGAATGAGCGGCGGAACCACCGGCCTGGGTCGGGCGCCGCGCTCGACGCGACGAGCATGCAGACCCAACGCCAATGCGACCAAGGCCAGCGACCACACCATCAACGGGCTCGGAACGTCCACAGGCTCAACTCCGGCATCCGCGACTCATGACACTCCCGCCGGCTGCACGATGCGCCGGATGAGTACGACGCCCACCATCTGAAGCGCGGTCGCGACGATCAGCAGACCAAGGCCCGGTCCGTGCCCGATCGTCCGAGCGAGGGTCCCCGGTGAGGCGATCTCCACCAGCACGCCGCCGGCGAGCGGCAGGCCGGCCACGAGCCACGCCGACATCCGCGCCTGCGCCGTTGCCGATCGTGCCTCCCGCTCGAGCGCGGTGCGCTCCTCGAGCCCCGCTGCGAGGTCGGTGAGGGCTCGGGCGAGGTCCCCTCCAACGACCCGCTGCACGGTGATCGCGGTCACCATCGTTCGCAGCCCCGGATCGGGAAGCCGGGCCACGGCGTCCCGCAGCGCCGTATCGATCCGCGCTCCCAGCTCGAGGTCGGCCGAGAGCGTGCGCAGCTCGGATGCGGCAGGCTCGGGGGCGTCGCGGGCAGCGCGCGCGATTGCCTGCCGCAACGAGAGTCCGGCGCCGATCGCGCCCGCGAGTTGCTGGGCGACGGCCGGGAGCTGAGACGCGAACCGATCGCGATACCGTCGCTCGGCGGACGCCACCACGCTCCATCCCGCAGCGCCGACCGCGGCTGCAGCGACCACGGAGACGACCGGGCTTCGCACGAGCGTCCACGCGACCACGCCCATCGACCCGGCGCAGCCGAGCGTCGCCGCGAGGAACACGTCGGGGTCGATGGGCACGCCGGCCCGGGCGAGCGCGGTGCCGAGCGCGGCGCAGCGGCGCGTGCGAATCGAGCCGCGCAGTGCCTCGAGTCGCACGAGTGCCGCAGCCGGATCGAGTCGCCGGACGCCCATCACGGCGGTGATGGCCGCCCCCGACGCGAGCGCAGCAGGCACACCCCCGGTCATCCGAGCTCCGCGAGCGCGGCGTCGTTGCGGGCCTGAGCCAGCCAAGCAGCCGCGTCCTCGTGCCACACGAACGTCCCCGCAAGCCGGTCGCCGTCCCATCCGTCGGCATGGAAGCGCACGAGCGGCGTGAATGCCACGCCGTGCTCGGACGCCTGCGTCGCGGTGATCTCGACAACCCGGCGTACGCCATCGGCCATGCGGGCCTGATGCACGATCAGGTCGATGGCGTGGGCGACCTGATCGGCCACTGCCGCGAACGGGAGGTCCAGGTCGCCCATCAACGCGAGCGTCTGAAGCCGGCGGACGGCATCGGCCGGCGACGACGCGTGCAGCGTCGAGAGCGAGCCCTCGTGGCCGGTGGTCATCGCGGCGAGCATGTCGAGGGCCTCCGCCCCCCGGACCTCCCCGACCACGATCCGATCGGGTCGCATCCGAAGCGCGTTCCGCACGAGCGCGCGGATCGTCACCGCCCCGCGTCCTTCGAGGCTCCCGGGCCGGCTCTCGAGCCGGATCACGTGCGGCAGCGCGATCCGAAGCTCCGCGGCATCCTCGATCGTGATCACGCGCTCGGCGGCGGGGATGAACGCCGCAAGCGCCGCGAGGGTGGTGGTCTTGCCGCTGCCGGTGCCACCGATGACGAGGACGTTCCGCCGCGCGACCACGCCGACGCGCATGAGGTCGAGCATCCGCTCGGTCAGGCTCCCGAGCGCGACGAGATCGTCGCCGCCGAGTGTCCGCTCGCCGAAACGGCGAACGGTCAGGACGGGACCCTGAAGACTGAGCGGCGGGATGATCGCGTTGATCCGCGACCCGTCGGGAAGGCGCGCATCGACCATCGGGCTCGCCTCGTCGACCCGTCGGCCGAGTGGCGACAGGATGCGGTCGATGACGTGCAGCAGGTGGGCGGCATCGGCGAACCGCGCCGGGGCGGGCTCGATGCGCCCGCACCGCTCGACAAACACGGCGTCCGGTCCGTTGACCATGACCTCCGTCACCTGCGGATCGCGTAGGAGCGGCTCGAGCGGTCCGAATCCAAGGGTCTCGTCGACGACCGCCTGCACGACGGCGCGGCGCTCGGCGGCGGGCATGACGCGTCGTTCCTGCTCGATGAGCTGCTCGACGAGCTGCCCCAGCGAGCCCGAATCTACGCGGCCGGGCTCGAGCGCGGCCTCACGGACCGCACGTGCGCGCAGGTGTGCAACCAGCCGGGAATCGATCGGCCCGTTCGCGCTCAACCGGCGCGCACCGCCCGGACGAGCGCGTCGATCGCGGTTGTGAGCGAGCGGCGTCGGCCACCCGGCCACCGTCCCGCTCCGAGATCGTCGGCGTCGCGATCGAACCTGCCGAGCTCCACCGCCACCGGATAACCGACGGCTCGCGCGAACGCACGCGTGCTCAGGTGATCGCGTCCGACACCGCGGTTCACGACGAGGAGCGGCTCCCCCGCTCGGCACGCGGATCGCAGCCCATCGAGCCGGGCTCGGACAGACCGCGCACCGGCGATGGTCTTGGCGGCGACGACCACCACCCGGCCACTTGTGCATGCCTCCTGAGCCGGTTCGCCCACCGCGCTGCCCGCATCGATCACGAGCATGCCCAGCGTCGCAGCGCATTCGAGGAGTCGCGCTGCAGCCTGGCGGCTCCACCCGTCGCCGGTCACGCCCGCCGGAGCGCCGAGCATGAGCGCCACACTCGACGGATGGCGGTGAGCGACCAACTCGATGTGGCGCGGTTCGAGCTCATCGATCACCGGCAGAAGGTCGTCGATGGTTCGATCGGGCGGAACCCGCCATGCGCCGGCGAGGTCGCCAGCGAGGTCGATCAAGCCCACGGGCTCGCCAGAGTCGGCAAGCCCGAGCGCGATGCCGCTGGCGACCAGGCTCGTGCCGACACCCCCGGCAGCGCCGGTGACGATGACCGCCTGCCGGATCGGTCGAAGGGACATCGATGGCTCGCGCACGTCGGCGTCGCCCGAAGCCCGTACGAGTGCATCCCACACGTCGCTGTCGCCGACGGCGTGAGGACTCACGGCGTGGCCCCCGTCGGGCGCGGCAGCAGGCGGACACCCCCGGCGCGATCGAGTGCCGCGGTGAGTCGCAACGCCTCGCGCTCGCCGACGCGCAAGAGAATCGCACCGCCCTCGCCACTGGCCCCGTCGACGCCGGAAGGGGTGGTCTGCGCGATCACTTCGGCGTCGGCGACGACGACCCGCGCTGCGGCCGCCAGACCATCGGCGTTCGAGGCGACGATATCCACACGCGCTCCCGGCACGAGCACCGCGGCCGCGGCCCCTGCGGCGGCAACCGGAACCGAGAAGCCGCGCTCGCCGGCGGCGAGCGGCGGGGGCGCGAGCCCGGGCGCCCCGCCCAACGCGGCCTGGGTCACGGGCTCACCCGGTGCGATCGGCACGGCCACCGTACGCCCTCGGACCTCGTCGAACGCACGCGCCATTCCCGGGAGCAGCGCCCCGGCGGGAACCGGGGTGAGCGTCAGGACCGCCTCCGGATCGTCGAGCCGCACGCCCACCAAGATGGGCTCCGATGCGACGACCACCGGCACGGTTGGCGTGTCGACGGCCGCGGCCCGCATGGTGAGCACCCCGGCGGCGACCGCGAGCACACCCGCAGCCGCGAACCAGGCGCCGGGGCGCCGCCGGAGGCGCCGGGTGATCACCGCCCGCCTCCCTGGTCTCCCCGTCCGACGGGACTGCCGCAGCGTGCGCAGCGTGCTCCCGCGAGTCCACCGGCCGGGCACCACGGGCACGGCCGCCACGCGCTCGACGCCCACCTCCGAAGCGCGCCCGGGCGCAGCGGTCGATCGGAGCGCTCCCAGCGGCACATCGTGAGCGCCGGCGCGCAGCACAGCACGTCGAGTGCCCGCCCGCAGGCCGTCGAGCCAGGCTCGTCGGCGCGGCTCGCGGTGGTCACGCTCAGCGCGGCCATGTCGACGCAGTCGGGTAGGCGCCGCAGATCGAAGGCGAGAAGCGGAGCGAAGTCCAGGAGGCAGCGCGCGCCTGGATCGGCGGCGGGGCCGCGGGCGAGCACGATGGCGGGTCTGGGAACCGCCGCCAATGTGTCCAGCACCGTCTCCGGGTCGAGCGGCGCCCACGTCCGGCCGCGGCGGTACCACGGCAAGCGGCGGCGGGGTACGACGACGACGTTCGCCGGACAGCCGCCGAGCGGCTCCACGACGGCCTGCTCGACGATGATGGTCGCAGGCGTGGTCATCGCGCCACGCTCGTGCGTCCCGAGGAAGGCAGCTCGACCCGGAATGTTGCTCCTTGTCCTTCTGAGTCGAACGCGATGCGGCCGTTGTGCCTGGTCGCGATCTCACCGGCGATTCCGAGGCCGATGCCCCAGCCGTGGGCCCCACGATGTCCGGGGTGACGCTCGAAGATCGTCGAGCGCGCTCGCACGTCGATGCCCGCTCCGCGGTCCGAGACGCGGAGCGTGACATTCCGGCCGTCGTCGCCGATCGCAAGCGTCACGCCGGTGCCATGCGGCGCGTGCCGGATCGCGTTCGAGACCAGGTTGTCGACGAGCCGCCGAAGCTCGTCGACGGAGCCCAGGATCTCGGCGTGGTCGGGGAGCGCCGTAGCGGTGAGCGCGATGCCGCGCTCCTCAGCGGAGCCCTCGTGCCTCCGAACGGCTTCACGGGCGACGGCGACCAGATCGACGGGGCCGGGCGCTTCGTCGCAGGCGATCCCGCAGAGCGCGGAGCGCACCCGATCGATGGCCGCGACCACTCGGTCGATCTCGCCGTCGATGATCCGGAGTCTGTCGAGGAGCACCCCCGGCTGACCGGCGCAACGAACGATCCCGTGGCACTGGCCGCGTATGACGCCGAGGGGACCGCGCATGTCATGCAGCAACTCCTCGGCGCGCCGCGCATGCTCGACACCGACCACCCCCCTGCCGCTCATCAGCGCTCCTCCGGGAGGAGGCGGTATCCCTGGCCCCAGACGTTGCGCACCCATCCACCAACTCCGGCGGCGGCCAGCTTGCCGCGAAGCCTGCTGGCATGGGTGTCGACCGTGCGGGTGCGGGCGTTCGCGGAGAAGCCCCACACGTCCTTGAGGAGTTCGCCCTTCGACACCACGCGATGCGGATCCCGGGCCAGAACGCAGAGCAACCCGAATTCCTTCGCGGACAGCCCGATCGTGCGACCGTGGACGAGCACCCGCATTGCTCTCCGGTCGACCTCGACCGGTCCGACCCGCAGCGATCCGGCCAGGCTCACTCCGCGGGCTCGCCGCACATGCGAGCCGACGCGTGCGAGGAGCTCTGGATAGTGGAACGGCTTGATCAGGTAGTCGTCGGCGCCGCGCTCGATGCCCCGCACGACGCTGTGCATATCGTCGCGTCCGGACATGAGCATGATCGCCATGCCGGGGTCCCAGGCGCCCGAGGTGGATCCCTCCCGCACGATGGACACGAGCTCGTACCCGCTCATACCCGGGAGCGCGACGTCGATCAGGGCGACGTCCGGGCGGCTCGTCCGCAGGAGGTCGAGGGCTTCCTCTCCGCTTCGGGCGGTGATGACCGCGAAGCGATCCGCGGTGAGGTTGTCGTCGAGGAAGCCGACGACGCCGGGGTCGTCGTCCACGACGAGGGCGGTGAGGATGTTCGCGCCCAGGTCGATCGCGGGAGCGGCGCGTGGTGGTGTGAGTGTGGGCATTGGACCTCGCTCGGCATTGATGTCCGCACCGCCGTGGCGCGGTGCATCAGTTCAAAGGCTCGAGCGGGCCGAAATGGCCCCCCTCCCTTCGGCCGGATCTTCGCTCTATGCGGACATTTTCACCGGTGAGCGGTACGTCAGGGTCGTTCCGACGGCGAGTCCGGCGAACCGGCCGGCGCGCGCTTCCACCACCGAGCGGGCTCCGCGGACTGCCGCATGCCGCCCCGCCGGGAGCGGGTCGACCACCCGCAGCACCCGACCGTCCCCGTCGACGAATGCGCATGCGATCGGGATCCGCATGCCCCAGGTGTGCACGGACGAGCACGGCTCGAGCCACAGTCCCTCGTCATCGGACAGGTCGGGCGTGCCGAGCAGGCCCACCAGGCGCGCCAGCGGGCGGTCGGCGACGTGGCAGCGGGCGAGCAGGACACTGCCATCGGCATCAACGACTTCCCGCACGTCGCGACACATCCGATCGGCGCGGAATCGGCTCACGGCAGGATCGTGCCAGGCGTCAGCGAAGAGCGTCCGAAAGGCGTTGGTACACTCGGCCCGCTTCCTGGGGGAGCCACTGCTCATGGCACAATCGCGCAAGACACCTTCGAACTACCAGTCGGGCACCGACTTCACCATGGAGTTCGGGAAGTTCCGGTTCAAGTTCAACAGCCGCGACTTCCGCGAGCGCTCCGAGCACGCCGCCGTGCAGCTGGCGTTCGTGAAGCCCGGGGAGCTGTCGGATGAGGACCTCGACCAGCTCGTCGAGCTCGTCGCCCACGGCGAGGTCAAGAGCGACGGGCGTCTCGCAAGCCATCTGGAGGAGCACCGCGACGCCCTCCTCGGCTTCGACGACGACCTCGTCCACTGGCTCCGCAAGCTCGTGTTCCGGGGCGCCTGGGTGGACCAGCAGATCAAGGAGGACCTCGTCGAGCCGGTGCTCGAGGAGAGCGGCTTCACCTACCGCTGCACCGTCACCTCGGACATCATCGAGGAGATCATCGACAAGCCGGATTGGTCGGCGGTCGGGTTCGGAACCGAATCGCCGTGAGCGGCAGCCACGACCCGCGCGACGTGTTGGACGCGGTTCGTCGGCTGGAGGCGGATCTCGGTGAGATGAGGGCGCGGGCCGCGAGCGAGCCGGGCCCCCAGCCGGCATCCGGGATGCGCGCGAGCGAGCAGACCGCGATCGTCGAGGACCTCGAGGTGCTCGTCGACCTCGTCGGCAGCTCCTGGCGCACCACCCGTCAGGAGGTCGCGGCCGTCGCCGCGGAGCTCGCGGACCTGCGGCGGCTCGCCGACGAGGCCCGCGCCGCGCTCAAGGACGTGCGCTTCGAGCTGCGCCTCGTGCGCGACGAGGCCCGCGGGGGCGACGACCCCGAGTAGTCGCTACGAGCGCCAGCGGAGGACCGCGACGCTCACGATGTGCACCAGGCCACCTACCGCACCGACGAGCCCGTAGGGGTTGCCGTCGTTCCCCCTGGCGATCTCCACGAGCCAGGCCCCGATGATGAGCAGGATCGTGACCATCCCGGTCACGGCCGTCGCGTGTACGTCGATCCTGGCCCAGCGCTCGTCACGGCCGGGGCCGCCGAGCCCGCGCAGGGTCTCGCTGCGCCCGCCGAACAGGACAAGGGCGCAGATCGCCCGTGCTGAGCGAGAACACCGTCATCCGCCACGTCGCGAACATCTTCGCCAGGCTCGGAGTCAAGAGCCGCGCCGCCGCGGTCGCCGCCGGCGGCGAGCGCGGGCTCCTTGGCCTCTCGACCGTGTAACAAGCCGCCCGTCGTGATGATGGTCAGGGGCGCCGGCACAAGATGGCAAGGCCTTGTCATGACTTGCTCGGCGTCGCGGCCTACCGTGCATCCCATGAACGAGCACACCAAGGAATGGCCGCCGGACTTCGATGCCTTCGCCGCCGCCCGTCGTCGCCAGCTTCACGCGATGAACGCCGACGCGGTGTTGCGCGAGGTCCTGCGGACGACCACGACGACCCCGGAGCCACTCATGAGCGACCGCGAAACCGTCACAATCGAAGGCGAGTTGACCGTTCTCATCGGCGAGCGACGACTCGTTCTGGGCTACTTCTCACCCGGCCAGCACGACCTGGCGGACGTGGTGACCTCGCGCTTGGGGTTCCGCGACGAGGCCTTCGGCATCGGCCACGTCGGCCCCGTCCGCGTCACCTTCGAGGTGATGGGGAATGACCCGGCGAACGATGGACAGGAGCAGTGAGATGAGCCGGACGCTCATTGGCCGCGCGCCCCGTCCCACCCCGGCCCGAGGCCATGAGTCCGCCTCCGACGGCATTCTGGCGGTGCTGGACGAGTGGGCGGCCATCGGCGGCTGCCCGAAGGACCTCCTCATCGACGGGCGCTTCCGCCCGGCGGCCACGGGACAGACCCTGCCGGTCGAGGATCCCTCCACCGGCAGGGAGCTGTGCCGCGTTGCGGACGCCGACGAACGCGACGCGACCGACGCGCTGACCGCGGCGGCGGCGGTCCAGCCCCGCTGGGCGGCCCAGCCAGCCCGCGAGCGCGCCCGGGTCCTGCGCCGAGCGGCCGACGCGCTCGAGCGCGAGGTCGAGACCCTGGCCATGCTCATCACCCTGGAGATGGGCAAGCCCCTCGCGGAGTCGCGCGACGAGGTCATGTTCGCGGCCCGGTACCTGGAGTGGTCGGCCGAGGAGGCCGTCCGGGTGACCGGTGGCTTCCGCGACGACCCCGACGGCTCGTCGAGCATCATTGTCACTCGCCGGCCGGTGGGCCCGTGCCTCGTCATCACGCCCTGGAACTTTCCGGTGGCAGTGCCCGCGCGCGGAATCGGCGGCGCCCTGGGCGCGGGCTGCACCGTGCTGCTGCGACCCTCAAAGCTCACCCCGCTGTCCGCGCTCGCGCTCGCTCGCATCCTGCAGGGCGCCGGACTGCCCGACGGCGTGCTCAACGTCGTGGTCTCGTCGCAGGATGGGGCGACCGACCACCTGCTCAGCGATCCGCGCCTGCGCAAGCTCACGTTCACCGGCTCCGGCGCGGTCGGGCGGCATCTGATCGCCTGCTCCGCGGGCCGGATGCTGCGCATGGGGTTGGAGCTCGGGGGCCAGGCCCCGTTCATCGTGTTCGAAGACGCCGACCTCGACGCCGCCGTCGAGGGCGCGGTCGCCGCGAAGCTCCGCAACGGCGGGGCGGCATGCACCGCCGCCAACCGCTTCTCCGTGCACCGAGCGGTCGCCGCGGAGTTCACGGACCTGCTGTGCGAGCGTCTCGCCGCCATCCACACCGCACGGGGCACCGAGTCGGAGTCCGAGCTGGGCCCGATGATCGGCGCCGCGCAGCGGGACCGGCTGACGGGACTGGTCGACGACGCGGTCGCCAACGGCGCTCGGGTCGCGCTGGCGGGCGGACCCCGCCCCGGACCGGGCTGGTTCTTCACGCCGGTCGTCCTGGCCGACGTGCCGGCCGACGCCCGTGTGATGCGGGAGGAGATCTTCGGGCCGATCGCCCCCGTTCGGGTATTCGATCGCGAGGCCGAGGTCGTCGGCGACGCCAACGACGCCGAAGTGGGTCTCGCGGCGTACGTCTACACGCGCGACCTGGACCGGGCCATGCGCGTCGGCGCGGCCCTCGACGTCGGCATGGTCGCGGTCAACCGCGGACGGGTTTCATCGGTTGCGGCGCCGTTCGGTGGCGTCAAGCAATCCGGCTGGGGGCGCTGCGGCGGCGACGACGCGCTGGACGACTACCTCGAGACGCGCTACGTGACGCTGGCGCGCAGCTGACCCGCGCCGGGGGCTACGACGACGGTCGGAGCGAGCCCTGCACCGCCGCCATCGCGCGCGCAAAGATGAGGCCCATCGCGTCGGCCGACTCCTCGGGGGTGGCTCGAGGGCCGAGCGTCGCGAGCCCCGCCGCGGCGAGCGCGACTGCCTGCTCCACGACCTGGATCCGCTCCAGCGGCCCCGCCCGGCCGCCGGTCTCCGCCTGAACCTCCTCGAATGCCGCCTGCTGGGCGCGCATCAGGTCCTTGAGTCGCTCCTTGAAGTCGTCGGCCGCCCCCTCGCCAAATGCGAACGGGAAGTCGTCCTGCGAGCTCACAACACGCCACCGAGCCGGATCTCGTGGACCGGCGTGCGCCCGAACAGATGCACCGTGTCGATGAACCGCACCGTGCCGCGGTGGAGGTTCAGCGCGATCGAGTGGGTGCGCGCCCCGTCGGCGAAGTACCGCACGCCGCGCAGCAGGTTGCCGTCGGTCACGCCGGTGGCGATGACGTAGAGCGGCGCCGAAGCGAGGTCGCGTGTGAACAGCACCTTGTCGGGATCCTCGACACCGAACTCCACGAGGCGCCGGCGCTGCTCCTCGTCGTTCGGGGTGAACTGCGCCTGGATCTCACCGCCCAGGCACTCCAGCGCGGCCGCCGTGATGACGCCCTCGGTGGAGCCGCCGGTTCCCAGGTAGACGTGGTCGCCGGTGCCGCGCACCGCCGCCGACATGCTGGCGGTGATGTCGCCGTCGGGGATCAGCCGGATGCGGGCGCCCGTCGCGCGGATTTCGTCGATGAGCTCCTCGTGGCGCGGGCGGTCGAGCACGATGGCGGTGATGTCGCGCACCTGCCGCTGGTAGCAGCGGGCGACGGTGTCGAGCGTCTCCGCGACCGGCGCGCCGATGTCGACGCGGCCCTTCGCAGTCGCCCCCACGCAGAGCTTGCGCATGTACATGTCGGGCGCCGAAAGGATGCCGCCCGGCTCGGCGATGACGCAGATCGCGATCGCGCCACTGTCGCCCCGGGCAACGAGGCTCGTGCCCTCGAGCGGGTCGACGCCGATGTCGAACTCCGGGCCGCCCGCGCCCAGGATCTCGCCGTTGTAGAGCTCCGGCGCCTCGTCCTTCTCGCCCTCGCCGATCACGACCCGACCGGTGATCGGCATCTTCGCGAACTCGGTGCGCATCGCGTCGACCGCGGCCCCGTCGGCGGCGTGGTTGTCGCCCCGGCCGAGCCAGCGCGCGGAGGCGATGGCGGCGTTCTCGGTGACGGGGAGGAACTCCCCGAGGGAGATGTCCGGGCGGTTGGGGTCGACGGTCACGGGGCGGGAACCTATCACTTGGGAACGTCGTGCCAGCGCGCCGGAACCCCGTCGACGAGGGCGTCCGACATCGTGAGCGCCCGGGCGAGGAAGCGCACGTTGTGCACCCGGAAGATCGTCGCGCCCTGGGCACGGCACCAGGCCAGCGCGGCCGTGGTGCCGGCGAGGCGCTGCTTCGCCAGGGCCCCGGTGACGGCGCCGATGACCTTCTTGTTCGAGATCGGCACGAAGATGGGCCGGCCCACGACATGCAGCTCGGCGAGCCGGTGCAGAAGGTCGAGATCCTGCTCCGGCGACTTTCCGAGCCCCAGCCCGGGGTCGAGCACGGTCCGCTCCGGGTCGATTCCCGCCGCCTCGGCCGCGACGATCGCCTCGTCAGCCCAGGCGATGATGGTGGCGGGCACGTCGACCGCGGGAAACGCCTCCGGCCGCACCTTGGGCTCTCCGAAGAAGTGCGTGAGCACGACCCCCACCCCGCTCCCAGCGACGACGTCGTGCATCGCGGGGTCACGCAGACCGGTCGGGTCGTTGAGGATGCTCGCACCCGCCGCGATCGCCGCGGCGGCGACCGGCGCCTTGAACGTGTCGATCGCGACCGGCACGTCGACCTGCCCGACGAGCCTCCGTATCACGGGGACCACCCGGTCGATCTCCTCGTCCACGGGCGTCGGCTCCGAGAACCGCAGCGACTCGCCGCCGACCTCCACGACGCTCGCCCCCTGCCGCGCCAGGCGCACGCCGTGGGCGACGGCCCGGTCGGGGCCGAAGTGGGCGCCCTCATCGGTGAACGAGTCGGGTGTTGCGTTGACGATCCCGACCAGATGCCCGCGGGTGCAGTCGATCACGCCCGTGGCGTGACGCCACTTCACCGGCCGACGACCCGTCGCACGGCGGTCACCGCGCGGTCGACCTCCGCCTCGGTGGTGTAGTGCAGGAAGCCGATGCGGACCCCGCCGCCACGCCCTTCGAGCCCGAGGTGGTTCATGAGCTCTGGCGCGTAGTAGTTGCCGTCCCACACGTTCACGCCGTCCTGTGCGAAGCGCTCCGCGACCTGTCTCGGGGTATGTCCCGGGATGCTGAGGCAGAACGTCGGGGTGCGCTCGCCGATGCGCCGGGGGTCGGCGACGCCGTGAACGGTCACGCCCCCGATCGCCGCGATGCCCTCGAGGAACCGCACGGCCAGCGACTCCTCGTGTTCGCGGATGCGGGCAAACGCGCTGTCGAGCCGGCTGCGACGATCGAGGCCCGATCCGACCGACGCCAGGTAGTCGACCGCCGCGGTGAGTCCGGCGATCGCCTCGTGGCTCTGCGTCCCCAGCTCGAACCGGTGCCCGGGCGGGGCCTCGTCCGCGGGTCGCACCCGGTCCGCCGGCCACGACTCCAGGAGCTGGCGACGGGCCCAGGCGACCCCGAGGTGCGGACCGAAGAACTTGTAGGGCGAGCACAGCAGCACGTCGACGCCCAGCCGGCGCACATCGATGCGCCGGTGCGGGGCGTAGTGGACCGCATCGGCCCAGGCGAGCGCTCCGGCGTCGTGGGCGAGGTCGGCGATGCGCTTGGCGTCGGGTACGGTGCCGACCGCGTTCGAGGCGAGCGTGAACGCGACCACGCGGGTACGCGCCGAGAGCGACGCCTCCACGGCCCGCAGGTCGATCGTGAGGTCCGGGTCGGTCACCGGCACCGTGCGAACGTAGAGGCCGTGGTCGTCTGCCACCTGCAGCCACGGGCTGATGTTGGCGTCATGGTCGAGCACGGTCGTGACGATCTCGTCGCCGGGCTCCAACGTGCGCGCGACCGCATGGGCGAGCAGGAAGTTGAGGGTGGACATGTTCGGTCCGAACGCGATCTCGTTCGCACCGCCGCCCACGAGCTCCGCGGCGGCCTGCCGGCCGGCGGCGACGATCGCCCCCGCCGCCGTGCTGGTGGCGAAGGCTCCGTCGAGGTTGGCGTTCGCCGTGCGGAGGCACGCCGCCATCGCGGCGATCACCGGCTCCGGCGTCTGGGATCCCCCAGGGCCATCGAGGTAGGCCACGCCGTCGCCCAGCGCGGCGAACTGCGCCCGGACCGCCGCGAGATCGAGACGGCCCAAAGCGGGCTACCCGACGGCTTTCGCGAGCCGGGTGTCGGGGCCGTCGAGCCACCGGGCCCGCACCCCGCCCGGTGCGATACGCACCACGCTCACCTCGGCGGACACCCCGTCCGTGGCCAGCACCTCGGTCGCCCGCGCGGCGAGCCCCGCGGCGTCGGCGCGGCGACACCACAGCAGGACGCTCGGCCCCGAGCCGGAGATCGTGACCCCGAGGCATCCGTGCTCGCCACACAGGCCGCGGAGCCGGTCGATGCCGGGGACGAGCGGCGCGCGATACGGCTCGTGCAACCGGTCGCCGAGCAGCAGGTACAGATCGTCCAGCTCGCCACGCTCAAGCGCGAGCACCAGTCCGATCGCCCGAGCGAGCGTCTCGGCCGCATCGGCGAGCGGCACCGCCGCGGGGAGCGCGCCCCGCGCACGCTTCGTCGAGACCCGCTCCCGCGGCACGACCGCCACGAACAGGAGATCCTCCGGCGGTGCGATCTGCACCGCGCGGGCGTCGCCCCCGACCGCGACGATGCCGCCGAGGATGCAGGCACCGGCGTTGTCGGCGTGCCCCTCGATCGCCGCCGCGCGACGGAGGAGGTCGTCCGGCGCCCAGCGGTGCCCGCCGAGCGCGTTGGCCGCCACGAGGCCGGCGCACACCGCGGCCGCGGAGGAGCCAAGGCCTCGGC
Organism: uncultured Thermoleophilia bacterium; assembly: GCA_963706315.1. Classification (GTDB taxonomy): domain Bacteria; phylum Actinomycetota; class Thermoleophilia; order Miltoncostaeales; family Miltoncostaeaceae; genus CALMEC01. Next base: position 47,591 of record CAVPMA010000012.1, on the reverse strand, counting down.
CGAGCGGGATGCGGTTGTCGCATTCCACGATCAGGCCGTCGAGCGAGTCGAGCCCCTGCGTCATGGCGCGGCAGACGAGGTTCTCGGCGCTCTCGGGAAGCTCACCGGCCCCCTCCCCTGTGACGTGCACCTCGAGCGGGCCGGGACGACGGGTCACCGTGACGGAGTTCGCCAGGTCGAGGGCGAGGGCGAGCGTGTCGAACCCGGGTCCCAGGTTGGCCGACGTGGCCGGCGCGACGATGCGAAGCGACTCAGGCGAAGAGGGCCTCCTCCACTGCGGCCAGCGTTGCCGGCACGACCATCACGCCCTCGGTCTGGTCGGCGATTGCGGTATCGGGATCCTTGAGCCCGTGCCCGGTGAGCACGCAGACGACCCGGTCACCCTCGGCGAAGCCTCCGGCCGCGTGGCGCTTGAGGAGACCCGCCACCGATGCCGCCGAAGCCGGCTCGCAGAAGACCCCCTCGGACCGGGCCAGCAGCGAGTACGCGGCCAGGATCTCGTCGTCGGTAACCGCGTCGATGGCGCCGTCGCTCTCGTGCACCGCCGCCAGCGCCTCGTCGCCGCGCGCGGGGTTGCCAATCCGGATCGCCGTGGCGACGGTCTCCGGATGCTCGACGGTGTGGCCGAGCACGAGCGGCGCGGCGCCGGCGGCCTGGAAGCCGAACATCTTCGGCAGCTGCCGCGACCGCTCCATCTCGCGGTAGGTGCGGAACCCCGCCCAGTAGGCGGTGATGTTGCCCGCGTTTCCCACCGGGATGCACAGTGCATCGGGTGCGTCCCCGAGCGCGTCGCACACCTCGTAGGCCCCGGTCTTCTGGCCCGCGATGCGGAACGGGTTGATGGAGTTGACGAGGGCGACTCGGTGGCGCTCCACGACCTCCCGCACCATGTCGAGGGCCTGGTCGAAGTTGCCCTCGATCGAGAGCACCCTCGCGCCGTGCACGAGGGCCTGCGCAAGCTTCCCGGCCGCGATCTTGCCCTCGGGGATGAGCACCGCGGCGCGGATCCCCGCCTTGGCCGCGTACGCGGCGGCCGACGCGGACGTGTTGCCCGTCGAGGCGCAGATGACCGCCTCCGCCCCATCCTCGACGGCCTTCGACAGCGCCACGGTCATGCCCCGGTCCTTGAAGCTGCCGGTGGGGTTCATCCCCTCCAGCTTGACGTGGATGTCGAGGCCGAGCCGCTCCGAGAGCCGGTCGAGCCGCACCAGCGGCGTGCCCCCCTCCCCCAGCGTCACCACCGGAGTCGACGCGGTGACGGGCAGCAGGTCGCGGTAGCGGTCGATCAGTGCGCCACGGGGCGCGCCGTCGCTCACGTGACGTCCCGCGCGAACAGGTCGTCGTAGGTCTCGCGGCGGGTCACGACCCGGGCGGCGCCGGCGTCGACGAAGACCACCGCCGGGCGGGTGACGCCGTTGTAGTTGGACGCCATCGACACTCCGTAGGCGCCGGTCGCCGGAACGCAGACGAGGTCGCCCACGCGCACCTCGGGCAGGTGGGCGTCGCCGACGATCACGTCGCCGCTCTCGCAATGCTTTCCGACGAGGCGCAGATGCATGGTGGGCTCCTCCTCGGCGCGATTCGCGAGCAACGGCTCGTACACCGCCCCGTAGAGCATCGGCCGCAGCAGGTCGCTCATCCCCCCGTCCACCGCCGCGTACGTTCGCACACCGGGGATCACCTTGACGGTCCCGACCCGATAGACGGTCACCCCGGCGCGGGCGACCATGCTGCGCCCGGGCTCCACCTGCACGCGCGGCAGCGGCAGCCCCACCCGCGCCCACTCGGCGGCGACCGCCTCCATCACGACGTCGGCGTAGTGCTCGATCGACGGCGGATGGTCGGCGTGGGTGTACGCGACGCCCAGGCCACCGCCCATGTTGATGGTGGTGAGGTCGTCGGCCCCGACGGCGGCTGCGAAGTCGGCGACGACCGCGGCCGCGGCCCGGTAGCTCCCCAGCTCGAAGATCTGGGAGCCGATGTGGCAGTGCAGGCCGGCGAGCTCCAGCGACGGTGCGGCGCGGCACGCGGCGACGGCCGCGGATGCGGCGCTGCCCTCGACCGAGAACCCGAACTTGGAGTCGAGCTGGCCTGTCGAGATGTACGAGTGGGTCGACGGCTTGACGCCCGGCGTGACGCGGATGAGCACCCGCTGACGCACCCCGCGCTCGCCGGCGAGCCGGTCGAGCAGCGCGACCTCGTCGAGCGAGTCGACCACGATGGTGCCCACGCCGGCGTCGAGCGCCTGCCTGATCTCCGCGGCGTCCTTGTTGTTGCCGTGCAGCTCGATCCGCTCGGGCGGGAAGCCCGCGCGGAGCGCGGCCTGCAGCTCGCCCCCGGACGCGACGTCGACGGACAGCCCCTCGTCGAGCGCGACACGCAGCATCGCGAGGCCGAAGTACGCCTTGCTGGCGTAGATCACCTCGACGTCCGGCGCGTGCGCGCGAAACGCAGCGACGTAGGCGCGCGCGGTCGCGCGGAGGGCGCCCTCGTCGTAGATCACGAGCGGGGTTCCGTGCGCCTCGGCGAGGTCCACGACGTCGCACCCGCCGATCGCGAGGTGCCCGTCCGTTGTGATGGCCGCGGAGGGCGGCAGCACCTGTTGGAGGGCGATCATCGGCCGCGGGAACTTAACAGATGCAACGGGCGGCCCCCGAGACCCAATCGGACGCGCCACGGGCCGGGCGTATGGCCTGTAGCGCCTCCCGACGGGGGAAGCGCGAGGCGTCCACTGGGAGTGACGTTTCTGCTGAGCGCGGTGGTTGCGCTCGCGATGGCCTCGGCCGCCCTCGGCGCCGGGATCCTCCGGCCGACCAGCTACAGCGCCAAGGTGTCGGGCTCCCAGACGGTGCAGTGGCGCTTCAACGGCGACGTCCGCGTCGGCGGCTGCGGCGACGGCCGGCTCGTCCTGCAAACCGGCACGGGCAGCGGCGAGATGAACTTCCACTTCACGACTGCGACGGCGAGCCCGGCTGTCGCGACGCCCTTCGGCGTTCGCCTTCTCATTCGGGACCCGCTCGAAGGCGACCGGGGCGCTGGCCGGCTCGCTGACCCTCACCAACGGCCGAAGCTGCGGAGACCTCCCGCCGCCCGAGGACTGGACGGCCCCCACACGCGCCTGCGGCTCGCAGCGCTTCCGGCTCGCGGTCAACGGCGAATGGAAGGCCGGCTTCCTGCGCGTCTGGGGTGAGGACGACACCCTGTACGCGGCAGCGTCGTTTCGCAGCTCCGACTGCCCCCTGCCCTTGCTCGCGGTGCGTGCCCTGTCCGTCGACCCGTCCTCCGCGCCGGCCTGCTCCAACAAGGGCGGCGCGCAACTCTGGCAACGCACCAACGAACTCAACTTTGGCTGGCCGCGGCCTCGCCGACATCCGCCTCCCGATCACGCCGAGGGCGCTGCTTCACCCCAAGAAGCGCGTCACGACGCTGGCTCGCAGAGTCGTCAAGCACTGCATCTTCAAGCTCGGGAACAGCGACGCCGCGCTCCTGGTCGACGTTACGACGCAGCTGACCCTCACGCTCAGGCGCCGGGGATAACCGCCTGAGGCGTCGCGCCGGCTACGCCAGCTTCTCGAGGCGGAGCGATACCACCTGCCCGAACGTCGCCGGGAGGGCCTCAATCCGGGCGATCGCCGACCGCACGTCGCGCTCCACGCTCTCGTGGGTGAGCAGGACCACGTCGGCGCGACCCTCCTCGCCCGGCTCGCGCTGCAGCGCCGCGTCGATGGAGATGCGCTCGTCGGCCAGGATGCGGGTGACGTCGGCGAGCACGCCCGGCTCGTCGGCAACCTGCAGGCGCAGGTAGTACGACGTCTCGACGTCCCCGATCGGCAACACGGGGATGTCGCTGAGCCGGTCGGGCTGAAATGCGAGGTGCGGCACCCGGTGCTCGGGGTCGGCGGTGATGAGCCGCGCCACGTCCACCAGGTCGGCGATGACGGCGGACGCCGTGGGCTGCGCGCCGGCACCCGCCCCGTAGTAGAGGGTGGGTCCGACCGCGTCCCCCATCACGACCACGGCGTTCATCACGCCCTCGACGTTCGCGATCAGCCGCGTCGCCGGGATCAGCGTGGGGTGCACCCTGAGCTCGACGCCGTCATCCCGCCGCCTGGTGATGCCGAGCAGCTTGACGCGGTAGCCGAGCTCCTCCGCATACCGGATGTCGATCTGCTGCACCGCGGCGATGCCCTCCACGTGGGCCTGGTCGAACATCACCGGGATCCCGAAGGCCATCGCCGACATGAGCGAGAGCTTGTGGGCTGCATCCACGCCCTCGACATCGAACGTCGGGTCGGCCTCGGCATAGCCCTTGGCCTGGGCGTCGGCGAGCGCGTCCTCGAACCCGACGCCGCGGCTTCGCATCTCCGAGAGAATGAAGTTGGTGGTGCCGTTGATGATCCCGGCGATCCACTCGATGCGGTTCGCGACGAGCCCCTCGCGCAGCGCCTTGATGATCGGGATCCCACCGCCCACCGCGGCCTCGAACGCCACCATCACCTCGTTCGCGCGCGCGGCCGCGAAGATCTCGTTGCCGTGGACGGCGAGGAGCGCCTTGTTGGCGGTGACCACGTGCTTGCCGTTCGCGATGGCCTCCAGCGTGAGGTCCTTCGCGATGCCGTACCCGCCGATCAGCTCGATCACGATGTCGATCGCGGGGTCGCGCACCACCGACCACGCGTCGTCGGTGATCTCCACCTCGGCGCCGGTGACCCGCCGCGCGAGGTCCTGGTCGAGGTCGGCGACACGGGTGATCACGAGCGGTCGGCCCACCCGCCGGGAGATCTCGTCGGCGTTGCGGGTGAGCACCTCGTAGGTGCCGCCGCCCACGGTGCCGATCCCGAGGAGCCCGATGCGGACGGGTGTGGTGTCGAGCGTGCTCACGCGGCGGAACGCTACATGCGTCGCCCGGTCGGTCCCCACGCGCCCGGCGGCCCGTCGCTCATGGGCGGTCGCTGCGCCCATTCAAGTCCGGGCGGGAGCGCTCGGGGCCAAGTTCAGCCGAGCCCGGTCTCCCGCTCCTCCTCATTCGTCACGGGTGACGGTGCTCCGCGCCGCGACCGGACGGCCCGTCGATCGTGTGGAGCCGCTCACCGGCGTGCTCGGTCTGCAGCGTGGTGTGGGTCACGCCGTACCGCTCGGCGAGCAGGCGCTCGAGCCCGCGTCGTGCCACGTGGCAGTCCACGTCGGCCTCCACGATCACGTGCGCCGAGAGCGCGGCGAAGCCCGAGGTCACCTCCCACACGTGAAGGTCGTGGATCTCGACGATCCCCGGCTGCGCCACGAGGGCCTGGCCGATCTCGTCGGGATCGAGTCCTTCGGGCGCCGCTTCGAGCAGCACCCGGCCGGTCGCGCGCAGCAGCCCCCACGCAGACTTCAGCATCAGGAGCGCCACGGCGAGCGCCGCGATCGCGTCGGCGCGATCGGCGCCGGTCGCGAGGATGACCGCCCCCGCGATGATGGCGGCGATCGATCCGAGCAGGTCCATCAGGACGTGCTGGTAGCTGCCCTCGACGTTCAGGCTGTCGCGGTTCGCACCCGCGAGGATCCACAACGCGACGAGGTTCACCACCGCCCCGATCGAGGCGACGACCAGCACGGATGCTCCGGCAACGTCGGGCGGCTCGATCAGGCGACGGATCGACTCGTAGATCACGAGCCCCGCCAGCACGAGCAGGGTCAGGCCGTTCGCCTGGGCGGAGAGGATCTCGACCCGCCGCAGCCCGAATGTCATCGCACCCGCCGCGGGGCGGGCCGCCACACGGATCGCGACGAGCGAGAGGGTGAGCGCCACGACGTCGACGAGCATGTGTCCGGCGTCGGCGAGCAGCGCGACGGACGACGCGATGACGCCGACCACGACCTCAACCGCCATGAACGCGCAGATGAGCCCGAGGACGATGGCGATGCGGCGGCCGTCGGCGCTCGCGCCGTGGGCGTGGTGGTGGTGCCCGTGGGCGTGGTCGTGCCCCGAGCTCACGCGGTGCCCCCCACATCGGTGACCCGGCGCTCCAGCGCGCGCCGGTCAGGCTCGCTGAACCCGAACCGGCGGTACAGGTCGTGGGCGTCCTCGGTGTGCAGGATCCACTTGAGCCCGGCGAGGCCGGCCCCGTCGACCGCCTCGCGGACGAGCGCCTGCCCGAGGCCCCGGCCCTGGAAGGCCGGCAGCACGAACACGTCGCACAGGTACGCGATCGTCAGGCCGTCGGAGACCACCCGGGCGAAGCCGACCTGCGCGGAGCCGTGGTAGAGGCCCACGACGCGGTGCGATCGCTCGATCGTCGCGGCGACGACGTCGCGGGAGCGGCCGCGGCCCCAGTAGGACCAGTCCGCGAGGTAGCGCCAGACGAGGTCCACGTCGATCCGGTCCGGGTCGTCGTCGAGTTCGAACCCGTCGCCGACGTCCCACGCCACGTGCTCAGCCCTCCCCTGCCCGCCCCGCCCGGTCGAGCATGACGTCCAGGTCGCGCAGCAGGTCGTCCACGTGCTCGATGCCGACCGACAGGCGCAGCAGGTCGTCGGGCACCTCGAACCCCGAGCCGGCGAGCGAGGCGTGCGTCATGGCGCCGGGGTGCTCGACGAGGCTCTCCACCCCGCCCAGGCTCTCACCGAGCGTCCAGGCGCCGGTCGGGCCGGTGAGCGCCGCGTCGACGGCGGCGCGGCCGCCGTGCACGCGGAAGGAGATCATCCCGCCGAAGTCCGCCATCTGCCGGCCCGCGGCGTCGTAGCCCGGATGGTTCGGCAGGCCCGGGTAGAGCACCTCGCCGACCGCAGGATGCGTGACGAGGTATTCGACGATGTGGCGGGCGTTCTCGCAATGACGCTCCATCCGCACTGCCAGGGTCTTGACGCCGCGGAGGGTGAGGAAGCAGTCGAACGGCCCGGGCACCGCGCCGACGCTGTTCTGCACGAAGTGCAGGCGCTCGGCAACGGCGGCGTCGCGGGTGGCGACGAACCCTCCGATCACGTCGGAGTGGCCGCCGATGTACTTGGTGGTGGAGTGCACCACGATGTCGGCGCCGAGCACGAGTGGCTGCTGCAGGTACGGGCTCGCGAAGGTGTTGTCGACCACGAGCATGGCGCCCGCGGCGTGCGCCAGACGCGCGAGGTCGCGGATGTCGACGACCTTGAGCAGCGGGTTCGACGGCGTCTCGATCCACACGACGTCGGCGGCTCGGGCGAGCGCCTCCTGGGCTGTGGCGGCTTCGGTGAGGTCGGCGTACTCGAAGCGGTAGCCCTTCGGCTCGAGGATTTTCGAGAACAGCCGGTAGGTACCGCCGTAGACGTCGTTGATGGCGACGGTGCGGGCGCCGGCGGGCACGAGCTCCATGATCGCGCTGATGGCGCCCATCCCCGACGAGAACACGACGCCATGGTCGGCCTCCTCGAGCGAGGCCAGGCATGTCTCGAGCGCAGTTCGCGTCGGGTTGATCGTGCGCGCGTAGTCGTGCCCGCGGCGCATCGCCCCGACGCCGTCCTGGGCGTAGGTGGAGGTCTGGTAGATCGGGACGTTGACGGACCCGGTGATGGGGTCGGGCTCCTGCCCGGCGTGGATCGCCTTGGTCTCGAACTCCATGGAGTCGCCGGGCACCACTAGCGGCGGTGCGCCAGGAACTCGAGCAGGTCGGTGCGGGTCAGCACGCCGGCGGCGGTGCCGCCGTCGGCGACCACCACGGCGGGTTGCGCCTGCAGGTCGCCGTAGATCTCCTCGATCTGCTGCTCCGCCCGGATCACGCGCAGCGGCGCGGCCATCGCCTCGCGGACGGGCATCTGGAGCGCCTCGGCCCCGTCGCGGATCACGCGGTCGAGCAGCTCGCGTTCCAGCACCGATCCGACGATCTGGTCGAGCGAGCACGGGAAGCAGTCGCCGTTCGCCATGACCGGGATCTGGGAGATGCCGTACCGCTGCAGCAGCTCGATGGCCTCGCCGATCCGCTGGGTCGCCGAGACGGAGACGACGCTCGGGATCGACGGCTCCTCGATCTGCTTCGCGCGCAGGAGCTGGGCGACGGTCGCGCTGGTGGCGGGACGCTCGAGCATCCCGTGCTCGCGCAGCCAATCGTCGTTGAACACCTTCGACAGGTACGGCCGGCCGCCGTCGGGGAGGATCACGAGCACCGTCTTGCCGGCCGGGAGCTCAGCGGCGACACCCAGCGCCGCGTGGAGGGCCATACCCGCCGAGCCGCCGATGAGGATGCCCTCCTTGCGGGCCATGAGGCGGGCGGCGTGGAACGACTCGCGGTCCGAGACGGTGACCCAGCGGTCGACGACGTCGCGGTCGAACGTCGTCGGCCAGAAGTCCTCGCCGACGCCCTCGACGAGGTACGGCTTGATGACGTCGGTGGAGTAGATGGAGCCGTCGGGGTCGGCGCCGACGATCTCGATGGCCGGGTTCTGCTCCTTGAGGTACCGGCCGACGCCGGTCGCGGTTCCCCCGGTGCCGACGCCGAGTACGAGCACGTCGAGCTCGCCGCCGACCTGGCCCCAGATCTCCGGCCCGGTCGTCGCGTAGTGCGCCTCCGGGTTGGCCTGGTTGTGGTACTGGTTCGGGTTGAACGCCCCGGGGGTCTCCTCGGTGAGCCGCTTGGACTGCGAGTAGTAGCTCGACGGGTCCTCCGGCTCAACGTTCGTCGGGCAGACGACGACCTCCGCACCGAACGCGCGCAGCAGGGCGATCTTCTCCTGCGACATCTTGTCGGGCATCACGAAGATGCAGCGGTATCCGCGCTGGGCGGCGACCATTGCGAGACCGACCCCGGTGTTGCCGGAGGTCGGCTCGACGATGACGCCGCCGGGCTTCAGCAGCCCTTCGCGCTCGGCGGCGTCGATCATCGGGAGCCCGATGCGGTCCTTGATCGACCCGCCCGGATTCATGTACTCGAGCTTCGCGAGGAGCCGTGCCCCGCCCAGGGGCTGCAGCGCCGGGAGCCGGACGATCGGCGTGTCGCCGACGAGGTCCAGCACGGTCGGGAACTCGCGCATCGCGCCTACGATACCGCGTCCCTTCGGATTCCTACCTGCCGACTCCGTGGAGGTAGGTGATGTCGCCCCGGTCGGGGTGATCGACGCCGAGGCGCTTCGCCTCGATCCGCCGGGCCCACGGTTCGTCGAGGATCGGCCAGCGGGCGAGTGCGTCGGCGTGGCGCATGTACCAGAGGCCCTCCGCCCGGGCGAAGTTTCGGTTCTCCCAGGTGGCCGGTCCTGTCGTGGACTCGCTCACACGCTGAGATTGCCCGCCCGCCCGACTGGGTTCAAGCACGCCGGCCGCGACGGGCCCCGCTCAGCCGACGGGCGGCCATGCCTCCGCGGCCGGGCGCACGTAGTCGTCCGGCAGCGGCGAGCGCTGGCCGGCCGGGTCCATCGCCTCGTACGGGCGGATCACGGGCTCGCGCCACGTGACATACGCGCGGCACGCATCGTCCGGTGAGTCGGGGTTCTGGCGGATCGCCTCGGCGAGGGCCTGCGCGTCGCCGAGGCCCAGGCCGGCGCTCGCGCCGGTTTCCGGGCCGAAGAAGTGCGCCGAATCGCCGATCAGCACAACCCCCGGCGACCACCATGTCGGGCACCGGAGCACCCGCGGCTCCGAGTAGCGCACCTGGTCGAACGACGTGAGCGCGTTGACCGCATCGGCCGCCACGGGCAGGAGCGCCGCGAACGACTGTTTGAAACGGTCGAGTCCCGGCGCCTTCGCCGCCTCCCTCCCGACCCGCTGGACGCTCCGCCAGCCCGCCGATCCCTCGGGCCAGCCGAGGAGGCCGATCTGACCGCCGTCGGAGAGGTACCCCATCGCGAACGGCCGGTCGATCACCGCGGGACTCATGAAGCCCATGTAGGCGTCCTCCACCTCGATGAGCCGCGACTCGAGCCCGGCGAGCTCACGGACCTTCGACCCTATCCCGTCGCACGCGACGACGAGATCCGACTCGAGCTCGACCCGTCCCCCGGGGCCCTCGCTGACCACGCCGACGACACGGTCGCCGTCGCGCAACAGGTCGATCACCTGCTCCTCGTGCGCGACCGGCAGGTCGCGGCCCAGCGCCGCGATCAGCTTGCCGACCTCGACGCAGATCGACACCGGCGTGCCGTCCGGTCCCGGCGCGATATCCCAGCCTGCGTCGCGCACCTCTTCGAAGACGCCGATGTCCTGCAGTACCGGGTAGCCCTGGTACCCGAGCATGAAGCCGCGCGGCTGGTACCACCCTGCGGCGGCCCGCTCGAGCACGATCGGCTCGACTCCGCGGCGATGGAGCATCTTCGCGAGCGCAAGGCCCACGACGCCGCCTCCGACGATCACGACCCGCATCACCAGGCGGATGCTACCGGCGGATGCGTGGCGTCGCGGCCCCGCAGGGTCACCCCTGGGCGGGTCGGGGCCGGGTCGGTCCGGCCCCCGGCGGGGGACGCGATGAGCCCCGGGGCGCTACGCTCCCGGCGAGACCGACCCGGAGGACCGAAACGTGGCGACGTCACCGCTCCATCGACTCTCGGCGCTCGGACAGAGCGTATGGGTCGACTATCTGTCCCGGAGCCTGCTGGAACGCGGCGAGCTCGAGCAGATGACCCGCGACGATGCCGTCGTGGGCGTCACCTCGAACCCCACGATCTTCCAGAAGGCCCTGGCCGAAGGTGACGCATACGACGCGCAGCTTCGCGAGGTGCTCCGCCGCACGCAGGACCCCAAGGAGATCTTCGTCGCGCTCGCCTCACAGGATGTCGCCGACGCGTGCGAGCTGCTTCACCCCATCTGGGAGGCCACCGCCGGCGGGGACGGCTACGTGTCGATGGAGGTGGACCCGCGGTTCGCGTTCGACGTCGAGGCGACCCTCGACGAGGCGATGCGCCTGCATACCGAGATCAACAAGCCGAACCTCCTGGTGAAGATCCCCGCGACGAAGCCCGGGCTCGCCGCGATCGAGGAGATGATCGCCCGCGGCCGGTCGATCAACGTGACGCTCATCTTCTCGCTGGAGCGCTACGCCGAGGTCACCGAGGCCTACATCTCCGGGCTCGAGCGGCTCGTCGAGGACGGCGGCGACCCCGCCACCGTGCACTCCGTGGCGAGCTTCTTCGTCTCGCGGGTGGACACCGAGGCCGACAAGCGCCTCGACGCGATCGGCGGGCACGACGAGCTCAAGGGCAAGCTCGCAGTCGCGAACGCAAAGCTCGCCTACGCCCGGTACGGGGAGATCTTCTCCGGCGGACGCTGGGAGGCACTCGCCGCCGCCGGCGCCCGGACACAGCGCTGTCTGTGGGCCTCCACGTCGACCAAGAACCCCGACTACAGCGACGTGCTGTACGTCGAGGAGCTGATCGGCGCGGAGACCGTCAACACGATGCCGGAGGAGACGATCCGCGCATTCCAGGATCACGGCGTGGCGGAGCCGCGGCTTGGCCAGGACCTCGATGCGGCGCGCAAGGTGTTCGACGATCTCGCCGCCGCCGGCGTGGACTACGACGACGTGTCGGCGGTGCTCGAGCGGGAAGGCGTCGAGAAGTTCGCGGCGTCGTTCGCCGAGCTGATCCAGGGCATCGTCGCCCGCCGCGAGTCGATGCTGGCCGGCTGAGGCTGGCGATCGGCGAGCCGCGACGCATCACGCTCGCGGCGCCCGGGGGGCCGCCCCTCGCCGCCGAGGTCCGTCCGGCGGGCCCCCGCGCACCGGGTGTGGTGGTGCTGCACGGCCTCGGGAGCACCCGCGGGAGCCATGCGGACTTCGCGGAGCTGGTCGCCGCGGCGGGCATGACCGCGCTCGCGCTCGACCTGCGCGGACACGGCGAGAGCGCGGGAGAACCGGATGCGGGCATGGTCGATGACGTCGCCGCCGCCCTCACGTGGCTCGCCGAGCACGGCGCGCGCGGTCTCGGGATCCGCGGATCGTCGCTCGGCGGGTTCCTGGCGCTGCACGCCGCGACCCGGCACCCGGACGTGCGCGCGGTGGTGGCGATCTGCCCGGCTACCGTGGAAGGGCTCGCCATCCGGCGCGGCCTCGCCTGGGCCCGTGAGCTCCCTCTCGAAGACGCCGTCGGCCGCGACGACGGGATCGCCCGCGGCTACTGGCATGCCACCGGCGACGAGCTGGTGCCCTGGCAGGCCTCGTTCGCGCTGTCGCAGCGGACGCCGCGGCCGCGGCATCTCCGGATCGTGCTGGGCGGGCACCACCGATCACTCCAGCATGACCCGGCCGTGCAGGCCGACACGCTCGCGTTCCTGAAGCACCATCTCGACGGCTGAGCTTCGGTCGCACGGCAGCCTGGTTGCGGTCGCGGGGCGAGTCGGGCAGCATCGGCAGGTCGTGGAGATGGCCGGCACTTCGCTCGCATTGCCCCTCGAAGCCGAGTTGCTGGAGCGCGCCGGGGCCACCGAGGAACTCGACGACGCCTATTCGCATTGCAGGCGGGGACGCGGCCGCCTCGTGTTCGTCTCCGGCGAGGCCGGGATCGGAAAGAGCGCCCTCGTACGTCACTTCTGCGCGCGGACCGCCGGCAGGGCGCGGATCCTTTGGGGGTCCTGCGACGGCCTGCGCACTCCTCGTCCGCTCGGACCGTTCGTCGACATCGGCGCCGCGACCGGAGGCGCGCTGGCGGAGGTGACGAGCGCAGCCAACAAGCCACACGCCGTGCTCGAAGCCCTCCTGGCCCAGCTCGGCGACGGTGGCGAGACGGTCATGGTGCTCGAAGACCTCCATTGGGCCGACGAGGCGACCCTTGACGTACTCAGGTTGCTCGGACGGCGCGTCGAGCGGTTGCGGACTGTCGTGATCGCGACCTACCGAAGCGACGAGCTGCCGCCGGGCCATCCGCTGCAGATTACGCTCGGCGACTTGGGCACCGCCGTCTCAGTTCGCCGGGTGCGGCTCGAGCCGCTCTCACCGGCCGCCGTCGCCCAGCTGGCCGAGCCATTTGACGCAGATCCGGAGGACCTCTACGCAAAGACGTCGGGCAACCCGTTCTTCGTGACGGAGTCGCTCGCGAGCGGATGCACCGTCTTGCCCCCGACTGTCCGGGACGCGGTGCTCGCCCGGGTTGCCAGGCTGGGAGCGGAGGCGCGGGAGCTGCTCGAGGCCGTCGCGGTCGTGCCGCAGCGAGCGGAGGTGGCTCTCCTCGAGGCGGTCGCCGGCGACCGGATCGGCGCGCTGGACGAATGCCTTGCCTCCGGGATCGTCCGTGGCGAGTCTCAGGCGGTGTCGTTCGGACATGAGCTCGCGCGGCTCGTGGTCGACGATGCGATGAACCCGCTGCGGCGGATCGCTCTCCACCGACTCGTGCTTGACGCCCTGCGCGGATCTCCCACCGGTGCCTACGACCTCGCCCGTTTGGCCCATCACGCCGACGCGGCGGGAGATGCGGAGGCGGTTCTCGAGTTCGCCCCTGCAGCCGCAACCTACGCCTCGGATGTGGGTGCGCACCGGGAGGCCGCGGCACAGCTTCGCCGCGCCCTCCGCTTCGCCGGGACCTTGCCGGCGGCGGCGCGAGCCGATCTGCTCGAACGACTGTCGTTCGAGTGCTACCTGACCGATCAGCAGTCGGAGGCGATCTCGGCGCTCGAAGGGGCGCTGGAGTGCCATCGAAGCGTCGGAGACATCCGCAGGGAAGGTCTTGGGCTGTGCTCGCTGTCGGCCCGGCGATGGTGCGCCGGCGACATCCCGGGTGCCGAACACGCAGCCACCACGGCCGTCTCGGTACTCGAGCGGCTGCCGCCCGGTCCAGAGCTCGCCCGCGCGTACAGCACGGCTTCCGGATTCGCGATGAACGCGGAGAAGGTGGAGCCGGCGCTCGCCTGGGGGGAGCGCGCCATGGCGCTCCTCGAGCAGTTCCCCGACCGGCAGACACTGGTCTTCCAGCTCAACAACTCGGGCACCATCGCCCTGCTGGCGGGGCGATCCGAGGGGCGCGATCAACTCGAGCGCAGCATCGCGCTCGCCAGAGAAGCAGGCCTCGAAGATCACGTCGGCCGCGGCTACATCCATCTCGGTTGGGTCGGGTCGCGCACGCGCCAGACTGCACTGATCGACCGTCTCGACGAGGGCATCGACTACTGCACGGAGCGTGGCCTCGACCTCTGGCGGCTGTATCTCATCTGCTATCGGTCGCGCTCCGACCTCGACGGCGGCCGGTGGGACGCTGCGGCCAAGGCCGCCTCGTTCGTCCTCGGCCAGCCCGATCACTCGTCGTTGCTCCGCATCGTTGCCCTCACGACCCTGGCCGTCGTGCGCGGTCGCCGCGGCGACCCCGATCCCTGGTCGTTGCTCGAGGAGGCACGTGCCATGGTGTCGCCGGCCGACTCCCTGCAGCTGCTCGCTCCGGTCGCCATCGCATCTGCCGAAGCGGCGTGGCTCGACGATCGTCCCGACCGCGTCCGCGAGGCCTCCGACGCGGCGCTGTCGCTCGCGATGGACCTGAACGCGCAATGGGTGATCGGCGAGCTCGCCTTCTGGCGCTGGCGCGCGGGTATCGACGAAACCTGCCCCCCGGGCGCCGCGGAGCCGTTCGCGGTTCACATCTCGAGTGGCGGAGGTGAGCAGGCGGCCGAGGGTTGGCGCCGGATCGGCTGCCCCTATGAGGCCGCTTTGGCCCTCACGGACAGCGACGATGTCGAGTCTCTGCGTCGTGGTCACGACGAACTCCGGCAGCTTGGGGCGGGACCGGCGTTGGATCGCGCGGCGCGCCGGCTTCGGTCGCTGGGGATCGGCGGTATGCCCCGGGGGCCGCGGTCCTCGACTCGCGAAAACCCTGCGCAGCTCACGAATCGCGAGGTCGAGGTACTGGCGCTCATCCGCTCGGGGATCCGGAACGCCGACATCGCACGGCACCTGGTGCTGTCACCTCGAACGGTTGACCACCACGTCTCGTCGATCCTCCGGAAGCTCGACGTGAAGACGCGCGGAGAGGCGGCGGCCGCCGCCACACGCCTCGGGCTCGACTCGGATGACGGGCCCCCGCCCGCAACATAGGCAACGCCGGGTCGAAAACTGGGTGGTCCTACCGAGGTGGCCGATGCCGTCCGCCACGACACTCGCTCTGACGATCCCCCAACGACAGGAGCACGTCATGCCGCGATACGTGGTGGAGCGAACATTCCCCGACGGCCTTCAGATCAGCGCCGACCAGACCGGTGCCGAGGCATGCCTCGGGGTGGTCGCGACGAACGCCGCCCACGGCGTTACGTGGGTTCACTCCTACGTCAGCGACGACCGACAGCGGACGTTCTGCGTGTATGACGCCCCGAACCCCGAGGCGATCCGGTCGACCGCAGCCGACAACAACCTCCCCGTGGACCGGATTACGCAAATCCGCGTGCTCGATCCGTACTTCCACAACTGAGACCGCGTTCCCGTACGGATCCGATCGGTGCGGCCGGGTGCCCGGGCGCCGACGCGGGTCCCACCGGTGGACGCGGCGATCGACGGGACGGTCGCGGCACTCACCCAAGCTCCGAAAGGACGAAACCGTGAAGAAGAGTCATCGCCACCTCGCCACGGGACTCGCCGTCGTCGCTCTCTCGGCTCCGGCGGCCCACGCATCGATCCCCCACGAACCGGGCCAACCATCGGTGGGCAGCCCCGTGACGGGTCGCCCCGAGCCGCCCCTCGCCGACCTGGCCGGAGTGGCGCCACCGGCCGCGGCGCCGGTGATCCTCCGCAGCGGCGGAGGATTCGACTGGAGGGCGGCCGGCACCGGCTTCGCAGCCGCCACCGCATTCGCGCTGCTGGGGGGCGGAACCTTGATCGCCGGCCGCAAGCGCCGGCACGCCGGCACGCCGGCGCCCTGACGTCGCATCGGGTGGATCGGTCCGGCCGGTCCACCAATCCCGCTGTTCGACGTCGCGATGCCGGCTGCGATCGCGGCCGACGCGTAGCTTCCGGGCATGCCGCCATCGCCGTTCGTCGCGCTCGACCGCGGGATCGTCGCCTGCCGTGCGTGCCCGCGACTGGTCGCCTGGCGGGAGCAGGTGGGCCGTGAGAAGCGGGCGGCGTTCCGCGACGACGACTACTGGGCCCGCCCGGTGCCCGGGTTCGGCGACCCCGACCCATGGCTGGTGGTGATCGGACTCGCCCCCGCCGCGCACGGCGCCAACCGCACGGGGCGGATGTTCACCGGCGACCGCAGCGCCGACTTCCTGATCGCGGCGCTTCACCGGGCCGGGCTCGCGTCGCAGCCGACATCGGACCACGCCGGGGACGGGCTCACGCTGGTCGGCTGCCGGATGACCGCGGCGGTTCGGTGCGCTCCCCCGGCCAACAAGCCCACCCCCGGCGAGGAAGCGCGGTGCCGCCCCTTCCTGCGACGCGAGCTCGACCTGTGCCCCGGCGCCCGAGTGCTCCTGGCGCTGGGCGCATTTGCCTGGCAGGCGACCCTGCGAACGCTCGATGCCCCCCGGCCGCGGGCGAAGTTCGGGCATGGCGCCGAGTTCGAGGTGGGTGAGCGGACGCTAATCGGCTCGTACCACCCGAGTCAGCAGAACACGTTCACCGGGAAGCTCACCGCCCCGATGCTGGACGCGGTGCTGGCCCGCGCCGCCGAGGTCGCAGGGGCGGGTTGAGGACGGAGGGTGAGATGAAACGGCACGTCCCTCCGGGGTCCGCGGACCGGCGATCCTTTGGTGGTCGATCTCCGCCCGCCGGCACGTGCGGCCGCGAGAGGATGCCGGTAAGCGGAGGGCCGGCTCCGGAGGGGTCCGTGGAGAGGGGCCTGCCCTCCCCTCGCTAGAGGTAGTTGACGGGGTTCTGCGGGACCCCGCCGACCCGGACCTCGAAGTGCAGGTGCGCGCCGAAGCAGTGGCCGGTGCATCCGACGGCGCCGAGCACGCTGCCGCGGCCGACGCTCTGGCCGACGGAGACGGCGATGCGGCTCATGTGCGCGTAGGCGGTTGAGATCGACCCGTGTGAGACGACCACGAGGTTGCCGTACCCGCCGCTCCAGCCGGCGACGATCACGGTGCCGGGCGCACTCGCCGCGATCGGGGTGCCCGCGGGGACGCCGATGTCGATGCCCTCGTGCATGCGGCCCCACCGCTGGCCGAAGCCGGAGGTGATCGGCCCGTTGACCGGCCAGGAGAACTGGCCGCCGCCGCCGACGGCGACGGTGGCGGGCAGGTTCGACGATCCGGCCCGGATCCGGTTCGCGAGCGCGGCCGACCGAGCGCGAAGCCCGCGGGCCTCCGCCTCGAGCTCCCGGCGGTCGGCGGTGACCCGGGACAGCAGTGCCGAGCGGGCGGACCGTGCCGCGACCAGCCGGTTGCGCTCCGCGCTGATCACCGAGAGCGCCTGCGCGGCTTCCGCCTCGGCCGCCGCGACACGTTGCTCGGTCGTGAAGACCTCGGCGCGGGCGGCGGCGATGCGCACGCGCGCCTCACGTGACGCATCGGCGTTGGACTTGGTCTCGACGATGAGCCGGCGGTCCTGCTCGGCGATGCGCTCGAGGTTCTGCCGGATGGCGACGGCCTCGCTGACACTGCCCGAGACGAGCAGCACCTGCAGCACCGACGGCTCGCCGACCCGGTACGCCGCCGAGAGTCGCGCGCTCAGGGCCCCCCGCTGCACCCTGAGCAGGCCGATCAGCTTCGTGAGGCGGCGCTGCTCGGTCTCGAGCTCGGCCGTGAGCGCCTGCCGCTTCGTGCGCAGGCTCGTGAGCTCGGAGTTCAGCGTGCTCCAGCGCGCCTGCACGGGGGCGAGTCGCGTCACGACCGCCCGGATGCGGGCGTTGTAGCGCGACACGTCGGTGGTGAGCACGGCCTCGCGGGCGCGGGCGTCGCGGGCGCGCTGCTCCACTTGCGACAGGCTCGGCGCCGCCGCCGACCGCGCGACGAGGCCCGCCCCGGCGACCGCGGCCACGGAGACGGCGGCAAACGCGACGGGCGGCAGGCGGGAGCTCACGTGAGGGAGTTCGCAGCCAAGCGGCCGACCCCTGCCGGGACGGAGTCGGCCCCGATGCTCAGCGCGCCGGCGGCTCCGGATCGATCGCGAGCAGGTCGGTGTACGGGTTGACCGCAGCCCCGCCATCGGGGTGGATCTCGAAGTGCAGGTGGGTGGCGCCGTAGCGGGCGTCACCGGTGTTCCCGACGGCGCCGATGACCTGTCCGAGGGCGACCGCGCTGCCCGCCTCGAGTCCGGCGGTGATCGACGTCAGGTGGGCGTAGTAGTACTCGTGCCCGCGCGTGTCCTTCAACCAGATCCAGATGCCGCCCAGGCCGGTCTCGACCCGCGTCATCCGCTTGATGACACCGGGAGCCACGGCGCGCACGGGTACGCCCCGCGCGGCCATGATGTCGTTGCCTTGGTGGGTTCCCTGCGAGCGCGGCGCGCCGAAGTCGTTGAAGTACGTGTGCTTTCCCGCGACGGGGAACGCGAGCAGGTACTTCGCCTTCGCGGCGTTGGGGCCGGCGAGCGGATAATTGGACGCGTCGACCGGGGTCGCGGGACTCGTGCCGCTGCGGACTGAGCGGATCTTGACGCCGAGCCGCTTGAGGAACGCGGCGTTCGCGACGCCGTTCGCCGGCAACTTGAAGCGCCGCTGCAGGACCTTCACGGCCTCGCTCGTGCGCTTGCCGTAGGCGCCGTCGATCGTGACCCTGAGCCCGCGCTTGCGCAGGATGCGCTGCAGCTCACGTACGTCCGCGCCGCGGGAGCCGACCCTGAGGGCGCGCGCGCCGAGCAGGCTCGAGGCGGTGGGCGCCAGAACGACGGGCGCCGGCTCCGGGGGCGCCCCGACGGCGGTCGTCTCCGGCGCATTGGGGAGCGGCACGTCCATGGCCGTCGCCGCGGACACGCCGATCACGAGGGTCGCTGCGACGGCAACCCACCCCATCGATCCTCGGGGCCGGCCGGAGACGGAGGTCTCGCGCGGTCGGTCGTGAGAAATACCTGGCTCCTTTCCGCCACTGGCCGTATTGCCAGTTGGGCTGTAAGTCACCCCCCGAACGCACGAGTGCGTCGAACTCGGGGTGCTCCTCGGAAGCGCTTGAACGGGCGGCACTCTTGCAGCGATGTCGGACACGGTCAAGCCGAGGCGTGGCATTCGCAAGCGATTTACCCGAGAACCAAGCGATTCATACCCCTACTGTCGGCAGCACGATCCGTTTCTTGATGCGGGATCAGGGCGGCGCAACGGGACGTTTCGCCTCGTTTCTCAGTGACGGTCAGTCGGAGGACTCGTCGCGCCGCCGCAGAAGTGTTGCCAGTTGTGCCCGCTCGGCGCCGTCGAGCTCGGCGAAGTCCTCGTCGCTCAGATTGCCGGCCCGGTGGTCGAACTCGATCTCGCGGATGGCCCGTAGGGACCGGTCGATCTCGTCCTGCAGCGCCTGTGCGGCCTGGTCGTCGGGCGGCGGTTCGGCCTGGTGCCGCTCCTGCAGCAGGGGCCAGGCCACCGCGACCACCACCGCCAGCGCGACGGCGGCAACCAGGATCGCGACGCCCATCAGGCGCGGACGCGCGCCCGGTCGGGTGCGGGGGCCTGCGCCCGTACCCCCCGTGGCGGCGGCCAGGCGGCGATGATCGCCCCGAGCAGCAGTATGAGCCCGCCCATCCACAGCCACGAGATGAGCGGGTTGACGAAGACGTGGATGGACGCGACGCCGGTGGGGGTGAGGCCGGCGAGGTTGACCCAGATGTCGCGGGTGGGCCCGCTGGCGATCGCGACCTCGTCACCCGGCTCCTGCCGCGGCAGGTACACATGCTTGGCCGGACGGAGGGTCGCAACCCGCTCGGATCCCTTGGTGACCTCGATCGTCGCGGCCACGGTCATCTTGTTCGGGTCGCGGCGACGGTCGAAGGCCACCGCCGTGAAGGTGTAGCCGCCCGCGTTGGCCCGCTGACCCTGCGCGAGGTCGAACGTGCCCTCGCTGAGGAACGACCGGGACGCCGCGATCGCGACGATCACGACGATGATGCCGACGTGGGCGACGTAGCCGCCGTAGCGGCGGCGGTTGCGCGACACGAGCTGGCCGAGCGCCCCGAGCCACGACACCCCGCCGAGGGCGTGCCGCACCTTGGTGCCCCGCCAGAACTCCGAGGCGATGCAGGCGGTCGAGAAGATGGCGATCAGGAACACCGCCGCGGCGGCCCAGCTGTGCCGCGCGTCGGTGAGCAGCACCAGAGGCGTCGCGGCGGCAGTGACCATGAGCGGCACGAGGAATCTCCGCCGGATGACCTCCGCGCTGGCCCTGCGCCACGGCACGAGCGGCCCGATGCCGGTCAGGAGCAGCAGCGCAACGCCGATCGGCGCGGCCACCGTGTCGAAGAAGCCCCGGCCCACGCTGATCCGGTTGCCCTGGACGAGCTCCGTGACCACCGGGAAGAGGGTCCCCCAGATGATCGCGAACGCGAGCCCGACGAGCAGGAGGTTGTTGTAGAGGAAGATCGCCTCGCGGGAGAAGTAGCTCTCGAGCGAATGGGCGCTCTTGAGCAGCGGCAGGCGGCTGACGATGAGGGCGATGCCGCCGGCGACCACGACGACGATGGCACCCAGCAGCCACGGGCCGACGGTCTGCGCGCCGAAGTTGTGGACGCTGCTCACGATGTTGGATCGCGTCAGGAACGTGCCGAACAGCGTCAGCGCGAACGTCGAGATGACCAGCACGAGGTTCCACACCTTCAGCATCCCGCGGCGCTCCTGCACCATCACCGAGTGCAGGAACGCGGTGGCGAGGAGCCACGGCAGGAACGCGGCGTTCTCGACCGGGTCCCAGATCCAGTAGCCGCCGAAGCTGAGCGACTCGTACGCCCACTTCGCGCCGAGGATGATCCCGATGCCGAGGAACGCCCAGCTCGCCAGCGTCCAGCGCCGCACGCTCGTGAGCCACGCGCTGTCGAGCCGTCGCGTCACGAGCGCGGCGATGGCGAACGCGAACGGCACGGCGATCGAGACGTAGCCGAGGTAGAGCAGCGGCGGGTGGGCGATCATGTACGGGTTGCGCAGGGCCGCCTGAAGGCCGCTGCCGTCGGCCGGAACCAGGGGCACCGTGGCGAAAGGGCTCGCCACGAAGCACAGGATCATGGTGAAGAAGGCGCCGAGCCCGGCGAGGACGGCGACGACGACCGGCATGAGCTCGCGGTTGCGCCGGCGGTTGGTGATGATCGCGATGCACGAGAAGCCCGCGAGCAGCCACGCCCAGAACATCAGGGAGCCGGGCTGGCTGGCCCACACGGCGGTGACCTTGAAGTGGGACTCGAGCGCGCGGCTCGAATACCCCTCCACGGCTGCGATCTCGAAGTGGTTGCCGAGGAGGGCCGCGACGAGGGTCGCCATCCCGACGGTGAGGAGCCCGAACAGGGCGAAGACGGCGCGCTCGGCCGCGTGGAACCACCGGCGCCGGCGAGGCTGCTGCCCGGCGATCGCCGCTCCCACCGCGAAGAGCGCCACGGCGAACGCAACGAGGAGGATCGCCCGGCCGAAGAGGCTCATGCCCTACGTGGTGCCGCTGTCAGGCGAATGCTTGCTCTGGAACTTCGAGGGGCATTTGGTGAGGAGGGTGTCGCGCTTGGCGACGAAGGTGTCGCCCTCCATCTTGCCGGTCACGACGATCTCGCGGCCGGCCTGAAACGTGTCGGGCACGACGCCGCGGTAGAGGACCTGGACGGTCTTGCTGGCGTCGTCCTGGTCCTGCACCTGGAAGCGCACGCCCTCGGCGGAGATGGCCTGGGCGGCGGCGTTGGTCGGTGCCCCCTTCGACACGACGCCGTTGAGACGGTAGGTCTCGTCCCCCAGCTTCACCTGGGCCGGCCCGGCGTACGTCTCGAGCGAGCCGCCGATCGCCATCCACACGAGCGCTCCGCCAAGCAGCACGGCGAGGCCGAGGGCGATGGTGAATCGGGCTTTCGACCGCATCGCGGCTGATCGTACTACCGGGGCCCGGCGATTCGAAGGTGACGTGTGTCGCGTCTTCCGCCGGAAACGCCGCCGCAATCCGGCGCTCGGGTCAGCGCTTGACGACCTTCGGGAGCGTCTTGGCCTCGGCCACCCACGCGGTGACTCTCGCCTCGGTCGGCAGCTGTCTCACGAGCTTCTTCTTGCGGTTCACCTCGGCCATCGCCACCACCAGGTTCGCGGGCTTGCGCTTGGCGAGCTCGGGCACGGTGTCGACCCCGCTCGCCTCGAGCAGGTCGGAGTACTCCTCGCCGACGCCGGTGATGCGCATCAGGTCGGCCCGGTTGACCCACTCCAGCAGTCGCTTCTCGGTGACGCCGGATGCCTTGGAGAGCTCCCTGCGCCCCGCCACCGTCGCGCCGCGGGTCAGGAGCGTCGTGGTGGAGCCGACCTTCGCCTTCGCCAGCTTCGCGGCGCCGGTGGCGCCGATCCCCTCGATTGTCGTGAGCTTCGCCATCGGGCCTCCCGGAGTGGTCCCGACGCGGCGCGTCGGTGCGGGCCCAACGCTACCCGAGGGCCCGCCCCACGGCGCGCTCGAATGCGGCAAGCCCGAGATCGAGGTCCTCGTCGCTGGTGACGAGCGGCGGGATGAACCGCACGACGTTGCCGTCGGCCGAGCAGTCGATCAGGATCAGTCCCTCATCCTCGGCCGCGGCGACGATGCGTGCCACGAGGTCGCCGAGCGGAGCATGCGTCGCCGGGTCGGCGAACTCGATGCCGATCATGAGCCCGGGGCCGCGCACCTCGGCGACCTCAGGGATCTCGGACTCGAGCGCCTTGAGCCGGTGGGTCGCGCGGGCGCCGAGCGCGCGCGCCCGGGCGAGGAGCCCTTCGTCCTCCACGGTGTCGATCACCGTCGCGCCGGCGGCGCAGGCAATGGGGTTGCCGCCGAAGGTGGTGCCGTGCGCCCCGGTCGGCCAGCGTGCCATGAGCTCGGGCGATGCGCCGATCGCGGACACCGGAAACCCGTTGGCGATGCCCTTGGCCATGGCGATGACGTCGGGCGTCACCCCGAATGTCTGGGCCGCGAACCATTCGCCCGTGCGACCGAACCCGGTCTGCACCTCGTCGAACACCAGCAGCGCGCCGTGCCGGTCGGCCCGCTCCCGCAGCCCTTCCAGGAGCCGCGTGCCGGCGGGGTGGTAGCCGCCCTCGCCCTGCACCGGCTCGACGAGGTAGCAGGCGGTCTCGTCACCGGGCAGCTCGTGGCGGTGCAGGTCGTCGAGGCCGGCGAGCGAACGGTCGACCGCGTCGTCCATGTGGGTGCCCCATCGGTACGGCGTGGGGAACGGCGCCACGTAGACGCTGGCCCCGAGCGGCGCGTAGCCGGCCCGGTAGTACGACTTCGACGTCGTGTAGCCCACGCTCCCCTGCGTGCGGCCGTGGAAGCTGCCGCGGAACACGACGACCCCGTGGCGTCCGGTCACGCGCCGTGCGAGCTTGACCGATCCCTCGATCGCCTCACTGCCGCCGTTGAGGAAGAAGAACGACCCGATGTCGCCGGGGGTGACGCGCGCGAGGCGCTCGGCCAGGGCCACCGCCGACTCGTAGCGGAACACGCCGCCGCTGTGGACCATGCGCTCCATCTGCTCCAGCGCGGCGGCCATGACCCGGGGGTGGTTGTGCCCCAGGTTGGTCGTAGCGGTGCCCGAGGCGAAGTCGAGGTAGCGACGCCCGTCCGCGGCTTCGACCCACGGGCCCTCGGCCCGCACGGCCTCGATCGTCGTGGCGACGCCGAGCGTGGGTGCGATCACCCTTCCCCACCGCTCGTCGAGTGTTCCGCCGGAGACAGGTATTGCGCTCATGCTCCGATTCTGGCACGCCTCCGGCGGGGGAGCCGGGATCAGGCGCCGAGCAGCGCCATGAGCGCGCGGCGCACCGCCGCAAGGCGTTCCCGCGCACGCTCGCGCGCGCCGCCCAGCCCGTCGGCGCCGATCGGCTCCACCGCCTCGCAGTAGCACTTGAGCTTCGGCTCGGTGCCGCTGGGCCGCACGAGCACCCGCAGGGCGCCGGCCAGGTCGACCCGCAGGACGTCGGGCGCGAGCCACCGGACGGCGTCGACGGGGTCGTCGCCGATGTGGGTCGGGGGCGATGCCACGAGCGCGGCCACGGTGTCGTCTCGCCGCTCCCGCCAGCCGGGTCCCTCGTAGCGCAGCGAGAAGTTCTCGGTGACGTGCGCGCCGTGACGGACATGGAGGGCGTCGAGCGCGTCGAGGAGTGTCCGGTCGCGCGCCTTCTCCCACGCGACCATCGAGGCAACGGCGAGCGCGCCGGAGAGGCCGTCCTTGTCGTGCACGTCGGCGCCGATCGCGTAGCCGATGGCCTCCTCGTACGCGAGCACCTGGCGCAGCTCCGGGTGGGCGAGCGCCGGGCGCGACAGCCACTTGAAGCCTGTCAGCGTCTCCTCGTGGCGCACGCCGTGGTGCTCGGCGATCCGCGCGAGCAGCGACGACGAGACGACGGTGGTGGCCACGAGCCGCCCCGGCCCGGCGGTGACGTGTGCCAGGAGCCATTCGCCGAGGAGCGCCCCCACCTCGTCGCCGGTGAGCTGCCGGGGCGACCCGTCGCGCTCGAACGTGAGGACGGCGACGCGGTCGGCGTCCGGGTCGAGCGCGATGCCGACGTCGGCGCCCACCGCCCGCATGCGCGCCGCCAGCAGGTCGGTCGCGCCGGGCTCCTCGGGGTTCGGGAAGCCGACGGTCGGGAAATCCGGGTCTGGGGCCAGTTGCTCCGGCACCGGGTGAACGTCGGCGTGTCCTGCCGCCGCGAGCAGCTCGGCCAGCAGCGCACCCCCTACCCCGTGCATCGCGGTCGTGGCGATCCGGATCGGGACGGCGGGCGGCGGGACCCGTCCCAGGGTGGCAGCGCGGTAGGCGTCGACGATCGATTCGGGCAGCGGCTCGACGGCTGCCGGCGTCGCATCGGCCGGCGTGACGATCCCGTCGGCCGCGACGGCGGCGATCTGATCGGCGACGTGGCTGTCGACGGGCGGCACGATCTGCGCGGCGTCGCCCATGAACAGCTTGAGCCCGTTGTCGGCCGGCGGGTTGTGGCTCGCGGTGATCACGACGCCGGCGGCGGCGGCGAGGGGCCGGACCGCATAGACGCCGACGGGCGTGGGTTGCGGCGGCTCTGCCAGCACCACGCGGATGCCGTGCGCTGCGATCACCTCCGCGCAGTCGTGCGCGAACCGGTCGGACCTGTGCCGCGCGTCGTGCGCGATCACGACCCCGCGCCGCGCCGCGTCGGGCACGTTGGCGAGGAGGTACCGGGCGATCCCGGCGGCGCTCTCCCGAACGACCACCCGGTTCATACCCATCGGCCCGGCTTGCATCGTGGCCCGCAGCCCGGCGGTGCCAAACTCGAGCCGTCCGGAGAAGCGCTCGCGCAGGGCGACCTCGTCGTCCTCGGTGAGCAGCGCCGTGAGCTCCCCACGGGTCTCGGGGTCTGGGTCTCTCGCGATCCACGCCTCGACGGTGGCCCGCAGCTGGGGGTCGACCTTCATGGCGCGTGAGTCTGCCACGACGCCTCTGCGACAAACGCCCGGCTCACCGCACGAGGTCGACGGCGTAGCCCTCCGCCGTCAGGGTCTCGAGCACCTCCGCCTGGTGGGCGGCGTCGCGGGTCTCCAGGGTGAACAGCACCTCCACGCTGGCGATCGGTAGCTCGATGCCCTCCCGGTGGTGCTCCACCGACAGGACGTTGAGGCCGAGGCGGGCGATCACGCCGGTCAGGTGATGGAGGGCGCCGGGGCGGTCGTCGATCACGACCCGCACGACCATGAACCGGGCGGCGGCGGACAGGCCGTGGTCGATGAGCCGTGTCAGGAGCATCGGATCGACGTTGCCTCCCGAGAGTACGGCGACAACCGGGCCGGCGCCGGAGACGGCCCCGGCGAGCAGCCCCGCGACGGGCAGCGCGCCCGACGGCTCCACGACGGCCTTCGCACGCTCCAGGAGGAACAGCACCGCCCGGCTGATCTCCTCCTCCGACACGGTTGTGATCTCGTGCACGAACTGCCGGGCGTGCGCGAAGGTGAGCTCGCTCGGCGCCCGCAGCGCGACGCCGTCGGCCATCGTCACCGGCTCCACCTCCACGAGGTGCCCGGCGGCAATCGACCGGCGCATCGAGCTCGCGCCCTCGGGCTGCACCCCCACCACCCGCACATCCGGCCGCACCGCGGCCAGCGCAGTCGCGATCCCGGCGAGCAGGCCGCCCCCGCCGACCGGGACCAGCACGGTCTGCACCGACGGGGCCTCCTCGGCGATCTCGAGCCCGATCGTCCCCTGGCCCGCGATGATCGCAGGGTGGTCGAACGGCGGGACGTACGTCGCGTCGTGCTCGACCGCATAGCGGCGAGCGAGGGCGATGCACTCTTCCACCGCGCCCGGTACCGGCACCACCTCCGCGCCGTACTCGCGCGTCGCGAGGACCTTCGGGAGGGCGGCACGCTCGGGCATGAACACCCGGGCGGTGCGCCCGGTGAGCGACGCCGCCAGGGCCACTCCCTGCGCGTGATTGCCCGCCGACGCGGCGACGACCTCGCCGCCCGCGGGAACGCTGTCCATGTAGTTGTAGGCGCCGCGGATCTTGAACGAGCCGGCGCGCTGCAGGTGCTCCGGTTTGAGGAACACCTCCCGGCCGGTCACGCGGCTCAGGCTGTCGAACCGCTCCGTCGTGGTGGCCCGCACCACACCGCGGATGCGCTCGCGGGCGGCGACGATCTCCTCGAGCGTGACGAGCGGTATCTCCGGCACGCGAGGACGGTACCACCGTGGTATGCATGCCGAATGCGACTCGACGGCACGAGCGCCCTCGTCACCGGCGGCGGATCGGGACTCGGCGCGGCAACCGCGCGGCACCTGGTGGGGGCCGGCGCGTACGTCGTCATCGCCGACCTCGCCGAATCGCGCGGGCCGCGGCTGGCCGTAGAGCTCGGCCACCTCGCCCGGTTCGCGACCGCGGACGTGCGCGACGAGGACAGTGTCGGCGCGGCGGTGGACCTCGCGGCGAGCCTCGCCCCGCTGCGGGTGGCCGTGTGCTGCGCCGGCATCGCCCCGGCCGCCCGCGTGGTGGGACGCGACGGACCGCACTCCCTCGACATGTTCAGGGACGTCATCGCGATCAACCTCGTCGGCACGTTCAACACGCTGCGCCTGGCCGCCGCGGCGATGAGTGACAACGCGCCCGACGCCGACGAGACCCGGGGCGTCGTCGTCATGACCGCCTCCGTCGCGGCGTACGAGGGGCAGATCGGCCAGTCGGCGTACGCCGCGTCGAAGGGCGGGGTGGCGGCCCTCACGATCACCGCTGCCCGCGACCTCGCCAGCCGCGGGATCCGGGTGATGTCGATCGCGCCCGGCCCGATGATGACGCCGATGGTCGCCGCGTTCAGCGACGAGGTGCGGGCCGTGCTCGCCGCCCAGGCCGTGCATCCCAAGCGGCTCGGGCATCCCGAGGAGTTCGCTGCCCTCGTCGGACACATCGTCGAGAACCCCTACCTCAACGGCGGGGTCATCAGGCTCGACGCGGCCGGGCGAATGCCGCCGAATTAGGGTTCGCTACCGCAGCGTGGCGATGGTGGCGCCGTCGCCGCCCTCGTCGGGACCCGCCAACTCGGAGCTCGCGACGAGGGGATGGCGGTCGAGCTCCTCGCGAATCGCGACGCGGAGCGCGCCCGTGCCGCGGCCGTGGACGATGCGGACGGTCTCGAGACCCACCATCGCCGCCTCGTCGATGTGCGCCCGCACGGCCGCGCGAGCCGCCTCCGCGCGCTGCCCACGCACGTCGAGCTGCTGACCGACGGCCACGACGGGGGGCCGGGTCTCGGGGCGGGCGGCGACTGGCTCGGGCGCCACGCGGGCGTCGCGGACGAGCCGCGACGCGTCGAGGCGCATGCGGGCGGACGGGCCCTGGATCTCGACGGTGTCGCCCTCCACCGCCAGCACCTCGCCGCGGACGCCCAGGTCGCTCACGACGACGCGATCACCCACCGCCAGGTCCTCGGGCGCGCCGGCCGGCGCGGTGAGCTCCGCCAGGCGCTCGGTCGCCCGTGCGCCGGCAGCCGCAGCCGCCCCGAGCCGGCGGTCGCGCTCGGCGGTCCGCGCCGCGGCGCCCGACTCGACCCGGCGGCGCTCCTCGCGGCGTGCCGCGGCGATCTCGGCGCGCAGCGTCGCGAGCTCGGCGGTGACCGCCGCCAGCTCGTCGCGGGCGTCCTCGCGCGCGCGTGCGCGCGCCTGCGCGGCGTCCTGGCGCATGCGCTCGACCCGCGCGGCGAGCTCCCGCTCACGTGTCTCGACCTCCACGCGCACACGGGCGGCCTCGTCGCGCTCGGCGAGCGCCGCGTCGCGTTCGCCTTCGGCCACTGCCCGTGCCGCGGCGGCCTCCTGCAGAAGTGCCTCCACCCCGCCTCGGTCCTCGCCGACCATGCGGCGTGCGGCGGTGACGACCTCGGCGTCGAGCCCCAATCGCTCGGCGACCTCGATGGCGTGTGACGCCCCGGGCTCGCCGACGCGGATCTCGAACGTCGGCGCGAGATGCTCGGCGTCGAAGCCCACGGCCGCGTTCGCCGCGCCTGGCGTCTCGCTGGCCCATGCCTTGAGCTCGTGGTGGTGCGTGGTGGCCAGCACGAGCGCCCCCCTCGCGACCAGCGCCTCCAGCACCGCCCGGGCAATCGCCGCGCCCTCACCGGGGTCGGTACCGGCCGCCACCTCGTCGAGCAGCACCAGGGTGCGCGGCCCCGCCGCGCCGAGGATGTCGACGAGCCGCCGCACGTGGCCCGAGAACGTGGACAGGTTGCGCTCGATCGACTGGTCGTCGCCGATGTCGGCGAGCACCCGGTCGAACACCGGCAGGCGCGCGGTCACCGCCGGCGGCTGCAGCCCGCACTGGTTCGCGAGCGCCAGCAGCCCGAGCGTCTTGAGCGCCACGGTCTTTCCGCCGGCATTCGGACCGCTCACAACGAGCGCACGCACGCCCTGCAGGGGCAGGTCGATCGGGACGGCCGTGCCGGGGTCGAGCAGCGGGTGTCGTGCGCGGATCAGCTCGACATCGTCCGACGGAGCGACCGGCGTGCCGTCCCAGCGGCGCGACAGCGCAGCGCAGGCCATGGCACGGTCGATCTCCCCCAGCTCCGCCGCGGCGCCGTCGAGCGCGGGAGCCACGACGGCAACGTCTGCCGACAACCCGGCGAGCACGCGCTCGACCTCGATGCGCTCCATCGCCTCGAGCTCGCGTACCCGGTTGTTCGCCTCCACCACGTCCAGCGGCTCCACGAACACCGTCTGGCCCGACGAGGAGCGGTCGTGCACGATGCCGGGCACCGCGCTGCGAGCCGACGCCTTGACCGCGAGCACGGGACGGCCGCCGCGCTCGGTCACGAACCCCTCCTGCAGATGCTGACGGAAGCGGTCGGCCGCCATCCGCAGCGCCTCCACCGCCCCCGACCGGGCCGACGCGAGCTGCCGGCGCGCCTGGGCGAGCTCGACCGAGGCGTCATCTCGCACGCCGCCGTGTCCGTCCAAGGCGCGCTCGATGGCGTCGGCCACCGGCACGAGCGCCCGGCCGTCCACGCCTTCGGCGCGCTCGGCCAGCCGCGGCGCGACCTCCTCATGAGCGCGGACCGCGGTCGCGACCTCCACCACCACGCGGATCGTCGCGGCGACCTCCGCGAGCGCGCCGACCTCGAGGGTGCCGCCCCGGGACGCCAGCTCGGTGCCCTCGCGGATGTCGGCGGCGCCCGGGCCGACGCCGATACCGAGCCCGAGCAGCGCGATCGCCTCGGCGGTCTCAGCCTGGCGGGCCTCGACGAGGTGCGGCTCAGGGGTGGGCGCGAGGCCGAGCACGGCCTCCCGGCCGCCGGGCGTCGCGCACAACGAGGCCAGTCGCGCCCGCACCTCGTGGAGCTCGAGGAGCTCCTCGCTTCGCCGATCCATGCCCCAATCGTACGAGGGTGGGCCAGGCCGCGTACCCGACCCGCGAGGCTCAAGAGGCTCCACGCGGCACAATGCCGGGAAGCGCCTGCACAGGGCCCAGAAATCCGGCGGGTCGACCGCACCCGACCCCGCCACAAAACGCCGTCGAGAAGCCCGATTCGGGGGCCTTGAGTGAAGGAAATGGCAGACCTGCGTCCAATGGCGTGTCTGCGGGCTCAAGGTTGTGGGGAAATCCACCGATAGAGACGGCGCCGAGTTGTGTAACGACGGGGGGACACACAAGTCGTGAGAAAGCGGGCGATGGTCATCCTTGCGGTGACGGCGGCAGCCGTAGTCATCCCGGTTGCCGATGCCCTGCGCGTTGCCCCCCTCGCCAGCCGCGACGGTGTGGTGCTCACCTGGAGAGCCCAGAACAAGACCGCCGTCATCGCACAGCCCAGCGGCAAACTCCTCGCGATCCACGCGATCCGCCATGTGACCCCGGGCAGCCGGGTCACGGTTTCCGGCATCAAATGGGGATCCCCCGTCTCCGGGATCAAGTGGAGCGCCGCCCCGAGCGGCATCAAGTGGGGCATCAAGTGGAGCCGCAACGGCAGCTACCAGTCCGGCATCAGCACCCGCCGCACCACGAAGAAGGCCGTGTGGACCCCCGTTCGCGGCCCGATCGTCAAGAAGTTCGCCAAGAAGGCCGTCGCGGTGGGCACCCCCGGCGGAATCGTCGTCGTGCGCATCGCCGCCCTGCGGCGCGGGAGCGAGGGCCTTTCAGGCCAGAAGGAGCTGATGGCAGGCGGTCTCCCACCCGTCGGGGCGACCATCTCCCTCCGCGTGTACTTCGGCAAGAACGGCATCAAGGTGGGCCGAGACCTCAAGTACCTCAAGCCGCCGATCCCGGGCGCGAGCCTCCCCATCGCCGGGTCCATCGCGTCGATCAACGTCGCCGCCAAGACCATGGTGGTCGTCGACAACCAGGACAAGGCGTACCCCGTCCGGATCACGGTCGCGCTGCCGCCCGAGTTCACCATCGCGCCGTACACGCGCGGCACCGAGGTCGCGGTGAGCGGCAGGTTCAAGCCGAACGGCGTCATGACCTCGACCCTGATCAGCGAGAACGGGAACTTCCGCGAGGCGGACGACCCGACCACCACGCAGATCCTGCTCGGTGGGGGGGCCTGTGCAAACGCCCTCGAGAACGCCTGCCCGCAGACCACGCCCGGTGAGGCGTCGGATTCCGGTTCACTCGGCCCGACCCCGGGCAGCGCCGCTGTTGAGCCACCTTCATCTTCGCCGTCCACGCCACCTTCTCCTCCTTCCGGGGGAACTCCGCCGGGGAGCGACCCGACTCCCCCCGGAGGCGACCCCACCCCGCCGGGGGGCGATCCCGGCACTGACCCGCCCTCCGGGGACGACCCGCCTCCCGGTTGCCGCCCGGTCACCGACCGCACCACCTGGAACACCCCCTGGGTCAAGCACCGGCCCGCCAAGTGCTGGCTGGACTGGTGCAAGGTCCAACGCCGCGCGACCGGCAAGTGGCCGGTCGGCTGCGGCCCGGGACGCCCCTGGCACCGATACGTCAACACCAGCCGCCACCGCTGAAAGGCCCGATCGCATGATGCGTGAGACCCGTCCGGCAAGGACCGCCACCAATCCCTTCCCCTCCCAACGGCCCGGCGCCGCCGCCGGCAGATCGCCGGCCGGACGCCTCAAACGGGTCGCGATCGCCGCGGTGGCCGCCGCAGCGCTGGCAGGCGCCGGCAGTGCGAGCGCGTGCATCGAGGTGGGCGTCTACCGCGACCGGCCGGAGGCGTCGATCGGACAGCTCGACAAGCTCGTGGGGCCCGGCGTGTCCGTGATCTCGACCTACGTGACGCTCGGCCAGCCCGTCGACCCCAAGGTGATCAGCCTCGCGAAGCGCCGCAAGGCGCGGCTGATGGTCACGCTGATGATCGACGGCGGCAAGGACGGCCCGAAGCAGCCGCTGTTCTCCAACGCCCGTATCGCCGCCGGGAAGCACGACAAGAAGATCGGGGCGCTCGCCCGGCAGCTTCGCGCCTCGAGGCTCTCGGTGATCCTGCGGCCGATGCCGGAGCCGAACACCAACTGGTACCCCTGGTCCGGCACCGTCAACGGCAACACCCCGGTGTCCTACATCAGCGCATGGAAGCGCGTGCGGACGGTGGTGAAGCGCAACGGCGGCGCGAAGGTGAAGCTGCTGTGGGCCCCCTACTTCCGGAGCGTGCCCGACACCGACGAGAACGCGATCGACCAGTACTTCCCGGGCAACGCCCTCGTCGACCTGGTCGGCACCTCGGGATACAACTTCGGCGTGACGGGCGAGCTCGAGTGGCTCGACCCGCTCGACGTCTTCCAGGACCCCTACATCGAGATCCAGGCGCTGTCGAGCAAGCCGTTCTGGATCGCGGAGACCGGCACCACCGCCCGCGGCGGCAACAAGTCGACGTGGCTGCGGTCCCTCGCCCGGCTGCAGAAGTCGATGCCGCGCTTGCGGGGGGTCGTGCTCTACGACATCAAGGAGCCATCCGGCGACTTCCGCATCTCGGCGACCAAACCGACACGTGCAGCGACGAAGGCGATCCTCGCGACGCGCTGCGGAAAGAAGGGGTGAGCGCATGGCCGCGACGCTGAATGCTCGGGCCAGGACCACTGCGGCACGGCGGCCGCGACGGCGGGTGCGGCGCATCCGCAAGCCGGTCCTCAACTGGGCGGACAAGAAGATGACGACGGCGATGGTCGACCGCCTCTTCTGGCGGGCCGGCTTCGGGCCGTCGCAGCAGGATCGGGTGAACTGGACCGGCAAGCGGGTGGGCCTGGCGGTCAACTGGCTGCTGACCACGCGGCCGACCCTCGTCGGCAACCCGCCGGTCAACAACAACGTCGCCCTGGCGCCGACGGCGAACGACACCGACCTGGTGCTCGAGTGGGTCGACCGGATGATCCGCAGCGACAACCCGCTTCCCGAGCGGCTCACGTTCTTCTTCCACCGGCACTTCGCCACCTCGCGCGACGCGATCTCGTCGCAGATGGCCAGGAAGCAGATCGCCCTCTTCCGGTCGTTCGCCGACGTCGCCTCGAACCCGACGTCCGACTTCCGGACCCTGCTGCAGGCCGTCACCCTCGACCCGGCGATGCTCCGGTTCCTCACCGGTGAGAACAACCGCAGGGGCCGTCCGAACGAGAACTACGCCCGCGAGGTGATGGAGCTCTTCTGCCTCGGCGTGACCAACGCCAACGGCCAACCGAACTACAGCGAGACCGACGTCAAGGAGCTCGCACGGGCGCTGTCGGGCTGGCAGATCAACACCACCGACCCCGACAACCCGTTCTCCTACTTCACGCCAAACCGGTGGGACACGGGCACGAAGACGTTCCTCGGCCGCTCCGGCGCATTCGACACGCCGCAGGCGATCGACGTCGTGATCTCCCACCCGAACCACGCGCCGTACCTCATGCGCAAGCTGTGGGGTGAGTTCGTCCAGTCACCGCCGGACGACGCGACGCTCGCCGACCTCGCCGCCACGTATCTGCGCCGCGGCTTTCGCATCCGGCCGGTGCTGCGGAAGATCCTCACGCACCGCGCACTCTTCGAGTCGGTCGCCGAGCCGAACATGATCAAGGCTCCGGTGGTGTTCGTGCCCGGCGCGATGCGCGCGATGGGATTGTTCGTGACGAACGGGACCGCGTTCAGCCGGCTGCAGTCGATGGGGCAGCTGCCGTACTTCCCGCCGGACGTCTCCGGGTGGGAGTACGGGCCCGCATGGCTCGACTCGAACACCGCGATCACACGGTTCCGGCTCGTCTCCGACTTCACCGGGACCCAGCCCATCGACCAGACCGACATCGTCGGCGAAACCCCGGCACAGGCCTATGACCGGGCGTACGCCGCGGTCGGCAAGCCATGGCTCTCCCCCACGACCGAGGCGGCGATCCGCGATTACGCGGTGCGCGCCCCCGGGGGCAGCCTCAGTCAACGGCGCACCCGCCAGCGGGTGCTTCGCTCGCTCATTCTCGGCGGCCCCGACGGACAGGTGATGTGATGACGAACGAAAACTCACGCGACATCGACGCGATCACCGCAATCCGCTGCGCGGACTGCGCCGCCTCGGACAGCGCCGCCTACGACGCCGTGCCGGTCGACTACATGCCGATCCCCACCGAGGCGCTCACCGGGTTCCCGGACGGCGTCCCGTCGATGCCCACGCTCAACCGCGGACGCTTCCTCAGGAACGGCGTGCTCGGATTCGCATCCGTCTACGCCGCGACCAAGATCCCGTGGCAGACGGCGTTCGAGTCGGCGGTCGCCGAGGGCGCCGTCGCGGCGACCAACTGCGTCGTGATGGTCTACCTGAACGGCGGGAACGACGGCCCCAACACGTTCGTCCCGTCCGACCCGACCCAGTACGCCGCCTACCTCGCCCTGCGCCCCACCATCGCCCGGTCGAACGTGCCTTTGCCGGGCGTCGCGACTCCCGTCGGGTATCAGGACATGGGCGGCGGCGCGGCCGGCCAGCTCGCGTTCCCGATCCTGCCTGGGGTGACGGGGGCCACAGGCTCCCTCCAGCAGCTGTGGGACGCCGGAAACGTGGCGCTCTTCCCCGCCACCGACTACCCGAACCCGAACTTCTCGCACTTCACGAGTCGCGACTGGTGGTTCGCCGGCCTGCTGCAGAACTCCAACACCGGCTGGATCGGACGGTGGCTCGACCAGTACGGGTCGACGACGAACCCGCTTCAGGCCGTCTCCATCGGCTCGAACGTCTCGAAGATCATCCGTGCCAACCGGGCCCCCGTGGCCTCGGTCCCGGAGAACCTCGCGGGGTTCGGCTTCACTGTCGGCGGAGCCAACGTGAACAACGAGGTCGGGCGCGTCACGCCGGCGCCTCCCGGCAATGTGTCCACCGCCCGCTCCCGCACCGTCTACGGCCAGACGGTGCAGGTCGCCCAGAGCCTCTCCTCGGTCACGCACGTGCCGGGGGCGAACTACCCGGCGAACTCGTCGCTCTCCCGCCGCCTGCAGCTCGCGGCGACGCTCCTGTCGGCGAACCTCGGCACCAGGGTCATCACCATCGACTGGGGATCGTTCGACACCCACGGAAGCCAGCCGGCCAGCCAGGACCCACAGCTCGGCGTGCTCGGCCAGGCGCTGTCGGCGTTCCAGGCCGACCTGACCGCCCGCGGCATCGTCGATCGGGTCACCACGCTCGTGTTCTCCGAGTTCGGCCGCCGCGCCGGCGAGAACGCGTCGTTCGGCACCGACCACGGCGCCGGCGGGCCGATGATGGTCGTCGGCTCGCAGGTGCGCGGCGGCCTCGCCGGATCCCCCGCGCCGCTGACCGGGCTCGTGCAGGGCAACCTCCAGGTCACGACCGACTTCCGCTCGGTGTACCGCGGGATCCTCGGCGAGTGGCTCGGCGGCGACCCGGCCCTCATCCTCCCGGGCGCCCCGGCGCTCGCGCGCGCCGACGGCGGTAGCCTGATCCTATGACCCGCAGGCGCGGCGTCGCGCTCATCTGTCTGGCGGGGCTCCTGGTCGCGGCGTTCACAACCGTCGCGCTGGGAGCCCGCAAGCACCGGCTCAAGGTGCCCCCGCGGCCCGCGTTCCCACGGGCCCTCTCCGTCGACGAGACCGAGTACGTGCTCGGACCGTCGCGCACGGTCGTCTCGTCCGGCCTCGTGCGGATCAACGTCTACAACCGCGGCATGGACGACCACGATCTCGTCGTCTACGACCAGGCCGGGGTCCAGCTCGGCAAGTCGTTCCTGCTGCCCGGTGCGTCGGACCAGATCGTCGTGACGCTCCCGGCCGGCGACTACCGCGTCGTGTGCTCGCTGTTCGCCGGCACGCCGATCGCCCACGAGACCCTCGGCATGCGGTTCACGCTGAGGGTGCAGGATCCGCCGAGAGCCCCGGGAGTGCTGCTTCCAAACCAGCGACGATGACATTGACGTGCGCGAGGAGCTCGGCCGACTCCGCCACGCGCTCGTCACCGGGGTCGTCGGCGCGGGCCTCCGCGGCGATCTGACCGACCTCGTCGGCGTGGGCGTCGAGCCAGGCCGACATCCGCCGCGCGAATGCGGGACCGCCGCCGCCGTCGGGGTCGCATTCGGCGCCGATCGCCTCCATGAGCCAGCGCGCCGCCGCACCGAAGTCGACACGCCGCTCCCGGGTGAGCAGGTCGTCGATCGGACCGTTCGCCACGCGGTCGGCCAGGCCCAGCTCGATCACCTCGAGCCGCTCGGGGTTGGCCCCGAACCACCGCTCCACACCGCCTCCGAGGTCGGGCGGCGCCTCGTCCCAGACCTCCCCCACGCTCGCCGCGATGTGGATCATCCACCCGCGCGCGGTCGCTGCTCGGGCCCGCGACCGCCGGTCGCCGACGTCGGGCATCATGCCGCTCTCCGCCAGCAGGAACACCTGGTGGGTCATCTTCGATCGCTCGCGCTCCAACCGCTCGTGGAGCCCGGCGGTGTCGGTGAAGATGCATGTGGTGAGGGCGGTGTCGCTCACGCGGCGACGGCCGGGAACGTCTCGGCGATCTCGGCGGCCAGCTCCCGCGCCATCTCCACGAAGGCGAGGGCCGCGGTCGACCGGTGCCGATCGCGATGCCAGGCGATGGCGATGATGCGCGGCGGCAGCGGCGGGCTGGGCAGGAGGCCGGTGACCTCGGGGTCGTTCGCGTCGAGCGCGAGCTGGGGCATGATGGCGTTGCCCATGCCCGACGCGACCATCGCCTGAACGGTGCCGTTGTCGTCCGAGCGGAACACCACCTCAAGGTCGCGCCCCCGGGCCTCGGCGAACGCCTCCACCTGGCGGCTCGCGCGGCAGTGGCGCGAGCCGATCAGCGGGAACGAGGTGATATCGCGAAGCGTGGGCGGCTTGTCGCGGGCGGCGAGGGGCGAGGCGGCGGGCACCACGAGAAGATACGGATCGCGCATGAGCTCTTGGGCGGCAAGTGGACCCTCCGGGATGGGAAGCACCGTGAATGCCAGATCCAGCTCGCCGGCCTCGACCATCTGCAGCAGCTCGTCGTCGCTGTTCGACTCGGTCAGCCCGATCTCCACGCGGGGCCACGTCTCGTGGAACCGGCGGATCAGCGTGGGCACGATGCGCGTGCCGACGCTCTGGTAGGTGCCGACGCGGAGCGTGCCCGCCGCTCCGTCGGAGAGCGCGGCCAGGTCCGCCTGCGCGGCGGCGAGACGCGACATGATCACCTGCGCGTGCCGGAGCAGCAGATTCCCCGCCTCGGTCATCGAGACCTTGCGGGGACCGCCCGGCCGATCGACCAGTCGCTGCCCGACGGCCTTCTCGAGCGCCGCGATCTGCTGGCTGATCGCGGACTGCGTGTAGCCCAGGCTGGCGGCCGCCGCGCCGAACGAGCCGCAGTCGGCCACGGCCCGCAGTGCCGCGAGGTGACGGATCTCGACGCCGAGCCAACGATCAGGTTCCATGATGGAACCGAACGATAGACCGACTGGCGCTAATGATCAACGTGGCCGCGGCTCGCCCCGCCTCGCCTCGCGGCGAGGCTCGTTGCCTTGTCGGCGGAGGCTCCGCTGGGCTTCGGAAGCGTCGGGCGTAGGCTCCCGGGAAGCCGCTACCCGACGCAACAAGGAGCCTCGCGATGGTCGACTTCCCGGACGTACCCGTCTTCCAGGCACTCGGCAACCGACGCAGCATCAGGTACTACGACCCCGACCGTAAGGTGGAGGACTGGAAGATCGAGGCGATGCTCCAGGCCGCCCGGTTCTCCTCCTGCCAGGGCAACATCAACGCCACCGAGGCGATCGTGGTGCAGAAGGAGACGTGCGGGCTCTGGGACGAGATCGAGGAGTGCGTCTCGGGGTTCAACGTGCAGGTGATCAACCAGTGCTCGCACGTGATCTTCTGGCTCACGAACCTCCACGCGTGGTACGGCCGGGCCAACGACGGCATCTCGTCGCTTGCGCTGAGCGGCGCGGCCACGCACTACCACGGCTGGAACTACGAGTTCACGATGACCCAGACAGTGCCCCGGCTGATGAGCTTCCCGGTGGAGCGCACCGACACGCTGCTGCGGTTCGAGTCGGGCCAGGCGGTGGCGAACGCCATCACCGCCGGGGTCGCCCTCGGCGTGGGCAACCTCCTCCTGGCGTTCGGCCGCAAGCCGGGAGGCGTCGAGAAGGCGTTCGGGCTCACGCCGAACCTCAAGTTCACCTGGGCCCACGCCGTCGGCTACCCGTTGGAGGACGAGAAGGCCGGCGGTCAGCGCCCGCGTCTGCGCTTCGAGAAGCTCTACCACCGGGACCGCTACGGCACCCCGCTGATGCCGCAACCCGAGGTCACGGAGACGCTCATCGCGAAGGGGCTCATCCAGGAGCAGGCGCCGCTGCCGGGCCGGTTCGAGGAGATCGACGCGATCGCCGGACGGTTCGGACGCGACCCCGGGGTCGTCTCATGGCCCGCCCGCGAGATCGAGCGGCTGATGCGCGACGACGACTGGGACTTCGGGCCCGCGATCCGTGCGCGCGCGAAGGAGCTCGTCGACCGCGGGGACCTGCCGGACTACCCCGAGGAGATGCGGGCGACCTTCGAGAAGATCATGCAGGAGCACGGGCTCGACACCAGCAAGTACCTGAGCTAGACGGAGCGGAAGCGAGCCGCTCTGCGCCCGACCGGACCGCTGCGGGAGGCGAGGGGTCCTGGCCTAGACTGCCGCTCCGTGCCCGCGCTCGTCACCTCCGATCTCGAAAAGCGTTATGGCGGCGGCGTCCATGCGTTGCGGGGCGTCGACATCGAGGTCGGCCAGGGTGAGCTCGTGGGTCTCCTCGGACCGAACGGGGCGGGGAAGTCGACGCTCGTGAAGATCGCGTGCGGCCTGGTGCGACCGACGGCGGGACGTGCGGAGGTGCTCGGCCATCCGGCCGGTTCGGTCGAGGCCCGACGGGGGCTCGGGTACCTCCCGGAGCTCTTCCGCTACCCGGGATGGGCGAGTGGCGACGAGGTGCTCGACCTGCACCAGCGTCTCGCCGGATCGCGCGGCGGCCCCACGGAACGGCGGGCCCTCCTGCAGCTCGTCGGCCTGGGCGACGCCGGCGGACGCAAGGTCGAGGAGATGTCGAAGGGCATGCAGCAGCGGCTCGGCATCGCGCAGGCCCTCGTGGGATCGCCCAAGCTGCTGCTCCTCGACGAGCCGACCAGCGCGCTCGACCCGGCCGGCCGTATTGCCGTCCGCGAGCTCCTGGAGGAGCTTCGCCGTCGCGGCATCGCGGTGCTCCTCAACTCGCATCTGCTGTCCGAGGTGGAGCTGGTCTGCGATCGCGTGGTGATCATCTCCAGAGGTGCGACCGTCGCCGCCGGAACACCGGACGAGCTGGCCCGAAAGAGCGGCGTGGAGGTCGAGACCGCGAACGGCGTGCGGCGATTCGAAGACGCGACGCGCGACGACGTGCCCCGGATCGTCGCTGAGCTCGTCGCGGCCGGCGAGCGGATCTACGGAGTGGCGGTCGTGCGCTCCACGCTCGAAGAGGTGTACCTCGAGGCCATCGCGGGGAGCGAGCGGTGAACGGCGCACTGACCGTCGCGCGGTACGCGCTGCAGGAGAGCCTGCGCCGGCGCGTCTTCGTGGTGGTGCTGATCCTGTCGGTCGGGTTCCTCGGTCTCTACGCATGGGGCACGTCCGCCGCCTTCAACGAGGTGCGCAACTCGTTCGACTTCCAGAACTCGCCGGTGCGTGAGACCGAGCTGGCAGGCGGCATACTGCTCGGCCTCGCCATGTTCGCGATCCTCTTCCTGGGATCGGTGCTGGCGGTGTTCCTCACGCTCGGAGCGGTTCGGGGCGACGCCGAACGCGGGCTGCTGCAGCCCATGCTGGTACGACCCATCACGCGCCGAGCGGTGCTCGCCGGCAGGTTCCTGGCCGCCGCCGCGGTGTGCGCCTTCTACGTCGTGGTGATGTTCCTCGCCGCCGCGTCGATCACGCGGGCAACCGGCGACTGGTGGCCGGACCGGGTGCTGACGCCGGCGCTCGGCCTGGCCGGCGCCGTCGCCGTGATCGCAGCGCTGTCGGTGTTCGGTTCCGTGTTCCTGAGCGGCACGGCGAACGGCATCGCCGTGTTCATGCTCTTCGGGGCCGGCCTCGTGGGCGGCCTGCTCGGCCAGATCGGCGACGCGCTGCCCAGCGCCCGCCTGGAGCGCGCCGGCACGATCACCAGCTGGGCGCTGCCGTTCGAGGCGCTCTACCAGAACGCCCTGTACGCGATCACCGCCGACGCCGAGGGGTTCGAGCGCGTCATCGTCAAGCTCGGCCCGTTCGGCGGTGCGCAGGCCGGCGGCCCGGAACTGTGGCTCTGGGCACTCGCCTACCTGGTGATCGTCGGCATCGCCGCGGCGTGGGCGTTCTCGCGACGCGACCTGTAGCGGCGCCCTACTTGCCCTGAATCTCGCCGCGCCTGAGCTTGCGGTAGAGCTCCAGCGACTCACGGACGATCTGCACGGCCTCGTCCGGGCCCATCGGGTCGTCGATCACGACCTCCTTGTGCTCCAGCACCTTGTAGTCCTGGAAGAAGCGCGTCATCTCCCGCAGGGTGTGGCCGGGGAGCTGGTGGTGGTCGGTGTACTCGTTGACCGACGGGTCGTAGAGGCTGACCGCCACGATCTTGTCGTCGATGCCCTTGTCGTCGCGCATCCGCATGACTCCCACCGCGCGCGCCTGCACGATGCTGAGCGGCACGACCGGCTCCTGGCCGAGCACGAGCACGTCGAGCGGGTCGCCGTCGTCGCAGAAGGTCCGCGGGATGAACCCGTAGTTGGCCGGGTAGTGCACCGCGCTGTAGAGCACGCGGTCCAGGCGGAGGAGCCCCGTCTCCTTGTCAAGTTCGTACTTGTTCTTGCTGCCCTGCGGCACCTCGATGACGACCGGGAAGCCGGCGTCCACCTGTTCGTCGTCCACATAGATGTCGTGCCATGGGTGCATGGCGGGGATCGTACGCGTTTGCCGACGCGGCGCCCGAGACGTCAGCCGAGATGATCACTCGGCCCTCGTCGCTGGAGGTCCGGGCGGCCTCGAGCAGCTCCCGCCCTTCGGCGGCGGGCCGGGCAAGCGGCTTGTCGACGACCACGGCGATGCCCGCCGCGACCGCCCATGGGCGAGCTCAGCATGAACCCGGTTCGGGGCGGCGACGACCACGAGATCGAAGTCGCCTGGCGATGCGGACGACCGGCGCGTTCATGGCACCTCGCAACGGGGTTACCGGGTGGACAAGTCGGGACGGCCAGATTCGAACTGGCGACCCCTCGCTCCCAAAGCGAGTGCGCTACCAAGCTGCGCCACGTCCCGAGTCGCCGACGAGTGTAACAGCGGTTCATCGGACTTCCGGGGGTGCCGAACGCACGGTCGGGTCGGAGCACAGATCGTCGTCGCACCCCGTGTCACGTCAGGTGCCTGACACGATCCTTAGGCTTGCGTTCGTGGCACTCCCCCTCTCCCCGCCGCTGGCCCCTCAGCTCGCCCGCTCGGCGGCCCAGATCCCGACCGGCGATGCGTGGGCATTCGAGCCGAAGCTCGACGGATTTCGCGCGATCGTCTTCGTCGACGGCGATGCGGTCACGATGCAGTCGCGTGGCGGAAAGCCCCTTGGCCGGTACTTCCCTGAGCTCCGGTTCCCGTCTGGGCG
Organism: uncultured Thermoleophilia bacterium; assembly: GCA_963706315.1. Classification (GTDB taxonomy): domain Bacteria; phylum Actinomycetota; class Thermoleophilia; order Miltoncostaeales; family Miltoncostaeaceae; genus CALMEC01. Next base: position 6,135 of record CAVPMA010000012.1, on the reverse strand, counting down.
CTACGTGCTCGACGGCGAGATCGTCATCGAGCGACCCGAGGGGCGCGAGGATTTCGAGGCGCTGCAGAGCCGCATCCACCCTGCCGCCTCACGTGTGACGCTGCTCGCCGAGGAGATCCCCGCCACGTTCTGCGCCTTCGACCTGCTCGTCGACGACGGCGAGTCACTCCTCCACCTCCCGTTTGGCGAGCGTCGGAAGCGGCTTGAGGCGCTCGTCGCACCCCCCGTCTGCCTGACCCCGCTCGTCACCGACCACACGGCGGCCGAGCGCTGGCTCCATGAGGCTGAGGGGGTCATCGCGAAGGAGCGCGACGCCCCGTACCGGCCAGGTGAGCGAAAGGGCATGGTCAAGATCAAGCGCATCCGGACGGTCGACTGCGTCGTCGTCGGATGGCGTCCGGGGAAGGCGGACGGGACGGTCGGGTCGCTCATCCTCGGCCTGTACCAGCCGGACGGGCAGTTGCGGGTCGTCGGGCACAGCGCCGGGTTCAGCGCCAAGCAGAAGCGGGAGCTCGTGGCGTTACTTGCGCCCTTCGAGTCCGGGGAGCGCGGCTCAGCGGATCCGAGCCGGTGGAGCGCCGACAGGGAGCTCCAGTGGATCGCGATGCGGCCGGAGCTGGTCGTGGAGGTCACATTCGACCACGTGAGCGGCGGCCGCATCCGCCACGGCGCAAGGACCATCCGCTTCCGCGACGACAAGGCTCCCGCAGAGTGCACCGTCGAGCAACTGGGGGCGTGACAGTGGATCCGCACAAACGCGGCGAACCGCGCCTGATGGGACGAGCGCGCACCGCTCCACGTCTCCCCCTGAACGGTCCCGGGCGATTAACAATCGCCTCGGGCCCTTCAGCCGTCCCGGGCGATTAACCTCGGTTGAGGGTTGCTCGCCCCCACTCGCCCCCAGAGGCCAACGCTCAAGCAACGTTAAGCGCCCGGGACGGAAATGGAGTTCCGAGGGATTGTTAATCGCCCGGGACCGAATCAGCCTTCGTGACCACGAAGGTCGCGGCCTTGGCGGTGGCCGAGCAGACGGCGCCGAGCCTGGTGACCATCAGCGACTTTCGGACTTAGCCGGTGCATCGCACGCCCGCGACTCTGCCCCACCCGCACCGAACGATTCAGGCGTCGTCCCTGCGCGCTCGGCTCGGCTGCACCCGCTTCGGCTCGCCGGGCTGCTTGCGGAAGTGCACCGGCCAGGGGGCGTCGCCGAGCCCCTCCGCCTCGTCGCGAGCGGCAAGCGCCAGGAGCGCGTCGAGGCTGCCCGCATGGGCATCGATGTCGGCCGACGGATCCCCGACCCCAGCGAGCCGGGCGGGCACCGTGTCGATGCGCAGGTCGTCCGGCTCGACGTCCGGCACCTCGTCCCACGCGAGCGGGCATGACACCCGGGCGTTCGGGACCGGGCGAACGGAGTACGCCGACGCCACCGTGCGGTCACGGGCATTCTGGTTGTAGTCGACGAACACCCCGTGCCGCTCCTCCTTCCACCACTTGCTGGTGGCGAGGTCCGGGACGCGTCGCTCGACCTCGCGCGCCAGGGCGAGGGCGGCGCGGCGCACCTCGGTGAACCCGTGCTCGGGCCGGATCCGGGCGTTGATGTGGATGCCGCGCGACCCGGACGTCTTCGGAAAGCCCACGAGGTCGTGCTCGCGGAGCACGTCGCCCGCGACGAGCGCGACCCGACGGACGTGGTCCCACGGCACCTCCGGCATGGGGTCGAGGTCGACCCGCAGCTCGTCGGGACGGTCCAGGTCGGCGCGGCGGACGGGCCACGGGTTGAAGTCGATCACGCCGAGGTTGACCGCCCATACCAGGTGCGCGGCGTCGTTCGGCACGAGCTCGGTGGCCGTGCGGCCGCTCGGGAAGCTCACCGTCGCCGTCTGCAGCCACTCCGGCGCGCCCTTCGGCACCCGCTTCTGGAAGAACGGCTCGGCCGCCGCGCCGTCGACGTAGCGCTTCATCACCGTCGGCCGCTCCCGCACGTGCACGAGCGCCGCATCGGCCACCGCGATGTAGTACTCGGCGAGCTGGAGCTTGGTGACGCCGATCTCGGGGAAGAACACCTTGTCGGGGTTCGAGAGGCGGACCTCCCGTCCGGCCACCTCGAGGATGAGGTGCGGATCGGCCATCAGGCGGACGCTACGCGACCCACAGCTCTGCGAGCCGCCCGAGCGTGTGACGGTAACGCGCGAGAGCCTCGTCCCGGCCGATGAGGTGGATGCTCTCGTAGACCCCGGTGGAGACGGTGCGCCCGGTCACCGCGATGCGCTGCGGCTCGAGGAAATCCCGCGCGTTCTCGCCCATGATGTGAAGTTGGTCCTGCAAGGCGTCCTTGATCTCGGTGAGCTCCCAGCCCGCCAGGCCTTCGAGGCGGCCAAGGCCGCCGCCGATCACCTGGATGGAGTGCTTCACGTCGGCGACGATCCGCTCCCAGGCCTCCGGCTCGAACTCGAGCGGGCCGAACATCCAGCCGGCGAGCGTCGTGTATTCGCCGAGCGTGGTGAGCTTGCCCTTCACGGCCTTCGCGCTGGCGCGAACGAGCTGCTCGGCCCCTGGCCCGTGCGCGGCGATGAACCCGGTGTTGGCGAGGTACGCCACGAGCGCGTCCTCGAAGTCCTGCGGCTCCATCATCCGCAGGTAGCGGCCGTGCATCACCTCGAGCTTGCGCCGGTCGAACACCGCCCCCGCCTTCGAGATGCGGCCCACCGAGAACGCCTGGACGAGCTCCTCGAGCGTGAAGCGCTCGGTCTTGTCATCGTAGCTCCAGCCGAGCAGCGCGAGGGCGTTGATCAGCGGCTCCGCGAGGAACCCGTCGGCCTCGAACTCCTCCACGGACGCGGCCCCGTGGCGTTTCGACAGTCGCTTCTTGTCGGGTCCGAGGATGAGCGGGATGTGGGCGTACAGCGGGGGGTCCGCCTCCAGCGCGCGCATGATGAGCATCTGCTTCGGGGTGTTGGAGATGTGGTCCTCGCCGCGCAGCACGTGGGTGATGCCCATGTCAACGTCATCGACGGCCGCGGCGAGGTTGTAGGTGGGCGTCCCGTCCGATCTGGCGACCACGAAGTCCTCGATGTTGTCGTGTCCGAACGTCACGGTGCCCCGGACCATGTCCTCGATGATCGTCTCTCCCGGCACCGGCACCGCGAACCGCCACACGGGCGCGCGCCCCTCCGCGGCGAACGCGGCGAGCTCGTCGGGCGTGTAGTCGCGTTTGCCGCGCACGACGGGAGCGCGCTTGTCGCGGCGGGCGGCCTCCCGTTGGGCCTCGATCTCGGCGTCGGTCTCGTACGCGGCGTACACGGCGCCGGCCGCCTTGAGCCGGTCGATGGCATCGCGGTACACGTCATCGCGCTCGCTCTGCCGGTAGGGGCCCTCGTCCCAGTCCAGGCCAAGCCACCGCAGCACCCGCAGGATCTCGGCCTCGCTCTCCGGCGTCGAGCGCTCCCGATCGGTGTCCTCCATGCGCAGCACGAACGTCCCGCCGGTCTTCCGGGCGATCAGCCAGTTGAACAGCGCGGTGCGCGCGCCGCCCACATGCAGGCTGCCGGTCGGGCTCGGCGCGAAGCGCACGCGGCAGGGCTCGGTGATCTCGGGGCGGTTCGGTGGTGGCACGCGGTGGCTTTCCCTCGTCGGTTGCGGGCCGGCGCAGGCCACGGCTGGCGCCCGGCGCGGGCGACTAGGATACCGGGGTGCGGTTCGGCGCCCACGTCTCGTCATCCGGAGGCATCAGCAACGCGATCGACCGCGGGCTCGCGATCGGCTGCGAGAGCCTCCAGGTCTTCACGCACAACCCGCGGACCTGGGCTCCCATCAACCACAAGCCCGAGGAGATCGCGGGCTTCCGCGAGAAGGCGCGGGCGGCCGGGATGGGCCCGCTCGTCTCCCACGGCCTGTACCTGATCAACCTGGGCGCACCCGACCGCGACCAGCCCACCGGACCTCCCGGCAAGCCTGCGACCAAGATGCGCAACTTCTACCGCTCATCGCAGGAGAGCCTGTGCCAGCACCTGGCGATCGGTGAGGCGCTCGGCCTGTCGGGCGTGGTGCTGCACGTGGGATCGTCGAAGGGCGACACGCTGGACGGCGCCGTCGGACGCATTGGCGAGGCGATCGCGGCGGCGTTCGACGACGTCCCGGGCGGCTGCTGCGTCTACCTCGAGAACACCGCCGGGGCGGGCGACACCATCGGACGCACGTTCGAGCAGCTCAAGGCCGTGTTCGATGCCGTCGGCCATCCGACGCGCCTGGGGTTCTGCCTCGACACCCAGCACCTGTACGCGTCCGGCTACCCGGTGCACGAGGAGGGCGGCATCGATCGGGTGCTCGACGAGTTCGACTCCGTCGTCGGGATCGAGCAGCTGCGGTGCCTGCATCTCAACGACTCGATGACCGACTTCGGCTCCAACCGGGACCGCCACGAGAACATCGGCGACGGGCAGATCGGCGAGGACGGCTTCCGGCGCATCCTCGGCCATCCCGCGCTTCAGGCGCTCCCGGGCATCCTCGAGGTGCCGGGCATCGAGGGCAACGGCCCCGACCAGGAGAACATGGACCGCATCCGCCGCCTCCACCGGGAGGGCGTGGAGTTGCGCGCCTGACGCGCCGCTAGGACGTCGGGAATCCCTGCTCCGAGAACGGCGGGTACCGATCCGTCAGGAACACCAGGTAGCCGTGGGTGCGGGCGTTGAACCCGATCGTGAACGTCAGGAGGTTCCGCATGCCCTCGTGCATCCGCCCGGTGACGAGGATGTAGAACCAGGCGATGATCCCGATGATCTCCATGAGGTACCGCAGCACGCTCGCGACGATGAGCATGGGGATCACGAGGATCGGGCGGAACAACGTGATGACGCGCCGCTGATGGGCGGGCGGGTCGATCTGGAGGTCGACCGGGTAGCCGGGGTCGCCCATGAAGCCCGGGAACGGGTCGGCAGCGAGGAACAGGTACGAGCTTACGTGCACCGTGTACCTGGACAGCGCGGCGAAGAAGTTGTGCGCCCAGTCCGGTGACCGACCCTCGATGAGCGTCCAGATCCAGTTGATGAACCAGACGACGACGCCGGCGATGGTCCAGAGGCTCAGCCAGACGAGGTGCGGGATCGCGAGGAGGAGCCGGAAGAACACCGTGAGCCGGTTGCGGGCCAGGTCGTCGGTCACGATCTGGCGGATCGGGTACACCCCGGGAGGGGTGACCTCCGATGCCTGGGTGCCCATGCAGGTTCCTCTCGGTTCGCGGAAGCGGACGACGGCGCGTCGGCGGGTCCCGGCGGGACATCTGCCGGGATCGTTAGCGTACAGTCGTGTCGTTCTACGGTGAGGACCTCGCGTATGTCCATGACGCGGGGTTCACGTCGCTGGCCGTGCTGGCCGCGGACCGGTTGATCGAAGAGCTCCACCGGCTGTCGAAGGGTGGGCTCGTCGTGGAACTGGGCGCAGGCAGCGGAGTGGCCGCGGCGCGCCTCGGCGCCGCCGGCTTCGACGTGCTCGGCATCGAGGCTTCCCCGGCGATGATCCAGCTGGCGAGGGGAAATGCCCCGCGCGCGACGTTCGTCGAGGAGTCGTTCGTCACCGCCGACATTCCGCCGTGCGACGCGGTCCTGGCGGCCGGCGAGGTGTTCAACTCCCTCGACGACAAGGCAAACACGGCGAAGGCCCTGGACCGGGTCTTCGCCCGGGTGTTCAAGGCGCTGTGGCCGGGCGGGGTGTTCCTGTTCGACGTCGCCGGCCCCGGTCGGGTCGCGGGTGGTGGACCGGTCACGACGACCTGGGTCGGTGAGGACTGCGCCGTGGTGTCGACCGCCGTGGAGCAGAAGCGGGGCACCCTGACGCGGTCCGTGTCGACGTTCCGAAAGGTCGGCGGCAGGATCCGCACGGGCGAGGAGACCCACGAGCAGCGGCTCATCCCAGCCGCCCGCGTCCTCGAGCAACTCCGCAAGGCCGGGTTCAAGGCCCGGACGTTGCAGGGCTACGACGGCGAGCGGTTCGCCCCGGGCCACAGTGTGTTTCTCGCGCGCCGACCGTAACCGGCCACCTGCTGGCCGCTGGTAGACTCGCCGACGACGCGGGAGTAGCTCAGTTGGCTAGAGCGTCAGCCTTCCAAGCTGAGGGTCGCGGGTTCGAGTCCCGTCTCCCGCT
>CAVPMA010000011.1:0-18256 GCA_963706315.1 uncultured Thermoleophilia bacterium | reverse complement strand
TCGTACACCCCCGGAGTGGTGACCAGCTGGCCCGGGGGGACCGCGCCGGGCGACCGGAATCCGTCAGCGAACGAGGGCGGCGACCTCGGGGTCCCACACGATGGAGGGACTGAGGCCGCGCCGCGACCGGAACGCGTAGCCGCTCGGGAGCGCGAGGTACGCGCCGATGTCGGGGCGGGCCCGGACCACCTCGGAGACGGTCGTGCGCTGCAGCGGCGCGCCCTCGGCGTGTGCGAGCCCGATGAGGAACCAGCCCGACATCTCCGGTGACGGGGTCGGGTGGCGTGAGCCGTGAACCATCGCGCCCGGGTCCAGGGCGTCGTCGGAGACGGCGACCAGCGTGTCCGGGCCCGGCGGCTCGAACTCCGCACCCTGCCGCTGGCACACCGCGGCTTGCAACGTCCACATGCGGGCCGCTCCCGAGACACCGCGAGCGAGTGCCTCCTGCGGGCGCCGCATCTCGTGGGCGATCAGCGGGCCGAGCGGATCGATGTCGGCGAAGCAGACGGGCGACGAACCGAACGGCACCTGCTTGCCGCCCTGCACCTCGACGCGGTGCAGGTGCTGCGCGCTCACCGTCGAGCGCAGGAAGTCGGCGGCGGCGTCGACCAGTGCCGGGTCGTCGACCTCGACGCGCAGTTCCCGCTGCCCGAGCGACTCGAGGCCCTCGGTCCATGCTGCGGACGGATCGCGATTCACGACCACGGGCATCAGACGAGGTCCCGAGGCGAGACGTTTCGGAGTTTCAGACCCGGACGGCGGGGCGAGGGCCGTTGCACAGCGTGGGACGCCTGTCCCGCGGAGCGAATCTGTGGGGTAGTCTCGCGATGCGTGGGAGGGATCACTCCAGCGCCACGCCCTCGGCTGCGGCAACAGCGCGAGGGCACTCCTTTCTCTTGGTCGGTTTTGACGGTAGTCAGCCGCTTAACCGGTGTCAAGAGCCGTTGGGAGGGATCAACCTTGTCCTTCTCGCTCCGAACCACTCCGCCGGGCGCATCGCATCGCCGAGAGGTGGTGGGTCGGTATCGACACCACGCACACTAGGTCCGGTGCACCCCCTCAATCGTGGGCAGTTTCCCCCATTCGGGCTTCGGACTTTGGCCTGAATCATTCACAAAGCTCATGAGATTCCGCGTCAACCTTTGAAACGCCGGGGTCGCGATGGCCTCGCAAGCTGGACCTGCGGAGAACTTCCGAAACCCGCTACGATTCCAGGGAATGGCGGAGATCCTCATGTACACCAGCGACCCGTGCTCCTACTGCGTCCGGGCGAAGCGCCTCCTCGATCAGAAGGCGGTGGACTATGAGGAGATCCACATCGCCCTCAGCGACTTCGAGGCACGGATGCACATCGCCGGGATCACGGGCCGCATGACGGTCCCGCAGATCATCATCGACGGGAACCCCATCGGCGGCTGGGAGGAGCTCTACGCGCTCGAGCGCGCCGGCGAGCTCGATCACTTGCTGGCCGCGTAGACGCTAGACGTGGGCGGCCTGCTGGAGCTGCTCACCCGGCTGCAGCGGGAACCAGCAGGCGACCTCCTGGCCGTTGCCGATCGGCTGGAGCGCCGGTACCTCGGTGCGGCACTGCTCCGGCACGGTGTCGTCGGACCCCGTGACGAGGCGGGCCTTCGGGCAGCGCGGGTGAAACGGGCAGCCGGGTGGCGGGTTGACCGGCGAGGGCACGTCGCCCTGCAGCAGGATCCGCTCGCCCCCGTCGGTGTGCTCGTGCCCCTTCGGCACCGCCGACAGCAACGCCGCGGTGTACGGGTGGCGGGGATTGGCGTAGAGGGCGTTCGACTCGGCGAGCTCCACGATGCGGCCCAGGTACATCACCGCAACCCGATCCGACACGTGGCGGACGACCCCAAGATCGTGCGAGATGAACAGATACGTGAGCCCGAAGTCCGCCTGCAGGTCCTGCAGGAGGTTCACGATCTGGGCCTGGATCGAGACGTCCAGCGCCGAGACCGGCTCGTCGCAGATGATCAGCTTCGGGCGAAGCGCGAGGGCCCGGGCCACCCCGATGCGCTGGCGCTGCCCGCCGGAAAACTCGTGCGGATAGCGGTTGTAATGCTCGGGGTTCAGCCCGACCCGCTCCATGAGCTCCTGCACCTTGGCTTTGCGGTCGCCCTCGATGCCGTGGATGCGAAACGGCGCCGCGATGATCTGCCCGACGGTGTGGCGGGGGTTGAGCGACGCGTACGGGTCCTGGAACACCATCTGGACCTCGCGACGCAGGGGACGCATGTCGTGCGACGAGAGGTGAGTGATGTCGGTCCCGTCGAACGTGATCGTCCCTGACGTCGGCTCGAGGAGTCGGGCCACCAGGCGCGCGGTCGTCGACTTGCCGCACCCCGACTCGCCGACCAGTCCGAGCGTCTCCCCATTGGCGATCGCGAACGAGATGTCCTCGACCGCGTGCACCGCGCCGATCTGCTTCTGGAAGATGACCCCGCGCTTGATCGGGAACTCCTTCACGAGGTGCTCGACGCTCACCAGCTCAACGTCGGAGAGGGTCGGCAGCTCGGGCACGGCGTTCGTGCTCATGCCTCCACCTCCATCCGCCGCTGACGCCGCGCGGCCCAGGCCTCGGATTTCTCCTGCGGCGTCATGTGGCAGGCATCGGGGTGACCCGATCCGCGGTCGGCGAGCGCGGGCCTGTCGCGGTCGCACGGCTCGAACCGGTGTGGACACCGCGGGTGGAACGGGCAGCCCTTCGGCAAGTGGATGAGCGACGGCGGCGCGCCGTCGATCGGGACGAGGCGCGTGTGACCCGCCCCGACGCGCGGGATCGATTCGAGCAGTCCCCACGTGTAGGGATGCACCGGGTTGAGGAACACCTCGTCCCGGGTGCCGACCTCCACCGCCCGCCCGGCGTACATCACCATCACGCGCTGACACACGTCGGCGATGACGCCGAGGCTGTGGCTGATGAGGACGACGCCGATGTTCAGCTCGCGCTTGAGGTCCTCGATGAGCTCCAGGATCTGCGCCTGGACGGTCACGTCGAGCGCGGTCGTGGGCTCGTCGGCGATCAGCAGATCCGGTTTGAGCACGAGGCCCATCGCGATCATCACACGCTGACGCATGCCGCCGGAGAGCTCATACGGGTAGGCGCGGACGCGCTCCTCCGGCGAGGGGATCCCGACCAGCCGGAGCATGTCGACGGCCTCCGCCCACGCCACGTCCTTGGAGACGTCGCGATGCACCTGGATGGCCTCGGCGATCTGCGCCCCCACGCGGTACATCGGATGCAGCGAAGTCATCGGGTCTTGGAACACCATCCCGATGCCGTCGCCGCGGATCTGCCGCAGGTCACGATCCGACATCTGGAGCAGGTCGTGACCCCGGAAGCGGACTTCGCCGCCGATCTCCGCGTAGTCGCGGTTGAGGAGGCCCATGATGGCCATGAAGGTGACGCTCTTGCCCGACCCGGACTCCCCGACCACGCCGAGCGACTCGCCGCGGTCGACCGTGAACGACAGGCCGTCAACGGCCTGCACGATCCCGTCGGGCGTCTTGAAGCGGACCGACAGGTCGCGGACCTCAAGAAGCGGCTCGCTCACGTGTACCTGACACGCGGGTCGATGAACCCGTAGAGGATGTCGACGATCAGGTTCATGATCGTGACGAAGACCGCGGCGATGACCGTGACGCCCATCGCGACCGGCAGGTCGTTGTTTCCGGCCGCATCGAGCACGTAGGCGCCGATGCCGGGCAGGTTGAAGATGCTCTCGGTCACGACCGCGCCGCCGATGAGGATGGCGAAGTCGATGCCGGCGAGCGTGATGACGGGCGCGATCGCGGGTCGGAGCATGTGGCGCACCACGACGTCTCGCTCGCGGACGCCCTTCGCTCTCGCCGTCCTGATGTAGTCCTCGCCCATGACGTCGAGCATGCTGCCCCGCACGATGCGGGCGTAGATCGCCGCCGAGAGCAGCGCGAGGACGAGCCAGGGCAGCCACATATGTTGGAACCACTCCACCGGATTCTCACGGAAGCCGACATAGCCGGTGCCGGGATTGATGCCGAGCGTCTTCCAGAAGACGAAGAGCCCGAGTATTCCCAGGAAGAACACGGGCGTCGAGATCGCGATGAGGGCGAACCCCATCGCCGCCCGGTCCCAGAAGGTCCGGCGCTTCAGAGCGGACAGCACCCCGATGGAGATGCCCATGGCGAGCCAGATGAACAGGGCGCCGATCGCCAGCTGAAGCGTGACGATCAGGCGGCTGAACAGCTCGTCGCGGATCGGCGCCCGGGTGTTGTACGACTTCCCGAAGCCCGGCCACCCGTACTGGTCGCCGAGGAACAGGTGCCTGACGAACGTGAGGTACTGCACGGGAAGCGACGAGTCGAGGTTGAGGTTCTTGGCGACCTCGGCCTTGAGCTCCTCCGTCGGCTGCTTGCCGGCGAAGGCGATCGTCGGATCGGTCGAGGGCAGGACGTAGAAGATGACGAAGGCCAGAAGCGTGACCAGCACGACAACCACCACCGACCACAAGAGCCGCCTGATGATGTAGCGCCCCATCCTCTCTTCGTCCTACCCTCTCCCGATCTTCCGATGCTCTCTCTTCCTTACTTCTGCTTCGAGGTGTCGACCGACTCGTTCACGAGTGCCTGCTCACCCGAGAACTGGTCGAACCGGTAGTTGAGCGCAGGGCCGGCGGTCTCGACGCTGTTGGCGAAGAGGTACGGGACCCACGGCGCCATTTCTTCCATCAGCTTCTTGTCGAGGGCCGCGAAGCAGTCGGTGCGCTTCTGGCCGGACGTCGGGAAGCATGCGTCGATGTCGGCGTCCACGCTCGGGATGCCACCTGCCGGGTAGTCCAGGCCGAACTTCGTGGCCTGGGTCTTGGTGAGGCCGACCAGCGGGTACGCGCTGTTTCCGGTGGCCAGGATGTTCCGGCCGTCGAACAGCACCATGAACGTCGCCGGGTCGGCGAAGTCCTTGCCCCAGCCGGCGTTCGCGGCGATCGGCACCTTGCGCGAGACCGTCTGGATCGTGGTGTACGCGTTGCCCGTGGGAAGTGCCCGTGTTTCGACGGTGATCCCGATCTTCTTGAGCTGAGCCTCGATGATCGGGGTCATCGCCTCCCACTGCGGAAGGTTGCGCGTCACGAAGAACAGGCCCTTGCATGCCGAGTCGCAGACGCCGTCCTTGTTCGTGTCGTACTTCGACAGCTTCATCTCCTCGGCGGCCTTCGTCTCGTCGAACGGGTACGGGTCGTAGTCGGCCGGGAACGTGCCGTTGTAGAGCGTGTCCGGGACCAGGTGCTTCGCGATGGCCCCTGCGACAGGACCGCCCCACGCCTTCTGGAGCTGCGTCTTGTCCATGACGTAGTTCACGGCCTTGCGGACGTGGATGTCGTCGAACGGAGGCGTCGCCCAGTTCATGGTGATGAACCACGTCCGGTCGCCCGAGAACACCTTGAGGTCCTTCTTCAGGTTCTCGTCGGTGGCGTACTTCTGGATCACGTCCGCGGGCGGGGTGTCCGGGGATCCGTCCAGCTCACCACGCTCGATCTTGTCGAAGATGTCCTTCGCGTTGGTGTTGATGTCGATCGTGATCTTGTCGACGTTCGCCTGGCGGTACTCCGGGTTGTCGGTCGCGGGGTCATACGACGGGTTGCGGACGAAGGTCAGGTTCTTCGTCGGGTCGAAGCCGGAGATCGGCTTGAGCGTCTTGCAGCTCGTCGCGTCGAGCTTGTCGCTCCCCGCGATCATGTACGGGCCGGAGGCGATGATGTACCGGCCGTAGTCGCCCGCGGTCGTGAAGCAGCCGGCCACTTCCTTCGGCATCGCCGCGGCTGCGGGCATCGCGAGCGTGTAGAGGAAGTTGCCCTGCGGCTTGGTGAGCTTGAAGGTGATCGTCTTGTCGTCAGGCGTCTGAATGCCGGTGATCGTCTTGGCGGTGCCCTTGCTGAACGCGTCGACGCCCTCGATGGCCGAGTAGTACCCGGGGTACTGGGCGGCGAGCGACGGCGTGAAGACCCGCTCGAACGCGAAGGCGATGTCCTTGGACGTGATCTCGCGGTTCACGGGAGGCCCGAACTTGATGCCGTTCTTGAGCTTGAACGTGTAGGTGAGGCCGTCGGACGAGGGCTCGGGGATCGACTCCGCGAGGTCCGGCACCAGCTCGTTACCGGGGGTGTCGGGTTGGAACCTGTAGCTCACCAGGTTGCGCTGGAGCAGCTGGTTGAGATACCCCTGAGCGAGCCCGAGGTACTCACCGGTCGGGTCGAACGCATCGGTGAACCCGAAGTCCTGCGTCTCCATTCGGAGCGTGCCGCCCTTCGTCACCGCTCCGGCGTCCCCGCCGGTATCACTACTGCTGCTGCCGCCGCCGCCGCAACCGGCGGCCGCGAGCACCATGCCCGCCGCGAGGGCGGTGCCCACTACCCACTTTCCACGTGATTTCACAGAATACTCCTCAGTTCGTTCAACGACCGGTCCTCGGGTCGAGCGCGTCCCGCAGGCCGTCACCCAGAAGATTGAAGGCCAGGACGGTCAGCATGAGCATGAGACCGGGGATCAACCAGAACCACCAAGCGACACCGAAGATGTCGACCGCTTCGGACAACATCTTCCCCCAAGATGGAACGTTTCCTGGGACGCCGAGCCCCAGGAACGACAGGTACGCCTCGAACAGGATGGCGGAGGGAACCAGGAGGGATCCCCACACGATGATCGGAGCCACGAGATTCGGCAGGAGCTCCCGGAACATGATCCGGGTCTCGCTCGCCCCGAGTGAGCGTGCCGACTCCACGAACTCCTTCTCACGCAACGACAGCGTCGCTCCGCGAACGAGCCGTGCGGGTTGCGGCCACGAGAACAGCGCGATGATCACGATTACGAGCGTGAGTCCGGGCTTGAGGGTCCCGCCGAGGCATCCCTCCGCCGATGTCGAGCAGGCCGCCACGATGCCGATCGCGAAGATGATCAACGGCAGGGCGAGCACGATATCGGTCCCCCTGGAGATGATGCTGTCGACCCAGCGGCCGAAGTAGCCGCCGAGGATCCCGAGCACCACGCCGATCGTCAGGGCGATGCCGGACGCGACGACCCCCACGAGCAGTGAGACCCGGGCGCCGTATGCGATGCGGACGAGAATGTCCCGCCCCGAGCGGTCGGCTCCGAGCCACACCGTGGAGTTGGGTCCGAGCGGGAGCCCGAACTCGTTGGTCTGGCTCGGACTGACGATCTCGTTCGGACCGTGCCCGGTAATCGCCGCGATGAGCGGCGCGGCCAGCGCGAGCACCACGATGAACCCGATCATCCCCAGCCCGAGCAGCGCGAGACGATCCTGTTTGAAGCGCGCCCAGAACAGCTGCCAGGGCGTACGCCCTTGGACGATGACCGCGTCCTCAGCGACGAATTGGGCGTCGGCAAGGGTTGTCATCGCCCGACGGCAATCTGGCGGGAACCGAGTGCCATTTGTCGCAATCTATCCCACGCAGTCGGATGCAACGTAATGCACCTGCACGTGGGTGGGAACGGTCGGACGTTCACCGCCGTGAGGCGGTCCGAGCCATGCCCGTGGGAACGCCGCGAACGGGGCGTGCCGCGACGACCGCGTCGCGGATCGCGGTCGCCGCGAGTTCTGCGGCCACGACCCCCGCCACGAAGGTGCTCGATTCCCGCACACCGGTCGCGACGCAGAAGGCCGCGTCACCGTCGATCGGCGTGTTGACCGGCGACACCGCGCGGGCGATTCCGGCTTGGGCCATGCGCGCCACCTGCCCCGCCTCGGTCTTGGTGAGCCGTGCGTCGGTGGCGACGCACACCAGCGTGGTGTGCTGTCCTTGGGCGAGGCGCGGGTGCTCGGGCGGGGCGACGAGCACGTGGCGCGACGCGTGGAGGAAGCCCCGGTCGGAGTCCCACGCACCGGCGATCACCTCGCCGTCCTCGCCGAGCACGTCCCCGAAGGCGTTGACCACGGCGAGCACGGCCACCACCGCGCCGTCGAGCAGCGTGGCACTCGCCGCGCCGAGGCCTCCCTTGCACCAGCCCGCCCGCCCGTTGAGCTTGCCGACGGTCGCGCCGGTCCCGGCGCCGACGCTGCCGACCTCATGGCCGCTCTCCACGGCGGCGACGCAGGCCGCGTACCCCTCGTCAGCGCCGGGCCGGCGCCGGTTGGCGGTGATGCCCAGGTCGTAGATCACGGCGGCGGGCACAATCGGCACCCGGCCGCCCGGCGTCTCCATGCCCCTGCCCTGCTCCTCGCACCAGCGCATGACCCCGTCCGCGGCGGCCAGCCCGAAGGCGGACCCGCCGGTGAAGAGCAGCGCGGTCATCTCGCGGTCGCCGGCCAGTGGCGCGAGGAGCTCGGTCTCGCGGGCGCTCGCCCCGCCGCCCCGCACGTCGACGGCTCCGATGCTGCCGGGCGGCGGGATGACGACGGTGCAGCCGGTGCCGGCCGCGGCGTCGGTCCAGTGGCCCACCCGGATGCCCGGGACGTCGGTCAGTCGACCGGCTGGCATACTGGGCAGAAGTAGGTTCCGCGCTGCGCGACGCGGGTCTTGACGATCGTGGCGCCGCATTCCGGGCAGGGGTCGCCCTCGTGGCGGTGCACGCGGAGCATGTCTTGCATCGCACCGGGCTTGCCGATGGTGTCGCGGTAGCGGTCGATCGACGTACCCCCGTGCTTGATCCCGGCGCGCAGACGGTCGCGGATGGCGTCGCGAAGGGCCGCGACCTCGCCCGGGTCGAGCGAGCCGGCGGGCCGGGTCGGGTGGACGGCGGCCTGGAAGAGGGCTTCGTCGGCGTAGATGTTCCCCACCCCTGCGATGAGGCGCTGGTCGAGGATCGCCGCCTTGATCGGCGCGGTGCGGCCCGCGAGCAGCGCGCCGAGGCGCTCGGCGGTGAACGCCCGGTCGAGCGGCTCGACGCCGAGTCTGGCGTTCCAGTAGCCGGCCGGGTCGGGGTGGTCGGCGGGCACGATCCACGCACGGCCGAAGCGCCGGGTGTCGGAGAAGTCGATGGTGGCGCCGTTGTCGAGCTCGAACCGGGCCCGGCGGTGCTTGTCGACCGGGGCGCGCCCGTCGGGGGCGTGGTGCAGGCGCCCGGTCATCCGCAGGTGCATCGCGAGCGTGTCACCGTTGTCGAGTTGGATTTGCAGGTACTTTCCGCGCCGGTCGATCCGGGCGACGGTGCGTCCCTCCACCGCCCGGCGAAACCGGTTGGGGCTCTCAGGTGCGACGAGGAGCGCGTCGTGCACCCGCACGCGGTGGATGGTGCGGCCCGTCGCGACCTTCGCGAGCTGCCGCCGCACCGTCTCGACCTCGGGGAGCTCAGGCACCCGACTGTTCCAGCACGAGCTCCGGGGGCTCCACCGGCTCCTCGCCGATCACACACGTCTCCCCCATCATCTCGACGGCGCGCTGGCCGAGGCTGAGGTCGCGGCAGTGGACGATCGCGACGGTCTCGCCGGCGGTCACGGGGTCGCCGGTCTTGACGGTGAGCTCGACCCCGACGGCCGGATCGACCTTCTGCGCGTGGTGCAGCCGCCCGGCACCGAGCCAGCGGGCCGCCTCCCCCACTTGGCGGGCGTCGAGCGAGGAGACGTAGCCGCTCGCGGCGGCGTGCACCTCGAGGGTGTGCGGGGCGGCCGGGAGCCGGTCGGGCTCGCTCCACACGCCGGGGTCGCCGCCCTGCGCCTCCACCCACCGCTGGGCGGCGGCGAGCGCGGACCCGGACGCCAGCGCGTCGGCGGCCGCGGCGAGGCCCTCCCCGTCGGGCACCACCCCGGCGGCCTCGGCGAGGGTGCCCGCGACGAGGATCGAAAGCTCGCGCAGGTCGTCGGGCCCGCCGCCCCGCAGTACCTCGGCGGCGCCGCGTACCTCCAGCGCGTTGCCGACCATGGTGCCAAGCGGCTCGTCCATGCGGCTGATGATGTACCGCACGTGCCTCCCCCACGGCTTCCCGAGCGCGACCATGATGCGGGCGGCCTCACGGGCCTCGGCGAGGTCCGCGAAGAACGCGCCGGAGCCGACCTTCACGTCGAGCACGATCGCCTGGGCGCCGCCGGCGATCTTCTTGCTCATGATCGAGCTGGCGATGAGTGCAGGGCTGTGCACGGTCGCGGTCTGGTCGCGCAGCGCGTAGAGGCGCTTATCGGCGGGCACGAGCCGTTCGCTCGCGCCGATCACCGCGACGCCGACGTCGCGGATCTGGCGGACGAAGTCGGCGAGGCTGAGGTCGACGCGCATGCCGGGGATGGACTCGAGCTTGTCGAGCGTGCCGCCGGTGTGGCTCAGGCCGCGGCCGCTCATCTTCGCGACCTTCACGCCGAGGGCGGCCGCGAGGGGCGCGACGACGAGGGTGATCGCGTCGCCCACGCCCCCGGTGGAGTGCTTGTCGCCGGTGGCGCCGAACTTGCCGAGCTCCAGGCGGTCGCCGCTGGCGATCATCGCCCGGGTGAGGGCGTCGGTGCCGGCCATGTCGAGCCCGTTGATGCAGACGGCCATGCACCATGCCGCCATCTGGGGATCACCGACCTGGCCGTCGAGCCACGATTCGACGAACCCGGCGATGCTGGCGTCGTCGACGGGCTCCCCGCGCCGGGTGCGCTCGAGCAGTGCCAGGGGTGCGAGCGCGGCGACCATCGGGCGCCGGATACTAGTGGCGCAACCCATAACCGGTGGCCACCGAACTCGCCGGATCGCCTGTTAGCGTTCCGCCGCGATGGCGTTCCCGCGCAAAGTGCCTGCGTTCGCGATCCTCGCGGCGCTCGTCCCGGCAGTCGCCTGGGCGGCACCCGCGCCCACGACCACCGCGCCGACGACCACGGTCGGCACGACGACTGTCGCTCCGCCGCCTCCGCCCGCCCCGCATGCGGCCAACGTGCTGATGCCGTCGAGCGTGGTGGCGCGTCAGGGCCATGCCCGGTTCCTGGTGGGGGTGCGCAACGCGACGGACGCCCGGGTGATCGTCCGGATCATCTCCGAGAAGACGAAGCGCGTGGTACGGACCACCAAGACCACCGGGCGGCACGCCCCGGGCCGGGTGTGGCTGCTCGTTCCGGCGACGAACGACCGCGGGTTCCAGCTGGTGGCGGGCCGCTACCAGGTGGAGGTGTACGCCGTCGACGCGCTGAAGCGCAAGTCCAACGTGATCAAGCGGCGGTTCGGGCTCACCCTGCGCCCGCCGCGCGGTGCGCTGCAGGCCTACACGGTGCCGGCGTGGCCGTCGATGATCGCCGGGGTCGCGCCGGCGCCGGGCGGCCAGATCGTCGCCGCGGTCGCCCCAAACAGCACGCTGGCGAAGGCCGGCCTGCAGGTTGGCGATGTGATCCGGGTGGTGAACGGCCGCGCGGTCGACAACCGGGGCGCCTGGTTCGCCGCGCTGCGGGAGCTTCCGGGCAACAGCCCGGTCACCGTGGAGTTCGATCGGGCGGGCGGGCGGTCGAGCCTGCAGTTCACCCCGCCGCCGGATTGGACGGCGGCGCCGGACTACGCGCCGGTGCTCGCGGCGACGCTCACCGCCGCCCCCGGCGTGCGGGCGTACCGGTACGCGCAGGCACGGGAGCGACTCGACGCGAAGAAGACGCCGACCGCGAAGGCGCTGTTCGCGGCGTGGCCGGCGGCGGAGAAGACGAGCGCCCCGGGGGAGTTCATCTCGGGCGCGATCTTCGCGGCCGACGGTGACTACCTCGGCGCCATGGGCGCCTACAACCGGGCGCTGGTGGCGGATCCGACGGTCGGGTCGCTGCAGTTCAGCCGCGGCGTGGCGTGGACATCCATCCCGAATCGCAACGACCGCGCGATCGACGCGTTCCGCCAGGCGACGGTGCTCGACCCGACGGACGGCGTCTCGCAGACGTTCCTCGCGTTCGCGCTCCTGCGCTCAGATCTCTTCGCGGAGGCCCTCACGGCCGCCGACACCGCCCTCACCGTGGACCACCGCTACGAGGAGGCCCGGATCGCCCGCGGCCTCGCCCTCCTCGGCCTCACCCGCACCGCGGAAGGCGTCGCAGAACTGAAACGGGGCCTGGTCCTAATGGCCGACCCCGCCCGCGCCCAGCAGATCATCAACACGAGCCTGGAACCGAACACGCGGTAACACGCGTCAGCTCGCGCCGCGCCCTCCGAGGACCAACGGCACGGTTTGCAGGATGATCCGAAAGTCCCACCACACCGACCAGGTGGTGACGTACAGGTAGTCGAGCCGGATCATCTCGTCGTACGGTACGTCGTTTCTCCCCCGCACCTGCCAGAGGCCGGTGATCCCGGGCCGGATGTCGAGCCTCCGGCGGCTCCAGCCCTGCATCTGCTCCGCCTCGCGGACGACCAACGGGCGCGGGCCGACAAGGCTCATCGTCCCGCCGAGCACGTTCAAGAGCTGAGGAAGCTCATCAAGACTGTATCTGCGGAGGATCCGACCGACCCGCGTCACCCGCGGGTCGTTCCGCATCTTGAACAGGGGACCGGGATCTTTCATGTCATTCCGATGCTCGAGCTGCGGGCGGATCAGCTCCGCGTCGGCGACCATCGTGCGAAACTTCCACATGCGGAAGGGCTCGCCGCCTCGCCCCGTTCGACGTTGGCCAAACAGCACCGGGCCGTCCGAATCGACCCTGATGGCGACGGCGATAACCGCGAGCAGCGGGGAGAGGATCAGGAGCCCGAGCCCCCCGACAACGACATCGAGGGTTCGCTTGGTGACCTGTGCCGCCCGAGACAGGTTCGCTCCGTGCAGGTCCACGATGGGGATTCCATCGATGTCCTGGATCTTCGCGTGCCTGGGAATCAGCTCGAAATACCGAGGAACGATGCCAACGGGAATCCAACCGACACGAGAGCCGCGGAGGGTGTCCAGCACGTCGTCCGCTGGGACTCCGGAGAACGCGATCAGAAGACGGGTCGCCCCGCTGCGCTCAATCGTCTCGGCGAGGGGTTGCACGGCGTCATAGATGGGTGTGTCCCGCAAGCTCTCGTCGAGCGGCAAGGGGTGGTCATCGACGAATCCGATGACCACCCCTGCCCGCCCTCGGTGTGACGCGATCCGCCGAGCGATCGCCTGCCCGATTTGGCCGGCGCCGAGGATCAGTATCCGGTCCGGGTGGGCGTAGCGAATGCCGATGCGCCCGATCCGTTGGACGGCGATCGAGCTCAACGTTGCCAGCGCGGCCCAAACGAGCAGCAGGTTCGCGAGACGGCGATCGACGACTTGGCCCAGCAACGTCGCCGAGATTAGGAACCAAAGGACGATGCCGACCGCGGTTGCGGCGATGCTGCGTTTCAGTTCATCCAGGGCGGCGGGGTTGGGTCGCTGCGTCGTCGCGTACAGCGATGAGGCTCCGTAGACGCAGAGCGTGGTCGCAGCGAGGAGCAACGCCGACAGCAGGCTGACAGTCGGCGTGAGGTACGAAGGCGCCTGGTTCCAAAGGAGCAACGACCAGCAGGAGAGCAGGACTCCATCTGCAAGGAATTCGAGTCGGGACACCCTGCTTCGAAGCGCCGCGAGCCGACTGAGCGCCGCTCCCGACCGCTGTCTCGCAAGATCGTCGGGAACCGGTTTGGGACGTGCTCTCTCCCTGCCGGCTGCAGGCGACTGGACTGGCGCATCAGCCACGATCTCACCGCTGCCCCCGGACACCGACAACTCTCCGCCGGCGTGGGGCGAGTCGTCCGAGATGCGTACCCTGATCCGCTCCGGTCTGGCGCGGGTCCTTCGCATCAGGCCGCGGCGGTGCTCTTGACCCGGGAACCTCTGACGACGGGGCCGGCGGTCAGCTCTTCGAGACGTGCCTTGAGCGCGGCTCGCCCGCGGTGATGGAGACCATGGACCGACGCCTCCGTGCGATCGAGGCGAACGGCGATCTCGACAGGGCTGAGCCCGACCACGTGGCGCAAGATAAGAATCTCGCGTTGTGCAGGCGGAAGGTCCGCGAGCGCCGCATGTAATTCATGTGAACGGTGTATCGACGACTCGAGGTCGCCGTGCATCGTCTCGGGCACATCAGCAACCGGAATTGACCGCTTAGAGCGAACATAATCCATCGAAGCATTGCGGGCGACTCTCAATAACCATGCCGAGAAGGGAACTCCTCGAGGTTCATACTGTGAGATAACGTCGAAGAGCTTGACAAAGATGTTATGTGTGATGTCCTCGGCGTCAAGTGGATCACGAACGATGCTTCGCACGTATCTCGTGATCGAGGCGACGTGTTGCTCGTAAATCTCCCGCATGGCGTCGCGATCGCCTTGCTGAGCCATTTTGATCGTTGAGAGGCTCACGCCGCCATCCGTGGAATTGCTCTTCGGCTGAGGCGTCCTCGGCAACCGCTTCTGGGTCGCGGTTGCCGGTCTTTGCGTATATTTAGGGCGTGCAAGATCACGCGAGGGGCGAGCGTCGCGGGAAATCATATGTGCCTACTTTGCGGAGGTATTCGTCGGGCGGACGGGTCCGTACACTAGAGAGGGCTGGACGCTTCGCAACTGGCCTGCGGGCCAACCCGTCCAGCTTTGTTTCGTAATTTGCGGAGCCTGTCTGACACCTGATCGGCTCGACGTGTTACGAGGTTTGAATGCTCCTTCCGTTGACTAATGGAGGTAGGTCGGGCGAGTTTGGATGCTGGACGGCCGACTCCGGTCGAACAGCCGTCGCCGCCGGCTGGGCGGGGCAGGGTCCGGCACGCCAGCCTCCGATGCATCGTCGGTTGCGAGCCGGCGCATCGAGCTGACAAAGCGGTCGTCCGAGTAGCGGTCGGCATGTTGTCGCAGCACGTCGCGATCCCAGGTGTGCGACTCGAAGCGAGCGATCGCATCGGCCAGCGACGAGGGGTGCGGCTCGTCGAAGAGCACCCCGGTCGTGCCGTCGACGACGGTCTCAAGAAAGCCGCCCCAGCGCAGCACGATGCTCGGGCGCCCGAACGCCGCCGCTTCGAGCGGCGTCAGTCCGAAGTCCTCGAAGGACGCAGCTACGAGGGCCTTGCAATTCGCATAGAGCCACCTCAGCCCCGGATCGTCGACCCGCCCCGCGAATCGAACGTTGGGCGGAGCACCTGCCCGAAGCTGGCGTTCCGCGGGCCCCTCCCCGACGACGACGAGACGCTCTGAGGGGCGGCGGCGGAGCGCCTCAATGATGACGTTTACGTTCTTGTAGGGCATCAGCCGGGACACGCAAAGAAGGAATCCGGGCTCGACATCTACGGCCGCGGAGGGTCCCGCGGGGGTGAGCGCCGGCGGCGGGTGCAGGACGACGGAGTCCCTGCCGTACACGTCCCGGATTCGGCGCTGGACGGCCCTCGAGATCGCGACGTACTGCGATGCGCTGGCCGCCGCGGACTTGTCGTGGATCTCGAGCGACGGTCGCATCGCAGCGAGGGCTGCCCGGCGAACGAGGCCGGCCCGCGCCTGGTACTGGGATGTCTGGTACAGCCAGCGCGCCGGGTTGTAGCAGTAGACGATCTTCTTGCCGGGGACGTTCGCCGCGTGCGCCCACCCGCTCGAGCTGCAGATGACGACGTCTGCATCGACCGTCAGCCGCTTGAAGGCCGACGCGAGGAGCGGCAGCGCTTTGCGGTGGTCGCGCCTGAGGACCCCAAGGCGGTTCAGGGCAAGCGGCCGCACGTCCGCCCGGGCGAACTCCGGGAAGGTGCCGTCCGGCTCGTAGAGCGAGGTGTAGAGCGGTGCGCCGGGGAACGCCCTGAGCATCGAGAGCACGACCCGCTCCGCCCCTCCCCGCTGGGTCAGGTAGTCGTGGACGAGGGCAACACGCACCCCGCCGCCGGAGTCGGAACCGGCTCGGCTGTGGGCTCGTCTCGTTCGCCGGACTGGCTCTGACCCGGCGCGGGGGCCCGGTGGGAGTTGCGTCCCTTGATTCGATCTGTTGCCAAGCGCCGGCAACTGTCTCCCTCGCAAACGGTGGCGGTCGAGTCGTGCCTCGGGGCCGAGTTCGCCGTACCTCTCCAACGCCGCCGACCGGCACCGACTTCCACGGCATGAGGCAGAAGTTCCGTCCGGGGGGACGCGTTTACAGCGGTACGCCGCCGAACATCAACCGAACGAAACGACATGGCACCTCTCGAGAACGCTGATCACACCCGGGAGGTTCTCCGGCCGGTCCTTCGCCGCTGGTGGTTGGTCCTTGCCATCGGCCTGATCGTCGGCGCGCTTTGCTACGTCTACTTCGACCGGCAGCCGCGCAGCTACACGGCCGGGACCGCGCTCTTCTTCGAGACGTCCTCCGCACGCAATGAGCTCGGCGAGCAGGTGCAGATCACCGACCCGGAGCGCGTGGCCCGCAACGAGGCGATCCTTCTGCGGTCACGGAAGGTGGCGGCAGAGGCGGCCCGACAGCTCGGGTACAAGGGCGATCCAAGCGCGCTCCTCGGCGCGGTCTCCGTCTCCCCGGCTACCGATACCGACTTCCTTCAGATCGCCGCAACCGCCTCGACGCCCCAGGCGGCCGCTGACCTCGCGAACGCGTTCGCCCGCGCCTACGGCAGGGTGCGCAACGCCGAGCGCACTGCCGCGCTCAACACCGCGATCAGATCGCAGCGACGCCAGCTCGCGCGGACGCCACCGACGATTGCGAACCGCAGTGCACGAGGGGTGCTGAGCCAGCGGGTCCAACGCCTCGAGTTGATCAGGCTTCTCCCGCCAACCGATGTCCGGCAATTCGAAGTCGCGCGGCCCCCGGCGACCGCCAACGGCTTCGGCGTCATCTCGAAGACGGTATTCGGCTTTGCCCTCGGGCTGTTGTTCGGTATCGGGGCGGCGTTCGCCCTGAGCGCGCTGGAGCGTCGCATCCGCTGGTCCGGTGATGTCGAGAAGCTGTATGGACAGCCGGTGCTGGCACAGGTGCCCCACGCGCGGCTGCCCACACGCAAGAAAGGGCGCTTCCGATTCACCCGCGATCTGGTCGAGAGCTTCCGAACCCTTCGCACGAACCTCTACATGCTCGGCAGGAAGGACGGTGGCAATGACGATCCTGCGCGAACGATCCTTGTCACAAGCGCAGTCGGGGGCGAGGGCAAGTCGACGGTCGTGCGGAATCTCGCGCTTGCCTACTCGGAGGCGGGTGCCCGCGTGGCAATCGTGGACGCCGACCTGCGCAACCCGGACTTGATGGATCCAGGGGCGGTGCCGGACGCGACGACCGCACCCGGCCTCGCGGAGGTGATCGACGGGAGCGTCGACCTCAAAGCGGCGATGGGCACCATCGAGGTCACGCGAAACGGCGTGCCTCCCTGCTCGCCGGTCGAGGAGCTCTTTGCAACGAAGGTCGAGGGGCCGAAGGTCCATCCCGATCCGTTCGCGGGGTGGTTCACAGGCGACACCCGGTCACGACACGGGGAGACCAACGGGCGGCCGGCGACGAACGGTCACACCATCGCCGTGCTCGGGCCGGGACGCATCCCACCCGACCCGTCCGCCTTGCTCAGCTCAGACCGTGTTCGCCGCGTCCTGGACGAGCTGCGGCGCACCCACGATGTGGTTCTGATCGACTCCAGCCCGCTCCTCCCGGTGAGCGACGCGCTGCCGCTCCTGCCAGAGGTCGAGGGCGTCCTCGTGACGGCACGGCTCGGCCTGACGACCAAGAGCGCCGCCCGTCAGCTCTGCGAGGTGATCGGCCGGGTCCACGGCACCAACCTCCTCGGCGTCGTGGCCAACGACGTGCGCACGTCGGAGGGGCTACAACAGTACGGCTCCTACGGGTCCGGGCGATCCCGCAAACGCTTCCTGGCCCGCACGTAATGCGAACGCCCCGGCATCATCGGTGAGTTCCCAAGTGGCGCTCGACGTCGCGACGACCCCTAGACGGACCGCAGGACCGCGGGGATGGACCGCGCATCTGCCCAGGAGCCCCGCCGCCCCGGTGGCGTCATTCCTGATTGTCATCCTTGCCGTCGGCGCCGCGATGGGCGCCGCGATTCGCGGACCGGGCCTCGTCGCGGGCCTGCCACTCCCCTTCGTTCCCGTGTTGGTAATCGTTCTGGTCGGGTTCCCGGTGTGGATGCTCCTGACCCGCAGACACGAAGTGGCGCTCGCCGTCCTGCTCGTCTACCTCGGTCTCGCGGATGGCGCACTCAAGCTCCAATCCTCGAGCGAGCTCCCTGGACTCGGGCGAGACCTCCTCCTGTACGCCATCGCCGCGGGCATGCTGCTTCACGCAGTCCGGGCCGGGCGGCCGTTCGCGGCGCCTCCGCTGACGGCCTGGGTCGTCGCGTTCATCGCGGTCGTGCTCGTACAGCTCGCGAACCCGGGCAACGGCTCGCTCCTGCATTCGGTCGCATCCCTGCGACAGC
>CAVPMA010000010.1:0-7986 GCA_963706315.1 uncultured Thermoleophilia bacterium | reverse complement strand
GGGGGTCGACCTTGATGCCCATCTGCACGTGGGCGAGGCCCAGGTCGGCCCCGGGCAACCGCCGTTGTCGCGAGCGAGCGACCAGAACGCCAGGCGATTGATGTAGCTCTGCCCCCTTGCCCAGCTCACGAAAGCGGTGGCTCAGCGATCCCCGGCCAGGGCCGCCTCCAGCACCTCGAGCCGTCTCTTCATGTCCCCGATGGTCGCCTGCTGCTCCTCGACGAGCCGCCTCTGCTCTTGCAGCTCGTTCAGCAGCATCGCGTTGACGAAGTGGTAGCGGACGGCTTGCGGCTGACCGTGTTCGTCGTAGGCGACGAGAGCGGGGGCCACTTCCGCCACCTCCTCCGCCACGAGGCCGTACTGCCTCAAGTGCGTCTCGTCCAGCTCTGGCCGGTAGTAGAACGTCACCGGGCGCAGCTTCATGAGCACGTCGCTCTCCGCGCTCATGTCCGCGATCTGCTCCTTGTAGCGCCGGGAGGAGATCGTCGTGCCGAGCTTGCCGGAGGGGTTCACGAAGACGGCGAGACCGAGCGCGCTTGTGTTCGAGTAGACCCCGGCGATGTAGGTGTTGGAGATGTCACCGCCGCCCAGTCGCATTGTGTTCGATTCGCTGGGCGCGCCGGAGTTGTTGAGGTAGATGTTGTCGCTTCCGCTCGTGAGAAGATTCCCGGCGAAGGTCCCGATCGCGGTGTTCCCCATGCCAGTGGTGAGACCGATCAGTGCGCGGTAGCCGAAGGCGGAGTTCCAGTTCCCAGTCGAAGCGGAGAGGGCAAGGTAGCCGAAGGCGGAGTTGCCCCCCCCGGTCGTGTTCGCCAGCAACGCCGCGTAGCCGAAGGCGGAGTTGGCGCTGCCGGTCGCGTTCGCTATGAGCGCCTGGTAGCCGAAGGCGGAGTTGTTGACGGCAGTTGTGTTACCCCCGAGTGCCCCGTAGCCGAAGGCGGCGTTGGCGCTGCCCGTCGTGTTCGCGTAGAGCGCTTGGTTGCCGAAGGCGGCGTTGAGCAGGCCGGTCGTGTTGGAGACGAGGGCCCAGCTGCCGAAGGCCGAGTTGGCGTCGCCGGTCGTGTTGTGCTCAAGCGCGGCGTATCCAAACGCGGAGTTCTCGTTGCCGGTCGTGTTGTCCCCAAGCGCGGCACCGAAGGCGACGTTGTGGAATCCGGTCGTGTTGGATTGGAGCGCGGAGTGGCCGAAGGCGGAGTTGTGGTACCCGGTCGTGTTGGCGTGGAGCGCGGAGTGGCCGAAGGCAGAGTTGGAGTGGCCGTTCGTGTCGGCTTGAAGTGCCTCGAAGCCGAAGGCGGAGTTCCATTCTCCCGTGAGGGTGAAGTTGCCCGCGCCGGCCCCGACGAAGGTGCTCCCCGACCCGAAGGTGTGCAGGAAGGGCATGCCACCCTTGGTCAGCACCCCCATCCCGGCGGACGTGGTATTCGGCAGAAACAGGTTGTTGAGGCTGATCGACGACGCTGCGAAGCTCCCGGCTCCGTCCCGGGCCACGATCGTCCCCGAAGCGTTCGCCGGCGTGGCGTTCGACGACACCGTCACCGTCCCCGACCCCGCGCTCACGCCGAGCCCGTTCGTCCCGGCCAGCGTCACCGCGTCCGTCTGGGCGTTGAGGCTCCTCACCACCACCCCAGAGCTGATCTTCGCTGCCGTCACCGCAGCGTCAGCCAGCAGAGCCGTCCCGACACCCCCCGTGCTCACCCTCCGGAAGTACCCCTGCACGTCCGCCACCAGGTTCGTCGCGCTGACGTCGATCTGGATCGTGATGTCGCTCGTGCAGGTCGTGGAGGAGGGGTCGCAGGTCGCCACGGCGAGCCCGTTGCCCAGGGTCACCCCCGTCGTGAAGTTGACGATGGCGGCGAGTGGGATGGCCTTCCCGAAAGGCGTGACCCTGACGTTACCCGGCCCGGCGGGCGTGGCCACCACGAAGTTGATCATCGCCGCGGTGGTGGGACCGTAGGGCACGCCGCAGCCGGTGGCCTTGCCCCCCTGGGCTGAGTAGTCGGTCCCGGTGACGAGGAAGCTCCTCGTCGTCCCCGCGGCGATCGGCCCCGCGGCCGAACGGGTGTCGATGATTCGGCAGGGGGTGAGCGGGGTGTAGACGAGGTCGGCCTGGCTGTCGCCCAGGCTGCTGAGTCCCAGGCCGTTCTCTCCCGTCTGCGACGCCAGCTCAGCCAGGGGCAGGGCCGCGAGGAGCTCCTTCGCCTTGGCCCGGAACACGGCATCGAACTCCCGGCCCGACGCGGCCTCCTCCCGAGCGAGGATCGACTCGGCCACCGCCTCCATCTGGCCGACGTAGGAGCCCGGTTCCTGACCTGTGGCGCTCGACCCTGAGAGGCAGGCGGCGATGGGAAGACACAGATGCCATCTCCCTGATCGCGTCATGCCGCACCCCCTCGGAAACCGAGGGCGACGCTGCTGAGGCACCATACGCTCGCCGCCCTCGTGCTCCTCGTAAACCACACCAGATGCAGGGCGACAATGATCCCGACGGCTCAACCGTCGCCGTCATACCTCAGGCTAGGGCCAGTACGGCGGCGACCGAGAGGGACAGCACCCGATTTCGGATAAGGGGTATCTTGCCAGTGTTCAGCCGTGGCTCAACGGGTCCGGGGGCCGGGGCGAATGGGCGGTACCCTTACCCACACCGGACCTCGGCGGTCGGGGACTCGGGCTAGCCTCGCCTCCGTGCTCACCGACGAGGAGGCTACTCTTGACCGTGGTTCATACTAACGTCAATATCATCGTATGAACGGGACGCGCCGGGTGACGGCCAACCTGCCGATCGAGCTCCTCGACCAGGCGACGAAGGTGTCCGGGAAGGGGATCACCGAGACGCTCGTGGCGGGGCTGACGCTGGTCAAGCGGAGCGCGGCGGCACGGAAAGCCAAGGCGCTGCGGGGGCGGATCCGTCTGGACGTGGACCTCGAGGTCTCGCGTGAGCGCTCTCGTCGTTGACACGTCGAGCTGGATCGCCTGGCTCGCGGGGGGAGGCTCGTCCCTCGTCGACGAGGCGCTCGAGGAAGGGCGGCTACACCTTCCCGTGATCGTGGCCGCCGAGCTGCTCAGCGGGCGGCTCGACGATTCGGAGCGGACCGAGCTCAAAGACATGCTGTCGGATCTGCCGGCGGTCGGGACCGACCCGGAGCACTGGTTCCGCGTGGGGAAGCTGCGGGCGGAGCTCCGCGCCAAGGGGCTCTCGGTTTCGACGCCGGACGCGCACGTGGCGCAGTGCGCGATCGATACCGGCGGCGCCCTCCTCACCGAGGACCGCGTGTTCGAGAAGATCGCGAAGGCCGTGCCTCTGCGATTGGCGTAGCGCCGCTAGGCCGAGCGAAGTCCGAGACGGCGCGGTCCACGAAGACAGCGTGCTCGAAGGCTCCGCGCAGGTTCGCGTACGGTCCGCCGAGCGTTCCTCGCGGAGCTTCCTGCCGGCTGACGCAGCCGGCAGGGTTCACCTGTGACAGTCGGGGGGGTCGCCGTGGCGGATCCGCTTGAAGTGGCCCCTGAGGGCGTCGCGGACCAGCTGAGTGATCCAGCGCGCCGAGGCGTCCATCGTGGTGCGGAAGTGGAGGCCGCCCCAGACGCGGGCGTTGGCGGTGTCGTCGATGATGTCGGCGAGGGAGGCGTAGCTTCGCGTCGGCACGACGGGGTGCCCCGTGACCTGGTTTCCGGTGCTGGTGAGGGTGACCGCGAAGTCTCCGCCGAAGACCTTCCTGAGGCCGGTGACCATCGCCGCGCCGTAGCAGCCGTGGCCGGCGGGGTACTCGGGGTGGTTCGCACGGACGAGGGGCGCCCAGCCGGCTTCGGGAACCGTGTCGTCGTTTCCGTCCTCGTCGGCGCGCTGGATCGCCTGGAACGGGCGCCAGCTCATGTAGTGGTACTTCGCGTCCCAGCAGGCGAGCATGGCCTCGCCGCCGGCGAGGCCGAGCATGGCGAGCGCCCGCGCGGACTCGAGCTCGTCGAGGCCGCGCGAGATGACGATGTCGCGCGTGTTTCGCGTCCACAGCGTGTAGCCGCTTTCGGTCCAGAACTGGACGGCGTCGGTCATCTCCGCGGTGCGAACCGTGCTCGTCTTGCCGCCGGTCTCCTGCACCTCGTGCAAGGTCCGCGCGTACTTCCTCTTGTCCATGGAGATCGGCGGCGGCAGCCGACGGGCGCCGGGCGAGCGGGTGGTGATCGGGATCGTGAACGCCATCGCGTAGTCGCTCGCGCCGGCGGTGGCGTAGTCGTTCGCGACCGACGTCGCCTGCCAGACCCCGGGGTCCGGCGGCGGATTCACGTACGCCGCCGTGTTGTAGAAGTTGTCGCCGGCGCGGGCCGCGAGCGTGGCCGCGGCCGCCGCCTCGCCGACGGCGATGCCGTCGTCCTTCGACGGACTGTCGGGGATGGCGGCGATGAAGGCGGCGTACTGGCTGTCGAGCGTGTCGCGGGCCGGCGTCGCGACGTTCACGCGCGTGCGCGCGACGCGGTAGGCCGCCGTCGCGATGGCGGCGTCCAGGTTCGCCCCGTCGGGCGCCTCGACGGCCGCGTAGAACGGACGATAGCCGCCGCGGATCGCCACGACCGCGTCGTAGACGGCGATCTGCACGAGCGAGCCCGTGTAGGCCTGGGCGGCGTTGCCGCGACCGGTCCAGGTCGCGATCGCCGGCTGTGTGCGTTCGTGCCACAGCGTCACCGCGTTGTTCGCGGGCGCCGCCTCCGTGTTCCCCGCGAGCGTCGCGCCCGCGACGACGGCACCCAGCACCACGCCCGACAGCACCCTTGCCCGCATTTCGTCCCCCTCCTGCTGAAAGCGGCTCCCATCCGGAGCCGTTGCCGCAAGATAGGGAGCCCGTGGCACCCGGGCCAAGCGGCAAGCCGCGGTTCCGGCCGCGATCCGCGGGCACGCCGTGGATTGCCGTCGATTGCCGCGTCTCGGGGTCGGGCGTTACAGTCTGAGACCGACGCACCATGACCGGCCCCCCAACGCCAGGCTCGTCACCCCCCGCCGAGCGTCCGTCGGACGATCGCCTGGACTCGTGGAAGGAGATCGCCGCCTACCTGAGGCGGGACGTGACGACGGCGCAGCGCTGGGAGAAGCGGGAAGGCATGCCCGTGCACCGCCACGTCCACCAGAAGATGGGATCGGTCTACGCCTTCAAGACCGACCTCGACGCGTGGGCGCGGAGCCGCGGTGCGGCTGCCGTCGCCGAGCCCGACATCGAGCCGGCCGCCGCCGCCCCGACGGAGCCGCCTCCGGTCCCCGCAGCGCACCGTCGGCGGTGGGGCGTCAGGCTCGCTGCTGCAGCCGGCGCGGTCCTGACCGCTCTCCTGGTGTGGGAGCTCCAGAGAGCCGGATCTCCCCCGGAGAACCCGCTGGCGGAGGCCCGGTATCAGGCGCTCACCGACTTCGACGGGATCGAGCAGGCGGCCGCGATCTCCCGGGACGGGAGATTCGTGGCCTTCCTGTCCGATCGCGACGGGCCGATGGACGTCTGGGTCACCCAGGTCGGCGTGGGCCAGTTCTACAACCTGACTCGCGGTGCCATGCGGGAGCTCGTCAATCCGTCGGTCCGCACGCTGGGCTTCTCGCCCGATGGGACGCTCGTCACGTTCTGGGCGCGGAAGCCCGACGCTTCCGAGCGATCGGCCATCAGCGTTTGGGCGGTGCCCGTGCTGGGCGGGCAGCCGCGACCCTACCTCGAGGGCGCCGCCGAGCTCGACTGGTCGGGCGACGGCGCTCGTCTCGTCTACCACACGCCGGGCCCGGGCGATCCCATGTACGTCCGCGACACCGCCCAGCCCTCCGAGGCGCGCCAGATCTTCTCGGCCCCCGCGGGCCTGCACAGCCACTTCCTCGCCTGGTCCCCGGACCAGGCCTTCGTCTACTTCGTGCAGGGCTCGGTGCCCGACCGGATGGACGTCTGGCGGATCCGGCCGACCGGAGGCGCGCCCGAACGGATCACGAACCACGACTCGCTCGTGAGCCATCCGGTCTTCCTGGACTCGAGGACGCTGCTGTACCTCGCCAGCGACCCGGACGGGTCCGGGCCGTGGACCTTCAGCCTCGACGTCGAGCGGCGCGTCTCTCGCCGCGTCAGCTTCGGCCTCGACAGGTACACCTCGCTCGCGGCGAGCGCCGACGGCCGGCGCGTGGTGGCGACGCTCGCAAGCCCGAAGAGCACGCTGTGGCGCGTGCCCCTCTCCGGCGCCCGCGCCCTTATGTCCGCCGCCCGCCGCATTCCGCTCCACACCGGCAGCGGCTCCTCGCCCCGGTTCGGCGTCGGTCAACTGCTGTACGTATCTTCCAAGGCCAAGGGCGACAGCATCTGGAAGCTGCAAGGCGAGACTGCCTCCGAGGTGTGGAGCGCGCCCGACGCACGGATCCTCGGAGCGCCCGCGGTCGCGCGCGACGGAGCTCGCATTGCCTTCTCGATCAGGCGGAACGGACAGACGTCGCTCTGGGTCGCGAATGCCGACGGCACGGATGCTCGCACAGTGGGGGCGGCGCTCGAGCTGCAGGGCGCCCCGACCTGGACGCCGGACGGTCAAGCCGTCACCGTGGCTGCCGTCACCGACGGCGTCCCGCGTCTCGTCAATGTTCCCCTCGACGGCCGCTCGCCGGGTCCCTTGGCCCACGAGTATTCCGTCGATCCAACATGGTCGCCGGATGGCGAGCTCGTCGTGTTCTCGGGACCGGACATCGGGACCACATTCGAGGTCAAGGCCAGGAAGGCCGACGGCAGTCCGTACCCCCTGCCTCGACTGGCGCTGACACGAGGCGCCCGACATCTGTCCTTCATGCCTGGGCGGCGGTCGCTCGTCGTGCTGCGCGGAGAGCTACGGCACAAGGACCTCTGGCTGATCGACCTTGCGACTGGCGCCGAGCATCAGCTCACCGATCTGGCTCCCGACTTCACCGTGCGCGACTTCGACGTCTCGCCCGATGGGCGTGAGATGGTCCTGGAGCAGGTGCAGCAGCACTCGGACATCGTGCTGCTCGAAATCCCGCGGCGCTGACCGACGACTGCACCCTCCAACCGCCGACTCGTCAATTGGAGCCCGCTCATCATCCGGAAGATGGGCAGGGCGGCATGGGTCTGGCGGGTGGTGGTGGCGTGCATCGGTGGCAGGCAGCAGGCTGCGGGCTTGGCGGAGGAGCTCAAGCCTGTCTCTACCGCGGAGCAGTCGTTGGCTGCTTCGGAAGACTTCGCCGAGGCCGTCAGTCGTGGCGGGCGTCCCGTCCGGCAGCGTCCAGGGCTTCCAGCCTTCGTTGCAAAAGCCGAACATGTTCGTGGGGTTCCAGACGCCGACCGTGTCGACGCCGAGCGCCCGGCGCACCGGCTCCTCGACCTCGGCCAGGATCTGGAACGGCTCGCCGATCGTCACCGGGTGGTTGCCCAGGCCGAGCGCCTGCCGACGCCTTCCTCCTCGCCGGCCGCTCGCTCCCCTCGTGGGTCACCGGGATCGCGTTCGTGGCCGCCAACGGCGGGGCGCTCGAGGTCATGGGGGTCGTCTCGACGAGCGCCAAGTACGGGGCCCGGGCGAACCACTTCTACTGGGTGGGCGCCATCCCCGCCATGCTGTTCCTCGCCCTCTTCATGATGCCCATCTACCACCGGAGCCGCGTCCGCAGCGTGCCCGAGTTCCTGAAGATGCGCTTCGGCGAGCCCACCCGCGCGTTCAACGCCTCTTGCTTCGCGGTGCTCATGGTGCTCGTCTCCGGCATCAGCCTCTACGCCATGGCGATCGTCCTCGGCACCGTGCTCGGCTGGAGCTTCACCGCGAGCGTCCTCGCCGGCGCCGGCGTCGTGCTCGTCTACGTCTTCCTGGGCGGGCTGCGGGCCACGATCTACAACGAGGTCCTGCAGGTCGTCCTCATCGTCCTCGGCTTCGCCCCGCTCTCCTTCCTGGCCCTCCGGGAGTTCGGCGGCTTCTCCGGCCTCGGGGCGGCCCTCCCCGACCACCTCCGCCACACCTGGAAGGACTACACCCCGGCGCCGACGAGCC
>CAVPMA010000009.1:0-33890 GCA_963706315.1 uncultured Thermoleophilia bacterium | reverse complement strand
AACGGTTTTCGAGACCGCCGCATTCGACCGCTCTGCCACCCCTCCGCTCGCGAGCCTAGCATGCGCTTTTCGCGCCCAGACGGGCTCCGCGGGGGTCCGGTACGATCGGCGCGCTGGAGAGGTGTCCGAGCGGCCGAAGGAGCGCGACTGGAAATCGCGTAAGCGGGATCTCTCGCTTCGAGGGTTCAAATCCCTCCCTCTCCGCTGTCTGTCCCGGGGGTGCGCAGCGCTCCCGGGACCCGGCGATCAACCGGGTGCGTCAGCCGATGCGGCGGCGAACCGGGCGAGCACGAGTCGCCACCCCAGGATGAGCGTCCCGGTCGTGACGAACGCGACCACGACGAACGCCGGCGCGAGTCCGCGGTGGAACACGGTGCCGCGGAGCACCATGCCCAGCGCGATGCCCGCAGCCCATACCGGCGCGGCGCGGCGCACCGAGAACGGCGCGCGGCCGAGTCGCAGCGCGGCGGCCGCGATCAGGTAGCCGATGATGAACGGCGCGGCCACCGTCAGGGTGCCGCCGACCGCCGAACCCTCGTCGTGGGTGCGCCGGCCGAGCGCTGCGAACAGGATGACCAGCGCCACGTCGACCACGACTGCGAGGGTGACTCGTCGCATGCGCTCATCGTAGGGACCCACCGGGCCGGTGCCCCATGCCACCTGTCCCTCGCTGAGCGCCGGTCGTCCGGTCAGCGCCGCTCGTCGAAGAAGTGCTGCATGAGCGCCAACGACTCCCGCGCGAGCACCCCCCGGTCACCTCGACACGGTGGATCAGCCGCGGGTTGCGCAGCAGGTCCACGACCGACCCGGCCGCGCCGACCTTGCTGTCGGGCGCGCCGTAGACCAGGCGGGTGACCCGTGCCTGCTGGATCGCGCCGGCGCACATCGGGCATGGCTCGAGCGTGCAGTAGAGCACGGTGCCCAGGAGACGCCACCCGCCGAGCGTGAGCGCGGCCTCCCTGAGCGCGAGGCATTCCGCGTGGGCCGTGGGATCCGAGCGCAGCTCCCGCTCGTTTCCGGCGGCGCCCACGACCTCGCCGTCGCGCACCACAACCGCCCCGACCGGGACGTCGCCGTGCTCGCCGGCGACCGCTGCTCGGTCCAGGGCGAGGCGCATGAAGTGCTCGTCGCGTGGGAAGACATGGACCACACCCGCGAGTCTACGTCCATCGTCCCTCCGGCGGCTCGGCGGAAGTAGGGTGTGTGGTCGTGACGCTCTCGCACGAGCACCCGTCTCCGAGCGCCCAGGCTGCCGACCGCCGGCTCGTGGATGCGCTCCGTCGCGGCGACGAAGCCGCCTTCGGCGAGCTCGTCGACATGCACCACGCCTCCATGCTTCGACTTGCACGGTCATTCGTGTCGGATCGGGCCGTCGCGGAGGAGGTGGTGCAGGAGGCGTGGCTCGGGGTGATCCGCGGGATCGCACGCTTCGAGGGGCGCTCGTCGCTCAAGACCTGGATCTTCCGGATCCTGACGAACACGGCGAAGAAGCGGGGCGCCCGCGAGCGGCGTACCGTGCCGTTCTCGGCGCTGGTCTCCCCGGGCGAGGACGACGAGGGGGTCGTCGACGCCGACCGATTCCTCCCGGCGGGACACCTGTGGGCGGGGCACTGGGCCGCCGGGCCGACGTCGTGGGGCCCCGCGCCCGAGGAGCGGCTGCTCGCGGCGGAGGCGCGCGAGGCAATCGAGGCGGCAATCGAGGCCCTGCCGGAGTCGCAGCGGCAGGTGATCACCCTCCGGGATGTCGAGGGATGGTCGGCCGAGGAGGTCTGCGACGCGCTCGAGATCACCGAGGTCAATCAGCGGGTGCTGCTGCACCGGGCGCGTGCCAAGGTCCGCGCGTCGCTCGCCGAGTACCTCAGCGGGCCGGACGCGATCTGACGCGACAGGTGTGGCGCCGGCGCGCCACGAACCGATAGCCGCGACGTCCGATTCGGCGCATGGGTGCCGAGCCGAGCATCGGGGACAGCCAGGCGATCGCGCCCACACGCGAGGCGATCGCGACGAGCGCATCGTAGCCGCGGAAGACCGTTCCCTCTGCGTCCACGACGTGGAGCTCGCGCTGCAGAACCTCCGGCGGGAACGACTCGGCGCCGTCGGCGAGCGCGCGGAAGCGCACGCGTCCGTGGCGGTCGAGGCGGGCGATGCGCCGGGCAGTGCCGACGCAAAGGCCGCACCCGTCGTCGAAGTAGGCGGTGAGCTCGCCCGCTGGCGCTCGTGGCGACACCACCGCTCAGCGTAGCGGGGTCTTGACCCGTGTCGACGACGTGCCCACCCTCACGGACGACTGCGCCCCCGACCGACGCGCTGATCCTGGTGTTCTAGAGCCCTCGCATTGCCAGGGCGATGCTCGGAGACGGTGCGTCGACGTCGCCAACGGTGACGATCGCGCCTGCCGAGAGCGGCCGCGTGGTGCGCAGGCCGTGCGCGAGCCCGATCGGCAGGGCCCGCGTCGCGATCGACGCCTCCGCGGTGAGGAGCTTGCCCACCACGGTGAACCCGCCCTCGCCGTCCAGGGTCTCCCCAGGCGCCAGGTCGCGCTTCGCGACGGCGCAGACGTCGGCGTCGAATCCCACTGGCGCCCCGGTGGGCTCGCCGAGCAGGCCCGCGGCGAGGACGCTGACCGACGTCTCGAGCCCGATCAGGTGGGACGGGCGGTACAGCGCCGCGTACTCACCGCTCGCATCGGTGGCGAGGCCGTAGTCGCGGAAGCAGCGGGCCACGAAGTCGCTGCCGGCGGCGAACGTCACATATACGCCCCAGCGCAGGTCGTCGGCGATCGGCGTGCCGTCGCGCTCGAGGCTGGAGACCACCTCCACCGTGCCACCGTGCGACAGGACGCCGCCGGCGGCCTGCGGCTTGAGCACGTCGGCGAGGCGGCCGGACCCGCACGGGGGGAACCGCAACCCGCCCGCCTGAGGTCGCAGGCCGGTGGCGTTGCTCACTGCTGCCATCTCGATCGCCGACTTGGTGCCGTCGAGGAACGACGTGAACATGCGGGCGTTGTAGCCACCGGCAGCCACCTGCTCGGCGCTCATCCCGTAGTGACCCCACACCGTGTCGGGCGTCGCCTCGTGATACCCGGGCAGGAACTTCGTACCCTTGCCCGCGCAGACGACATCGAAGCCGCTGGCTCGCGCCCAGTCGACCAGCTCGCAGATGAGCGCCGGCTGGTCGCCGTAGGCGAGGCTGTAGACGACCCCCGCCCGCCGAGCCCGCTCCGCGAGCACCGGCCCGGCGAGGATGTCGGCCTCCACGTTCACCATCACCACGTGGCGGCCACGCTCGATTGCGGCGAGGGCGTGGTCCACGCCCGCGGAGGGCACGCCGGTCGCCTCGATCACGACCTCCAGCGCGTCGAGCTCGAGCAGTTCGCCGGCGTCGTCGGTCACCAGTGGGCCGGGCGCCACGCCGGCGCGCTCGAGCGCGGCATGCGCGCGTCGCATTTCGAGGTCGGCGACCCCGGCGATCGCGACTCCGGGGAGACGGTTGAGCTGGGACAGCGCCATCGTCCCGAACGTGCCCGCGCCGATCAGCCCGACCTGCAACGCACGCCCGTCGGCCCGGCGTTCGTCCAGCAGGCGCAGCGCCCGGCTCATCACCACTGCACCTCGCGGAACGGTCGCGGCGAGGGGCTCATCAGGAGGTGCGCTCGACCTCCTCGGCCTGCGCAGCGGGCTCGATGCCGAACTCCACCTCGAGCCGCAGGATCCGCGACCCCTCGGTCTCGAGGACGGTGAGGCGTAGGCCGCCGACCTCGACCGTGTCGCCCACCACCGGTTGGCGGCCGAGCGCCCCGAACACGAGCCCCGCCATGGTGTTGAAGTCCTCGCGCTCGAGCGTCGTGCCGAACTGCTCGTTGAAGTCGTCGATGGAGAAGGTGCCGGCGATGCGGATTCGGCGATCGTCGACCTGCTCCACGCGCTCGTCGGGCAGGTCGAACTCGTCCTCGATCTCGCCCACGATCTCCTCGAGCAGGTCCTCGAGCGTCACGATGCCCTGGGTCGCGCCGTACTCGTCGACCACGATGGCCATGTGCTGTTTCGTGCGGCGAAAATCGGCGAGGAGCGCGGCGAGGTCCTTCGTCTCCGGCACGACGTATGGCGGGCGCAGGATCTCGACGAGTTCGACGTCGTCGACCCCGCGGGCGTGGACCGCGGAGAACAGGTCGCGGACGTGAAGGATGCCGACGACGTGGTCGAGGTCGTCCTGGTAGACCGGGTACCGGGTGAACGGCGAGTCGACGACGGTCGCGAGGACCTTGTCGGGAGGGAGGCTCACCGACACCGCGACCATCTGCGGTCGCGGCACCATCACCTCCTCCACCTCCTTCCCCGCGAAGTCGAAGACCTTGTAGAGCATCTCCTCCTCGGCCTCTTCGATCTCGCCGACGTCCTCGGCCGCGGCGACCGACTGGAGGATGTCCTCACGGGTGTAGGTGATCATCCCCGCCGGCGCCGGCTTGACGCCGAAGAGCTTCAGGACGGCGCCTGCGGACTTCTGCAGCAGGTAGACGAGCGGGGAGAGGACCTTCGCGAGGATGTCGATCGGCACGGCGAGCGCGACGGCGATCGCCTCGGCCTTCTGCAACGCGAGGGCCTTCGGGATGAGCTCGCCGAAGGCGACCGACAGGTAGGTCAGCACGACGAACGCGAGGATGAACGCGAGCGTGCGGGGCAGGAAGTCGAGGTACTGGGAGACGAGCCGCTCCCCGACCGCACCGAGGGCGATCCCGAAGACGGTGATCGCGATCTGGACGGTGGAGATGAGCCGCACCGGATCGTCCATAAGGCGCAACGCCGTGCGCGCGGACCGGCCGCCGCGCTCAGCGCGCTCCTCGAGCCGACCGCGGCGCGCGGTAACCAGTGCGTACTCAGCCGCCACGAAGATTGCATTGCCGAGTATGAGCAGCAGCACCGCCCCGATGCGAAGCGTGTCGCTCATGCCCCGCTCCGCGGGGCCTTGGTACTCGGCGGGAGTTCGCCGTCCACTAGGCGGGGGATTATAGGCGACGGTGCGACGGCCGCCCGATGCCGCCGTCGATGCGGCGAATCGGCCGGGACCTGCTACCACTCCGTCCCGGATGACGGTTGACGAGCATCCCACCGCCCCTACGGAGACCGGCCGCGATGCGCGAGCCATCAGTGCGCGGCGCGCGGCGCAGCGGCGGAGTCGACGGCGTCGGCGCCTCGCCGGACTCGGCGTCGCGGTGCTCGTCGTGGGCGCAGGTGCGTTGCTGCTGAGTTCCGGCAGCGGGATCCCGCCCAAGGTGTCGGTCGGGGGCGTCGATGTCGGCGGGAGGAGCTTCGACGACGCCCGCGCTGCGTTGCAGGAGCACAGCCGGCGCGCGCTCGGGGGTCACGTCACGTTCACCGCGGCCGACGACGGCGCCGTCTCGATCACGCTCGATGCGGCCACCGTCGCGTCGGCCGCCCAGATCGACGAGGCCCTCACCGCCGCCCGGGACGCGCGCGGCCGGCTCGGCTCGGCGCTGGCACGCCTCGGGCTCGCCGGTCGCAAGGAGATCCCGCTTCGCTATTCATTGCACGACCAGGCGTTGAGCGCCCTGGTCCGCGACGTCGGGGCGCGCCTCGGGCAGGCGGCGGTCTCGGCCACCGTCGCGGTGGAGGGGAGCGAGATCGTCACCACCCCGGCACGACCCGGCCGGGTCGTCGACCGCACGGCCCTCACCACCGCCCTGGCGACGCTGCCCTCCTCGGTCGTCATCACGACGCGCGAGGGCGCGCCGGCCGCGGATGACGACGACGCCCGCAGGGCGAAGGATCTCGCGACCCGGGTGGTCGCGAAGACACGCGAGGTGACGCTTGACGGACGCATGGCGCTCCTGGGACCCGACGTCGCCCGGAGGGCGCTTCGCTTCCCGATCAAGAAGGACGCGGTCGCGGTCGAACTCGATCCCGACTCGCTTCGGGCGGCGCTCGTGAAGCCGCTCGGCGTCGCCGAGCGATCGGCAAGCGACGCACGGCTCGAGATCCGCGGCAGCCGCGTGGCGGTGGTGCCGTCGGTCGCGGGCAGGCGACTGGACGCGGCCGCGCTGGGCGCCGCGATCGTGCGCGATCCGGGTTCGACGACCGTGGCCGCGTCGGTCACCACCGCCAAGCCCGCGTTCACGACGGCGGAGGCGAAGGCGCTGGACGTGCGGGAGAAGGTGTCGGAGTTCACGACGCCGTACCAGTGCTGCCAGCCCCGGGTCAAGAACATCCAGCGGGCGGCGGCACTTCTGGATGGCACCATCCTCGCCGCCGGCGAGCGGTTCTCGCTGAACGACGCGCTCGGGGAGCGCGTGGCGTCCCGCGGGTTCGTCGAGGCGCCGGCCATCGCGGCAGGCGAGCTGGTCGACTCGGTCGGCGGCGGCGTCAGCCAGGTCGCCACGACCATGTACAACGCGGCGTTCTTCGCGGGGCTGGCGCTCGAGGCCCACACGCCGCACGAGTTCTACATCTCCCGGTACCCCATGGGGCGCGAGGCGACGGTCTCGTGGCGCCAACCGGATCTCGTGTTCCGCAACGACTGGGACGCCGCGATCCTCATGTCGGTGCGAGCGGCGAGCAACGGCATCACGGTGGCCTTCTACTCCTCCAAGCTCGGACGTCGTGTGGAGACCGAGACCGGGCAACCAACCAACCGCACCGAGCCGAGGACGATCGAGCGCTCGAAACCGGACCTCCCACCCGGCACGCGCCGGGTCGTGCAATCGGCCGGTGCGGGAGGCTTCTCCATCAGCTACACCCGGAAGGTGTACGCCGACGATCATCTCAAGCGCGACGAGACATTCCGCTGGAACTACCGTCCAGAGAACGCCATCGTAGAGGTCGGTCCGCCCAAGACCGAGCCGGAGGAGCCTGCGAGCACCACCACCTCGCCCCTGAAGCCCCCGATCACCACGTCGCCCAGCACGGCGCCGACGACGCCGGCCACGACCGGGGGGCCGCAGCCTGCGCTGCCCACGCCGTAGCGCGGACATCGACCGCATCACGTGAATGGCGGCGGTAGATTCCGGCAATGAGACCCGCCGTCGCCCTGTCCATGCTGGTGCTGATCGCCGGTTTGGCGGCGGGATGCGGGAGCGACTCCGAGACCGCCGCGGTCGACACCTCGGTCCTGGAGGGCACGCCGTGGGTCCTGACCTCGGGCTCCGGGGGCATCACCCCGCCGGAAGGTGTCGCGCTCAGCGCCCTGTTCGACACCGGCACGGTGAGCGGCTCAGCCGGGTGCAACCGGTTCACCTCCTCGTACACGGTCGACGGCAGCAAGATGACCATCGGCATGATCGCCACCACCCAGATCGCCTGTCCGCCGCCCCTCGACGCGGTGGAGCAGGCGTACCTCGCCGCGCTCGGCAAGGTCGCCGGCTGGCAGGCGGGAGCCGACGGCCTGGTGCTCTCCGACGCCGGTGGCGCGGAGCTCCTTCGCTACACCGCCGCGACGATCACCGGCGACTGGGAGGTCAACGCGTTCCTGCGCGGCAACGGCTTCTCCACCCCGGTGGCCGGCACGAAGCTCACGGCCCGCTTCGCGGCGGACGGCTCGCTCTCGGGGTCGGCCGGCTGCAACCGCTACACAGCGACCTACACGGCCGACGCCGGCAAGCTCACGATCACGCCGCCCGCATCGACGAAGAAGTCCTGCCCCGAGCCCGAGGACGTGATGGCGCAGGAGGCTGCGTTCCTCGCCGTCCTGCCGACGGCGACCAGCTACCAGTTGAGCGGCACGACGCTCGACCTGCTGCGCGACGACGGAACGCGCGTGGTCTCACTCACCCCGGCGCCCTAGGCGGAGGGTCACCCGCCCCGGGGGCAGCCATGTGGCGGGCACGTCGGCGCGGCCTTTCGGCGTGATCCACCTCGGTGTTCTCCTGCCGGTCCAGGCGCAGGTCGATGATCTGCCCGAGCATGGTTCGATTCCCTCGCTGGAGTTTGACGTAACCGCCGACCTGGGGCTCGATGTCCAAGGGCGCTTGGGCAGCCCGGCGGGTCAGTCGGCCTTCCGGAGCTGGAAGGCCCAGATGATGTCGCCGATGCCGCGAATGAGCGTGCCGGCCGCGACGAAGGCGATCAGGAAGACGGCCTTGTTGGCGAGGCTGCCGGAGACGATCACCGCGAGGAAGAGCTCGAGGATGCCGAGCACGAGGCGCGTCCACCACAGGTCGACGTCCCGGTTGCTGAGGGCCAGGATGATGTCGAAGAGGCCCTTGAACAGGAGGATCCAGCCGACGAGCGCCGCGATGGAGAGGAACGTGTTGACCGGGTTCGCGAGCGCGACGATCCCACCCGCCAGGAGGATGAGGCCGAGGACGCCGTGCAACCACCGCCAGGGGGAGCGCAACGTGATGTCGTCGGTCGAGAAGAAGCTCATCATGAGGGCGAACTCCTCGAGCGCCCACCCGATGAACACGATGCCCGCGATGATCCCGACGGCGCGCACCGACGTCGCGTCGAACCGGAACAGCACGAGCGACACCATCGTCCAGAAGATCCCGGCGATGAGGGGCACCCACCACAGCCGTCGGAGCCCGGGGGGGTTCGTGTAAGCGAGGCTGACCTCGGCGGTCGACATCGATGGCTCCTCTCGGCGGCGGCAACCAGTGCGGACCCGGCCTCCGGACCCGGCGAGATGATACGCGGGACCGGTTCCAGTGACGCAGGGGTGCCCCGCGGACGGCGTCAGGGCATCTCCGCGAGCTGGAGGCCCCCGACGCGCCCGTCCGGACCGGCCGCGCGGAACGCCGGGACGAACTCGCCGGTCACGAGGCCCGAATCGCTCGTCATCGCATCGATCGCCGGCCAGAGCTCTGCGACGCGCTGGGGGCGGTCGACGCAGACGCACACCACCGGCACGCGGCGCCTCAGAGAGAAGAACCGGTCGCCGTGTGCCGGGCCGGAGCCGGAATACCCCCAGACCCCGCCGAGTACCGTGCCGCCGCCGGCCCCGGCGCGCTTGAGCGCGCGGAGCAGCTCCGCGTACAGCGGGCCGTGGCCGCCCGGCGCCTCCGCGTCCTCGCCGGTGAAGACCATGACCTTGTGCCACAGCCCGAGACCCTCCGGGTCTTCGGCCGGCGGGGTTCGCAGGGGCGCGACCGGCACCCCGTCCTGCTTGAGGATGCGCACGCGTTCGAGCGTCAGCACCGGCCGGTCGAGCATGTCGTCGAGGGCAGGCAGCGCGCCGGCCAGCCGCTCGCGCGAGCCGACCGCGAGAATCATGACCGGCACGTCCCGGTTGGCACCGATGAGGCGAGGGCGGCGCCGGACGCCGGAGCGGACACCGTCGACGCCGAGGAGCACGCTCGCTCCTTCGACGCCGCGCTCGCGCAGATGGTCGACGGCGGCGTGGTAGGCCAGCGCGCCATTGCTGCGTTCACCGCGCCCGCAGTAGATGGTGAGCTTGGCCGCCTCGTCCCCGCCGATCGCCAGGTCGGCGGCCCGTTCGCCGATCTGCGCGCGCTCGAGGGTCACAAGCCCGTGCGGCAACAGCTGATCGACCTGCCGGGCCACATCGTGGATCCGCTCCGGGGTGTCGATCGCGACCCACACCAACGGCAGGTCCTCCGAGAGGGTCAGCACCCGGTGGGTCTGGAGAGCGTGCTTGAGGCCGAATCCCTCGATGCCCCGCAGGAGCACCGCCAAGCGGACGCCCTCGCGGGCGAAGAGCTCCCCCAGCCGGCGGGTGGCGAGGTCTCCGCCGGCGCGGTCGCGCTCGCCGAGGTACACGGTGAGCTTGAGTCCGTTCACAGCGCCGCCCCGAGCGCCCAAGCGGCCACGGCAAGCGCGATGCCGGCAGCGGTCTGGCCGAGGATGTTGACGAGCGCGGCGGCGTTGCGGCCGTCCTCGGTGAGCACCAGCGTCTCCAGGATCCACGTGGAGAAGGTGGTGTACGACCCGATGAGGGCCGCTCCCAGCAGCAGGGTGAGGCCATGGGATACGCCCAGGCCGGTGAGGAACCCGAGCACGAGGGCGCCGGAGAGGTTGACGGTGAGCGTGCCGAACGGGAAGCGCCCGCCGAGGCGGGGCGTGACGGCGGAGTCGACGACGAACCTGCCCAGGGCGCCGACCCCGCTGAGCAAGGCCACCCCGATCCAGAGGGCCTGTCCGCTCATCCCCGCCACCGGGCCCGCCGCACCAGCCGGATCGCGGTGAGCCCGACCACCACTCCACCTGCGAGGCTCGCAGCGAGATATGCGATCGCGATCCCGGATCGCCCCTCGTGGGCCAGGCGTACCACTTCGACCTGCAGGGTGGAGAACGTCGTGAGGCCACCGCAGAAGCCGGTGCCGAGGAACGGGCGCGGGTAGGTGGAGGGCGCGAGGCGCTCGGGCAGCCGGACGGCGGCCCAGCCGAGCAGGGCCGCGCCCACCAGGTTCGCGATGAACGTGACCCACGGCCAGCCGGCGCCGGCCGGTTGCCAGTCCTCGACCGCAGCCCGGAGGAGTCCCCCGAGGAGCCCTCCGGCGAACACCGCGGCGAGCATCCGGGGATCGCGCCACGGGCCAGCCCGCCCGCGCACGGGCCGCGCGTCGCGCTCGGCATCGAGGTGCGGCTCGTCGGTGACCCTCGTCAGTCCCAGTGACGCGTCCTTCGATCCATTGACGTGAATGGGGCGTTCCATGCCCCTTCAGGTGCCCGCTCGAGGCGCGCACTCATCCGCATCGCGGGTTCCAATACTAGTGGCAGCCCCGGAACGAGTGACCAGCGGCTGTTCAACTGGCCTGGTGACAGGCGGATCGCGTCCGAGGCGGTTCCAGAACGGGTCGGGCAACGGGCCGGTGTCTCTGCCGCGGCGCGGGCCCTCGGGGGCGAACCGCCGCGAGACGACGGGGTTGAATGGCGCGAGCGGCCGCGGACGGGCGTCCGCCGCGACGACTGGTAGATGCAACCAATCCGCTGCGAGAACGACGCGCTCCGGACTCGGGCACAGGCCGAAGCGCGCCGTTTCTTCGCAGCCAAGGTTCGGGGTGTCCGGCAGCGCGTGAGGCTGCCTCGGGAGGCCCGTGCGGCGGCCGCCGGCCGCGGCCGCGGCCGATAGTGTGGCGGCCGATCACGACCGGGAACTGGCTCCGATGGCCCGACGCACGAAGATCCTCGCAACGATTGGCCCGGCGTCCGAGTCGCCAGAGATCATCCGCGGGATGATCCGGGCGGGCATGGACGCCGTGCGGATCAACCTGTCGCACGGGGCGCTCGAGGACGCGCTCACGATGCACCGGCGGGTCAGGCAGATCGCCGCGGAGGAGGGGCGCACGATCGGCACGCTCGCCGATCTGCCGGGGCCGAAGGTTCGGGCTGCGAGCTTCGGCCGTGACAACGTCGAGCTCTCCGAGGGCCAGCGTGTTCGCCTCGTGCCGGGGACCGACCGGTCGACCGCCGAAGTCATCCAGATCGGCTACGAGGCTCTGCTGGAGGGCATCGAGCCGGGCGACCGAATCAGTTTCGGCGATGGGGGCATCGACGTCGAGGTCGTCGGTGCGACGGGCGATTCGCTCGAGGCCGACGTCATGCACGGCGGCCACCTCTCGGGACGCCCGGGGGTCCACATCCCCTCCGACCGCCTGCGGATCAGCACCCCCACCGCGGATGACCTGCGCCTGCTCGATGCCTTCGTTGCGGAGGGCGTCGACATGGTCGCCCTGTCGTTCGTTGGATCCGCCGACGACATCCGCCGCCTGGGCACCGAGCCCCACCCGCGCGGGCCGCTCGTGATCGCAAAGATCGAGACGCGCAGCGCGGTCGAGAACCTGGCGGGCATCATCGACGCTGCCGGCGCGGTGATGGTGGCACGGGGCGACCTGGGCATCGAGTTCCCGATGGAGGAGGTGCCGCACCTCCAGAAGATGATCATCCGCGAATGCATCGCCAGGGGACGTCCGGCGATCACGGCAACCCAGATGCTCGACTCGATGGCGCAG
The DNA here is from genome assembly GCA_963706315.1 of uncultured Thermoleophilia bacterium. Lineage (GTDB taxonomy): Bacteria > Actinomycetota > Thermoleophilia > Miltoncostaeales > Miltoncostaeaceae > CALMEC01. Next base: position 21,970 of record CAVPMA010000009.1, on the reverse strand, counting down.
GCACCCACCCCCACCCGCGCCGAGGCGACGGACGTCGCGAACGCGGTGTTCGACGGCTCGTCGGTGGTCATGCTCTCCGGCGAGACCGCAGTCGGCAACGACCCCGTGAACGTGGTCTCCACGATGGCCCGCCTCTGCGCGCGCGCCGACGAGAATTTCGATGCGCATGCCTGGATGCGGCTGGTCGCCCCGCTGCGGGCCGGGAACGGCGAGAGTGGGCTCGCCATGAGCAGGCGGATCACCGACACGATGACGAGCGCGGCCACCCGGGTCGCCGAGACCCTTGGCGCCAGCGCCATCCTGTGCCTCACGCGCTCGGGTCTGACGGTTCGCGCGATCGCCCGTTTCCGCCCGACGGCGCCGATACTGGGCTTCTCCACCGACGAGCGCGTTCGCCGTCAGCTGTCGATCAGCTGGGGCGCGACCCCCGTGCCGATCTCGCGATTCGCCGACAACGACGCGATGGTGCGGGAGGCGGTCCAGACCGCCCGAGCAGGTGGCTATGTCGGAACCGGCGACATCGTCGTCGTGCTCGCCGGCGTCGACGGAAGCTCGCCGGCGACGGACGTGTTGCGCGTCATCAACGTCCCCGAGGCCGGCTGACCGTCGAGCACCCGCTGCGCGTGTCCCCTGCCGTGCCGGGCCGCATCCCGGCGGGCCGCCCGCCCATGGGCTAGAAGACCCAGGTCAGGGTGACGGTGCCGCTGTACCCGCCGGACTTGTCGCCCTTGACGCCGACGCCGACCGACCAGCCCGGCTTGGCCTGGCCGGCACTCTTGCGCGCCTTCTCGGCAACGTCCGTGACGGCGGTCTTGAGCGGGCCGCCGTGCGCGGCCAATCCCTCCACGCCGTGGTCGCGCAGCAGCGCCTCGCCGCTCTTGGAGAACGTCTCCTGGGCGCCCTGCATGACCTTGGCGACGTCCTCGGCGGTGATCACGTTTCCCAGCGTGCCGATCGTGATCTGCGCCGACCAGCTCATCCGGCCCTCTCCCTCGGGCTTGACGCTGCCCTTGACGGTCACGAAGTCGCCCGCCTTGAGCTCGGCCCTGACGCCCTTGCCCATGTCGACGCCGAGCTTCGTGCCGCCCGATGTCTTGACCGAGGCGCCGACGCCCTCGGCCGAGCCGTGGGCCTCGACTTCGCCGACGCGTCCCTTGACGGACGCCTTGCCGCTGACACCGCCGGGCGAGGCCTCGCCCTCAAGCTTGACGTCGCCGACCCGCGCCTCGGCGGTGACCTTGCCGGCGAGCGAGATCGTGATGTGATCCGCGTCGCCGCCGAATGTGGCCTCGGTCGGGATCCGCCCCAGGTTTCGGAGGATCGCCGCGGCCTCGGCCCCAACCCCGCGCACGTCGGCCATGTCGCGGTGCTCAAGCAGCTCGATCCCGAGCGTCTTCGCGCGCCCGCGCATCCACATCTCGATCGCGCTCGGCTTGAGCTGGTCGCGCACCTTCGCCGGCTTGCCGGCGTCGTCGACGTAGGTCAGCTCGCATGCCATCCAGACCAGTTCGGCCACCGACTGGATCGGGCTGCCCGCCTCGCGGCCACGCACCTCGTCTGCGAGCGCGTCGAACCACTTCTGCACGGCCGCGTACGCGGCCTCGGCGCCCGGCTCCTTTACGGCCAGGTCGGGCGTGCGCATCCGCAGCGACTGGCGCGCCACCAGGTGCGCCACCGCCGCGTTGCCCGCCCCCCGCTGCAGCCGCAGCAGCTCCGGCTCGGCCGGCGCGGGCCGGGCCTCGCGCGCGGGGCGCTTGGGCTCGGCGAGCTGCTCCCGATCGCGCTCGCGGCGTGGCGGCATCCTCCGAGCCTATGTCCGCCCGCCCGCGCTGCGCAAGGGCCTCGGTCGAGGCCGTTAGGGTCCGGATCGCGACGTTGGAGAAGCCCCGGGAGCCGTGGTCCCGACCGACCGCCACGTCGTCGAAGAGCAGGGGTCGGGCGTCGGCCCGACTGTCTCGGGGGATAACGACACCCGCTCTGCGAAGCGCGGCCGATTCGCCGACGGCACCGGAGCAGCGAGGCTCGCAGGCACGGGAGATTGCGCGATGCCACTCATCATGTCGAGGAAGACCTCGCGAGCGAAGCGGGACCGGCGCCAAGGCCACCGGCGAGGAGTCGCCGCCGCCGCGGCAAGGCGCCAGTTGCTCGCATCTGCGAGGAGACGCTCGCGGCGGTCGGCCGCCAACTCCTCGAAGAGGGAAGGGTTCATGGAGCCTCCTAGCTTCGGTGTTCGGATCGGAGCGGGGGCGGGTGCGTGGCGCTCTCAGGCGGCCGCCCCAGATCGGGGAGAGAGACGGCAAGAGCCTCCGTCGAGCGGGTCAGTACGTATACGGGGTTGTCGTCGTGGTTGTGGTACTCGTCGGCCGGGTCGGGGAGGCGTTGGTCATTGATGCCGCCACCACGACGTGCCAGACGCCGCCGAAGCTGTGGATCCCCTGGCCGTTGGCGGCGCCCCTCGTGGAGGCGTCCCCGGCGAAGCGGTAGAGCGGGTGCCCATCGAGCGTGACCTGGAAGATCCCGTTGCGATGGATGATCCCGAGCTTCCCCCTGACCCCGCGGACAGATGTCAGCTTGGTGGTCGCCGAGGCGACTCTCACGGGCGGCCAGGATTGAAAGCATCCGGCCGCCTTCGTGCACAGCAGATGCCGGGTGTTCTCCGGGCGCAGTTCGTAGACCGTGAGCCCGTGAGCGTCGACGACGATCGCCTTGCCGATCGTGGCGTTCTTCGCGGTTCCGAGCGTGGCGGGGGGCTTCGCGAGAGCGAGCGCCGCGAGCGCGCCCACAGCGAGGGCGGCGACGAGCGCGATCAGCGCGCGCCGCGACCACCAGGGCGTGAGGGCGCGTTGGTCCTTGGTAATGAGCTTGAGCGACATCTGTCTCCCTCGGGTTGCGAACCGTCGACCTCAAAGGACGCCATTCACCACCAAACCTTCCGGCGTGGGAGGCACGGGGGACGCCCGGCGACGCTCACCCGACGACACCCGCCGAGAACTCGGTTGTCACCCCCGCCGGAAGGCGAGCGTGATGGGAAGGTTTGGGTTCTCCTCGGCGTCTTGCAGTAGATGGCCCTATGTCCCGAGCCCGCCGAGCCGAGTGCCAAGGTTGTGGAGACCCGCGATTTCGGCGCCGACCCGAGCGGCGCTCGTAGAGTGCAGCGCGTGAGCGATCGGAGCTCTTCCACGGCACTGCACCGGCTCGAGCCGGGCCGGCTTGGCGACCACGTGGACCGCCTGTACCGAGCTGCCTGGGCGTTGTGCGGCCGGCGCGAGGATGCCGAGGACCTTGTGCAGGAGACTTACGCTCTCGTGTTGGCGAAGCCCCGGTGGCTGCGCCGCGACGACGATCTCGGCTACCTCTTGCGGGTGCTGCGCAACACCTATGTCAGCAGCGTGCGCGCGAGGAGACGTCGGCCGACCGAGGTGCCGTTCGACGATCACGCAGAGCCGGTCGAGCGCCGTTCGGAGTGGGATCCCGAGGCGGCGATCGAAGCTGGGGAACTGTTCGCCATCATCGCCAGGCTCCCCACCCCTTTCCGCGAGACCATCGTTGCCGTCGACGTCGTCGGTCTGTCGTATCGCGAGGCAGGCACCGCGCTCGGCGCGCGTGAGTCCACGATCACCACGAGGCTCCACCGGGCGCGGGAGCGCGTGGCGTCCGAGCTGGCGCGCTCCTCGAGCGTGAGCCATGCCTGAGCACGACGACCACACCGGCGAGCGGATCGGCGCGGCAATCCGTGCCGCGGTCGCGCAGGTGAGCGCGCCGGCAGAGCTACGAGCGCAGGTCGCCCGCGAGCGTCTGCGCAGCGCGCCCCGGCATCGTCCGCGGTTGCGGCCGGGAACGCTGATCGCCGGGGGCTCGGCGCTCGCCACCCTCGTCGTGGTCGCGCTCGTGATCGCGCTGGCGCCCGGCTCTGCGGGTGCGCCGTCGGTCGCCGACGCCGCCGGCGTGGCGCTCGGCCCCCCCACCCAGCCCGCTCCGGAGACGGACATCGGCAACCCGCGCTTCATCGGAGCGTCCGTCGCGGGCGTCCGCTTCCCGAACTATGCGTACGAAGCGTCATGGCGGACGGTCGGCGGACGGAGCGACACGATCGCTCGCCGCCGGTCACAGACGGTGGCGTACGCGCGGGGACCGGTTCGCGTCGGGTACACGATCGTCGACGGTCGACCGCTGCAGGCGCCGCGAGGCGCACGCCGGGCGGACGCCGCCGGCACCCCGGTGTGGGTGGTGCGCGTCGATGGCGCGCTCGTCGTGACCTGGGAGCGCGACCGGCACACCTGCGTGCTCGCATCCCGCACGGCGACACTGCCTCAGATGCTGCGCCTCGTCGCGTGGCACGACGAAGCGTAGCACCACACCGCAAGCCGTCGGGGAACGATGAAGCGCCCCCGACGGCTCGCGGACCGGCCGGGTCACCGCGGCCGGCCGCGCCGGCGGTCAGGTGACGACGAGCGTGCCCTTCATGCCGGCCGCCTCGTGCCCGGGAACCGGACAGTAGAAGCTGTACGTACCAGGCTTGAGCGTCACGGTGACCACCGAGGAACCGCCTGGCTGCACCGTCTCGCCATCCTGGTCGACACCGTTGCCCTCGATCGCGACGGCGTGCGGGACGCCGCTGCTCGACGGATTCTTCATATCGATCGTGACGGTGCCGGCCTTGGCCGTCGCGGTCGTCGTGGTGAACTTCAGCGCCCCGTTGGGGTCGGCCGACAGCGTCACGGTCGACGGCGAGCCGCCGGACGCCGAAGTCGTCGTCGCAGATGTCGTGGTGGCTCCCGAGCCCGTGCTCGACGTCGAGCTGGAGCTGCTCGAGCTGCCGCAGGCGGCGAGCGCGAGCACGGCGGCGGTCGCCAACGCCGCGGCCGCGAGGTGGGGTGCCTGGACGCGCATGGAAGGTCCTCCTCGGATTGGTATCCCTACTCAGGAGACGCCGCGAGAAGGGAATCCTTCCCCGGCCCCAGTTTCCTGGTGAGGGGTTTGGGGCCGTCTCGCGAGACGGCCCGACGCGCCGCAGCCCACCCGCAGGCAGCCGGGCAGCACCCCTCAGTCCAAGCCCAAGCATTCCCGAAAGAACTGCAGGCGCGAGCCGCGGGACCCTGGGGGCGGTGCAGACCCGAGGCGAATCTGGCCCCGAAGGGCCACCTCGAAGGCGGGGGTCAGGCTTTCCGGGCCGCCATGGTGGAAGCGGTTGTGGGCACACGCTCGATTGAGCACGGCCTCGGGCGTCCAGTCCCGGAACATCTCGTTACAGGTCGGGCATTGATACTCGGCTGTCATCGCGACCTCCTCTGAGCCGATCCTGCGCCGTACGAGCGGCACAGCAGTCGTGGTGAGACCTCCGCCGCCGACCGGCGGAAACATCACTAAGGACGCCGTGGCGGACGGAATCTTCCCGGCGCGTCCCGGAAACCATGGCCCCAGGGCCCGCAGTGCAACCGCGGGCCCTGCAGACTCTGCGTCCACGCGGATGCCTGGCGGATCTCGCCCCGAAGGGCCGCTTCGAGTTCGGGGGTGAGGCTTTCCGGACCGCCGTGGTGGGAGTGATTGTGGGCTGCGGCCCGCTTGAGAACGGCCTCGGGCGTCTCTTCACGGAATGTCTCGTTGCAGGTCAGGCAGTGGTACTCACCCGGCATCACGATCTCCCGTCAATGTCCCCCGGCTCCCATGGTGGCGACCAGGTTGGCGCCGATGCGGCAGCATGTCTGTCCAGAGTCCGACCCCCAAACAACCGGGCGGTCAGCTCACCAACCCGAGCACGACGGCGTTCGCCAGGTACGCAAGCGACGCGAAGGCCAGACCCGTCAGGGCGATGCGGGTTGGACCGGCCTCCGACCGCCCACGCCGCACCCTGCCGTGGATGAGCCACGCCGCCGCGCCGCCGATCGCCACGCAGGCGACCCCCACCACGGCATCGAGCACGAAGTGCTTGCCGGTGGCCAAGACGACGGCGAAGACGACCGCCGGGTAGAGGGCGAGCAGCCACGCAAGGGGTGACCTCGGGCGCATCCAGATCGCCGCGCAGGCCAGGAGCACCGGCACGCCCACGTGCAGGCTCACCGCCGCCGCGGTCGAGTTCCGGAAGCCACCCTCGAACCCCGCGGCCGGAATGACCGAAAACGGCGTCTCGGGTACCCAAACGGGCGGGGCCATCGGGTAGCCGGCCACCACCGCGAGGGCGGGCACGTGGGCGAGCACGAACGCCGTCCGCACAGTGGGGAACCGAAGCGGGTCGACCAGCCTCAGCGCAGCGAGCACGCCGAAGGCGATCGTCTCGTCCATGCGGTGGTAGAACCACGTGGCTGCGTCGAGGAGGTCCGGGTGCACATGCGCCCAGCGGATTACCGCGGGCTCGATGTCCATCCGAAGGGCCTGCTCCAATGAGATCCAGTCGCGCGCGGCGTCGATGCCCCGGGCCGCTGAGACCTCGAAGGGGACCCTCGCGAACTGCCACAAGATGACCGCACCGGTGAGGATCGCCATCTCGATCGTGAGCGGGTACGTGCGGCGCACGGCCCGGAGCACGCGCGCACCGGCGACTCGGTATCTGCGTCCGGCCACGTCGCTTCCACCCGTGCCCGCCCGGAGAGCATCCGTGGCGTGATCGGTACCACCGTGATCGTGCATCCCGCGCGAGCCTAGTTGTCGGTGGTCACGCGGGAGGGCGCAGGCCCCCCGGACACGCCGCTCCGACTGAACCACGGATGGGACCCGCCCGGAGACCAAGGAGGCGCGATGTCACGGTCTCCACCTCTGTGCAGGTTCTTCGCCGAGGTGGCGTTGCGCGACGATCACGCCAGCGTCCCATCCGGGGGCGCGGCCGCCGTCGGGCAGGTGGACCGAGGCGATGTCGATGCCGCTGCTGGTGACGAGCCACGCGACGATCGAGTTCGAATTCCACATCTCGCCCGTCCGAAGCTCGTCACGTCCCCAGACGGGCGTTGGCAGTTGGTGCACCAGGCCGAGCACTCGGCGCGCCCGATCAAGATCGTCCGTGAGGTGGTTTGGACTGTCGACCGCCTCGGCCACATCGGGGATCGCGCCGTCGAGCCAGCAACGCACTTCGTAGCGAAAGAGCCGCAGCCTCGCCGCCCACCGGAAGCCGACGGGGCCCTCGGCAACGACGCCTCGCGCGGCACCGTTGCCATCCGGGATCGGTGCTTGCTCGATCACGAACCGTCCCTCGGGAACGCGCACCTCGAGCGCTGAGTGGTAGAGGTCACGCGGTGACCGCCGCGCCAGCCGCGCCGCCACGAACTCGAAGACGCGCCCGTTCAAGCGGACTGAATGACCGCCTGCACCAAGGGGGAGCCAGTACAGGTCGACACCGCAGGCCACAGTGTCGAGAGGAGCAGTCACCACTCCGCCTCCTTGCGATCCTGCCCTGCGGGTCGCGGTTCTGCCTTCATTCGAAGGCTCTTGGCTCAGAGCTCGGAGAGCGCGTTGGTGATTCGATGGATGTCGTCCTCGTGGTTGTAGAAGTGGATCGCCAGACGGAGATTGCCGTCGCGGGCCGAGCACACGACGCCGCGCCGTCGCAACTCGGCCAGGAGCTGCGTGGGTTCGGCGTCACCCAGAGGCACCGACACGATGCTGCTGCGATTGGTCTGGGGCAGGTCGACCGGCATCCAGCCGACCTCGGAAAGCGATGCCCTGAGCAATTCGGCCAGCTCGCTGTTCCGGGCGTAGATGGCGTCGGCACCGAAGAGCGCGAAGACGGAGAGGGCTGCCTCATTCCCGATCGCCGCAAGCCAGCTGATCGAGTTGTCGAAGCGCGACGCCGTCGGTGACAGGTCCATCTCGGGCCCGAAGAAGCTCTCGAGGGGGACGCGTCCGGCCTTCCAGCCTGCGTTGATCGGCGCAAACCGATCCTGGATCTCGCGGGCGAGGTAGCAGTATCCGAGCCCGCGGCCGGCGTGCAGCAGGAACTTGTGATCCGAGGTCGCCAACACGTCGATGCCCGCGAGGTCTGCTGCAACCGGCAACGCGCCGACGAGCTGCGAGCCGTCGACGAAGACGATTGCGCCCACCGCTCGCGCGATCGCGCTGATCGCCCGGATGTCGGAACGGTGTCCCGTCGCGGTCTGCACGCCGCTGAACGCGACCAGCACGGTCCCGGCATCGACGCGCTGGGCGATGTCGTCCGGTTCGAGTCCGCCGTTTCGGAACGGGACCTGCCGGACCTCGTACCCCTTGTTCCCGAGCAGTCGCCACGGGTAGTGGTTCGAGCTGTATTCGCGTTCGCCGATGACGACGTTCTGCCCTCGGCTGCCGGGACTGAACTGTGCCGCCACGAGGCCCGCCGCCGCTGAGACCGACGCGATCAGGGCGAGATCGGACGGGTCGGCACCGATCAGGGCAGCGACCGAAGTCCTCGCGCGCTCGCCCGCGGCCTCGGCGCGGACATAGTCGAGAGGGGCCTCCGCCCAGTCGTCCAGGTAGCGGCGATAGGCGGCAACCAGTGCTTTGCTCGCCAATCCCACGGCGGCGGTGTTGAAGTACGCCACCGTGTCGGTCGCCGGGAACAGGCCGCGAGCCTCCCGTACGTCGCCGAGCGGCCCCGGGCTACTTCCTCCGTTCACGTTCGAGAACCTAACGGCAGCGGGATGGCCAGGGATTGGGAGGGACCGCTCCTCTCTGGAAGCGGCGCGGGGGATCAGCGCCGCCGCAGGCGCATCGCGACCTCGCCCCGAGGGCGGAGGGTGACCTTTGGTTCGAGGCGAACCGGCTCGCCGCCGACGCGATCGAGCTCCCACCGGCGGGCAAGCGTCGCAAGGGCGAGCAGGGCCTCGGCACGCGCGAAATGCTCGCCGACGCAACGCCGCGGCCCATCGGAGAACGGGAAGAAGCCGCCCCGCGGCACGCGGGTGGTGCGTCCGTCGAGCCAGCGATCCGGGTCGAATCGGTCCGGCTCGTCCCACAGCGTCGGGGCCCGGTGCAGCACGTACGGGCAGAGGGAGACGACCGACCCTGACGGAACGGGGTGGCCACCCAGCCGGCGAGCCGAGCGGGCGCGCCGCCCGATGCCCCAGGCCGGCGGGAACATCCGCAGCGCCTCCTGCAGCACCGCCTCCGTGTACGGCAACCGCTCCCGATCGGCCAGCGTCGCCGCGCGCCCACCGAGCTCGCGGTCCAACTCGGCCCGGAGGCGCCGGCCGATGCCGGGATCATCCGTGATGGAGAGCCAGGTGAACGTCAACCAGTTCGCGGTCGTCTCGTGGCCGGCGAGCATCAGTGTCAGCACCTCGTCTCGCAGCAAGGTGGCATCCATGCCGCCCGCCTCGTCGCGCGCGGCGATCAGGTCGGCGAGGAGATCGTCCGGGCGTCCCCTCCGGGCGGTCCGCTCCGCGATCAACCGGTCGACAACCCCCCAGAGGTCCGCACGGGATGCAAGCAGCCGGCGCACCCGCGGGGTGGGGATGCGCAGTCGATGGACGCCCAGCGGATGGGTGACGAGCCAGTCGAAGTGCCGCAACACCCCCGTCAGCCCCGCCTGCACGCGCTCGGAGTCACCCGGGGCGAGGCGCCCTCCCAGCAGCGTCGCGACCACGATCCGCAACGTCAAGCGGACCATCTCGCCGCCGATGTCCACCGTGTCCCCGTCGCGCCATTCCGCGTCGAGCCTTTCCACCTCGGTGATCATCCCCGGCTCGTACTGCGCGAGGCGGCGCGGGGAGAGCGACGGGCCGATCAGGCGCAGCTGGCGCCGGTGGAGCTCACCCTCGCTCGTCAGAAGTCCGTCGCCCAGCACCACTCGGGCGCGCTCCAGGGCCATGCCCTTCTTATACCCATCGGCGTCCTCGACGAGCACCCGTGTGACGAGCGCCGGATCGTTGACGGCGAACAGGCGAACCGGCCCCAGCCGCACCCGCGCCAGCGGCCCGTACTGCCGGGCCACAGCCTCGAAGAAGCCGAGCGGGTCCCGCCGCACCCGCCGCAGGCTGAGCGCGCCGATGCCACGTGGACCTGGAACGCGCGAACTGACCCCCATGCGCTCAGGGTGCCATACACCCGCGCCCGGGGTCAGGAGCGCCTGTCACCGATCGCGGCGACACCTCGGAGGCGGGAACACGGCGGCTCTTGCCTGCCGAAGCCCTTGAGGGGATCACCTAGTGGGCGGGGATCTCCTCGACGCGCACCATGAGCTTGCCTTCATGCTCACCGCTGAACAGGCGTCGGCAGGTCTCGACCGCCCGCTCGAGGCCGTCGACGATCTCGTTTCGCGCCGTCAGCTTGCCCTCGGCCATCCATCCCGACATGGCCCCGATCGCCTCCGGGTATCGGTCCATGTGGTCGAGAATGATGAAGCCCTTCACGGTCAGGCGGTTGACCAGGATCCGCCCATAGTTGGTCGGCCCCGACCACCCGCCGGTGTTCGTGTATTGGGAGATCTGGCCGCACGTGACGACGCGCCCGAAGACGTTCATCCGCGCGAGGCACGCATCCAGGATCTCCCCGCCGGTGTTGTCGAAGTAGATGTCGATGCCGTCCGGGCAGGCCGAATCGAGGGCGCTTGGGACATCGTCGGTGCGGTAGTTGACGGCGGCATCGAATCCGAGGGCCTCGGTGACCCACGAGCACTTCGAATCGGTCCCCGCGAGACCGACGACTCGGCAGCCGTGGATCTTTCCGATCTGGCCGGCGATGCTCCCGACCGCCCCGGCTGCACCGGAGACCACAACGGTCTCGCCTGCCTTCGGCTGGCCGATGTCCATCATTCCCACATAGGCCGTGGGTCCGACCACGGCAAATGTGCCGAAGGCCTCGGCGACGGGCATCGGGCCGGTATCGGCCATCACCTGCAGGGTTGCGGGCGTGCCGAGCTGATAGTCGGCCCAGGCCCCGAGGCCGCTGACGACCGCGCCCTCGGGAAGTTCCTCGGACCGGGACCTGACGACGGTTCCGCACACCACCCCGCGCATCGGATCGTCGAGGGCGACGGCGGGGATGTAGCTGTCCCGCTTCATCCAGACCAGGTTGGTCGGATCGAGCGACAGGTAGTTGAGGCGCATGAGGCACTGGCCATCCGCGGGCTCGGGGACGGACTCGGTCTCGAAGCTGAGATCTCCGTCCTCGATCCCGCCGGTCGGGCGGCGTCTCAAGCGCCACACACGGTTCGCGTCGGTCACGTCTGCCCCGCCTCCGTCAGGTGCCGTGGCAACCGCCCGCTCGGCCGGTGTCCTGGCAGGGCGAACGGGGGTCGCCTGAGGAACCTAGGCCGTTTCCCCAGAACAATCAACGAGCACCCGGTCGAAACTGGACGTGCCCCCCGGGGCGGTCGGCCCGGCTGACAGCTCGCTGCCGCTTCGGGTCGAGCCTGCCCCCTTCGGCGCCCCTCGCGGAGCGTGCTAAGCGTCCAACTGGCCGGCGGGCTCCGCCCCCTGGGGGCGACCCTTGTGCCCGGCTTCTTTCATGATCGGGGGGACCTCGGGGTCGGAAACGAAGCTCTGCCAACCCTCCTCATCCCAGTCGAAGAGCACCCAGACCCGGTCGTCCTCATTGGGATCGCGAAAGATCTGCGCCCCCTTGGACCCGTGCTCCCTTCGCTTCTCGGCGCCCTTGGTTGAGAAGATGTTCATGAAGCGGTCGTAATCCTCGAACGTCGTCGTCTTCAGGATCACTGTGTCCTCCCCTGGGGTCTCGGCGCCGCCGCTCGACGCCGATGGTGCGACGAGTATGCACCCCGGACGCCCAGGCGGCATCGGGCGAACGCCCGATGCGTGCGAACGAAGTCGGGACTCGAAAGCTCCTGGCGTCGCCGCGGCTCGGGCCACGAGACCCCGGATCGACTTCGAGCAACGGTTCGCGACCAAGAACGCGCCAGCCGAAGCAGCCCGTTCGTCTCACGCGTCAGACAGGATTCGAACCTGTGACCTTTCGTTTCGTAGACCGATCTCCTTCTGCAGCTCTTCGACGGCATTGCCGAAGCCCGCCCAGTGGCATGCGAGCACCCACCCCGGTTGGTACTGGCGCAGCGGTAGCTCGTGCTCCACGGCTTTACCACAGCTTCATTCCGAATCGGCGCGGATGCACTGGATTGCCTCCGATCAAGAAGCTGGGTCTTGGTCCGCGAGCCAAGTGGAGATTCGTTGGACGGGCCGGAGAGTGAGTCAGGTGGCCGGAACACGGATACGCGAAGGGCTTGCCGGGCTGGTCGCGGCGACGGCCGTTGTGGCTGCCGCCCCCGCCCTCGCGGGCGCGGTGGCCGGCACCGTCACAACCTCCCGTTTCGGCATCGATCAGGTCGCGGTCGGGCAGGCGGATCGTCTCACTGTGGCGGCGTGGGCCGGCGGGCGGGGGCTCGCGAGCGTCCTCGCCGCCGAGCACCGACTGGGCACGGCGGCCTGGACGCGGCCGGTGGTAGTCGGCACAGGGAGCGGCGACGTTCTCGAGTTGGACCTCGCGACCAATCCGCAGGGTGATGCCGTGGCGGTCTGGGGGACGCCCGGACCGACCCAGGGAAAGGCGAGGCTCCAAGCCGCGCGCAGGCGCCGCGACGGCACCTGGAGCCGGCCGAGCGTTCTGAGCGAGTTCGGCTACGTGAGCCTGAACTTTCCGAGGCTGCCGGTCCAGACCGCCGACGTGGAGATCGCGCCTGACGGTCGCGCCCTCGTGGTCTACGAGTGGGACGACGGTACGGTGCTCTCGCGGTCACTGGCCCCGGGTCGCGAGGTCTGGGACGCCCCGCAGATCATCCGTGCGGCTCCGCCTTCTGGGCTCCCCGAGATCTCGGACGTCGCGTTGGCGTTGAGCCCGGACGGGCGCGCCGTTGCCCTCTGGCAGCAGGGCTCCGGGCCGCTCGGCAACCGGTCTCTCGGAGTCGCCGAGCGGACGGGCGGCGGGTGGTCGGGACCCGCCACGCTGCCCGGGTCGGAGGGGGGCTACTACCCCGCCGTGGCGAGAGCGGGAAATGGCGAGACGATCGCCGCCTGGACTGCACCCTCGCTTTTCAACTGGGTCGCGACCCGCGGTCCGGCCGGGGTCTGGTCCGCTCCGTCGCGGGTGGGCACTGGGTTCGCGCCGCGACTTCACGTGGATGCGCGTACGATCGCGATCTCATGGCCCAGCGGCCCCGATGTCGCCGTCAGGGCGGCCGGCGCAACCACCTGGCAGGTCACCCGTGCGCGGGTGACTCCCCAGGCCGCAACGGTTGCGCGCGACGGCTCGGTGGTCGTGGCCGGCGTCACGCCGGGCGGGGTGGTCGCGTGGTCACGCCTGCGACGCGGCGAGGTCCGCTGGAGCGCCCTGAGGATCGAATCGAACACGAGGGACGTCTCCAACGCACAGGTAGCGGGCATCGCCCCGGCGTCCACCGGGCCGCTGGCGACCGTCCTCTGGAGGGCGTCGGTGCGCCCTGGGCGCCTCGGGATGCCCACGGGGGGGAGCGCCCTGCAGTACGCCGAGCTGAGCCCGACGTCCGGCACCCGCGCCGGTGCGACGCCGCGCCTGAGCCTGCCGCCCGCCCCCATCACGACACCCGCGAATGCGGTCGTGTGGCTCTACCCGACGTTCCAGCGCTACACGGGTCCCACCCGCGTCCGGGTACAGATCCGCTATGGCAGTGCTCCCTGGCGGCCCCTTGCCACCCTGACCGCCGAGAATGAGCAGGCGTTGCTCGTCCGCCTTACGCGGCCGGGAACGGGGCGGCTCCGCATGGCGTACGGGCCCGGCTTCCGCCTCACGACGAATAGCGTGCGGGTGCGCGTGCTTCGGACGAGGCTGCAGCGCATCGTCGCGGGTTGGTCGCCGAAGGCCGTGAGCGCCGTCGGTCGCGATCTGTGGGTGCTGAGCGGTACGCGCGCGAGGCGGTCTGAGCTGCGCCTGGTGGACGCCCGCACCGGCCGGCTGCGCCGGGGCCCGGTCCGGATCAAGGTCGACCCCTACCAACTCGAGCTCGTGAACACCGGCGCAAGGGTCCTCCTGCAGACCTCGTCGGGGACCCTAAGGGTGCTCGATTCGGGCTCTCCGCGCCTGGTCGGTGCCACCGCCGTGCTCAAGGACGGCTCGTGCACCGCCGCCGGGTGCACGCCCATGATCCTCACCGTCGGAGCCTCGAGCGAGTATCCGTCGCGCAGTGTCGGGTATGTCCTCGCGCCGGTGACCGGGCCCGACCGACGGGTGTGGGGGACTGTCGCGGACACCGGAACGACCTACGGCGTCGCCGCATCGCGATTGGTGGAGGGGCGTGAGACGGGCCCACCCGTCGATCACGGGCGCATCGGTCCCCTCTTCGAGGGCCATTCGACCGGCACCCTGGTTGCCGTGGACGGCGGGGTGTGGGTGCGTGACGCCCTGTCGCGTGTCTCGTGGTTCGGTGCCACCGGAGCCGGTGTGGGGAAGGGGACGTTCGCGGTGCTCGCCGGACGAGGGCACTGTGTCTCGGGCATCTCCGAGAGGCGCGGCAACAGCCGGGTGGTGCGGCTCGGTGAGGGAGGCAGCCCGAACGGTCGCGGCGTGAGCCTCGGACAGACATACCTCCAGGATCCGGTCGACGCGGGCAACACCCCACCGCCCCTCACCGTCGGGTCGGGGACGGCCTGGGTCGTCGCGTTCATTGAGCAGACCCTGGTCCGGGTGCCGGTCCCGGGCTGTTGACTGCTACGACCGCACCTCAGCCCGGCCCGCTCGGCTCCACGACGCGGATGCGCGCAGGCTGGCCGCCCGATCGTTGGGTGGGCTCCCGCAGGTGCGTGTCCCCGACCGCGACATCCTTTCGCGACGCGATCACGATCGCCCTCACGGCCGCTGGGGTCTCTGCCGTTTCGCGCCGACTCCGGGTGGATGCGGTGACGGCATCCGGTGCCCCGGATGGCTTGGTCGCGCGAACGATCGCAGCGTGCAGGCCGTCAGCGACTTCGTGGGTGAAGGTGACGGAGATCTCGTCGAAGCCGGCCTCGGCGAGGAGCCGCTGGTACTCGCTCCGAGAGAGGGCGCCGGCGATGCAGCCCACCCAGCTGCCGCGCTCACGCCGATCGGCATCGGTGAGGTGATCCTCGGCGACGACGTCGGAGATCCCGATGCGGCCGCCGGGCACGAGGACGCGATGCGTCTCCCTCAGCACCGCCGGCTTGTCGGGCGACAGGTTGACGACGCAGTTGGAGATGACGACGTCGACGGTCTCGGCGGGCAGGGGGATGTCCTCGATCTGGCCGCGGAGGAACTCGACGTTGGTCGCCCCGGCCTTGACTGCGTTCGCGCGTGCGAGCGCGAGCATCTCCTCGGTCATGTCCAGCCCGTATGCCTTGCCGGTCGGGCCGACGCGCCGGGCCGAGAGCAGCACGTCGATGCCGCCGCCGGAGCCCAGGTCGAGGACCTCCTCGCCCTCGCGGAGATCGGCCACCGAGGTCGGGTTTCCACACCCCAGGCTCGCGAGGACCGCCTCGTCGGGCAGCGACTCGCGGTGGGCATCGTCATAGAGGACAGCGCCGAACGATTCGGGCGCCTCGTGGGCGCAGCAGTCCGCCGCGCAGCCGCATTCCCGACCAGCCGCCGCCGTGCGTGCGGCCTCTGCGTAGCGCGCTCGGACCTGCTCGTGGACGTCCCCCTGGGCGATCGAGGCGGAGCCATCGTCTGCCGCGCAGCATTCGCTGCCGCAGCAGTCAGCAGGGCTTTCGTTGGGACGTGTCAGGGACTCAGCCATTGCGTGAACTCCTTGAGGGCGTCCGGCACGACGTAGTAGTAGGCCCATAACCCGGGCCGCTCCGAGTCGACGATCCCGGCGTCGCGAAGCACCTTGAGGTGGTGGGACACCGTCGGTTGGCCGACGTCGAACAACGGGGTCAGCTCGCAGACGCACACCTTCCCTGCGTGCTTTCGAAGGACGTCGACCAGTTGTAGGCGGATCGGGTCGCCGAGGGCCTTCGCGACCTTCGCGAGTCGTTCGGCCTCTCGGCGCTGGACGTCGGGGTAGACGACCGGCTCGCAGCACGGCTCACCGGCCGGCCGCTTCTTCTTGGGTGTCAGCTGCAGATCGACGGTCATCGATCTATTTATACCGATTGAACTGATCGGCGTCAATGGAATAGGCTTTCGGCGCTGACCATCTCAAGTCATGGAGGGAGCAACCCGGTGCGTGTCGCCGTCATCACCGACATCCACGCCAACCAACCCGCCCTGGACGCGACGTTGACCGCCACCGAGGCGATCGGCGTGGACGCGGTGTACTGCGGCGGGGATCTTGTCGGCTACGGCCCACACCCGAACGAGGTCTGCACGACCATCCAGCAGCGCGCGATCCCGACGATCTACGGCAACTACGATTACGCGATCGCCCGAGACCTCGACGATTGCGGGTGCGCGTACATCACGCCCCACGATCGTGAACTGGGTCAACGCTCCGTCGACTGGACCCTGGCCAACACGGATGCGGCATCGAAGGCGTTCATGCGGGCGCTCCCCTTCGACCTTCGCTTCGAGATGGGCGACCAGCGGGTAAGGCTCGTGCACGGCTCGCCGCGCAAGGTCAACGAATACCTCTTCGAAGACAAGCCCGCATCGCTGTACGAGCGGCTCGCCGCGTCGGCCGACTGCGATGTGCTGGTGTTCGGACACACCCACAAGCCGTGGATCCACGAGTATGGCGGGGTGCTCTTCGTCAACTGCGGATCGGTGGGCAAGCCCAAGGACGGGGATCCACGCGCCGCCTTCGCAGTCCTGGAACTGGTTGGTGATCGCGTCGTCGCCTCGATCGAACGGACCTTCTACGACGCGGAGGGCGTCGCGCGGGAGGTCGAGGCGGTGGGGTTGCCTGACGAGTTCGCCGTCAAGCTCGTTGCCGCCGCCTAGCTGTGGCCGTCCGCCCCGATCTGCCACGTCGCCTCGCCGCAGAGGTCCTGGGAACGTTCTGTCTGGTCTTCGCCGGCACCGGTGCGATTGTCATCAACGGCGTCTCGGGTGGCGCGATCGGCCACGGCGGCGTGGCAGCTGCCTTCGGGCTGGTTGTCGCGATGATGATCTTCGCCGTCGGGCATCTCTCCGGTGCCCACCTCAACCCCGCCGTCACCGCAGGATTCGCGGCAGGGCGGCACTTCCCAACGCGCGAAGTCGTGCCCTACTGGGCGGCGCAGATCGCGGGAGCCCTTCTGGCCTCGCTGTCGCTTCGCGCCCTCTTCGGCACCGCCCACGGACTCGGCGCGACACACCCAAGCCACGTCGATCAACTCAGCGCGCTCGCCCTGGAAGCCGGGCTCACGGCGGTGCTGATGATCGTCATCCTCGCTGTGGCCACCGACACGCGCGCGGCAGGCTCACTTGCCGCACTGGCAGTGGGTGGCACCATCGCACTGGAAGCCCTCGTGCTCGGACCAATTACTGGGGCATCCATGAACCCCGCCCGGTCTCTCGCCCCCGCCGTCGTCGGCGGAGAATGGACCGACCTCTGGCTCTACCTGGCCGGACCGACCGCTGGGGCACTGATCGGGGTCCTCATCTACGAAGTACTGCGTGGAGCACCCCACCCGTCGACATCCGCCGCAGATGCACAGCTCGCCGTACCCGTGAAGCAGACCGCCGAGCCTGCATGACTCTCGTTTCGCTGGTTATGCAGAACGCGGATGGAGGACAAGATGAACTCCGAGGCGATCGGGCTTCGTGAGCGCGTACGCACCGAGGATCTCGTACGGCAGTTCCGAGGAATGTTCGGTCGGGACATGATCGAGCAGCGCATTGCGGACGAATCGTTCGGGAAGCCATAGAGAGCGCGACGATCTCAACCAGGTCCCGCTTCTCGCCACCCGCTTCACTCGGGAGCGGCTTGGCGCCCGAGTACGCAGGCTCCTCGAGGAACTCGGAGAACACCCCGCTGCAGCCACACCGCGAATTGCACCGCACCTGGCCGCCACGCCTCGGTCGTGCATCAGGCATCGGAGCGATTCGGCTCATCCTGGCTTGCTGGCGCTGAGGGCTCGGAGGGTTCGTCCTCGCCCGGCAGGGGGTACTCGGCACCGCACCACTCGCAATGGGTCGGCGCGTCTGCTCCGCCGCGGCTGTCCGTGCCCGGCTCGCCGCAGCTTGGACAGTTCGTGAGGTCGTTTTTCGGCATGAGACATTCCCCTCAGCAGATCGCTCGTCGTAAACGTTATCCGGCAACTGCCGCCCAACGGGCGAACTTCGCCTGGGATGTAGGCCTGGCTTCATCCTGCGCCGCAACCGTCGAACGGTCTTCGGTAGAGGACCCAGATCCGGCCCCTGGTTTTCCCCGGATGACCGACACGAGCGAACCGGAGAGGCTGGTTCAGCAAGTCCGGTCCGCTCGCTGCCTATTCATGCGAGACAGGACACCTCGAGCGTCTCAGCTCCCGTGCGACGTCCGCAGACGCGATCAGGGGTCCCCCCTTCGAAAGGTGCATCCGGTGAGAGTGTTGGTCGTCATCGCACATCCCAACCCGACGTCGTTCTGCCATGCGGTGTTGGGGCAGGTCACCCGAGGATTGCGCGACGGCGGGCATCGCCACGAAGTCGTCGATCTGCATGCGATCGGGTTCGACCCGGTCTTCCGCAACCGCGACTACAACCAGTTCATGCACCAGTCGCTCCCGGACGATCTGATCGAGGATGCCGACCTCAAGACGGCCGTGGTGGCCCGGGCCGGCGGCCCGGCCCGGCGGGTGATCGCGAAGCGATGGGTGCGCGACAAGACGAACCGCGAGATCGTCGAGGCGCTCGGCAAGCGAACGCCGAGGGACGTCAGACGCCAACAGGAGAAGGTCGCCCGCGCCGACGGCCTGATCTTCATCGCCCCCGTCTACTGGATGGGTCTGCCGGCGATCCTGAAGGGGTGGTTCGAACGGGTTTTCGCATACGGCTTCGCGTACACACTCGACCGGGACGGCTGGAACGGGCATCTCGACGGCAGGGTGCCGCTCCTCACGCAGCAGAAGGGATTGCTCATCACGCCGACCTTCTTCACGAAGGAGGAGTACGAGCGGGGAGGATGGCCACAGGCGATCGACGCGATCCTCTGCGACTGGGGACTCAAGATGGCGGGGGTCAGGGAAGCCCACCACATCTACCTCTACGCCGTCGGAGCAGTCGACCACGCCACCAGGCTCGCCTACCTCGATCTCGCTTATCGCCTCGGCACGAACTTCGCAACCGACCGGGACGCGGCCGAAGCCGCGACGACCTAAGGAGGCTCAGATGAACAAGCCGATCGCCCTCGGTGCGACCGTGGCCGGCGCGGCGCTCCTCGCAAGAGTGCTTGCGCCCAAGATCAGCAGGCGCGACTTCGCGGAGCGAATCGCCGCGATGCCCGACACCTCGCCCCGGAAGTGGATATTCACGAACGTCGCGACGATCCGCGCGAACACCGAACGCATCCTCGCGCTCCTCGAACAGCAGCCGCCCACCTCGCAAGGGGAACGTCCACCGCCTCCTCGGCAGGAAGTCGCACGCGATGCGTGATACGAACGGTCCCGCCACCACGCTCCTGCGAAGCGACGTCGCCAGGCCGCAGGGACGAGCCTCGCGGCTCATCGAGCAGCTCGATCCGAACGACGACGTCAACTTCCGGCACTTTCGGATGCGGCACATGCTCGCGGAACTGCTCCGCACCGGCCTGCCCCCCGGCCGCCAGGCACCCGACTTCGAGTTGCCCACAACCGCCGGCACGCGGATACGGTTGAGCGACCTTCGCGGGCAGCCGGTGCTGCTGCACTTCGTCAGCTACACCTGCCCGGTCACGCGCGGCGGCGTCCACATCATGCGCGAGCTTCACAGGCTCTTCGGCGAGCAGGTCCGGTTCGTAGAGGTCCTGGTCCGTCAAGCACACCCCGGTGAGCGACGCGGAGCGTACCGCTCCAACGATCAGAAGCTTCACGACGCCCGCAGTTACCAACGCGAAGAGCAGATCGCGTGGCCGGTACTGATCGATGACCTCGCCTGCACCGTCCAGCGCGCATACGGCGGGCTCGCCGCTGCCGTCTACCTGATCGACAGTCACGGGAACATCGCGTTCTGTGGAACCTGGGGTCAGGCTCCGGCGCTTCGGCACGCCCTCGAAGACCTACTGGCACGCCGCGGCGCAGGGACCCCGGCGGGGCGGGGCACCGACCGCCGGCCGCACCTCTTCCCCGCCATCGTCGCTGGACGCGGTGGCCCTGCGCGCGGTGGACGCCAAGCCCTGATCGACCTCGAACTCGGCTTCCCCGGCGCGAACATCCTAATGATCATCGGGAGCGCCTTACGGCCACTGCTTGCGCCCCTCGCGCTACGCACAACGCCAATCCCGCCGAAAGCACGCGCCGCTCTTCTCGGCGGGGTCATCGGCACATGCGCAGCCGTCGGCCTCGGCACGAGGCGCATTCGCCGTCACCGCGCGACGAAGCGCCCGTCGACGACGAGTCCGCCCCCAGTAGCTTGAGTCCCGTGCGGCCCGCGGCTCCGCCTCGTCCGGGCCAGGGGGCCGGGCTATCGCACGTTGGGTGCTACCCCGAGTTCGGCCATGAGCGCGCGGACTCGTCGTTCGAGCTCATCCCGGATCGGCCGGATCTCCTCGACGCTTCTCCCGGCGGGGTCTTCAACTTCCCAGTCGAGATACCGCTTGCCCGGATAGACCGGGCATGCGTCACCGCAGCCCATCGCCACGACTACGTCCGCAGCCCGGACGATCTCATCCGCCCACGGCTGCGGCAGCTCGGCCGAGATGTCAATCCCAACTTCGGCCATGGCTGCGACGGCGCCGCGGTTGACCTCATCGGACGGCTCCGACCCTCCCGAGTAGACGTCGACCTGCTCACCCGACAGGTGACGCATCCAGCCGGCTGCCATCTGGGAGCGCCCGGCATTGTGCACGCAGAGGAAGAGCACCGCGGGAGTGGTCACTTCCGCACCGGCTTGAAGTCGTACGAGCGCCCGCAAGCGGTCCTTCGCGAAACGCTCAGCGAGAAGCGGAAGCCAGGTTGGGATCCGCGCGTTCTCCATCAGTTGGTCGAGCGAGTCGTACATGAATCGCTCGATCGTCTCGGCGTTGAGCACGCCCGCGAACTGGCGCTTCAGATGCTCCGCCGCCTGGCGAATCCGTAGCTGCATTTCGACGGGAAGCTCGATCGCGGGCGTCTTGATGTCGGACATGGAGGTCCCTTCTTTGTCGGGGTTAGGCAGCGGAAAGTGCAGCGGCGAGTCGCTCAACCCGGTGGGAGATCTCAGTGAAGGCCGCCGTGAAGGCAACCGCTCGACCGTCAGTGGCCGGATCCGGCACCGACCAGTGGAGGGTCGGAGTGTCAAAGGGAAGCCCGGCCTCGCGCGCGCGATCGCAGACAGAGACCACGAGGGAAGGCTCTTCTCTGACAGCCTCGTAGCCCTTCGGTCGCTTGGCCGAGAGCGTGATCCCCATGGCGCGCGCCGCGACGACCGCAGCAGGATGCACCGCAGGAGCCGGATCAACACCCGCACTGTCACCCGCGCCCTTGGCATGGTGTCGCCAGAGCGCAGCCGCGAACTGTGAGCGAGCCGAGTTGTGAGTGCAGACGAAGAGGACGAGTCCGGGGGGCCGGACGGCGGGGACAGTAAGAAGCTCTGACAGACGGTCCGCCACGAGCACGACGTAACGCCGCCTGCGGTCACCGGCCGAGACTCGCCGCTCAACGATTCCGACCTGCTCAAGCACGCGCAGGTGGTGAGCGAGCAGGTTGGTGGGTACGTCGACGAGGGCACAGAGTTCCTGCGGTGTGTGGTCTCCCACCGCGAGCGCGTCGATGATCTTCAACCTGTGAGGGTCTGCGAGCGCAGCGTGCATTCGAGCGCGGGCCGTGAGATCCATCCTCTGAGGATAGTTACTCAGTGAAGATTGAGTCAATAGCTGTTGACTCATGTGATCCGCAGTGGGCTACCGAGCCAAGGATGAGATCGCCCGCGCTCGCGCCGAAGCGAGACGGAAGTTGGCGCGCGCCTCCCGCGTCCTCGTCTCAGGGATGCTCGGGAGCACCTCTCCCGCGCCTCGCGGCGGCCAAGGACACCTGGCCGGTTGGGCGGGCGG
>CAVPMA010000008.1:0-31321 GCA_963706315.1 uncultured Thermoleophilia bacterium | reverse complement strand
TTCCGAGAACCCGCACCGGCAAAGGGGTCACGGCCCTACCAGTCGTCGAGCCAGGGCCAGCCCGGATGCGTCTGGATACGTTGCGGGACGTTGCGGGGACAGCAGGGACGTTGCGGGAGACGTTGCGGGAGACGTTGCGGGAGACGTTGCGGGAGACGTTGCGGGAGAGCCGCGCCGAGTCGCAGAGCAACCTCTGGTTCACCGAGAGCGACGGCAGTAGCCGTCGCCGGAGGGTGAGAGGTGTCATCGTCGCGACAGTGACGCTCGGAACGCTGAAAGGCCCCGGCGGAAGGACCCACGCCGGGGCCCTTCAGTTCGCCTGGGGTGCGGCCCCCCATGGGGGCTATGACGCCGGCGAACCTTCCCCATTGCAGCCTGCCGACAACAGCCGTCGGGCCGCGTCGAGCCGGTCGTACAGGGCCTCGGCGAGTGCGATTTCACTGCCGGTACATGTGAGTGGCCGGCCGTTGGCGAGTTTCCTTGGGGACGGATAGCGGCCACCCCACTCGACGAAGTCTTGAAGTAGGAGCGCAACGCCCTCCTCGTCAGGCGAGAGGGCCATCTTCGTGTCCCGCAGCAGGTCGCCCAGATTGTGTCCTTTCCCAGTCCAGCGGAATGGAGCCGTGGGTTTGGACTCATCGACCCACCGGGCGGGGTCTTGCCCAACCAGCAGCCCCTTCGCCGCAACCTCGACGGCGTACCCCAGCAACATCATGTGAACCGCGCCGAGCCAGAACGATGGCGAGGGCCGGTAAGCCTCCTCGTACGGCGGCGCCGTCTGTTTCTCCCGCAGGACGACGTCGGCTGCGCGCCGCAGCCGCTCGGCTAGGGCTCCCCAGTTGTCTGCGCTGCGCGCGGCGCCTAGGAACGCGGACTCTTGCTCAGATAGCGAGTCCATGTGGGAGCAAAGCTACACCCGCGTCGAGGGGTTGGACCCCTCCGGGTGCCTGGCACGATTTGGGTATTTGTGCAGAGGGGCTCACCCGCCCGCTAGGTTCGATTCCTACGCCGCTCCGTGAGAGGTCAGTCGCCAAGCGAACTCCCTGCAAATCGAGGGGGCGAGGAGCGCGAGGAGTGCGCACAAGGTGTGTTACGTGCCACACCGGTGCCACACAGGAATCCCGCCCGTGGGAGGTGCTGCCGCGGGGGCCTACCCTGCGTCCCGGCGGCTGCGTCGCCGATGAGACCGAGCGCCACGCCCGCGGCCGATGCGCTGCTCCGCGCGGGTGCGGGCCGTCACTACCGAACGAAGGGCTACCGACCTCCTCGCGACGTTCTCTCCTCGCTCTACGAGGATTCCGGGTGTTACCGTCGAGAAGGCGATCTAATAGTTGGGGGCCTGGTCTACCTAGTTGGGGGCCTGGTCTACCGATCCATTGGCCCCGCTTTTCCAACGGATCGACCTCCGGTAGGCGTTCTTGTTGATGAAGCGATAGAGCCGCGTGCAGTTGCACCGCGTTCGGTGTGGTTCGAGGGGCCGCCCGATGCGGGGCGTTCACCCAGACTTCGTTCTGCCCCAGTTCCAGCCCGGGAGGGCCTCGAGCCGCACGACCCGCTCCCCAGACAGCCGCCCTTTTCGGTAGCCGCGTCGCTGAACGCCCACCCACTGCCCGAGCCGGTAGCCGTCCTCGATGTGGCTACCGGCGACGCGCGCGTGGCCTTCGCGAGTGGCGAACCGTTCGAGGTGGGCGAAGCCCTCGTCCCAGTCGGCGTCCAGCGGGTCCCACGCCCAGCCCGGGACCGCCTCGAGCCGCACGACCCGCTCCCCAGACAGCCGCCCCTGTCCGTGGCGGCGTCGCTGCGCGCTGACCCACTGACCGAGCCGGTAGCCGTCCTCGATGTGGCTACCGGGGACGCGCGCGTGGCCTTCGCGAGTGGCGAACCGTTCGAGGTGGGCGAAGCCCTCGTCCCAGTCGGTGTCCAGCGGGTCCCAGTCCCAGCCCGGGACCGCCTCGAGCCGCGTGCTTCGCTCGCTGGGGAGCTGATCCGCGCTGTGACGGCGCTGGACGGTGACCCACTGACCGAGCCGGTAGCCGTCCTCGACGTAACGTGCGGGGACGCGCGCGTCGCCTTCGCGAGCGGCAAATCGTTCGAGGTGGGCGAAGCCCTCGTCCCAGGCGGTGTCCATCGGGTCCCAAGCCCAGCCCGGCAGGGCCTGGAGACGTTCGATCCGTTCGCCGGAGAGCTGCCCTTTCCGATACGTCATCCGCTGCTTAGTGACCCACTGACCCAGCCGGTAGGCATCCTCGACGTAACGTGCGGGGACGCGCGCGTGGCCTTCGCGAGTGGCGAACCGTTCGAGCTGGGAGAATCCGTTCTCCCACTCGGTTTCAATTGGGTCCCAGGCCCAGCCCGGGAGGACTTCGAGCCGCACGACCCGCTCCCCAGACAGCCGCCCCTGTCGGTAGCCGCGTCGCTGAACACCCACCCACTGACCCAGCCGGTAGCCGTCCTCGATGTGGCTGCCAGGGACGCGCGCGTGGCCTTCACGAGTTGCGAACCGCTCGAGGTGGGCGAAGCCCTCGTCCCACGCGGTGTCCATCGGGTCCCAGGCCCAACCCGAGAGGGCCTGGAGACGTTCGATCCGTTCTCCGGAGAGCTGCCCTCTTCGATACGTCGTCCGTTGCACGGTGGCCCACCGACCGAGCTGGTAGCTGTCCTGGACGTAACGTGCGGGGACGCGCGCGTCGCCTTCGCGAACGACAAACCGCTCGAGGTGGGCGAAGCCCTCGTCCCAGGCGGTGTCCATCGGGTCCCAAGCCCAGCCCGGGAGGGCCTGGAGACGTTCGATCCGTTCGCCGGAGAGCTGCCCTTTCCGATACGTCATCCGCTGCCCGTTGACCCACCGACCCAGCTGGTAGCCGTCCTGGACGTAACGTGCGGGGACGCGCGCGTCGCCCTCGCGAACGACAAACCCCTCGAGGTGCGAGAAACCGTTCTCCCAGTCGGCGTCCATCGGGTCCCAGTCCCAGCCAGGCAGGGCTTCGAGCCGCACGACCCGCTCCCCGAACAGCCGCCCTTTTCGGTAGCCGCGTCGCTGAACGCCCACCCACTGCCCGAGCCGGTAGCCGTCCTCGATGTGGCCGCCAGGGACGCGCGCGTGGCCTTCACGAGTTGCGAACCGCTCGAGGTGGGCGAAGCCCTCGTCCCACGCGGTGTCCATCGGGTCCCAAGCCCAACCCGAGAGGGCTTCGAGCCGCGTGCTTCGCTCGCTGGAGAGCTGACCCGCGCCGTGACGGACACGCTGCACGGTGACCCACTGACCGAGCCGGTAGCCGTCCTCGATGTGGCTACCGGGGACGCGCGCGTGGCCTTCGCGAGTGGCGAACCGTTCGAGGTGGGCGAAGCCCTCGTCCCAGTCGGTGTCCAGCGGGTCCCAGTCCCAGCCCGGGACCGCCTCGAGCCGCACGACCCGCTCCCCAGACAGCCGCCCCTGTCCGTGGCGGCGTCGCTGAACGCCCACCCACTGACCCAGCCGGTAGCCATCCTCGACGAAACGTGCGGGGACGCGCGTGTCGCCCTCGCGAGCGGCGAACCGTTCGAGATAGGCGAAGCCCTCGTCCCAGTCGGCGTCCAGCTGGTCCCACGCCCAGGCCGGGACCGCCTCGAGCCGCACGACCCGCTCCCCAGACAGCCGCCCCTGTCGGTAGCCGCGTCGCTGATGGCCTACCCACTGACCCAGCCGGTAGCCGTCCTCGACGTGGCTCCAGGGGACGCGCGCGTCGCCTTCGCGAACGACAAACCGTTCCAGCAGCCCAAACCAGTGCTCCCAGCTCGTGGTGGTGGCCTCGACGAGCCGGGTGTCGAAGGCGCGGGCGAAGTCGACGCCGACGGTGTCGGGTAGGTCAAGGACAATCTTCGCTGATCGTTCACCGACCGTTCCGCGCCTTCCGAGTTCGCGGCGGGCGTGGTCGAGTTCGTCTGCGAGCACGTCGTCGTGGTCGCGCAGCGCACGGACGATCTGCCACACGCGGTCGAACTCTGAGGCGGCGAGCGCGGCCTCGGGGTCGGCGTGTTCGTCGACGAAGACGGGGATGATGATGGTGCCGATGGTCTTGTCGTCGGCTTTTCGGATCGCGCGGCCGACGGCCTGCACGACGTCGACCTGGGAGCGGCGCGGGTCGATGAACGCGACCGCGTCGAGGGTGGGGACGTCCACGCCTTCCGACAGGCAGCGGGCGTTGGTGAGCACACCCCGCTCACCGTCGCCGACGGCGCGCAGTCGATTGAGGCGGGTCTCGCGCTCCCCGGAGCTCATCCGTCCGGAGACGTGCTCGGCCCACAACTGCCCCGTGGGGCGAAGCGTGTCGGGCATCCACGCGGCGACGTCGAGGACCGAGGTTGCGAACCGGGTGGCGTTGTCGATGCGGGAGTGGAAGCTGACGATCCGATGCAGGTCGTGGTTTCGCATCGCCCGTAACGTGCCGATCTGCCGGGCGAGGGTGCGGGCGTCGCTGATCGTCTCCCCGTCGGTGGTGACGAACGCGCCGCGCTCCGCCATCTGCTGGTAGCTACGGTCGCTGACCCCGACGACCAGCACCTGGTAGTCGCACAGAAGGTCCCGGTCGATCGCCTCGGCGAACGCGAGACGGTGCAGCACCGGCCCGAACTTCGCCTCGTCATCCATCGACGCGACTTCCCAGTCGGCATCCAGTGCCGCCTTCTTGACCCGCCCTGTGAAGTACCGGGGGGTGGCGGTCATGAACACGCGCTTGCGCGCCTTGATCTTCGCCGCGTCGAGGACGGTCGCGAACACCCCCGCCTGCGGGCCGGCGCAGCGGTGGGCCTCGTCGGCGACCACCAGGTCGAACGCGGGTGCCCCGTCGGCGTAGGCGGCGGCGATCTGCGGTGAGGACTGGTAGGTGGCGAACACCACCCCACCCCCGCGAGCGCGAAGAAACGCGCCGATCTGCGCGGGGTCGGTCGTGACCGGCACCCCCAGCTCCCCAGTCGAGCTCACAACCGCGTCAGCGTCGTCGGGGGTGACGGTCTCGTCACTGCAGACCGCCAGGTAGTTGAACGTCCCGGCAGCGAGCCACTCCCGCAGCGACTGCTTCAACAGCGACAGCGACGGCACCACCACCAACGTCCTTCGCGACCCCATCCGGTCGTGGAGGACGCGCGCGACGAGGGTCTTTCCCGTCCCGCACGCCATCACCACCTGCCCGCGGTCACCCGACTCGAACCCCGCGATGATGTCCCGCACCGCGCGGCGCTGATGGGGACGCGGCCTCTTCGGCTTGATCCTCGCGGGGCGAAGGTCCCCCGGCTTATCGGGCCACGGAACGTCCAGCATCTCCAGGTCGGAGCGAAGAAGCATCCCGACCGGCTTCTCCTGCCCCTGCAGGGTCCGGCGTGCGGTTGCCCCCAGGTGGTCGGTGGTGGCGATCAAGAGTCGGTAGGTGAACTCCCGCCGCGACGACTCGCTCAGAAACGAATCGACGTCAGTCTTCTTGATCGCGTACCGCGGGTCGTAGTGCTTGGCCTGCACCGCCCACAACCCGCCACCGCGCTCCTGCGCAACCAGGTCGATGCCCGCGTCGATCCTTCCCCCGCGACCCGGCCAATCAGCCCACAACCACACCCGCTCCAGCCGGGCAGCGTACTCCGGCGCGTTCTCCAACAACCACTTGCAAGCACGCTCAAACTCCGCGCCGCGCACCCGTTCCTGCGCCTCGAGGCGGGATAGGAACGTCGCGAATTCGGCCACGACGAAACCATACGTAGCGACAGCCACCCCTCCACGGGGAGGCCGCCCTCGCCGGCGATTCCCGCTATCCGAGCCGGTCGGACCTGCCAGGGGGCGCACGAGACGCCGGCGGGCTCGCCCGGCTCAACAGCCAGTCGAATCGCTGGGACAAGGCGTCCGCGACCCCGCTTCGCTTACACCGCAGGAGGTCGGCGCATGGATCGGCGTGCTTGCGAAATGCACGAGCGCGGAACTCTTAAGAAGGTGATCGCTTAAGAAGGTGATCGCTCCGCTTCGCATGGTGCTCGACTTCGGCTACGTACGGCCGAACCCGGCCCGCGATGACCGGGTGAAGCTCCCCCCCGGTGGGCGCGCAAGGAGATCGTCCCGCCCACGGCCCAGGAGGTCGTGGCGCTGAGCTGCGCCGAAGTACCGGCTCGCGCTGATCGTCTTGGAGGCGACCGGGATACGCGTCGGCGAGCTGGAGACCCTCCGGTGGGGGGACATCGACGAGCAGGACGGCAGGTGGCGCGTTGCCCGCGAGCACGAGAAGGCCGGGCGCGGCCGCTGGGTCAACGCCCCCCTGACGTGTTCAACCGGGTCCTTGCGCTCGTGCCGCGCGAGGACCGCAACCTCGCCGCCCCCGTTTTCCCCGACGTCACGCAGGCGCGGCTGAGGACGGCTTCTTCCGCCCAACCGCGAGGAGACCGCACACTAGAAATCACGCGATGACCGTCTCATTCAACTCGGGAGGCGCCGTGCTCACGAAGACAGGGCGCCGGAAGGGGAGTACCTTCGTGGGTAGAGACGCTCGAGCTCGTCCCCCTTCGGACCGACCCGGCCCGGCCGGGGCCGGACGGGGACCGCCGCCAGCCAGCCCCTCCGCTTCTCGACCGCCGACAGGCCGGCAGACGCGGAGGCCCCATCGCCACGACCCCCACTCTCGCGCGCAGCCGCGGGGTGATCTCGCGGCTGCGCATCGGACTGTTGGCGCCCCCGTGGGTCCCCGTGCCGCCACCGAGCTACGGGGGAATCGAGCAGGTCGTGGCCACCCTCGCGACGGGGCTCGTGGAGCGCGGCCACGACGTGGTGCTCGTCGCCGCTCCGGGCTCGGTGCTCCCTGGAGCCGAGCTGGTCAGCCCGCTCGCATCGCTCCCGGGGGTCATCGGGGAGCCGGCGGCCGACTGGCGGCATGCCCTGGCGGGGATGGACGCGCTCGCCGACTGCGACGTGGTGATCGACCACTCCGGCCCGCTTGGGGCCCTTCTCACCTCGCGGCTCGCCGTCCCCGGCCTGCACGTGACGCACGGACCGCTCGACGCCGTCCCCACCGACATCTACGAGGGGATCGCGCGCCATTTCCCCCGGCTGCGTCTGGTGGCGATCAGCGAGGCGCAGCGCACGATGGCCCCTTCGCTCCCCTTCGCCGGCGTTTGCCACAACGGCCTCGCCCTCGATTCGGCGCCATTCCGCGCCGAGCCGGACGGCTACCTCGCCTTCCTCGGCCGGATGTCGCCTGAGAAGGGCCCCGCCGACGCCATCCGCATCGCGCGCGGCGCGGGCCTCCCGCTCCTGATCGGGGCCAAGTGCCGCGAGCCGGCCGAGCACGAGTACTTTGCGCGGAACGTCGCTCCCGCACTCGGCCCCGACGTCGTCTGGCTGGGCGAGCTCGACGCCGCGGGGAAGTACGCCCTGCTGGCGGGCGCCCGCGCCCTGCTCTTCCCGATCGCCTGGCCCGAGCCCTTCGGCATGGTGATGATCGAGGCCATGGCGTGCGGGACCCCGGTCCTCGCGACCGCCCGGGGCTCGGTGCCCGAGGTGGTCGCCGATGGGGTCACCGGCTTCGTGCGCGCCACCCCGGACGAGCTGGTCGACACCGTCGCGCGCATTCACGAGATCGACCGGCGCGCGTGCCGGCGCTGGGTGGCGGAGCGGTTCTCGGCCGACGTCATGACGGCGGGCTACGAGCGCCTCGTGCGCGCGGAGCTGCCCGGGCTGGGGTACCCGAACCGCGCGCGGCGGGCCGCGCCCGCCGGAACGACGTGGGCGCGCCCTGCCCCCGAACCCGCCGCCATCCCGCTCATCAGCTCAGGCAGGGAGTAGCGCAGATGACCGCGTACCGGGTCGACGGCGCAGTCCTCACCAGGCCCGGTTCCACCGGGGGAGATCCTCGAGCCGCCAACGGCGGGTAGAGATGCACCTCCGCCGCATCGCCCATGCCCGCACGGATGTCCCGACCGTCGTCGCGGGAGTGGAACGACTCCGGGAGGCACTCGAACGATTCCGGCAACAGCGGGATGGGGGGTGACCATCCCGATCCGCGGCATCCCCATCAAGTCCCTCGACCCCCGAGAGGCACCGCCACCGGCGTGCGACACATGCGACACGTGCGGTGGACCGGTCAGCCGGTGGAACCCGAACAGGGTTCGCTGCCACGCCTGCGTCCAGAGGATCGGGCCACCGGACATCCGAGAGATCACGTACCACAGCGCACCATGGAACCGGCCAGGCGCAGGCCCGCACGTTTCCCGGTGCGACTGCGCGACACGCCACATCGAGCGGCGCGAAGTCCGCCTCGCGTCCGGCAAGATCGTCAAGGAACTCTGGGTAGAGGTCACCTGCCGTGTCTGTCAAGTCACACGGATGGTCATGTATCAGCAGGTCCAGCCCTGCCGGTACGAGGCGATGCACGTCTGCGGCACCTGCAGATGGCAAAGCGAGGGGGAGGGATGATCTCCCTTATCGTCCGGTTCGACCCGTCGAGCCGATGTCGAGAAGGCCGGCAACACGATAGAGACCCACGGGCCGGAATCCGGGTTCGGAACGACGCTGGACGCGGTCGAAGTGGCCCTGGTCGGCGAGGGAAGACCCTCTGCCAACGAGCGTCCAGCGTTGACGCGGCGGCGACCGCATCCGGTGGGTCCCGCGCGGTCAGACTTCTCCCAATCAGGAGAGGACGATGATGCGGATCGCCGATCGGCGGCAGTGGACAGTGATGGCGATCGACTATGGAGCGGGCGAGACCGCGACCGTCACGATGGAAGAGCTCGTCGCGAAGTACAGTCTCGGCATCGACATGATCAAGATGACCTTCCCCGCGAGCAAAGTACCGCTCATGGCCGGCGAGATGGTCTGGATCACGCTGGAGACACAGGACTAGCCAAGGGTCGACCCGGCTCAGCGAAGGCCGAGGTCGCCGGGGCGCCCAGCCGGCAAGGGACCGCATAGACTGCCGTCGCGACCGGGCAGCGTGGGGAACGCCCGCCGCAGCGAAGCGACGGAGGCCCGAGGCGTGAGGCCCCTACTCGCCATGAGCGGCGTCTCCTGCGCCGGGCGTACCGTCAGGCCGTCGCCGGCGCCAGAGGGTTCCGCCGAAGCCGATGCAACCGATGAGCGTCCACTCTTCCGAGGTGGAGCCAGGTGGCGAGTGGGCGTGCCGGCGCCTCCGCGTCGGTGATCTCCTGGATACCGCGCAGCCGAGGGACGCCGTCTCGCTCACCTGTGTCGTAGGTTCCGCGCATACCTTGGATCTCGCTAGAGTTCGGCCGGTCTGCCCATGGGGGCAGACCGTGATGTTCGCTACTCAAGACTCCGGTCTCTTCCCTCCGATCGGGGCACTGAGGGCACAAGGGTCCAGATGGGCGCGCGTCGAGTATCAGGAAGCAGACCGATGGAAACGCTGTCAGCGTCGATCGATTAGCTCCTCTTCGTGAACTCTTCCCGGCTTCTTCGGATCCTGAGCCTTCTGGCGGCGACCGGCCGGGAGTCGCAGGTGAACGGGCTCTGCGACCTCGCGGCGCGGGTGGTTGATGTGGCCGGAGCCGGGGTGATGCTGGAGGGTCCTGAGCATCGGACGGCTCTGTGCTCGTCGGACGCAACCGCCGCTCGGATAGAGGATCTGTGTCTCACCCTGGGAGAGGGCCCCGGCGTCGACGCCCATCGGCACGGCATGTTCGTCGTCGAGCCGGATCTTGCTCAGCCGCAGCAGGTCCGTTGGCCCAGTTTCAGTCCCCTCGCGATGGCTGCTGGTGTCGCGGCGATCTTCTCGTTCCCGCTCCGCGTCGGGGCTGTCCATCTTGGGGCGCTGACTCTTTACGATGTCTCTCCGGGGCCCCTCTCGGACAATCAACACGATGACGCGCTGGCGATGGCGACCGTCGTGCTCAACGCCGTTCTCGCAGCCCAAGCCGGCGCTCCTGTCGGGGCCCTCGCTCGCAGCCTCGAATTGTTGGCCAGCAATCGGGCCGAGGTCCACCAGGCGTCGGGAATGATCTCCGTGCAGCTCGGGCTGAGTGTTGCCGACGCACTCGTGCGCCTTCGGGCCCGCGCCTACGCCGATGACCGGCCGCTGGTGGACGTCGCCCGTGAGGTCGTCGAGCGTCGTCTGCGCTTCGATGAGTGAGCAGGCCATGACCGCAGACGGGACTTGCGGGCAGCCACGGACTGGGGAATAATGCCGCGCCGAGGGGAACGCCGAGTGTCGACTCGAGAGCACCAATTGACCCGCACCTTCGTCGAGTTGGCCGACACGCTGGTCGACGACTTCGACGTGGTCGAGCTGCTGTCCCGCCTCGGCGAGCGCTGCGTTCACCTCTTCGATGCCGCTTCCGCCGGCGTGCTGCTCGTCGACGATCAGGGCGTCTTACGCCTCATGGCCGCGACCAGCGAGGCCGTGGAGCTCGTTGAGCTCTTCCAGCTCCAGAACTCCGAAGGCCCTTGCTTCGACTGCTTCAGGACCGGAGAGCCGGTCGAGGTCGACGACCTCGTGGCCGCCTCCGATCGTTGGCCCCGTCTCGTCCCCATCGCCACGAGCGCAGGCTTTCGATCCGCCCACGCCTTCCCAATGCGCCTCCGGGGCCAGGTGCTCGGCGCGCTCAACCTGTTCCGCACCACCACCGGTGGGCTAAGTGAGGCTGACGTGGAGGCCGCCCAGGCCCTCACCGATGTCGCCACCATCGCGATCCTCCAGCAACGAGCGGCGCGCGAGGGACAGCTCATCTCTCAGCAGCTGAACCTCGCCCTGAACAGCCGGGTCGCCATCGAGCAGGCCAAGGGTGTGGTCGCCGAGCACTGCGGCGTCGATATGGAGGAGGCCTCCACCCGGTTGCGCGGCTACGCCAGTCGCAGCAAGCGCCTACTCGGCGAGGTCGCTCAAGAGCTTGTGACCAAGAAGCTCTCCGCGGATGAGCTCTCCGTAACGACCTGAGCGAACCGGTCCGGAATCGCCCGTGCGAATGCCAGGCGGTAAGGGGTTGTCTCGATCAGACGGCCGCTTCTCGCAGCGGAAACCGTCTACTCGCCCGCATACCCTCGCAGACGTACCTCGGCCTCGTCGGCAAGGGTCGAACCGGCCCGGTTGGCCGTGAGACGGCTGGCGCGTACTGCCGAACCGTCCGGGAGCTTCAGTGAGCCCGAGTAGTAGGCGATGCCGGTCTTGCCGATCGCGGTGACGACAATCGCGGTGCAGCCCTGCGCCTCAAGGGCTCGGAGGCGCCGGCGGACGGCATCAGAGGTGTCCTCGGTGACGACGATCATTAGTACCCGTCCATCCCGCCGTAGTTCTGCCCCATGGCGCCCGCCGCACCGGCCTTCTCGGGGGCCTCTGCCACCACGCACTCGACGGTGATGATGTTCTTGGCGATCGACGCGGCGTTCTGAAGCGCCGAGCGGGTGACCATCGCCGGGTCGATGATGCCGGCCTTGACCAGGTCGACGTACTCGCCCGACTCCACGTCAAGGCCCATGCCCGGCTTGAGCTCCTTCACCTTGCCGATCACCACCGAGCCCTCCAGGCCGGCGTTGTCGGCGAGTTGGCGAAGGGGCTCCTCGAGCGCCCGGCGCACGATCGC
The DNA here is from genome assembly GCA_963706315.1 of uncultured Thermoleophilia bacterium. Lineage (GTDB taxonomy): Bacteria > Actinomycetota > Thermoleophilia > Miltoncostaeales > Miltoncostaeaceae > CALMEC01. The sequence continues at coordinate 19,783 of CAVPMA010000008.1, read as the reverse complement.
CGCCCCGGTCGCCTCGTCACCGGAGAGCTCGAGCGCGGCGACCGCGCCGATCGCGTTTACCAGCGCGACCCCGCCGCCGGGGACGATCCCCTCCTCGAGCGCGGCGCGGGTGGCCTGGAGGGCGTCCTCGACGCGGTGCTTTCTCTCCTTCATCTCGGTCTCTGTCGCCGCCCCCACCTTCACCACCGCTACGCCGCCGCTGAGCTTGGCCAGGCGTTCCTCGAGCTTCTCGCGGTCGTAGTCGGAGTCGGTGGTCTCGATCTCAGCCTTGATCTGGCGGATGCGGCCCGTGATCTCCTCCGACTCGCCGGCCCCGTCGATGATGGTGGTGGTGTCCTTCGCCACCACCACCTTGCGCGCGCGCCCGAGCTGGGCCACTTGCGTGTTCTCGAGCTTGAGGCCCATCTCCTCTGAGACGACCTCGCCACCGGTGAGGATGGCCATGTCCTCGAGCGTGCGCTTTCTGCGATCGCCAAAACCCGGCGCCTTGACCGCGATGCCGGTGAAGGTGCCCCGCAGCTTGTTGACGATCAGGGTGGCAAGCGCCTCGCCCTCGACGTCCTCCGCGATCACAAGCAGGGGCCTGCCGGTCTGGATCACCAGCTCCAGCAAGGGCAAAAGGTCCTTGACCGAGGAGATCTTGCCGCCGTGGATCAGGAGGTAGGGCTCCTCGAGCACCGCCTCCATGCGCTCGGGGTCGGTGACCATGTACGGCGACATGTAGCCGCGGTCGAACTGCATCCCTTCCGTGAACTCCAACTCCATCCCGAAGGTCTGGCCCTCCTCGACGTTCACCACACCATCCTTGCCGACGTTCTCGATCGCATCGCTGATGATGTCGCCAACCTCACGGTCACGCGCCGAGATCGTCGCGACCCGGGCGATGTCCTCCTTGCCCTGGACCTCGCGGGCGGCCTTGGCGATCTCGCCGACGACGACCTCGACGGCCTGCTCGATGCCGCGCTTCAGCCCCATCGGGTTCGCGCCGGCGGCGACGTTCTTAACGCCCTCGCGGACGATCGCCTGCGCCAGGACCGTGGCGGTGGTGGTGCCGTCACCGGCGACGTCGTTCGTCGCGGTGGCGACCTCGCGCACGAGCTGCGCGCCCTGGTTCTCGAACGGGTCGTCGACGTCGATCTCCCGCGCGATCGTGACCCCGTCGTTCGTCACGGTCGGGGCGCCGAACGGCCGGTTGATCACCACGTAGCGGCCCTTGGGGCCGAGGGTAACCTTGACTGCGTCGGCCAGGGTATTGACGCCGCGCTCGAGGGAGCGGCGGGCGTCCTCGTGGAACTTCAGGTTCTTGGCTATCTGCGGATGCCTTTCGCTCTCTCGTCCCCCAACGGGGGTGGGCCGCTACTTCGTTGGACGGCGGGCGCTTCGGCCTGCGGGCTTGGCCGCAGGCTTCGCGGCGGCGGCACGGCTGGCACGGCTGGCGCCCGCGATCTTCGCCAAAATGTCGGCTTCGGCGAGGATCAGGACCTCCTCGCCCTCGAGCGTGACCTCGGTGCCGCCGTACTTGGAGTAGACGACCTCGTCGCCCACGGCGACGTCCATCGGCACCCGGCTGCCGTCCTCATAGCGACCCGCCCCCACTGCGAGCACCCTGCCTCGCTGGGGCCTCTCCTTGGCGGTGTCGGGCAGCACGATGCCGCTCGCGCTGACCTCCTCCTGCTCGACGGCTTTGACGATCACGCGATCGCCCAGCGGCGTCAAGTTCATCGGCTCCTCCCGGGGTCGAGTCTGGCCGCAAAATCGTTGGCCTCGACGTCGGACACCAGACATGGCCGGCGTTGGCACTCACTCAGAAAACAGTGCCAACAGCCACCCTAGCGGACTTCACCTTCTCCGACCACCACTACTGCCTGGTGGTCAGCCGCGTTCGGGGTCGGGTACCGGTCGACGCAGGAGGCATCCCCGGGTAGGATCCGATTCCCATCGTCGTTTTCCGCGGGGGACATCCCACCGCATGGCCTACGTGATTGCCGAACCCTGCATCGGCACGAAAGACGCTTCCTGTGTCGACGCCTGCCCCGTGGACTGCATCCACCCAATGCCGGGCGAGGAGCACCACGACGAAGCAACGATCCTCTACATCGACCCGGCGGAATGCATCGACTGCGACGCCTGCGTCGAGGTCTGCCCGGTGGATGCGACCCTGGCCGAGGATGATGTCCCCGCCCAGTGGGAGGTCTTCAAGGAGATCAACCGCGTGTACTTCGAGCAGGGACACGACGCCGGGGAGCGGATGGTCGCGGAGTTCATCGCCAAGAAGGGCGCGTAGCCGCGACGATCGCCTGACTCCGGCGCGTCACTTCATGGGTGCAGGCAATGCGACGAATGCGGCTGCGGTGATACACCGACAATGCACAGCGGTAGGGTTCGGTCATGGCGACGCGAGTTCTGATCCGCGAGTTCGCGGGTTCAGACCACACGGCGGCCGTCAAGGAAGTGTCCGCCGAGATGTTCGATCTCCCAGAGGTCGGGTCTCGGTACTGGCGCGGTGGCCTTCCGTACACAGTCCGTGGGATCGCGGAGGGCGACCCGGCCGTCGTCGACTTCGTGGTGGACCGGGCACGGTCCCAACAGGTCGACCAGCTGCTCCCCGAAGGCTGGGCGATCGACGTCGGGCGGGACAGCACGACGGGCCGTTGGACTGCCGTCCTATTTGTGAAGGGCGAGATCATCGGCGGCTCCCCTATCTATGGCAGGGACGGGGACGATGCTGTCGAGCGCGCTCTCGCCGAACGCCGAGCACACGAGGGCTAGCCCCGGCGAATGAGCGAGCGCCCCTTCGAGCGAGCGGAGTCCCGAGGATCTGCACGGACGCATTCGACGATGATCATGAAAGACGGTAAATGGCGGGAAGGGTCCGCAGCCGGACGTGGTCGGCGAGCGGGTGGGCGATGGACAACCTTGGGGCTGTCCGGGGCGCCGCGGTGCGGGCGAGGAGTCCGACGGCAGCAACTCGGGGAATCGCTATGGGTGTCGGTCCCTCTTCGACGAGCAGGGCGTGGTCAGCCTCAACAACGGGCAGGACTCATACACAGCCGACGGCGACTGCCCGTAGCGAGCCAGAGCCCTCACCGGCTGCGCCACCGCTGGCCATGCAGCTGTCGCCGAAACGTCCCCGCTTGCCCTCGACCCGGTTCTCGGCGATCGTCCGTATCGCGGGTCTTGCCGCGAAGGTGACCAAGGAGACAGTCCAGTGTTCCGTCCAGTCCGCGCTGCCCTCGTCGTCGCGGCGCTTGCCCTGATTGCCGTCGCGTCTGGTTGCGGATCGAGCTCTTCGGGCGGCGGTTCGACGACCACCCCGGCTGCGCCCACGACCTCTTCGGCGACGACTGCACCGACCACTACCGCACCGACGACTGGTGCCGGGACGTCCGTCGCGATCGCCGCCGATCCGAGCGGGGCGTTGGCTTTCGTGCAGAAGTCGCTGACGGCGCCCGCCGGTTCGGTCACCTTCGACTTCACGAATGCGTCGCCGGTTCCCCACAACGTGACCTTCAAGAAAGCCGGTACAGAGCAAGAGCTCGGCGGGACCACGACCATCGCGTCCGGGTCTGCGTCGGTGACGCTCACCCTCCCCAAGGGCAGCTACACCTACTACTGCAGCGTCCCCGGCCATGAGGCCGCGGGGATGAAGGGCACGCTCACCGTCACCTAGGCGCGAACGCTCCTACGCGTAGCGCACCAGGACACAACAGGACACCTCAACGCGCGCGAAGGTCGCGACAGGTCCCCTGGCGGCGGGAGCGGTGGACTCGCCGTGGACTTGCGCGACGAGATGCGTCAGAGCCGATTCGAGTTCGTCGGCGCCGATGCGAAGGTGAGTCTCCTCGACCCGTGAGGGTGTGCTCAGCCATGTCGCCTCGCCTTCAGCGGGACGTGACGGTCTGTGCCCGCCTCGAGACCGTCGGCGTGGCCGCGGAGGTATCCGGCGACGGTCGCGGGGAGGGGCAGAGCTTCAAGGATGCGCCGGATGATCTGGGCAGCGTCAACCCGGGCTTGCTCGCGTTTCGTGGCGATGGGAGAAGTCTAGCGAGGTGCCCGGTCGGTCCAGCTCTATACACAAGTTGTGACTTATGTATGGTAGGGCCATGAAGACCCCACGGAAAAACCTGCCGCTCGCCGCGTACCTCCGCGTCTCGACCGCCGCGCAGGCAGAATCCGGGGTGGGCCTCGACGGCCAGCGGAACGCCATCGCCGCCGCCGCGGCTGCGCAGGGTCTCACGGTCGGCGCATGGTTCGAGGACGCCGGCCGTTCCGGCGCACGCGCCGACAACCGCCCCGGCCTCCAAGCGGCACTCGTCGAGGTGGAGGCCGGTCGCCTCGGTGGGATCATCACCGCGAAGATCGACCGGCTCGGCCGCTCATCCGCGGACGTGATGGGCCTTGTGGAGCGGGCCCAGCGGAGGGGGTGGCGAATCGTCGCGCTCGACGTCGGGTTGGACTCGACGACGCCGGCGGGTGAGCTTGTCGCCGCGGCCCTCGCGATGGCCGCACGGTTCGAGTACCGCCGGATCCAGGAACGGCAGATCGAGAAGCACGACACCCTCCGTCGGCAGGGAAAGCCACGCGGGCGCACCTCAGTTCCAGTGGAGGTCGCGGACCGGATCCGCGTCATGCGCGATGTCGGCGCGACCTTCGACGGGATCGCGCAGCTACTCAACGAGGAAGGCGTCCCGACGGCAAGGGGTGGAGCTGCGTGGAGGCCTTCCTCGGTGCGATCGGCGCTGGTGACACGGGAGCGTGAGCTCGCAGCCCAGGCGTAAACGTTCGTTTACGCAATAGATCGCGCCCCACCATCACGCGAGTCCGTCGGAGCAACTGTCCACGGTCGTGCAATCGGCGGCCTCCCGAGGTGTGGCAGCATGGAGCTCCGAGGGGCGTCAAGCTTGGTCCGTCGATCCGGTTGGAGGCCGTATTGGTCAGTTGGCGCGCTTAGCACGGGGTCGATCTCACTTCGGAAGCAGCCCGTTCGATGAGTTAGAGACCGGCTGACGCCCCCCGTGGACGCGCTCAGCGTACGTTCGCGTCAGGGCGGCTTGCGGGGAGATGGGCCGGCGGGGGCACGCGGGTCTCACGGGTGTCGTAGACGCACCGCCGTCAGCTTGTACTGGGGGCATCCGCTCACGGGGTCCGCGTGGGGGCCCACCAGCCGGTTGGTGTGGGTCTTCGGATGGTGGAACGAGAGGAATAGCACCCCCGGGGGGACTCGCTCGGAGGGTGCGGCCAGGACCGTGATCGTCCCCCAGCGGCTCTCAAGCCGTACCGCCAGGTCCCCGACCCCCTCGCGCGCCGCGTCGAGCGGGTTGATCTCGAGAACGTCGTGGGGCGTGAGCCGGTGGTTGGGTGTGCGGCGGGTCATCGTCCCGACGTTGTAGTGCTCCAGCACGCGACCGGTTACCAGCCGGTAGGGGAACCCTGGCACGTCATGCTCGGGACTCGGCGCGAAGTCGAGGACGGCCAGCGGCGCGGGCCGCGCGAAGCCGTCCAGGTGGAGCCGCGGCGTGCCGGGATGGTCCGGAGCCGGGCAGGGCCACTGCAGCCCATCCGGCTCCAGCCGCTCGAGCCGCAGACCGCCGAACGTCGCAGGGGCGGCCGCGGCGATCTCGGCGAGCACGTCGGCCGGGCCGCCGTAGTCCCATGCCGCTCCGAGCGCCCGGGCCACGTCGCGGATCACCTCCCAGTCCGGTCGCGCCCGGCCGGGCGGTGGCAGCGCGGCACGCACCCGCTGCACCCGCCGCTCGGCGTTGGTGAAGGTGCCGTCCTGCTCGAGCCAGCCAGCGGCTGGCAGCACGAGGTGAGCCAGGGAGGCGGTCTCGCTGAGGAAAAGGTCCTGGACCACCAGCAGGTCGAGGCGTCCGAGCGCGCCGATCACGCGCGTCTGGTCGGGCTCGCTCTGGGCGAGGTCCTCACCCTGCGCCCAGAGGGCGCGGAGCTCGCCGCGTTCGGCCGCGCCGATCATGCCCGTCACCGTGAGGCCGGGTCGCACGGGGGGTGCGGCACCCCAAAGTCCCCCAAGTCGCGTGCGGACCGCCGGGTCGTCGAGGGGCTGGTAGCCGGTCACGAGGTCCGGCATGCACCCCATATCGGCGCTGCCCTGGACGTTGTTCTGGCCGCGCAAGGGGAGCATGCCCCCGCCCACCCGTCCGATGCTGCCGGTGAGAAGGCCGAGGTTGACGAGCGCACGGACGGAGTCCACGCCCTGGGTCAACTGCGAGAGACCCAGGCCGTGGACGAAGAGCACCGGCCCCCCGGCCAGAACGTCGGCGGCCGCGGCGAGGGCTTCGGGCTCGACGCCGGCCAGCCGGGCGTCCACCACCGGGTCGCGAGCGAGCAAGTGCATCCTCAGCCGATCAAGGCCGGTGGTCCATTCGTCCAGGTAGGCCCGGTCGACCGCTGCGCGGTCCAGCAGCGTGCGGGCCAGGGCGTTCAGGAGGGGGACGTTCCCGCCGGGGGCGAGCTGGAGGTGTACCGCCGCCACCCGGGCGAGCTCGGTCCGCCGCGGGTCGATCACGACGAGTGGGGTGCCCGCGAGGGCCGCCCGGAGGATCCTCGCGCCGACAACCGGGTGCGCTTCTGTGGGGTTGGCGCCGGCCACGACGATGGCGCGTGCCAGCTCGATGTCGTCGAAGCAGGCGCTGGCGGCGCCGGTCCCCGTGGCGTCCCGCAGCGCGGTCGCGGTGGAGGAGTGGCAGACACGGGCACAGCAGTCGACGTTGTTCGTGCCGACGACCGACCGGGCCAGCTTCTGGAGCAGGTAGCACGCCTCGTTGGTCGACCGCGACGAGGCCAGAGCGCCGAAGGCATCCGGACCGTGCTCGGGGCGCAGGGCCGCGAGGCGCTCGGCGAGCCAGGCGATCGCCTCCTCCCAGGAGACAGGTTGCAGCTCGCCCGAGCGACCGCGGAGAAGCGGCTCGGTGACCCGGTCGGGGGACGCCTGCCATCCGTGGGCGTAGCGCCCCTTGAGGCAGAGGTGACCGTGGTTCACGACGGCGTCCGGCACACCTCCCACGCGGGCGATCCGGCCTTCGGAGACCGACACCTCCACGCGGCAGCCGACCCCGCAGTACCCACAGGTCGAGATCGTCATGGGCCCGGGCGGAGCCCCGTCAAGCCGGTCGCGATCCGTGATCGCGCCGCTGGGGCACGCGTCGACACATGCCCCGCAGGCCACGCAGTCGCCGTCGGCGAATCGCTCGCCGGGACCGGCGACGAGCCGCGAACTCGCACCGCGCCCCTTGATGCCGTAGACGAAGCGCCCCTGGATCTCCTCGCATGCGCGCACGCAGCGGCGGCACGTGACGCAGGCATCGGGGCGGAACAGCAGGTACGGATGGCTGTCGTCGACCGGGCCCGGGTGCCTTCCGCCGCCGGATCCGGTCTCCACCCCCAGGCTGCGGGCGAGGACGGCGACCTCGCCCCTGCCGGTAAGCGCGCCGGGCGGATGAGCTGCGACCTCGAGGGCGAGGACGTCGCGGCGCAGGGCACGCAGCGCCGGCGTGTCGGTGACCACCTCGGCGCCGTCGGCGAGCGCGGTGTGACACGCGGCCTGCGGCCGGGAGGCGCCGGAAACCTCCACCAAGCACAGGCGGCAGCCTCCCTCGGGTGTGAGTCCCTCCCGGTGGCAGAGCGTCGGGATGTCGATGCCGGCCCGACCGGCCACGGCGAGGATGGTCTCACCGGGCGTGAACACGACCGGACGCCCGTCGAGTCTCGCCCGCCCGGTCATGGCGCCGCCTCGGCAGCGGCGATGCGGTCCCCGAACAGCTCGACGATTTGTCGCACGGGCCGGGGGATCCGCTGCCCGAAGCCGCAGACGCTCGCCGTCTCGATGACTTCAAGCAGCCGCTCCAGCTCGGCCCGGGCCGTCGTGAGTCCTTCGACGCCCGCCAGCTCGAGTGCGCGTCGCGAGCCCAGGCGGCAGGGCGTGCAGCGTCCGCACGACTCGGCGGCCATGAACCGCAGCCAGCCGAGCATGAGCGCACGCAGATCGGTGTCGTCGGGCACTGCGACCAGGCCACCGTGGCCGAGCACCAGACCGCGCTCGGACATCGCCGCGTAACACACAGCGACGTCCCACTCCGACGGCGGGACCACGCATCCCATCGGCCCGCCCATCAGCACCGCCGCGAGTGGGGCCGCGCCCGCAGGGCCGCCGCCGTCCTCCTCGATCACCTCGCGCAGCGACGTGCCCATTTCCACCTCGACGACCCCGGGCCGGGCGAAGCCGTGGTTCAGGCAGATCGCCGTGGTGCCGGGCGAGGCGGCCGTCCCGAGCGCCGCGTAGGCATCGGGGCCGCGCTCGACGATCCACGCCGCGCTGACGAGGGTCTCGACGTTGTCCACGACCGTCGGCTGCCCATGAAGCCCAGCCTCAACGGGATACGGCGGGCGCAGGCGCACCTCGCAGCGGCGGCCCTCGAGGGCCTCGAGCAGGGCCGTCTCCTCGCCGCACACGTAGCTGCCGAGTCCGGAGACGACCCGGATGTCGAAGGCGAAGCCGGAGCCGAGGACCGATTCGCCCAGGATGCCGGCGGCTCGGGCCTCGATGACGGCGCGGCGGAGGGCGGTCGACGCCGCCGGATACTCCGAACGCACGAACGCGATGCCCTCCCGGGCCCCCACCGCGTACGCGCAGAGGGCCATGCCCTCGAGCACGCCGTGGGGGTCCTCCTCCATGAGCAGGCGATCGACGAACGACCCCGGGTCGCCCTCGTCGCCGTTGGCCACGACGTAGCGCACGTCTCCCGCCGCCGCCGCCGCCCGGCGCCACTTCTGCCCGGTGGGGAACGCCGCCCCGCCCCGCCCGCGCAGACCCGAGGCCTCGATGGCCGCCAGAACGGCCTCGGGGGGACGGCCGAGCGTCCGGTCGAGCGCCGCATAGGCGCCGTCAGCCCTGGCCCTGTCGAGCTCGGCGAAGCCACCGCGCCCCAGCCGCCGGGTGACGATGCGCTCCGGCGAGTGGGCCCGCACGCTCGTCGACGCCGGGGCACCGGCCGGCTCCGCGAGCGCCCGCGCGGCGTCCGCGCGCGGGCCCGGAAGCACCAGGCGCCCGTCCCGCCGAAGCAGCGCCGGGGACCGGTCGCAGTGGCCCAGGCAGTGGACGGTGCGGGCGCTCGTCCGCTCCGCGAGATCGGCCGCCAGTTGCTCCCCGCCCGCGAGGGCACAGGAGGTTCCCACGCACACCCGCACCTCCGCCGGCCCCTGCGCCAGATCGGCGTAGGAGGAGACCGCACCGTGCAGCGCCGCCACGGGGAGGCCGGTCCGGCTCGCGAGCTCGGCCAGCTCGGCGGGGCCGAGCGGACGGCCGAGACGCTCCACCATCTCCCGCGCCCGCTCCAGCGGTGCGGAATCAGCCCTCCTGAGAGCCGCCAGCCGACCAAGGGTCGCTCTCGCCACGGCGCCAGGTTCTCATCGTCCCTGAGATTCGCCAAGAGCGTGCTTGCGGCCTCGGGATGCGGATGTCCCGCAGGACTTGCGGTCGCGCGGCGACCGGGGCCGCCATGTCGCCGGGTGGGGCCGCCTCTGCGCAACCTGGGCTGTCGCCCCGAACGTCGGCAAAAGCGCGACTCTGCTCAGGCCACTTGGTTGGTGATCAGTCCAGCGCCCCGCGGTCGCGCGGCGACGTCCTCGATGTAGACGAGGAGCGCCTCCCGGCTGGACGACGAGAGCGGCAGCGTGTGACGCGCCTGTCCGTGCGTGAGCAACTGGACTGGTCGCAGGTAGGCGTGCGTGGCGGGGGACGCGCCGCGAGGAGGTCGCGTTGTCGCGCCGTTGGTCTCCGCGGGCGCGGTCCCCGTCTCGATCGTGTGTCGCGCCGCGAGCAGGAACTCAGCGAGTGCATCGACAGCCAGGTTCACATGGGCATCGTCGATGACCTCGCGGATTGTCTCCTCGCAGGTGGGTTGGCTGAACGCCAGTTTGCGTGGGCTTCCGTCTGTCATGTCCCAACCGCCCCGACCTCGACAAGGCTCGCGATCTCGTAGAAGTCGGGCAGGCTTTCCTCGAACCCGGGTCCGATCGTCTCGCGCACAGCGGGCCCGAGCCGCTTCTCGCCGAACTTCTGGAATTGGTCCTTCGACTCCCAGATGTCATACACGTACCAGCCGTCTGGAGTGGGGCCGGCACTGTGGACGAGCAGACCGTCCGGCGCGTCGCGCGAGTCGAATGGGTAGTGGCCAAACAACTTCTTGTTGATCTTCTCGTACTGCTCCTGCCGTACGCCCGGCATCATCAAGAGGACTCCGATGGCCATGGTCCATCTCCTTCGATCGTCGCGGGTAGCCGGGTCCATCCCGGCTCCCTGAGGCAGACCGAGAGTAGGCGGAGGACACGCTCGCCGGCATCGACCGATCGGATGATCCTTCGGATGAGGCGTCGACGCGAACGCGGACAACAACTGGTCATGGACGACGGTCACCTCGCGGGGACCGTCTCGTTCGACGACATCGCCGAGGCGCTGAAGCTCGGAGAACGGCGGCGGACCCACGCCACGCGGCGTTCGAATCGGGATCGAGAGGCCTGAGATGGGCGAACCGACCGGTTGGGCCGGGCCTCGCGGATGTATTGGTACTGTTCGGCGCCACCGGCGACCTCGCGCACAACAAGATCTCTCTCCGCCCTCTGACCGCGACTGGTGAGTAGTTCCCCCGCTGCGGCATGAAGGGCAAGCGCGGGTGCTGCCGTCCGGCGGGGCCTATATGCTTATGGTCACAACCGAATAGCTCCGCGCGAATACCGACCGGCCGGATGGTCCGTTGAAGCAATTGCTCCGGACATTGGGGTCACCTTTCTCGCGGAAACCATCAGCGGCATTACGCATGCCGTGGTTTCCCACGTGATTGGAGGACACCAATGGCGCCTGAGGCGGCGCAGCTTCTTTCGACAGGCGAGGTCGCACGACTCCTGGGGATCTCAAGCCAGCGAGTCATCGGGATCGCCAAGCAGGGCGGGGTTCCTTGCCACCGGACGGGCGCGGGATACGTGTTCTACCTGCGCGACGTCGAGGCCCTTGCGCAGCGGCGGCAGCAGCAGGCTGAGACGAACTGGCGCGTTCGCGTTCCCAACGGGCTGAACCGGCGGTATCGAGCCCGCGATATCGACCGACTCCGCCCACGGGGACTCGACCGTGGCTGACACGCACGGCTCCGGGCGCGACGAGAAGTTCGGCGCAGACCAACGCCTCCACGAACTCGAGGAGGCGGTCGCACGCATCGAGGCCACCGTCGCGAACCTCCTTGAATGGGTCGCGGACATCGCCGCCGGCATCGCATGACCGCCCTCGGCCAGGAGATCAAACGGGCGCTCGCCGAGTTCGACCGGAAACACGGACCCGACGACCGGATGACCCGGGAGGCGCGCATCCGGGACGACCAGCCGCTCGTGCAACCGGGGGACACCCCGATACCCCCGCCGAACCCACCCGGCCTAGGGAGGGCTGCGGCACACCGGGTGGCGGAATACCAGGGTGCCGTGCGCAACGGCACGTTGGGGTCGGAGAACGGGGACGACCACGGGGAGCCCTCGACTGGGGGCAATCCCGAAGGGGATGACGCGGCGGGCCACGGGCTCGAGGACTTCATCGCCATCGACCCAGACCTGCGGGAGCCGCCCCCCGACAGGAAGCACGGAACCATCGGCACCGAATACCACGGGGAAAACGGGACCCCCCACACCCCCGGCGCGGATGAGCAGGAGACTCATGGCTCGTGGCGCCCTGTGGACCTCCGCTCAGCCCTGGGCAAGCCCCCGGCCAGGGCGACCCTGCTCGGCGGACTCATGTACCCCGGTCTCCGCCACCTGATCTCGGGCCCGCCCGAAGCCCTCAAGACGTGGGTCGCGATGATCGCCGCGGCAGAGCAACTCGCCTCCGGCGGGCGGGTCGTGTGGATCAACACCGACGGCGCGCAGACCTCGGAATTGGCGGGGCGTCTCGCCGCGCTCGGCGCCACCGGCGACGCCCTCGACGCCTTCCTGCTCGTGAACCCGGAGGGGCCGGGGGACGTCGACGCGCTCGTCGAGGCCGGGCCGGCGCTCACGGTGCTCGACTCGGTGGAGCCCACCGGGGAGCTGTTCAGCCTGAATACAAACAGCAGCGGCGAGGTCCAGACCCTCTACCGCAAGGTGCTCCAGCCCTTCCACGCAGCCGGGGTCACCACCGCGTGGCTCGATCACGTTGTGAAGGACCAGGAGCGCCAAGGCCGTTATTCGACCGGATCGGGGCGCAAGCTCGCCCTGGTCGACGTCCACCTCGGCCTGAAGGTCGTGGGCAAGCCGCTGAGCCGGGATGGCGGGACGTGCACGCTGAAGGTGTACCTGCACAAGGACCGGCCTGGTGGGATCAGGCGGGGCGAGACGGCCAACTCCCCCGTCGCGAAGATCACCTTCGACGCCGAGCCCGGCGGCGGGCGGATCACCTACACGATCACCGCCGACCCCGACGTCTGGAAAGAGGACGGCGGCTTCCGCCCCACCGGGTACATGGAGAAAGTGTCCAGGCACCTCGAGAAGCACGGCCTGTCGAGCACGAACCAAGTCGAACGGGCTGGACTCGGGAACCGCGAGCACGTCTCGACGGCGCTGCGACTGCTCGTAGACGAGGATTTCGTGACGGTCGAACAGGGGCCACGGAATGCCAGGCTCCACAAGTCGATCACCCCCTTCCGCGACGTCACCTCCGACATCCGCCCCACCTCCGCCACACCTCCGCCCGGCGGAGGTCATCACCATCTCCGCTCCTCCGCCGCCCCCCTAGAGGGGGCGGAGGTGGAGGTGAGTGACGAGGACCCCAACACGTCAGCGACCTCCGCCCCGCCCGACGACCCCTCACTGACGGACTGGCGGGCGGAGCTGTGACCGGCGACGTGAACCCAAGGGTCGAGAACCCATCGAAGACGCGCCCGCCGGACAGACCCTTCGACGAGGCGGCCCGGGCCGCCACCCCCCCACCCGGGGGGTATGTCCCCGCAGAAAGGAAGGGGGGGTTCCAAGAAATGGTACGGACAAGGGGGGTTCAGACCGACGCGGGCGACGTCGGGCGGTGCACGGCGCATTCCTCGCGGAGTGGGGAGAGGTGCCGGCGCCGGGCGCTTCGCGGCTCGAACGTTTGCCCGATGCATGGCGCCGCCGCCCCGCAGGTCAGGGCGAAGGCGGAGCAGCGGATCAAGGAGGAGGGGGCCCGTGCCCTGCTCGCGCGCTTGGGGGTGCCGGTCGCGACTGACCCGATCGCCGCGCTCCAGGCGTGCCTCGACGAGGCCGCCGGGAACCTCGAGGCTCTTCGCGCCGTCGTGGCGGAACGCACCGCCGAGGCTGATGGGGACCCGGCGGACCCGGTAATCCGCCTTTACGCGGAGGAGCGCGACCGCTTGCACCGTGTCGCGAAGGATGCGCTTGCCCTCGGGATCGAGCTTCGCCGCGACGAGTTCCGGCGGGGCGAGGTCGCGAGGCTCGTCCATGCGTGGCAGGGGGTGCTCGCTGACCCGGCCTTGGGGTTGACGGAGGTTCAAGTCCAGGCGATCAGCCGTGGAGTCGCAGGATCGCTGCGGGCGATGGGTGAGGAGCAGGCCGAAATCGGGAGACGAGAGGAGATGGTGGAGTGAGCACAGGGGACATTGCGGCGGTGGAGTCGTACCGTCGGTACAGGGAGGCGGAGGCGGAGATCGGCGGGATTCTTGAGAGGTACACGTGGGAGGTTGCGGCAGCCGCACTGCTCCGTGAGCCCCTGCCTCCGTCGCCGTTGGCGGAGATCCAGGCGATCAGTCGGCGGGCCCTCGCGGAGTTCCTCGCGGGTTGAACCCGGCGGCCCCACCCATCCTCACCGTCGGGGACGTGATGGCCCGGTACAGGTTGCGTGACCGCCGGTCCGCCCGCCGCATCATGGACGAGGCCGGGGCGTTCAAGGTCGGGGCGAACCTGTACGTGCGGGCCGGGGACCTCGCGGCCCACGAGGAGGCCCTCATCGCCGCCCGGCGGCCCGGCGCCCCGTCTGCGCCAGCGAACCCTCAACGGCAGGCGCCGCCGCGGCCGGGACCGCAGAAACCAAGCAACGTGCGCGAACCACTGGAGCCTGGATGGTGGCGACACGGCGACGCGGGTGGAAACCTCGACGCTCCAAAGAACGTGCGGAGGTGACGATGAGCGAAATGCCGCGCCGTGGGTGGCGGGAGAAGGTCGAAGCGGGGATCTACCGGGCGCACCGTGTCGCGTGCCCATCATCGCGAGACACCCGACCGGGACGGCGATGCACGTGCCCGTTCCAGATCGTGGTGCCCGGCCTCCGGCCAGGGGCGACGAGGCTCGTGACGGTGGACGACTCGATCTCCGCCGTACGCGCCGAGCGGCGCCGGTTGCTCTCAGCGGGTAGGCCTGAACCCGAACCGGACGCGGCAGCCGTCACGCCATCGACGCTCGACGAGCTCGCCGCCGCCTATTTCTCGACGCGTGAAGCAACACTCGCCCCGAACACGATCGCCGACGCGGACTCCGCCTATCGGCTCCGCATCGCCCCCGTCCTCGGCCACCTGGCGCTCACAGAGATCACCCGGGAACGCGTCGAAGTCTGGCTCGCCGACCTTGTGCGGCGATCCTCGAGCCAACGGATGGTCCGTTCGACCGCCGGCACCCTCCGACTCGTCCTTGCCGCCGGAGTCGAATGGGGACGGCTCACGGCAAACCCCGCGGCACGCCTCCGCCTCCCCGCCCCCGACGCCAGCGCCGCCGCCGCGGTCGAACGCGTACTCAACGACGACCAACTCAGGCACCTCCTCTCCTCCGGGACGCCGTCGCTGCGAGTCGAGACGATTCTCCGCGCCGCCGGGGAGGCCGGGTTGCGTCGAGGCGAGATCATCGCCCTCCGGTGGACCGACGTCCGGCTGACGGAACGCCGCCTCGACGTCCGCCGCTCCGCGTGGCAGGTCAGCGGCGAGAAAGGGGAGCGCGTCACGAAGGGCCGACGGGCCCGACGCGTCGCGGTCTCCGAACGGTTCGCAGAGCGATTGGCGGACTGGTACGCAGTCAGCGTCGTCGAGCATGGCGCGAACGCGGCGGGGTTCGTCTGGCCGGGATGCTCCGGTGGCCCGATGGATGCTCACACGCCCACTCAGGCCACAGCACGCGCGTTGGAACGCGCTGGCCTCGTCGACGGTGAGGGTCTCCCCCTCGTCACGCTCCACGGGCTGCGACACACGGCCGCGTCGATCATGCTGGCACGCGGGGTGCCCCTCATCGTGGTGTCACGCCAACTTGGCCACGCCGACCCAAAGATCACGGCGAGTACCTACGCCCACCTGCTCGGCGACTCCGAACTCGACCGGGCGGCAACCGTCTTCGACACCCTCGACGAAGCAGGGACGTTGCGGGAGACGTTGCGGGAAGCTCGGGACCACGCGTGAACCCGCGTCACTAAAGGGATTGCGGCGGGTTCACGCCACGACTGAAAATCGTGGTGTCCCCAGTTCGAATCTGGGTCCCGCCACTTCAGAAGCCCTGGAAACAACGGGGTTTCTCTCGTCGCGCCAAGCCCTTCCGAATTGGCGGTTGTGCGTCTGAATACGGTGCGGGAGGGGGGACCATTTCCCCTTCGACGGCTTCGGCAGGAAAGAGCCCGCCCATGCTCCCGCCCCCGACATGCACGCCCGGGGGTCTCGGGGGCTCAGCACGGGAACGAGGTCCCCATCGACTTGCGCAAGCGATCGGCCTACTCTCGACGGGATATGTCCCAGCCGCTGATATACGTCGACAGATCGCACGTGCGGGAGGGAGCCCTCGCGCGGCTGAAGGAGGCCATCGCAGAGCTGGCCAGCTTCATCTCGGAGGCCGAGCCCCAACTCGTCGCGTACAGCGTCTACTTCAGCGAAGACGGCACGCAGATGACGGTTGTGCACGTGCACGCCGATTCCGCGTCGCTCGACTACCACATGGAGGTGGCCGGACCTCGCTTCGCCCGGTTCGCCGACCTCCTCACCTTGTCCTCGATCGACATCTATGGGGAGCCGAGCGAAAGGGCGCTCGAACAGCTCCGGCAGAAGCTGCGCCTGCTCGGAACCGGAGACCTGATCGTGTATGCGCCGCATGTTGGGTTCAGTCGGTTCGGACCGGAGGTCCGCGCCCACCCTTGACTGGCAGGCCGCGAATCTCAACTCCCTCATCGCGCGGTTGCTCTGCGGGCTCGCGACGTGCTCAACGAGGTCGTGCTCATTCGGCGGTGCGGCCAGCTTGTGCCGGCAATGCACGGCGCAGCCCGGTTGCGAGAGGGCTTCGGCTAGTAGCGGCCCTCGACGAATCGGTGAGACCGAGCGGCTGACTGCGAGCTGCGCTGGGCGACGGACCCGCCTACCACGGAGCGCTGGTCCAGCTGCGTCCGGTGTCCGTCAGCTCCCAGCTCGCCCCGGCCTTGCCGTCCGGCACGGCGCAACCTAACCGGCGTTCGAGGGCACGCTTGTGTCGACCTTGCGTTGTGGCGGAGTTGCCGGGCCGCGTGCCCAGGGGCAGCCGACCTTCAAGCCGTGACTCGACTGGGCTGGTAACGCAGAGCGACCGCCCCCGCCCGGAACTCCTGGCGCCCCACGAGCTTCAGCTCGAGCCGCTCGCTCAGGCCGGCGAACAACGTCGGCCCGTGGCCCGCCACGATGGGCTGCACGACGAACTCGTACTCATCGATCAATCCCAGCTCCGCCAAGGCCAGCGGGAGGGTCACGCCTCCCACGGACAGGCCTCTGCCAGGCTCCCGCTTGAGCTGCTGAACGGCTTTCTCCAGGTCACCCTGCACGAGCTCCGCGTTCCAATCGACCTGGTCCAGGGTGCCCGACACGACGTACTTCTTTGCCCTGTCGATCGTCCGGGCGAAGGGGATCATCCAATCAGCCATCCAGTCAGGCCACGTTCCCGTCGCCGGCTGCCGCCACGCTTCCTCCATCATCTCGTAGGTCACCCGGCCAAAGAGCAGGGCATCGGCTCGTTCCAGCTCGTCGGCGAAATAGCGATGCAACTCCTCGTCCGGGATCATCACCTGGTGATCGCAGCAGCCGTCGAGGGTGACGTTGATCGAGTATCGGAGCGGTCTCATGGGTTGCTCTCCCTTGCTGCGGTCGCAGGTACCTGGCGGACCTTAGTCAGACCGGCGCCGCCGCCATTCCCGCCCCAGGGAGCGCCGGCGCGAGCGCGAGCCAGTTCGTGGCGAACAGGGCCCCGACGACGATCCTCGAGCCCGTCTCCCGTTGGAGGTGCACGGCCAGCGCAGACACCGCCGCCAGGTCTCCCGTCGCCCGAGGCGAGCGCGGCGGCGGCGGCGATTCCGAGGTCGCGGCGATGCGTTACGGCCGCAGCTCGGTTCAGCGGTTGATAACTCGCTGTTGGTTTCGGTGTCGGAGCGGGTCGACACTTGGAGTCCGGCTAGCTTACTGGGACTTGAGCGCGTTGATCGCGGTCGAGAGCATGGCTGCTCACCGCGGGAGGCGAACTTGCTCGCTTGTCCGTTTGCCGTGGCGCGAGGTTGCTTGCCATGTTCCTTACGGGATGCCTTGTATCGGCGGGGTACGCTTGGCCTCGGTGCTCACCGCGTCGACTCGTTAGCGTGCTCATCGATGGCCAGCACCGAGGGCTCGAAGGACGACGCCGCGCCCGGCCACGTACACCAGCGTGTTGGCGGTGCCGAGGTCGACAGCCATGTCCGGCGCGCGAGGCATCCGCCCGACGGTACTACGTCGCGCTCATCGGCCTGCCTTCCGCCGGCCTGATCCACCCCGCGTTTCGCCTCTGTGACCCGCTACCCTCCGCCCGTGACGACGCGTGAGCAGCGAGAAGCAGCCGCCATCCTCGATCGCCTCGCCCAGGTCGTCGCAAACGGCGAGATAACGGCGCCCGCCGGATTCGTCGGGCGCCTCGAGGGAGCCGCGGCGACGCGCAAGGTGATGAGCCGGGCGCCCAATCGCAGAGGCCAGGGCGGCCGGTTGTGAAGCCCGGCGCCGTCGACGCGGGGTCTGTTCTCAGTAATGGAGCACGCGCGTGAACAGCATCTTTCCGGTGATCTGTTGCGAGGCGATCGAGGAGTCCACAGCGTTCTACGCGGACCTTCTCGGCCTCGAGGTGACCTTCGAGAGTGGCTGGTACACACTTCTGCGCGCGCCCGAGCACTCCCAGGTCCAGCTCGGGCTCGTGCTTCGGGAGCATCCCTCGGTGCCCGAAGCCTTTCGCCGCCCGCCCCAAGGGGTCATCGTCACGGTCGAGGTGCCCGACGTCGACGTCGTCCATGCCAGGGCCAGGTCTGCCGGCCGGCCGTTTGTGCAGGAGCTCCGCGACGAGGAGTTCGGCCAGCGCCACTTCATGGTGGCGGATCCCGACGGCGCGCTTGTGGATGTGGTCATGAGCATCCCGCTCTCGCCGACGTTCGCCCGCGAAGTGGCGGTGTTCCGGCGGCGCCGAAGAGCTCCGACGACCGGCGCACACCAAGAGCAGGAGCCGTAGCGCCGACTCAGCGCAGCAATGCCCATGGATCATCTTCGCCATCGACGAGGCCGGGCTCGGGGAGTTCGTGTACCGGATGGCCCCCTCGAGCGGCTCTGAAGAGGAGGGTGACGAAGTTCGCGTCTTGACCACGCTCGCACCGCGGGCCGAGCGGCGGAAGACGCGTCCCGGCACAGCCCTTCTTGTTGCGGGTCTGTCTGGGCTTCTGCAAGAGCGCGAACGCTGATCACACACGCCGTCTTACCGTGACGGCAAGCGGCGAGTACTGTCCGAGCGGCGAGCGGCTCGTCCTGCCGGGTTCATCGAGGGAGGTTGGACGGATGGTGAGCAGTCGATGGAGACCGCCGGCTGCGGCAGCGTTGGACTGGCCGGCCCTCGCGGCGGAGGAGTGGGGCGAGACGCTCGCGGCGTTGCATCTTTGGACCCAGGTCGTCGGGAAGATCCGGATGGTGTGCGGGCCATGGATCAACCACTCCTGGGGAGTCACACTCTACGTCACCTCGCGCGGACTCGGAACGTCGCTCGTACCGTACGGCGGCCGCGGCTTCGAGATCGACTTCGACTTCGGCGACGAGCGGCTGCGCGTCACATCGACCACCGGTGGTGTCGCCGAGGTCGAGCTAACGTCGATGAGCGTCGCCGCGTTCCACGCCCAGACGCTGGACGCGATGGCACGCCTGGGGATGCCGGTCGAGATCAACCCCATGCCCAACGAGATCCCGGACGCGATCCCGTTCCCCGAGGACACGCGCGAGCGCGAGTACAACCCCGACCATGCCCGCGCGCTCTGGGGGGCGCTCGTGCAATCGCAGCGAGTGCTCACGCGTTTCCGCGCCGGGTACCTCGGGAAGGTCAGCCCGGTGCACCTGTTCTGGGGTGCCTTCGACCTCGCGGTGACGCGCTTCTCCGGCCGGCTCGCTCCCGAGCATCCGGGCGGCATGACGAACTTCCCGGATGACGTCGCTCGCGAGGCGTACTCGCACGAGGTCACGAGCTGCGGGTTCTGGCCCGGGAACGCGAGCGCCCCGACGCCCATCTTCTATGCGTACGCCTACCCGACCCCCGAGGGCTTCTCAGACGCGAGGGTCGAACCGGATGCGGCGTTCTGGCTGAGCGAGCTGGGCGAGTTCGCGCTGCCGTACGAGGCGGTGCGTTCCTCGCCGGATTCGGATGCAGCCCTGCTCGCGTTCCTCGAGAGCACCCATGACGCGGCGGCCTCCCTCGCCGGCTGGGATCGGCCGCGACTCGAGTGCGCTGCGCCCCGAGGCCCCGACTGGTGGTTCGACCGGGCGACCTGAGAAGCGGGAGAGAT
>CAVPMA010000007.1:0-43638 GCA_963706315.1 uncultured Thermoleophilia bacterium | reverse complement strand
CGTCGGCCTCGGCACGAGGCGCATTCGCCGTCACCGCGCGACGAAGCGCCCGTCGACGACGAGTCCGCCCCCAGTAGCTTGAGTCCCGTGCCGCCCGCGGCCCCGCCTCGTCCGGGCCAGGGGGCCGGGCTATCGCACGTTGGGTGCTACCCCGAGTTCGGCCATGAGCGCGCGGACTCGTCGTTCGAGCTGAGTCCGGATCGGCCGGATCTCCTCGACGCTTCTCCCGGCGGGGTCTTCAACTTCCCAGTCGACATACCGCTTGCCCGGATAGACCGGGCATGCGTCACCGCAGCCCATCGCCACGACTACGTCCGCAGCCCGGACGATCTCATCCGCCCACGGCTGCGGCAGCTCGGCCGAGATGTCAATCCCAACTTCGGCCATGGCTGCGACGGCGCCGCGGTTGACCTCATCGGACGGCTCCGACCCTCCCGAGTAGACGTCGACCTGCTCACCCGACAGGTGACGCATCCAGCCGGCTGCCATCTGGGAGCGCCCGGCATTGTGCACGCAGAGGAAGAGCACCGCGGGAGTGGTCGACTCCCGCACCGGCTTGAAGTCGTACGAGCGCCCGCAAGCGGTCCTTCGCGAAACGCTCAGCGAGAAGCGGAAGCCAGGTTGGGATCCGCGCGTTCTCCATCAGTTGGTCGAGCGAGTCGTACATGAATCGCTCGATCGTCTCGGCGTTGAGCACGCCCGCGAACTGGCGCTTCAGATGCTCCGCCGCCTGGCGAATCCGTAGCTGCATTTCGACGGGAAGCTCGATCGCGGGCGTCTTGATGTCGGACATGGAGGTCCCTTCTTTGTCGGGGTTAGGCAGCGGAAAGTCAGCCGGCGAGTCGCTCAACCCGGTGGGAGATCTCAGTGAAGGCCGCCGTGAAGGCAACCGCTCGACCGTCAGTGGCCGGATCCGGCACCGACCAGTGGAGGGTCGGAGTGTCAAAGGGAAGCCCGGCCTCCGCGCGCGCGATCGCAGACAGAGACCACGAGGGAAGGCTCTTCTCTGACAGCCTCGTAGCCCTTCGGTCGCTTGGCCGAGAGCGTGATCCCCATGGCGCGCGCCGCGACGACCGCAGCAGGATGCACCGCAGGAGCCGGATCAACACCCGCACTGTCACCCGCGCCCTTGGCATGGTGTCGCCAGAGCGCAGCCGCGAACTGTGAGCGAGCCGAGTTGTGAGTGCAGACGAAGAGGACGAGTCCGGGGGGCCGGACGGCGGGGACAGTAAGAAGCTCTGACAGACGGTCCGCCACGAGCACGACGTAACGCCGCCTGCGGTCACCGGCCGAGACTCGCCGCTCAACGATTCCGACCTGCTCAAGCACGCGCAGGTGGTGAGCGAGCAGGTTGGTGGGTACGTCGACGAGGGCACAGAGTTCCTGCGGTGTGTGGTCTCCCACCGCGAGCGCGTCGATGATCTTCAACCTGTGAGGGTCTGCGAGCGCAGCGTGCATTCGAGCGCGGGCCGTGAGATCCATCCTCTGAGGATAGTTACTCAGTGAAGATTGAGTCAATAGCTGTTGACTCATGTGATCCGCAGTGGGCTACCGAGCCAAGGATGAGATCGCCCGCGCTCGCGCCGAAGCGAGACGGAAGTTGGCGCGCGCCTCCCGCGTCCTCGTCTCAGGGATGCTCGGGAGCACCTCTCCCGCGCCTCGCGGCGGCCAAGGACACCTGGCCGGTTGGGCGGGCGGGCCGCGTCGACACCCAAACGCGCCCGCCCTTCACCGAACCCCTGGCTTCGCGAGCGGCCCGATGAGCGAACGCGTCCGCGCGTGTGGGGCGAGGTTCGAGAAGGCGACGGACAGGCGCTGTGCGAGGCGCCGCACGATCCAGCTCTTCTGCGTGGGGCCTTTGCGGGATTCCCGATGCGCGGCACCCGCGGGTGGCACCGATGGCCAGACCGGCGCGGGCCCGCAAGAATGCCCAGCGACAGGAGGTTCGTCGAAGGGGTTGCGGCGGCAGTGCGGCCAGCACAGATCGCGGCGCGGAGGGCGTGATGAAGTCAACCATTCTCGGTGAACTCGGCGAGGAGCGCCTGCTCCTCCCCGTCCTGGTCGAGCGTGCACTGGCTGCCAACGACCAGGTCAAGTACCTCTTGGCGCTCGTGCAGGCCGCGCGCGAACACGCGGAGGCCCCTGACACGCAGATCGCCCCGCTTCGTGCAGAGCGGGTCGCGGCGGGGGTCCACGAGGAGGCCCTCGACGCGGTGGTGGGTGCGAGCGAGCGTGAGAACGCGTCCGTCTACCGCATCCCTGGCGCTGAGCGCTTGGTCGGGCTCGCCCTCGCCGCCACGCGCGAGATGATCGCGCCGCTGCGTGATGATCCGGACTGGACCTCGCTTGTGCATCGGCTGGACGAGCTGGCCGATCGCACCGCGGACGTCCAGGGCGATCGCATCGAGGCGAGGCATCTTGCGGCGCTCACTTCGGCCGGTCCGACGAGCGGCGACAGCCTCCATCTCCTCGTGATGGATGTCCACAGGGCACTGAACGAGTTGCACCGCCGCATCGCCACCGAGCGGATCGCCGGGGCGCGGGTGTTCGGGATCGACTCCTCAGACCGCGATCTCGTGGCCGCGTTCATGCGGGGCGTCCGACAGACGGCCGCCTTGCGGCTTGACCACCCCGGCCTCGAGACGACCGCCACGCGCAGTGCGGGTCGCCTGGTCTTGCAGAACGACATCGGTCTCACGGATGCACATGTGGTGGTGGTGCACGTGGCGGGCCTCACCGCTACCACGACCTACACCGACATCCACCCGGCGCGCCTGCGTTTCTTCCAGGACATGGTCGGGTCCGAGTGGCGTGTGGAGTGGGAGGGCGCCAGAAACCGCGCTTCGGGATCGGTCGAGGGGGGTCGCTACCTCATGACCGTCGGAACCTTCGCGGCCCCGGACCGAGAGGAGCTCGAGCGTTTCCTGAGCCACCTGGGCTCCCGGCTGGTCTTCTTGATCGACTGGAACCGGGCGCGCAAGCGCCTGGGCCGGATCCTGCGCAACCGCGCCGCCGTCGAGCTTCTGGGGTGGGCGGCGCACAATGATCTCGGGCACCGGGCATTTCTCACACTCGGCGGGGACCGCCTCATCTACGACGCGCTCGACTCGGTGGCGCGGGCGTCCGTTCGGGCTGGCGCGTCGCTCGAGGACATGGTCGGCCTCGACCTCGCGGCACCGTTCATGCGGGAGGTGCTGCGCCTGTGCTCGGAAGGCGTCGCGGCCGGCCGGCCGGCGTCGCTCATCCGCGATGAGGTTGCCACTGAGCTGCTCGCCATGCTGCGGGGGGCGCGGACCGACGACCTCCAGCCGCTCGCCGAGCACGCGGCGTTCATCGTCGAGATCGCGCGGACTCTGCAGGATGCGCTCCTGCGGGGTAACTCCACTGCGGCCGCAGTGGTCCGGGCTGAGGCGGCCAGCCGGGCCAAGCGGTGGGAGTCACAGGCCGATGCGATCCTCAACCGGGTGCGGGCCGCAGAGCGGGTGGCGCCCGAGCAACGCCCATGCAGGGAGTTGCTCGAGGTTGCCGACGATGTGGCGGACGAACTCGAGGAGGCCGCCTTCCGACTCAACCTGCTGTCGAGTGCACCGGTCGCGTCTGATGTCGATGCCGCCCTCCGCGACCTCTCCCGACGCGTGTTGACCTCCGCCCGTGAGTACCTGCGGAGCGTGGAGATCGCACGGGACCTCACCGCCGCCTCACCCCAGACAGACGTGGACGACTTCCTCGCGGCCATCCACCGCGTGCTCAGCCTCGAGCACGAGACCGACGCCGCGGAGCGGAGAGTCACCGAAGCGTTGCGCGCTGGCGAGCCCGATCTCCACCTTGTGCTTTCCGTGACGGAGGCCGCCAAGGGGTTCGAACAGGCGGCCGACGCCCTCATGCGCGTCGGCCTGATGCTTCGCGATCACGTGCTCAGGGGCGTCCTCACGGTCTTCGTCACGACTCCGGCCGCCGACGCAGAGCCGCCACGCGCCCTGGGCGGCCCCCGCGGTGGGAGTGCGGTCGCCTACGAGATCGCCGAAGGTACGGGCGAGGGCCGCGACGCCGAGCGCATGGGGTCCAAGGCGTACAACCTGGCCCGCGTGGCGGCAGCGGGGCTGCCGGTGCCCGAGGCTGTTGTGCTCGGCACGTCGCTCAGCCGCGAGTACCTCGCCCGGGGCGCTCTCCCCGACGGGTTCCGCCAGCGCCTCGCGGCGTGGCTCGTTCCTGTCGAGCGCGCGAGCGGGCTGCGCTTCGGGAGCGAGCGGCGACCGCTCCTGTTGGCAGTGCGCTCGGGCGCGCCGGTCTCGATGCCGGGAATGCTCGACACGATCCTCGATGTCGGCCTGAACGACGCGACGGCCCACGGGCTGATGCGGCTCACCGGGAACCCCCGGCTTGTCTGGGACTCCTACTGGCGGCTCGTGCGGTCATTCGGCGAAGTCGTCTTCGGATGTCCGCAGCAGCCGTTCGACTCGCTGGCGCAGCGCCACCTGGCGGCCGCCGGGCGACGCGATCTGCGCGAGTTGGACGCTCAGGCGCTCGCGGCCTTG
The DNA here is from genome assembly GCA_963706315.1 of uncultured Thermoleophilia bacterium. GTDB lineage: Bacteria > Actinomycetota > Thermoleophilia > Miltoncostaeales > Miltoncostaeaceae > CALMEC01. The sequence goes on along the minus strand of CAVPMA010000007.1, from coordinate 39,103 downwards.
GCGCGCGAGGGCATCGCCCTCGTCGCGAGCGAGGCTGGGCGGCCCTTCCCGCAGGACCCCATGGAGCAGCTCGAGGCAGCCGTGCAGGCCGTCCTGCAGTCTGTCGGCAGCGACCGGGCCGCCACCTACCGCCGTTTGCACGGGCTGCCCGAGAACCTCGGCACCGGGGTGCTGCTCCAGCGGATGGTGTTCGGGAACGCCGGTGGTGTGTCCGGCGCCGGGGTCGGCTTCACGCGCGACCCCGCCACCGGCGAGAACCGCCTCTACCTCGATTTCCTCTTCGATGCACAGGGCGAGGACGTGGTTGCAGGACGACATCGGCTGCCCGACGACGACGAGCTCGCCCGTGCTGCGCCGGCGGTACTTGCAGAGGTGGGCGAGGTTCGCCGCGCCCTCGAGGCCGAGTTCCGTGACGCCCAGGAGTTTGAGTTCACGGTCGAGGAGGGCCGGCTCTTCGTGCTCCAGACGCGGACCGCCAAGCGGACCCCAATCGCCGCGCTGCGGATCGCCTTTGACCAGGTGCGCGAGGGCCTGATCGACGCCGAGGCAGCGCTCATGCGGCTCGCGGCCATCGACCTCGACGGCATTCGGGTGTCGCGGCTGGTGGGAGCCCGAGGCGATTCGGCGCTCTGCTGTGCCACCTCGGCGGGGGTGGGTGTGGCGCAAGGCGAGATCGCCTTCGATGCCGAGCGCGCCGAGCAGGTGGCCGCCGCCGGGCGGCCGGTCGTGCTCGTCCGCGAGGATGTCTCGACTGCCGACGTGGGCGGGGTGGCGGTCAGCGAGGGCCTGCTCACGGCCGCCGGAGGCCGCACCTCGCACGCGGCTGTGGTGGCCCGCGAGCTCGGGAAGGTGTGCCTGGTGGGATGCCCCGACCTGCGCGTCGACCTCGAGCGCCGCTCGTGCACGATCGCCGGGCGCGAGCTGGCCGAGGGCGACACCGTCTGCCTTGATGGGAACTCGGGGCGCGTCTACGCCGGGGCGCTAGAGGTGGTCGAGGAGATCCCCGCGGCGGAACTCGCCCAGGTGGCGGCCTGGCGTGGAGCGGTGGGGGGTCGCGAGAGGGTTGATCCATCCAGCCCATGATCGCGAGCGCCGCGCAGGGCGGGGACACCAGCTTCGCCCCCCCCCAACGCGTGAAGCGTCGTACGAGCTGCATGACGCGATGACCGGCTGAGCATCAGCCCGTCAGGCCCGCTGGAGGCGCACGGGTGTGCCCGGTGACCTGCTTCACGAACGGGACCCATGGCGTCGTGCTCCTCCGTCAGGGCGGACCCTGCGTTTGGACGCGGCCGTGACTCGGCCGGGGGAGCGTCCCCGGGCCGGGTCGCGCCCGCCACGATCAAGGTCGTCCGAGCGGGGCGAGCTGGTCCGGATGGAGGTTGAGCACGAGCAGGACGGCCGCCTCAGCGGTGGCGGGATTGAAGGCCTCCCCGAGGGCACTTCGCTCGAAGACGACCCCGAGGACGGTGGTCCAGAACGCCCGGGCCTCCACGTCGGGAGTGGTGACGAGTGCCCACCCGCGACGGTCGAGGATCTGCTGCACGGCCCTCGTGCCCTCGCGGTGGAGTTGCTCGAAGGTGCGCTCGACGAGTGGGGCCAGCTCGGGGCGACGGCGCGCAAGCAACATCGCCTCGAGGAAGGCTGGAATGGCGGGTGAGCCGGTCGCCGTCGAGACGATCGCCCGGACGTAGCTGGCCGGGGTGCGCGAGCGGGAGCCGGCACGCTCGACCTCGGCAGCCGCGCGCATGACTTCGCGGCAGGCGGCCTCGACGAACAGGGCCTCCTTCGAGCCGAAGTAGTAGGTGACCTGGCTGGGGCAAGGCCTCTCAGCGGGAAGGGAAGACCCACCAAGCCCGCATCCAGATTGTGCGTGGATCGCCTAACCTACCACCGCCGCCGACCCAGCGCCCCACCGGCGCCGGTCGGCGGGGTGGGGACTCCTTCAGCTTCTGAGGTCGACCTTCGCCCCTTTCCAGCCTGCGGTGAGCGCCCACAGCACGGCGATCCCGAGCCCGATCGCGATGAGGCTCCACAGGGGGTAGGCGGGGAACCAGGCGATCTGGCCGATCCCGTTGATGAGGACCGCAAAGATGGCGAACCATCGTGCCCAACTCCTGCCGGCGAAGAGTGAGCCCGCGGCGAGGATGAGGACGATGCCCCAGATGATCAGCGACCAGCCCCACGTGTCGAAGTTCGTTGTGACCAGGAGGGCTTTCTCGCCCCCGGGGATGACGTAGGTCGTCTCCTTCAGCAGGGCCACCAGGCCCTGGATGATGTCGAGGGCACCAATCGTGAACATGACGACCGCTGCGAAGATGACCCACCCGGTCGCAGCCGACGTCTCGTACGTTTCATCGGTTGAAATTGTGTGCTCCAATCGTGACTCGGCCGCGGGGCCAACCCTCAGTCCCACGGAGCTTCGGTGGACAGTTCAGCGAGATAAGGTCTCGCTGGCATCCGGCAGCCCACTGCGCTAACGCGCCCCTTTAGTGATTTGTTCTCGGCTCCGGGCCAGCGGCCACCTCGTGCTCGGACGCCAATACGACCCTGTCAGGGTCGTCTCTGACCGACTCGTACTCGGCGATCGTGAGCCATACCGGCCGATAGCAGCCGGAGTCGGAGCACTCGCAGAAGAAGGCGACAGGCTCAGCTCGGCCTTCGTCGTTGAAGCCTTCCCGGACGAGTTCGTTGACGATGCGCGTTACGTCGGGGGTGCGCCGCGCAGGTGACTCGATCATCACTTCTCCTTGGCGAGGTGCTTCTGCGCGGCCGATTCTCACGAACCCTCGGGCCAGAGGGGTTGTCAACGGGTGAACGTCGGGTGAAAAGGCAGTCGTGACACGCGCGGGGACACCACTCGTGCTCGACCCTCGTGAAGGCGACTCGGAGCTTTTGTCTGCGCGGCGAGGAGCTTGGCGGCGGAGGCGGAGTGATCCGTCCGGATCAGACGTGGGAGTGGACGTCGAGGATCACCGATGCGCGGGAGTGCCTGACCACCGACCGGCCAATCTTCCCGATCCGATCGGGACCACTCTTCCTACCGCGCTGACCTTAGCTGCTCATGACGTACCCATCGCGCGAACCCGAGGAGCGGCGGGCCGCGGACGCCGACCAGTACCTGGGTAACCTCGTCCGGATCGACGAACGGTCTTTGGAAGCGCCGGTGGCGGACCGGGTCGTCTCGTCGGGAAACCGACCGTCCGTGGCGGCGACGTTGTCGTTCGAGGCGTTCGTGTCCGAGTGACGGTGGCGTGTGCTCATCTCACTCCCCTCGAGTGCGCGGCCTCCCCGACGGTGCGGGGAGGCTCGCTGCGGTCGTCTGCGTGTTGATCGTCGTCATCGGCCGACCATCTAGCCCTTCAGGAACGTGAAGGTGATGGCCTTGGCCGGGGTCTTCAGCCTGGGGCTGTTGCGGCTCGCGCTGATCACGAAGCGGTAGAGCGCGGGTCCGATCAGCTTGTTGTTGACGATGCGACCGGTGAACAGGTACTTGCCCGCGCCGGCCTTCCCCTCACGCCGGATGGATCCGAAGTTGACCCACCTCTTGCCCTTCTTCTTCTGGACGACGATCTGGACCTTCGCCGGGGCATTGAGCCGCCAGCGGATGGTCGTACCGCCGATTGACTTCTTCTTGCCCCTGACCTTCACGACCTTCTGTGCCTTGAACCTGCGGGGCGAGACGGTGATGCCCGTGAGGGTCAACCTGGTGAGGCCGGCAGTCACCTTCGCCAAAGCGGGGGTGGTCGGCGGGTCGGTTGGGTTGACCGTGATCCATCCGGAGCGCTGCTGGCCGCCGTAGATCTCACCGCTGGTGGTGCCGGTGAGCGGCACCTCCACCGCGCCGCCGGTGTTGTTGACGATGTGGACAGTGCCGTCTTGCAGGTAGCCGTTGACGGCGTTGCCCGGCCAGAGCCCGGCCCACACGTTGGCCTTGCGGATGAGCCGCCCCGACTCGCTGAAGGTCGGCTGGGCGAGCGGCACGTTGAAGTACTGGTTGTACCGAGCCAGGAGGGTGTCCCAGACGCCCTGACCGTCTGCGCCGTAGAGGATGCCGTTGCCTTGGGCGTCGAGCATGAGGTTCGGCTGATGGGCGTAGTGCGGCTTCGGGTCGTTCCCCATGACGTGCCGGAAGATGATCCCGACCTCGCTGTTGACGTAGTCCGTCCACGTCGCCGGGGTCGCCCGGCAAATGCGAGGCGCGGCGCACGAGCCCGGTGGGACAGCCGTCGTGGAGGCATAGATCCAGTTGTACTCGTCGAGTTGGTCCTCGCGTGTCGCGACGTTGTAGTACACGTTGGACGGGTACCGCGGCACGGTCAGCGCGGAGCCGATCTGACGCTGGTCGGGCTGAACCGAGTTGTCATCGGCGATCCACAAGATCGGAGGGCTCTGGGCGCTCAGCGTTCCCGCCATCGCCGGGTTGAGTGGCGGCCGTTCCGGGTATGAGCCCAGCCCGGAATGCTCGCCGGTCACAAGCTCGGTCGGGTCGATCGGGATGCCGTTGTCCGCCGCGAACGTCTTGTTGTTGACGATGTCGCTGTTAATCTGATCCCCCGACGCAGTGTCCATCTGGAGGTGCGTAAATGTGTGGTTTGTCCACCGGAACGCACCACGGTTGTTGAGGAGCGCGTTGCCGGTTGCAGCCACGCCGCCGTTCGCGTTCGCCTCCTCCTGAAACCCTCCTCCGTTGAACATGAAATCGAACTTGAAGCCCTTCGCGTTCTGATAGTTCACCGCCGCCGTCACGTCTGCAGGCGTCATGCGAACCTCGATGCAGTTGGCCGGCGGAAGTAGCGGCGGCAACGGGTTGCAGACTGCGGGCGTGTCCTCAGCGGGCGTCGTGTGCGTGCCCGGGTCCCACTTCGCGTCGGCGCGAAAGATGTCATCGATGTTCAGCGTGAGGTAGTTGCGCTGCGTGCCGAGGTACACGCCGCGGGTGACCCAGCTGACCATCCCATGGCGCAGCAGCTGGTTCTCGATCTGGTTCTCGTTGCTCGAGACGGTGAACACCATCTCCTGCCGCAGGTCGATCGGGTCGGTATAGATGCCGAGGTACGCGCCACCGCCCGGTCCGCTCACCAGCGTCGTGAACGTCGCCGGATTCGGAAGGGCGGAGTAGCCGAACGAGAGCGGGTCCATGGGAACGGGGCCCTTGAGGTACGGGAACGCCTGCAGGCCGGTCGCGGTGAGCTGCCCGGTCTGCCCGCTCTGATCGCCGTACACGCCTGCGACGCCGTTGAGCCCGCGCGAGACAGCCGGGTTGGGGGTGTCACCCGTGACCGTGAGCTGCAGGATGCCGAAGGTCGCCTCGAACTGGTTGAGCGTTGCGAGCTGGGCGAACGGTTCTCCCGTCGTCACGATGACCGCCTGGTAGTTGGCGGTGTTCCCGGCCGAGAGGAGCCCCGGAGTGACCTGGTCCGTGGTACGCGCATCGAAGGGAACGCCCTCTCGGCGCAGCGCCGCCTGCCAGGCGAGGAAGTCGGCCTGGACGCCACTCGGCCCGACGACGAGAACCTTGAGGTTCACACGTTGGGTCGGCAATGGCTGCGGCGGGACGGCTCCCTGAAGGAGCGGGGCGAGCGCCGCGAAGATGAGAGCGGCGAGCGCGAGCAACCGGAAATGGCGCAAAGCGCTCAGACGAGCGGACCAGTAGGAGGAAATGGGCGAGTGCCTCCGCAATTTGCTGATTTTCGGGTGCAGGCACCTTAGCCTGAACCTTCGGAGGTGCATCACCCCACGAATGGGTAGTCAGGCGCTCCCCGAAGGTCGAGGGGTGTGACATACGCGCTAAACGAAGGTCTAGGTGATAAAGGGGGAATGGTCCCCCCTCCCGCACCGTCTCCGCTCCCGAGGCCGGGAGCATGGGTCGGGGTGTCCGAAGTCGCGCACGGGGGAAGAGGACATGGTGGGGTGTTGCCGACCTTGTTGCCCAAACGGCGAATTGCCGGATCGGCCACCAATCACAAAGTGCCGCTTTGCAGGGAAGAAAGCGACGCGCCAGACAGGATTCGAACCTGTGACCTTCGGTTTCGTAGTTCGACGACGGCCGCGAGAGAAGCCCCAGCGGAATCCCGCTGATGGTCATGATCCGGCTTCCTGAGGCGGATCATGGCTCATCTCACTGAGATCGCCTGAGGCGTCTGAGATCGCAAACGTGCCCACGAGATCGTGCTCTTGAGGGCACAGATGTGGGCACACCCCGGCGTGGGAGACGGTGCGGAGGGGGGCCATTTCCTCTTCGACCGCTTCGGCGATGAGCAGCCCGCCCATGCTCACCCGGCTCACCCATGGAACTCATGCGAAGAGTCGGGCGGGTCACCCACCCACCCTGTGGCACACGTGCGCCTTTGCGAGAAGGATGCCACAACCCGTCAGGACCGTCGCCGTGACGGCGATTAGAACGACGGGGCTCAACGCACGACGGTCAACGTGGCCAGCGTCGTGCGGCGTCCAAGCGCGCCCTTCTCGACCGACCGCACGCGGACCCTCGCCCCCACCCGCCGAACTCCAGCGTGCATCACATCCGCGCCGGCGCGTCCAGCCGGCATGGATCTTGCCGACGAGGGGGTCTGCGGTGATACTGGGGCGATGGGCATCGCTCGCGAGCGGCGTGCCGCGGACGGCGTCCGCGGCACGCCGCGCGGCCCGCGCTTGAGGGCGCCCCGCGCCCCGGGCTGGGAGGCGCTTCTCACGCTGCAGCGCGGCACGGGGAACCGTGCGCTGGCCCGTGCCCTCGCCCCCGCGCCGGAGCCGGTGGCCGGCGAGCCGACGGTGCGGCTCCCGCTCCGGGGTACCCGACACCCCGGCCTTGCGCTTCTTGACCGGCCGGACGTCCGATTCCGTGTCCCGACCTTCGCCGATCTGAGGGCCGTCTACACCAACCCGACCCTGAAGATCCCGGAGTCGGTTGTTAAGGAGCGGGTTGCCGAGCTGCTCGGCCGCATGCAGCGCGAGAAGCGGTTGAAGAGCAAGGAGAGCGTCTCGGTCATCATCGACAAGATCTTCCCGGCGCCGGGCGTGATCGACCAGGCGGCGTTCGAGGCGGCCATCGACGTCTCGGACCGTGCGAGCATCTATCAGTCCGTCGTCGACGCCCAGGCCAAGGTGAAGGCCGGGGACAAGCCGCGGCTCAAGTCTTTGATGGCCGAGGCCGCCGACTTGATCAAGAAGGTCGAGGGCGATGCGACCGGCCTCACAGAGGTCTTCGGCACCAAGGCGGCGGTCGCGAAGGGGCACTACGCCAACGCCCGCAAGTCCCTCGCCGAGGTCTCGAAGGACATGGGGGCCAAAGTCACGACCGACTACAACCTCGACGACCCGGAGGTCTTCCTCGGTGGCTGGGCGAACTTCAGCGCCCGGCACATGCACCTGCTGGTCGACATCGTGAAGGGCGTCGACCCCAACGAGTCCAAGAGCACGATCATCCACGAGGCCTCCCACCTGGCCGACCCCTCGATCGTCGACCTTGGCTACTACGGGACGCATGGCTTCGAGGCGATGGCCGAGGACAGGAAGATCGCGAACGCCGCCCACTACGAGGAGCTCCCCCGGCGCCAGCTCGGCATCAGCTCCTTCGCCGGCAAGACGTTCACCCAAGGGGTGCTCAGCGGCGGGGGCGCGGTCACCTGGGAGGACACGATCAAGAAGTCGGCGAGCGACTTCATGCAACAAGCGTGGGACGCGGCCGTCGACGTCCACACCGGCATCAGGGCCGTCCGCAAGGCGGCGCTCGCCGGCAACAAGAGGCTGTTCAGGGACCACAAGGCCACGATCCTCGAGGTCTCGAAGCTCATGGACCTCACCGTCCACGAGCAGGACCCGGCGGCAGCGGAGGTAACGTCCCTCGACGTCACGCTCGCCGAGAGCATCGCGCGTGGCGTTGGCCTCGTTGGCTCTCTCGTTCAGACGGAGCCGCTGAAGCGACAGAAGACGCCATGGGCCAAGACTCAGGCTGAAGCGGACAAGTGGCACCAAGACACGCTGGTCAAGATCGGCATCGCGAAGTACGGCCAGCTCCTCCCGGACCGCGACCGCTCCTTCAAGCTCCTCGAATGGCTCGCGGCTCACCTCCACGCCGTCCCGCTCCCCTGATGACGGCCTCAAAGCAGGTGACGTTCTGCGGCGCCACCCTCTCCGTCGACGCGACCGAGGTGCGACTCGCCAACGCCCAGCCCGTGGACCTCGAGCCGCTCGCCGCCTTGTCGCGGCTGCGCGAGCTGCGCCTCCAGCAGACAGACCCCCACCGCAGCCCCGGGGGGCTGCCGCTCGACCTCGACCCGCTGGCGGGCCTCCGCGAGCTGCAAGTCCTCGAGCTGCCGCGCCTGCCGGTGCACGACCTGGGGCCGCTGCGCAACCTGGTCGGGTTGCGCGAGTTGGATGTCAGCCACACTCGGATCGACGACTTCGACCCCCTCGCCGGCCTCGACGAGCTCCGGAGCCTTCGGGCGCGCAACACTCGGGTCGACTCGCTGGCGCCGCTTGGCGGCCTCAGGCGCCTGAGACGGCTGGACGTCGCCCACTCGCGGGTCTCCGACCTGGCGCCAATCGCCGGCGCGCCGGAGCTGCGAGAGCTGCACCTGGAGGGGACTGGCGTCACCGACCTAGCGCCGGTGGCCACCCTCCCCGCGCTCGAGGTGCTGAGCGTCGCCGACACGCCCTTCTCCTCGCTGGCCTCGCTCACTGGCCTCCCCTGGTTCCGTTCGGCCGAGCGGCTCGACCTCAGCGGCACGCGGCTCGAGGACCTCGGTGGGCTCGCGCGGGCCGAGAACGTGCGGGAGCTCCTTCTCTTCAACACGCCCGTCCGCGACCTCGGCCCGGTCGGTCGGCTTCGGCGCCTGCGAGTCCTGTGGCTCGACAACACGCAGGTGTCCGACCTCTCGCCGCTCTCCGGGCTGCCCGAACTCCACCAGCTCCACCTCGAGGGGACGAACGTGGGCCGCGACGAGGTGGAGAGGCTGCGCGCCGCGATCCCCGGGCTCGAGGTGATCGGGCCTGTCTAGTCTCGTACCGATCCTCGCTGTGCCTGCCCTTCTCTGTGGGGTGTTGGCCTTTGATCCTCGGATTCGTCGGGAGCGGGCAGGACGAGATCCCATCCGAGGGCGGAGGGGCACCTCATGCCCGACAGCCTCGACGGGCGCACCAAGGCCCTCGACGCGATCGACACGCAGCCGGGACAGTTTGTGATTACGCGGTGAACGAGTAGGGATCTACCGGCGGTGGTGGGGGACTATCTCCTCTCCGGCCCTCCCCTGAAGGCGGGTCCCATCCATATTCACGGAGGCGTCGCAGGGCACTCAGCAGCTGAAGCGCGGCCCACAGAGCGAGCCTCAGAGCGAGTTCCTCGCTCACCAGTTTCAGAGCGGTAACTCGAGCGTCACGACCACCGCCGACGGGGTCGTAGGCGAGCGCATGCAGGTGGGCGGGCCATTCCTTCCTACTTCTGTCTCGTCGGATCCACGGCGACGTTGACGAAAGCCATCGATCCGGAGAACTGGTCAAACTGATACTTCGAGACCGTCGGCCCCTTCACCTCGACGTTGTTGGCGAATAGGTATGGTACCCACGGCACGACCTGTTCCATCAGCTTCTTGTCGAGAGCGACCCAGCAGTCGGTGCGCTACTCACCCGACTTGTCCTGACACGCGGCGATGTCGGCGTCCACGCTGGGAGGCAGCCCTCCGGCGGGCGTGAAAGTTGTCCCGATCGTGGGGCGCCAAGGGCAAAGAAAAGCCCGCCTGAGCGGGCTTTTCGTTTCACGCGCCAGACAGGATTCGAACCTGTGACCTTCGGTTTCGTAGACCGATAGGCCACGCCTGCAAGCGGTTCCCCGCCATCTCGAAAAGCGAGTGTTTGTGGGCATTCTCATGCATTGTTCCCGTCTCGGCGCACGACACGATGTGCGTCTTAGGACATCTCGGGATGGTGCGTGAGCGTCCCGGACGGTGCGGGAGACGGTGCGGGGAGGGGTGCCATTTCCTCTTCGGCCTCTTGCCTCGTCGAAGGCCCGCCCATGCCCCCGGACCCCACCCACGTCGTCGCGGGCCGCCCGGAGGTGTGTCAGTCGGCGAGGAGGTAGATCGACGCCGCGGCGCCGGCGAGGAGGCAGTAGATGGGGAACGGGGTGAGCCGCTGGCTCTCGAAGTACTTCATCAGGAAGCGCACCGAGAAGAAGGCGGTGATCGCCTGTCAAACGGCGGAGCGAACGAGGGCGCGATCACGCGAACTGCGTGACGCCCGGTCACACGCCGGGGCGCGACCCTGCGGCTTCGACCGTGGCCCCGACTCGTCCCGGAGGACCGATGTGACCGAGTTCAAGCACGAGGAGCGCCTGCCGCGCGAGCGGGCGGCGGAGCGGCTGGCCGACATCGCCTACGCACTGGCCGCCGGCGGGACGCTCGACGTCCGGACCGGAGGCGAGCAGGTCAGGGTGCCGGTGGCGGACGACGTGGTGCTCACGCGGGCCAGCCGGACGAGCGGCGGCCGCGTGGTCGTCGAGGTCCGCCTGACCTGGTCGGCACGCGATGGCGGCGCGAGGACCCCGATCACCAAGTACGGGTGAGGAGCGATCACCAAACCGTGCGCCACGGTGGCGGTGCGTTGGCATGCACCGAGCGTCGCCGGCGGGCGACGTCCGTCCCCAGGAGGACATCATGAGTGAGCACGACGTACACGGACACGCCGGAACGCCTGCGGGCGGGTCGGGCCTGCGCGCGCTGGCGCGGGACTTCACGAGCTACTGGTGGCTCTCCCTCGTCGCCGGGATCTGCTGGATCGTCGTCGCGGTGGCGATCCTCCAGTTCGACGAGACCTCGGTCAGGACCGTCGGTCTCATCGTCGGCTTTATGTTCCTGTTCGCCGGCTTCCAGAACCTGGCGCTCGCGGCCGCTCCGATCCCCCTCCGCTGGGTGTGGGTCACGTTCGGCGTCCTGCTCATCATCGCCGGGCTCGTGAGCCTCGCCAATCCTGAGGACACGTTCTCGGGGCTGGCGGACATGCTCAGCTTCCTGTTCCTGCTCGTCGGCTTGTGGTGGATGGTTCGTGCCTTCCTCGAGCAGGCGGTGATCCAGTTCTGGTGGCTCGGGCTGATCGCGGGCGTCCTGATGACCGTCCTCGCCTTCTGGACGGCGGGCCAGTTCTTCATCGAGAAGGCCTATGTCCTGCTCGTCTTCGCCGGGATCTGGGCGTTGATGGAGGGCGTCGGGGACATCTCACGCGCGTTCGCCCTCCGCGCGGTGAACCGGGCGGCGTAGCGCGGGGTGTCAGGCCGAGCGGGCGCGCGCGGGCACCGGGGCGAGCAGCCCGAGATCCCGCGCCCGCTCCACCGCCGCGCCGCGACTGTGGGCATCGAGCTTGGCGTAGATCCGGCGCATGTGCGTGCGCACCGTGTTGGCGGACACGAAGAGCTCGGCGGCGATCTCCGGCGCCGAGAGGTTGCTCGGCAAATACCTCAGCACCCGCAGCTCTGCCCCGCTGAGATCCTCCCGGAGGGGGGCGATCTCGCGCCGCTGCGCCGGTGATCGTCCCGCGAGCACGGCGAGGATCGTCGTGAGTAGCGTGCCGTGCCTCGTGCGGTGGCGGGGATGGCGCTCGAGCAGGTCCCGGACGGGCGCCAGGGTGAACTGGAGGACGACGCCGTCGGGCTCCGCGAGCTCGAGCGCGCGCTCGATCGACGCCTCCGCGCCGGCCCGGTCCCCCAGCCGATCGCGCGCCGCGGCGTCGAAGAGCAGCGCGTGGATGGTCGCCCAGCGCGGGTGGAGCGTCGCCGGCCGGCCGTCGAGCATCGGCGCCAGGGCGTCGAGCGCGCGCTCCGGGCTCCCGTCGGCCAACGCGAGGGCGGCCGTGGCGAGGCGCATCCCGGCTCCGTCGGCCTCGTCGGCTCCGGCCAGGGCGAGGGCTGCGTCGACTGCCGCCCGGTCGCCGCGCAGGGCATCCACGAGGACGATGAGGCCTCGCACGTCGAGCCGCAGGGGGTGGACCGGCTCGAGCGGGTGGAGCAACCTGTGCGTGGCCCGCAGTTCCTCGAGCGCCTCGTCGAGGCGGCCCTGCCCGAGCCGCACGAAGGCCCGGGCGTAATGCAGCGTCGGCTCCGTCTCGAGCTCCGGCCCGGCCGGCTCCGGGGTCGCCATGCGGTTGAGCCAGCGCTCGGCATCGTCCGTGCGACCCAGCCACGCCAGCCCGATCGCGGCCCCGGCGACCGCGGGGGCGAGGATGCGGTGCCGGCCCCATCCGTAGTGCTCGGCGATCGCCACGGCGTCCTCGCTCAGCCGCAGTGAGACGTCCGGTCGCGAGCTCGCGAGGATCGCGGCCAGCGCGAGGTGGCCGAGGCAGCCGACCTCCAGGTAGGGCCGGCCGATGCGGTGCGCCAGCGCGAGCGCCTCCTCCAGGTCGCGCCGGGCCTCGTCGAGCTGCAGCGACCACAGCTCCGCGACCCCGAGGTTCATCAGGGCGGACGCCCGGTGGTCGTTGGCGTGGGCCAGTTCGTCCTCCGTCCGCGCGTCCCACGTCCGCATCGCTCCCCGCGCCGTGGCGAGGTCGCCGCACTGGCACGCCAGCCAGAGCCGGGCGCTGGCCAGCTGCAGGTCGAAGAGCCGCCGCCGCGCCTCCGGCACGGTCGCCTCGAGCCGCTCCGCGACGGCGATATCCGTCGCGGCCTCCTCGACGAGGCCGTCGTAGAGGCGGCCGGTGGTGAACGCGAGCGCCAGCTCCGCATCCTCGCCCGACGCTCCGGCGGGGAAGGCGCTCATCAGCGCCCGCAGCGTCGCCATGCGGCCGTCGAAGACCAGGTCGACGGAGTTGTCGGCCAGCAGGCGGGCGGCGTGGCGCCAATCGCCCGCCGACTGCGAGTGCCGGATCGCCCACACCGCGTCTCCGTGCGCCTCGAACCACGCCGCCGCGGCGCGATGCAGCGACTCGATGACCTCGGGGGAGCGGCGGCGGAGCTCGAGTTGCAGCAGGTCCGCGAGCAGGTGGTGGTAGCGGAACCAGCATCGCCCGGCGTCGAGCGCGACGACGAACGCGTTCGCGTCCTCGAGGTCCTGCAGGATCGCCTCCGAGCCCACGCGCCCGGTCAGGGCGTCGGCGAGCGGACCGTTGATCCGCTCGAGCACGGAGGTGCGCAGGAGCAGCTCCCGCACGTCCGGCGGCTGACGCTCGAGCACCTCCGCCAGCAGGTATCCGGCGACGGTCCGCTCGCTGCCGGAGAACTCTGCGACGAACCGCTCGGGATCGGGGTGCCCCGCCAGCGAGATCGCCGCGAGCCGCAAACCGGCCGCCCACCCCTCGGTCCGCTCCCAGAGTCGCGCCGATCCCTCATCGGACAGCGCGATCCCGCTCGCCTCGAGCAACGCCCGGGTCTCCTCGAGGGAGAAGCGCAGGTCGGAGCCGCGGACATCGGTCAGCGCGCCCGCCAGCCGCAGCCGGTGCAGGCCGAGGCCCGGGTCCTCGCGCGCCGCCAGCACGATCCGCAGCGTGGCGGGCAGCCCGGCCAGGAAGCGCTCGAGCAGCCGGAGCGCCTCGGACGAGCGCAGCTCGTGCAAGTCGTCGATGACCAGGACGACGGGCCCTCCGAGGGCGCGGAGGTCGGACAGCAGGTGTTCAACAACCGCCTCGCCGTCGAAGGCCGGCGTCGCCGCGATCCGCTCCACCCGCCCCTCCGTGCCGGCCGCGGTGGCGAGGGCATCGACCATTGCGAGCCAGAACCGCTGCGCGTCCCGCTCGCCGCGGTCGATCGACACCCACGCGACCGGTCCGGCGGGTGCGTCGGACTCCACCCAGGAGCGCAGCAGCGCGGTCTTGCCGCTACCGGCCGGCGCGCACAGGACGACGACCTCGCCCGGCCCGGCGCTCGACAGCCGGTCGAACAGCGGGCGGCGCGGCACGAGGCCGTGGACGGCTGCGGGTCGGCCCGGCTTCCGGCCCTGGATCACCACCGACGGCTCCGCGGCGCGCACCGCCACCGCGGCGCGGGGCGCGGGCTTCTCCAGATAAGCGGACAGGTGCAGACCCCCCCGGATGGCGCGTTCTGGGTGCGGGCTCTCCCGCGATCCTACCTCCGCCTCCCGAATCACGTAAACCGCGTGACGACTCATCCGGCCGGGTCGTAGGATCAGGCGCATGACCGGCGGCCGCACCACCCCCGCGCGCCCCGCGCGATGAACTGGCGACCCGCACGGCCGCCGCGGCGGCCCGTCCTGTTCGTCAACCCGAGGTCTGGCGGCGGGAGGGCCGTGCGCGCCGGCGTCGTGGAACGGGCGCGGGAGCTCGGCATCGAGGTCGTCGTGCTGTCCGCCGGCGACCGGCTGCAGCCACGGGTCGACGACGCGGTGGCCCGCGGCGCGGACGCGCTCGGCGCCGCGGGGGGCGACGGGTCGCAGACCGTCGTCGCCGCCGCCGCCCGCGCGCACGGGCTGTCGTTCGTCTGCGTCCCCGCGGGCACCCGCGACCACTTCGCGCTCGATCTGGGCCTGGACCGTCGCGATCCCGCCGGCGCGCTCGACGCGTTCACCGACGGACTCGAGGGCCGCATCGACGTCGCTGAGGTGAACGGCCGCACCTTCCTGAACAACGTCTCGCTCGGCATCTACGGCGACGCGGTCCAGCAAGCGGCGTACCGCGACGCGAAGGTGCGCACGCTGCTGGCGACCGCGCGCGCACGACTCGGTCCGACCGCCGAGGCGCCCGGGTTGCGCCTCGTCGACGACCTCGGCCACGACCACGCCCAGCTCGCCGTCCTGCTCGTCTCGAACGGCCCCTATGCACTGGAGCGCCCGCCGGCGCCGGGTGCGCGCCCCGCGCTCGATAGCGGGCGGCTCGGGATCATCGTCCTCGACGGGCCGGGCGACGGTCCACACCCTCCCGGACGGTCGTGGACCGCGACGAGCCTCGAGGTGAGCGCCCCCGCGCCCGTGCACGCCGGGATCGACGGCGAGGCGGTCGAGCTCACACCGCCCCTGGCGTTCGCGATCCGGCCGTCGGCCCTGCGGGTTAGGATCTCCGCCCGCGATGCAGCTGGGTCGGCGTCCATGCCGCGGCCGGCGTGGGGGCTCGCCGGGCACACCCCGGACCTCCGGCGGCCGTGACGGCGCCGGGCGAGGACGGCGCCGCGGCGGACCGCCGGCCGTGGCGGGAGGAGGCCGTGCGCCTCGACGTGGCCGTCTACGCGGCGATCGCAACGACGCCGACCCCCGCGATGGACACGGCGCTCCGCCGGCTCTCCCGCGCCGCCGACCGCTCGAGGCTCTGGATCACCTGCTCCGGGCTCTCCGTCGCATTCGGCGGCGAGCGCGGCCGCCGCGCCGCCGCGACGGGCCTCGCGTCGATCGCGCTCACGTCAGCCGTTGTCAACCTGGTGCTCAAGCGGCTCGGCAACCGGCGCCGGCCGGATCGCGCCGCGTACGGCGTGCCGGTCACACGCCAGGTCGACATGCCGCGCTCCACGTCATGGCCATCGGGCCACGCCGCCTCCGCGTTCGCCTTCACGACCGGCTTCGGGAGCGTTTGGCCCGAGGCGGCGGCCCCGCTCAGCGTCATCGCGTCGCTCGTCGCCTACTCGCGCGTCCACACCGGCGTGCACTACCCGTCCGACGCCATCGCGGGGGCCCTCAGCGGGGTGGCCTTAGCGCAGCTGACCGTCGCCGGGATCGAGCGCCCGCGCCGGCGGCCGCGTCGTCGCTGACAGCTCCGGCTCGCGTCAGCCGCGCGGAGGCCATGCCAATCGGTCGCACGGCCTCCGCGCCGTCTCGCTCACGACTGGGACGACACCGGTTTGGACGCCTCGCCCTCGGCCGCCGCCACGTCGTCGGCGTCCATCCTCGCAAGGACCGCGTCGAGCACCGCATACTCGGCTTCCTCGACGGCCCAGTACGCGGCGTCGATGGCCACCGCCGCGTCGTCCTCGGCCCGCTCGGCCCGCTTCCGGGCCTTCGTGACGTCGAACGCCGCCTTCTTGCGCTCCATGTCGTAGCGGGCCGCGTCGATGCGGTTGTTCCACGACGCCTGGGCGTCCACCCACCAGTCCGAGATCATGCCCGCGCGCTCAGCCGCGCGCCTGCGCAGCTCCTCGCGCTGAGCCTCCGCCGCCTCGCGCGCCGAGGCGACCTCGCGTTCGACCTCGGCCTTCGCCTTGCTCCGCGCCGCCGCGGCGCGGACCTCCGTCTCCTTTGCGCGTGCCGCGAGTTTGGTCAAGTCTTCCGATAGTCCCATTGCAGCTCCTTCGCCGCCGTTTGCCGTGTCACGGACTCTCGGCGCCGGGCGGGTGACCGGTCGTCACGCATTCTTGGTGATCGCGTGGCTGCCGTGGTCACGCAACGGTCTGTCGCGTTATCCTCTCACCGTCAAGTAAGCCTCAACCACGAGGATATGCGTCTTCGGACGGGACGGTGCGGGGGGCGTCCTGGACGGTGCGGGAGGGGACCATGTCCTCTTCGGCCCCTTGCCCCGTCGAAGGCCAGCCCATGTTCCCGCCCCCGACATGCAACAGTGGGATGTGGTTAGCGTCCGGAGTGAACTACCCCGCGGACACGAAGTTGCTCATGACGAACACCTCGCGCGAACCCGAGGAACCGATGCAGCAGAAGGTCCGCATCGTCCTGCCGAGGGAGGCGCAGTGGATCACGTTGTCTCGGATGCCCCCGGCGCCGGGCCGCGCGACCCTGGGAGCCGTAACCACCTTTGCCCTGCGCCCGCCGCTTCGCGGCATCGCGCGGCGCTCGCACTGGCCCCGGGGAGCCGCGCCGGCTCGAGACCGACGCCGGAGTTGATCTCGGTCGCGGGTGCCATCGGTTTCGCCGTCTGCGACGGCGCGGCGCGCGAGCGTTTGTGCGACTGGAGATGGACGGGCGGTAGGCCCGAGCCCTGCTGAAAGGAGACCCGATGGCAAGCGAAGACGGATCACAGACCGGGGCCGGTCAGGCGCCCAACGGCCAAACCAACGGCGAGAGGAGGGGCCACCGCCTGCACCGCTTCCTCATTCCCCCGCCCAAGCTGGGGCCCCCGATCAATCCGGCTCTTCTCAAGCGCGAGGAGGAGCGCGCGAAGGCACGGCAGAACCGGATCTCCGACGCGATCACCGCCTTTGCGGGATCGATGCTCTTCGTCTACGTCCACATCATCTGGTTCGGCTGCTGGATCGGCTTCGGCGTGGAGGACTATCCATACGGCCTGTTGACGATGATCGTCTCGCTCGAGGCCATCTTCTTGTCGACCTTCGTGCTGATCTCTCAGAACCGCGCCGACGCCAAGCGCCAGGTGATCGCCGATCAGGCGTGGAAGACGGTCCAGGAGGAGGACAAGCAGAACGTCGAGCTGCTCGACCTCTCTCGGCAGATCCTGACGCTGACCACGGAGGTTCGGGCGCTCGTTGACCGCGACGGGGGAACCGCCTTAGCTCCCTCGAAGAAACCGGCCGAGTGAGGTCTCTTGCTGCTCACGGTGGGAGCGCAAATGGAGTAGCAACGGACTGCCAACGCGAACAGGTCAATCCATCCACTGCGAATTCGTGTTCTTGTGCGCGCTTTCGCAACACGTCACGCATGTGGAAGTCGGGACGTTCGCCGAGTAGGTCGATCGGTGGGTCAAAGACGTCATCGAGGCGCTGCAAGACCCGACACGCCGGGACGAGTGCTCGCCGAGGAGGAGCAGGAGCGGAAACGGCTTCCCAACGCCATCCGGGACGCCCTTGACGAGGAACATGAACTCGACGAGTAGCACATCCGGTCGCAGCGTTCAGAAGGCCAGTGCGTGATCAACCGAGCGAGCGTCGGCATCGGCGGCGGGGAGACGGTGCGGGGAGGGGGACCAATTCCGGTCCGAGCACTTCGGTAGGGAAGTGCCCGCCCATGCTCCCGCCCTCGACATGCAACAGTGAATGAACCAATACCGGCCGGCCCACGCGGCAACGATAGCCCGCCCGCACCGAGGCTCCGGCGCGTCGCGTTCCCGTGCGAACCCGCCCCCGCATGCACTGCCGTCGTGCTGGTTCGGGTGGCGATCTCGTGCCGCGCGAGGTCGGATGTCCCCGGGACCGGCGCGCCGGCCTGGCGGTGCGCCCATGTACCGAAGCGCGCCGTCGCACAATCCCCCGAATCCCTCAGCATTCCCTCAGCCCCCTCACAGGGCGATGCGTGAGCCTTGGAGCAGGCAAGGGAACCGGGAGGAAGGCCGGTCTCGTGACCGTTCCGATGAACAGCCAGCATGATCCGCTCTCCGGGACCGACCCCGGCCAGCGAGCGCGATCCGGACCACGGCTTGCACTGCTCCTCGCGCTCGCCGGCCTGATCGGCGGGGTCGCAGGCGCCGGGCTGCTCTCGGTGACCGGTGCCGTCGACACCGGTGGCGGGGGGACCACGACCGTCGTCGAGAGGACCATCAGCACCGGGACCGGAGCGTCCGGCGCGTCGGCGGAGACAGGCAAGGCCGCCCTCGACGTCAACACCCTCTACGAGTCGGCGTCGCCCGGCGTGGTCGACATCACCGCCACCGCGGCGGCCTCCGGGCCGGGGCCCATCGGACCCGCCGAGTCGACCTCCACCGGCACCGGATTCGTCATCGACGCCAGGGGGCGCATCCTCACCGCCTCGCATGTGGTGAGCGACGCCACCAGGATTACCGTCGAGTTTCAGGACGGCACCCGAAGGACCGCGACCCTGCTGAGCACAGACGACGCCACCGATGTCGCCGTCATCCGCGTCGACCCGGCCGGCCTGACTCTAGACCCGCTCAAGCTCGGCACTACCGCGTCGCTCAGCATCGGCGACCCGGTCGCGGCGATCGGCGACCCCTTCGGGTACGACCGCAGCATCACCACCGGGATCGTCTCGGGGCTCGATCGCACCATCGAGGCGCCCAACGGCTTCACGGTGGCGCATGCGGTGCAGACCGATGCCGCGCTCAACCCCGGCAACTCGGGCGGACCGCTCCTCGCCGCGGACGGCACAGTCATCGGCATCGTCGACCAGATCGCGACCAACGGCAACGCCAACCAGAGCTCCGGCGTCGGGTTCGCCGTCCCGATCGACCTCGTGGCCGGCGAGCTCGGCGAGCTGATCGCGGGCAAGCAGGTCAGCCACGCCTACATCGGGATCGCCACCTCCGACGCGTCCGGCACCACCAGCGGCGCCCTCGTCAGCGACGTCGCCTCGGGCGGGCCCGCCGCCGCCGCCGGGCTCGCGGCCGGAGACGTCGTCACCGACATCGGTGGAACCGCGGTCACCGGCAGCAGCGATCTTGTCGCCACGATCGCCGAGCACGCCCCCGGCGACACCGTCAACGTCACCGTCCGGCGGGGATCCAGGTCCCTGACCTTCAGCGTCGTTCTCGGCACGCAACCGGCGACACGGACGGGCGGGGGCTGAGCGAAGTGCTCTCGTTCTGGAGGATGATCGACTTGGACTCCTCCAGGATCCCAGCGGCGCACTTGATTGAAATGCTCGTGGAGAAGATAACGAGGCTGGCCCGATGTGAAATCGTCTCTAAGGAGCTGCGCCCGTTCAGGAAACTCGATGAGGATGAATGAACGTTCGGCGCTCCTCGGCCTCGCCAACGTCGAGACACGATCCGCCCCGATAGTTGTCCAACCACACGGCCTCCCACCCTCGTCTCGAAGGGACGCGCGAGGCGGCCAAGGTGGGTCAGTGCGATCTCGGTGGCCGGCCATTGTGGTCGCGCACAAACACGACACATCCACTGTTGCAGCGCGGCGCGCCCCTAGAGAGGAGACCGATGAGGGTGGCTGACTCTCTTACGCTGAGCGCAGCGCGTCGGTGGGGGCGAGGTGGGCGGCTCGGGCGGCGGGGTAGAGACCGGCGATGGCGCCTGAGACGATCGCGGCGCCCAGGCCGAGGGCGACGGCGCCGATCGGGATGATGGCCCGCTGACCTTGACTCCACGCGTAGATCATCGTCGCGATCGCGCCGAGGATCACCCCACCCAGGCCTCCCAACCCCGCGAGGATGAGCGCCTCCGTCAGGAACTGGCGTCGCACGTGTGCACGGGTCGCTCCGAGGGCTCTGCGCAGCCCGATCTCCGAGCGCCGCTCCAGAACACTGATGACCATGACGTTCGCGATTCCGACGCCCCCGACCAGTAGGGCGATGGCACCGAGGCCGAGTAGGAGCGACGTATAGGACGACTTGGCGGCGGCGCGAGCTGCGAGCGCGTCGGATGGCCGCGACACCTGCACCTCATCCGGGTTCGCTGGGTTCGCCGATGGGGCGAGAACGCCCTGTACCTCGGTCACGTACGTCGGGTCGCTCCGCACGTAGACGGTCGTTGGAGCGCCGTTCCCATCGAATTCGCGTTGCGCTTCGCCATACCCGATGAGGGCGGAACGGTCGATGTCGGGCGCCAGCGGGAGCGGCTGCAGAATGCCCGCGACGCGGAACAGGCGATTGCCCAGCCAGACCGCGGTATTGGCGTCGATGGACGCGATACCCAGACGCTCGGCGGCGACCGACCCGAGGACGGTCACAGGCAGGCGCCCGGTCGCGTCGTTGAGGAACACGCCGGCGGCCATCCGTCCCCCGAGCGGCTCGAGCAGGTTCGAGCGGGCGGCCTTCACCGCGATGCCACCGGTCTCGCCCGCATCGACAAAGCGGTTGCGGCGCACCGTCGCCGAAACGCTCGCGACTGACGACACCTCGGTGACCGGGTTGATGCGCGAGATCGAGCGTTCGGCTGTGCGTGGCAGTTCGCTTGTGCCGCCGCCGAAGGTCTGGCCGGCCTGCACCTGCAACAGGTTCGTGCCGAGACGATCGAGCTGGTCGAGCAGGTCCGCCTGACTGGAGCTCGAGATACCGAGTACCGCCACAATCGTGGCGATACCGATCGCGACGCCGAGCGCCGAGAGCGCGGCCCGAAGCCGTCGCGTGCGAAGCCCGAAGGAGCCGACGCGCAAGAGGTCGGAGGGATACAGCCGGCTCGAGGGCAGCTCGGTGCTCACCGCGCGCTGTCCGAATCGATCTCGCCGTCGCGCATCACGACCTGCCTGTTGGTCACCGCCGCCACGTCGCGATCGTGGGTGATCATCAGGACCGTCGTGCCCTCGGCGTTCAACTCCGACAGGAGGCCGAGCACCTCGGTGCCAGACCGGCTGTCGAGGTTGCCGGTCGGCTCGTCGGCTAACAGCAGCGCGGGCCGCGACACGAGGGCTCGGGCGATCGCGACCCGCTGGCGCTCCCCGCCGCTCAGCTTCCTGGGAGTGTGCCCAAGACGGTGGCCGAGACCGACGCGCCTGAGCGTCGCGACCGCCCGTTGCTGGCGCTCGCGCTGCCGGACGCCCGAGTAGAGCAGCCCGTCGGCGACATTGTCGACTGCAGAGACGCCCTCCATCAGAAAGAACTGCTGGAAGACGAACCCGATCAGATGAGACCGCAGCGCCGATAGGCCCTCGTCGTCGAGCGCGGCCGCGTCCACTCCGTCGAGACGGACGGTGCCCTTGGTTGGACGGTCAAGCGTTCCGACCAGGTGGAGCAGTGTCGACTTTCCCGAACCGGACGGCCCGACGATCGACACGAATTCGCCGCGTGTCACGTCAAGGTCGATGCCGCTGAGCACCGTGAGCGGACCCGGATACACCTTGCTCACGCCACGCAGCTCCACCACCGGCGTCTGGACCGACGTCACGTCGGAACGACCACCTTGTCTCCCTGCTTGACGTCCCCCTCGATCGCAACGAAGCCGCCCGCGGCGAAGAGCCCGGGGGTGACGCGGACCAGCTTCGTTGACGAAGCGCCGGTGGAGACCTCAACCGCGAAGGTTCCGTCCGCCAGCGTCAGGAGGGCAGTCGTCGGGACCGCCAACGCGTCCTTCGCGCGCTGCTGTGTGAACGCGACGCTGACCGGTGCGGTCGCCAAGGAGCCGAGTGCGTTCGTCTGAGCGAGGCTGATCGTGACCGCGATCGTCGGGTCGGACGTTGAGGATGAGCCGCCGGCCTGGTTGACGGCTCCGCCCTGGGTGCTGTTGCCGGACGAGCTCGAATCGGCGGTGGCCACGGTGCCCACCGATGTCACGCGGCCAGAGACCGGCGCTCCGGACGGCAGGGTTACCCTCACGCCCTGGCCGACACTGACAATCGCCGCGTCAGAGGACGTGAGATCCACCGTCACCTGCCGCTGGGTCGAGGTGATCGTGACCACCGTCGAGGTGGACGTGACCGAATCGCCGCGGGTGGCCGCCGCCCCGATCCGCACGGCGTCAGGCGCGAACACCACCCGGCCGAGCGGCACGGTCCCGTCCTCAGTGAGGCCCAACGCGTCCTCCCACGCCTCCACGGCCGTCGTGGTCGCGCTGTTCCAAGACTCGCTCGAGGTGACGTCGCTCGACATGTATCCGAGCGCCTTGAGGTTGTCCTGCAGCTGCTTGATGTCGGGGCCATCCGCGACACCGCTTCGCAGCGTGCGGTAGGCGGGGGCGGCACCATACATCAGCACCGTCGGTTCAGCGTTGACAGAGAACAGCGTTCCTCCGCGCTTGACGATCGCGCCGACCTTCGCGACGCTCGTTACCACCCCCGAGCCCGAGGCGGAGCCACCGGAGCCCGAGCTGCCCGAGGCTGAGCTCGACGACAGGGATGTCGCGGCGATGTCGCGCTGATTCGCATAGTCCACGGTGCCGTCGAACGAAGCGGTCTGCACCAGATCACGACGCGCAACCGTGACGAGCTCGGTCGAGCGCGTCGGCGTCGAGCCCTTTGAGTCGGTTGAACGGGTCGCGAGGTACGTGGCGCCGACAGCGATCGCCAGGAGCACGACCAAGCCCGCTGGGAGCACCGACCGGCGTCGGTGAAAGGGGACGTGCGGCTCGTCTGGGGCGTCCACCGGCTCAAGTCGTCCGGTGCCGCGCTCCTCGGCAGCGCTCTCCGGCGCCGCCGGTTCGCTCACTGGGCGCCTCCCGGTGGCGGACCGCCGGGATTCCCGCCAGGGCCACCACCACCTGGGAACACCCCGTTCAACTTGTCCTGGCAGGCCGTGCGCGCCTTCCGGAAGGCCGGGTCGTTTGGGTTCACGCCCTGGAACGGCCCGCGGCCCTGCCCGGATGTGCCGTCGAACGTTGGGTCCGGCATGTTGTACCCATTGGCTCGCACGCACTTGGCGAATGCAAGGAGGGCGTCCTGGAGCTCCTGTCGCTGCTCAGGTGAGAACTGCGGCCGTGCCGCCTGGAACAGGGATTGACAGGCGGTGAACGCCTTGCGGACGGTCGGGTCGTTGCGATTGAACTGGGCACCGCCCTGCCCGCGCTGAACGTTGCCGCTGCTGTCGACAACTGGATCCGGGTAGTCCTTCACGCCGTTATCGCGCATGCACTGCGCCGCCTTCAGCAGTGCGGCCTCACGATCGGCCGGGGATGAAGAGTTCGACGCCGGCGTGGTCTGAGCGCCTCCACCGTCGACCGAAGCGACGCCGGCCGACGCGCTGCCGCCGCAGCCGCTGAGTACGACGGCCGCTGTGAACACCGTTGCCACTGTCGCAAGCACGCCGATTCGCCATTCAATAGCCAACCGGCCTCCCCACGTGGTTTGATGGGCCGGTCGCCCACGATTCTTCGCGACCGGCTACGGAAGCCAAGCAACCAAACCTGTGGTGACACTGTGAATACGCTCAGGAGATGATCAGAAACGATCGGCTGGACCATCAGGAAAGGCGCAAGTTGCGGAGTCCGACGGAGGCGTTCCTGGAGGTCATGGCCCGTGTCGCACGCCAAGCCATGTGCCCGATCGGCGACCTCATCGGCCCGGATAGCGCCCCAGGCTGTAGTACAACCTGTATCCCGTGACGGGAAACCTTCACGCTCCCTGATCAGAATCCCCCTCTCGGGGCGCAAAGTGGGGAGCTTCTCACTGCTTTCGCCCCGATGACCAAGTACCTGCGCTACCGTCGATGACATGGGCAAGTACCCGTCAGACCCCTCCCAGAGGGCCCGTGAGCTAGTCGCCGCCGGGAAGTTCGGCGGAGCGAAGTACGGGCGGATGGGTGGCCGTCCCCGCACTCCTCGCGCAAGTGAGATAGCGGCCAGGGAAGCGCAGGAACATGCCGAGGAGATCGTCCAGGCGTTCCGGGATGCGCTCCACCCGTCGCAGCCGATCCAGGTGCGGCTCAAGGCCGCCGTCGAGTGGTTGAAGATCGAGCAGCAGGGAGACACGCAGAAGATCGGCGCGAGGGACGACTTCTCGGTTGCGACCGAGGAGGAGTTGGTGGACTTCATCCTCGCGTATCTCGTGGGCCGCGAGGATGGAGCATCGTCGGAGAGCCGACTCGTCCGGCGGGACGACGACGATCGCGCCGTGCTGGCCGCGCTTCCGGCGAGGGCGGGACACGAAGAGGATCCCGTGCGGGGGTAGATCCCTCCGAAGAAGCCGGAGGCCGTCGAGGAGCAACCTCAGGCGGCGGACTTTATTCACGTCCGAACTGCAAGGTGTGGTAGAGACACGGGCGACTGCTGTCTGCAGACTATTCCCATGCAGCTGCTGATCGACATGGACGAGGCCGAGCAGGTGATGGCCTTGCCGGAGCCCGAAGTGCGCGAGGGGCTTCGGAGGCGAGCGAGCCTGACGCTCGTGGCAACTGGCCGGATCCTGAAGGTCGATCCGACAACTGTCTACCGGTGGGAGGACGACTTCGTCTCACCGGTGGGGCCCGCGCTCATGATCTACGGCGCATTCTTGAATCACTTGGCGAATGAGCGTTCTGAAGCTGACGTTGGATTGAAGTGAAACATCACAAGCCGCAGTAGCGCGCCTGTGGCAGAGCTGAGGTTGACGGAGTCAAGCCGGAGCGACCGCCCGGTTCGGTGAAACGCCGACCGGGCGATCTCCCCAACCCACGTCGGGGGTCCCCGGCGCAAACGGACGGGCGAACGCCGTGCGCGGTGCTGCCCGGTGATGACACCTGCCGTGTGGCGGGCCGAGAGGAGGGTTGCGATGTACGTGAACAAGCCGATGATGGTGGAGGCGGCGCTGGCCTACGCCCGACAGGGATGGCGGATGCTGCCTGTGCATACGGTTGACGGCAACGGATGCTGTTCGTGCGGGTTGGCTGAGTGCTCGAGCGCCGGCAAGCACCCTGTCGGTCACCTCGCGCCGCGCGGCGTGAAGGACGCGTCGGACGACCCGGACACGATCCGCGCCTGGTGGGCGACGTTCCCGACCGCCAACATCGGGCTTGCAACCGGAAGGGCATCCGGGGTCGTCGTCCTCGACGTCGACAAGGAGAACGGCGGCCTCGACACGCTCGCGCGGCTTGAGTCCGAGCATGGGGTCTTGCCGCCGGCGCCCCGTGTTCGGACCGGGGGCGGCGGCGTGCACCACTACTTCCGCTACCCGGAGGGGGTCGACCGCCTCGGGAACTCTGTGTCGAAGGTCGGGATGGGCCTGGATGTGCGCGCAGACGGCGGCTACGTCGTCGCCCCTCCCAGCACGCACAGGAGCGGGGCCTCCTACGCCTGGGAGGTCACGCCTGCCGAGATGGAGCTGCAGCCGGGAGGGGTGCCGCTGCCCGACCTGCCGCACTGGATCGCGTCACCGGTTCCGGTGGTTCAGCCCGTGCCCGAGCAGGAGGGCTCGACGATCCCGACCGGGTCGCGAAATGACACCTTGTTCCGGATCGGGCGTGGGTTGCGGTTGCGAGGCCTGTCCCATGAGGCGGTCACCGCCGCGCTCCGTGCGGACAACGATGCGAGGTGCGATCCGCCCCTCGAGGCGGAGGAACTCGAACGGCTCATCCGGCAGGTTCGTGATCTGCCGGACGCCGATCCCGCCGACGGAACCGGGCGTTCTTCCGCTTCCTCAGCTTCTTCCGCAGCCGGTGTTGAGGACGAGCCGTGGCCGGAGCCGATGTTGCAGGAGGCGTTGATCGGCGTGGCGGGGAAGTTCGTGCGGGCGGTCGCGCCGCATACCGAGGCCGACGCCCATGCGCTGCTGGTGCAGTTCCTCGTCGCTGTCGGGAACCTGTTCGGACGCCGCGCGCACGTTGATGTCGGCGCCGACCCCCACTACGCAAACACCAACGTCGTGCTCGTCGGCAACACCAGCCGGGGCCGCAAAGGCACCGCCTGGTCGAACGTCAAGCAGGTGCTCGCCGCGGTGGACCCCGCCTGGGCAGACGAGTGCATTACGTCAGGCCTCTCAAGCGGCGAGGGTGTGATCCACGCGGTGCGCGACCCGGTTACCAAGATCTCGGCGAGCGGCCAGCTGCAGACGACGGATCCTGGCGTCGTCGACAAGCGGTTGCTGGTCGTCGAGGCGGAGTTCGCCCAGGCACTCAAGGTCGGAGGCCGCGAAGGCAACATCCTCTCCCCGACCATCCGGCAGGCGTGGGACAGCGGCGACCTGCGGACCATGACGAAGCACTCACCCACCCGCGCCACCGGCGCCCACATCTCGATCATCGGGCACATCACCCAGACCGAACTGCGCCGCCACCTCGCCAGCACCGACATGGCCAACGGCTTCGCCAACCGCATTAACTTCGCTCTCGTGCGCCGCTCGAAGCTGCTGCCCCACGGCGGCCACCCCGACCCCGACGTCCTTAAGAACATCGCGAACGAGGTGTCGACGTGGGTCCAACGCCTTCAGTGCATCCCGGCTGTGATCACGCGCAGCCCAGGATTCGAGAGGCTGTGGGAGAGGGCATACCCGGAGCTCACGCGGGATCGGGCCGGACTGCTCGGCGCGATCCTCGCGCGCGCCGAAGCGCAGGTCCTGCGCTTCTCCCTCATCTACGCGATGCTCGAGGCCTCGGGGGCGCTCCAAGGGCACCACCTTCGTGCCGCGCTCGCCGTCTGGACCTACATCGAGCGTTCGGCGGAGATCATCTTCGGACAGCTACTCGGCGACCCCGTCGCCGACGACCTCCTCGAGGCACTGCGCCGTCGACCCGGCGGGCTCACCCGCACCGACATCAACCGCCTCCTAGGAGGACACCGAAGCTCCGGCACCATCGGGGCGTCCCTCACGCTCCTCGAACGCGAAGGCCTCGCCCACGTCGTCACCGAAGCGACACCCGGCCGCCCCATCGAGCGATGGTTCGCCACACCGCGGAAGAAGCTGATTATGCGGGGAAAGCCCCCGATCAGCACCCCTTCTTCCGCATCATCCGCTTCTTCCGCACCGCCAACAAAGCCACCATCAGCGCCTGACACGGACGGCCACGACGAAGCGCCGCGGGGACCAGATCCGCGCGTCCGGGTCACGGTGAGCACGGCCGGTCAACCACCACCAAATCAACGACACGTCGACGCTGCCGCCCGCCGGATCATCGAGATCCTCGCGACAGCGACGCCTCTGACCGTCGACGTCCTACCCCGCGACGCCGCAGCTCTCGCGAACGCGCTCGAGACGACGACCGGGGAACACAGGGGACACAATGAGAGGCTCGAGACGGCCTTCGGAAGCTTCGCGACAACGCCCGAGCGTTCATTGAGGCACGGCAGGAACGGAGCTCCGACTCTCCGGGCCGGTCCATCGAGAACGCCGCGACCGTTGCCAACGATGACGGTCGCGACGCGGACGGCGGACTGGAAGACGAGCGGCAGGAACTCCTCCCATGATCGTCGCTTCCGGCGTTCGTCCGCACCTCCACGACCGCCGTCCAGAGTGGAGCTGATCGCCACCATGGCGCACTTCCTCACCGTCGCCGACGTACTCGCCCGGTACCAACTCCGGGACCGGCGCGCGGCCCGGCGCGTCATGGACGAAGCCGGGTCGTTCAAGGTCGCCGGGCGTCTCCTGGTGAGCGAAGCCGATCTTGAAACATGGGAAGCGCGGCAGAAGGACCGCCGGGTCGAGAAGGTGCCACCGCCCGAAGATGCATCCACCAAGCGAACACGCGGGGGTGGAACTCGCGCAGCCGATCGTGCCCGGTCGGAGCCGCTCCCGCCGGGGTGGTGGAAGAACGAACGTGCTTAAATTTGCAGCAGCACCAGATGCAGGGTACTAAGCACATAAGGCGTGGCTGGCGCGAGACCGTTGAGCCGGGCATCTACCGAGCGCATCGGCTCGCCTGCCCGTCATCGACGGACCAGAAGCCGAAGCGGCGGTGCGACTGCCCCTTCCAGGTGAAGGTGCCCGGCTCGTCGCCGGGCACCACCCGCCTGGTGACCGTCGTCGGCCCCGTCAGCGAAGCTCGGGCGGAGCGGCGACGGCTCATGTCGGAGGGTCGCCCCACCCCGGCCCCCGAGACGTGGCAGGGGACGCTGCGGGAACTCGCCGCCGACCACCTGCGTACCCGTGCCCCCATCCTCGCCCCCGCCACCATCTACACGGTGGACGAGAGCTTCCGCCTCCGGATCGACCCGGCCCTCGGCCACCTGCGCCCCAACGAGATCAACCGAGAGCGCCTTGAGGTGTGGCTCGCCGACCTCACGAAGTCGGCGACGAGCCCACGCATGGTCACCAAGACCGTCGAGGCGCTCCGCGTCATCCTCCAGGCGGCGGTGACGTGGGGACGGATCCCCTCGAACCCTGCCATGGGCCTACGCCTCCCGACGGCCGACACCCATGAGCGTCAGGCCGTCGAGCGGGTCCTCACCGCCCAACAGCTGCGCACGCTGTTCACGCAGGGGGCGCGGTCGGTTCGACACGAGACGCTCCTCCGCGCGGCCGGGGAAGCGGGGCTTCGCCGGGGGGAGATCATCGCGCTTCGGTGGCCCGATGTGCGCTTCAACGAACGCCGTCTCGACGTGCGCCGATCCGTCTGGGAGGAGCGAGGGAGGAGGCCGGACGGGGTCCCACGCGTCCGCGTGGAGAAGACGACGAAGGGCCGCCGCGCCCGTCGCGTCGCGATCTCCCCCACCTTCGCCGCGCTCCTGGGCGACTGGTACGAGAAGGCCGTCGTGGAAGGCGGCGCGGACGCCATCGGCTACGTGTGGCCCGGAATGGGCGGTGGGCCGATGGCGGCGGACTCCCCCACCCAACTCGTCGAGAGAGCCCTCCGGCGCTGCGACCTCATCGATGAGAACGGCCGCCCGCTCGTCTCCCTCCACGGCCTCAGGCACACCGCCGGTTCCATCATGCTCGCCGCGGGGGTGCCGCTCATCGTCGTGTCCCGCCAACTCGGGCACGCGAACCCACAGGTCACCGCGCAGGTGTACGCCCACCTCCTCGCCGACGAGCAGTTGGACCTCGCGGCGGGAGCTCTGAACGCGCTCCTCGGTACCGACACGGTGCGGGAGACGGTGCGGGAGGATGCTCCGCAGACATAGATCCGCTCACTGGGCAAAGAAAAAGCCCGCCTGAGCTGGGCTTTCGTGGGACGCGCCAGACAGGATTCGAACCTGTGACCTTCGGTTTCGTAGACCGACGCTCTATCCGACTGAGCTACTGGCGCAACCGGCCGAGGTTACCAGACCCGTCTTCACGCTCCCTTCACAAACCGGCCCTCTGCGGCTAATGCTCGACTGGGATCGTGCCGACATTGGGGGCACCACACCCTTTGGAGAGAGAGCGTGGAAGCAGTACTCGCAGTAATCGTCGGGATTGCGTTCGGATCGGCCCTTGCGGCCCTGGTGGCGATCCCCCTTCGTCGCCGGCGGCGCGGAAGTCAAACGCCCCGGGCCGAACGCACCCGACGGATTCCTCTCGAGCGACCGGAGCAGCGCCACCGCGCCGCCTGGATCGCGGCCGGGTTCGCCCTGAGCGGCACCATCTCGCAGGCGGCCGGCTGGAACGCGATCGCCGCGTACTTCATGCTTGGCGCCATCGTCCTCGCCGCGCAGACCGCCACGTCGGCGGTGCTGGTCCGCTCCCGCTCCCGCAAGCCGTAGCGCGCCGGCCCGGCCGGCTCAGGTGAGCTGGACGTTGCCGATGAAGCGCCCCACCTCGGCGAGCAGCGGGTCGACGCCCATCGCCTCCAGCGCCGAGTCGGCGACGCCGAAGAGAAACCCGCCGAAGCCGGTCGAGATCATGAGCACCAGCAGGAGGATGATCGCGTAGTTCGCGATCGGGTTGATCACCGCGCGAACCCCGTACGGCAGGTACGGCTCGATGATCCCGTACCCGTCGAGGCCCGGCACCGGCAGCAGGTTGAGCGCCGCCGTGGCGAACTCGAGCCACCCCAGGTACGCGAGCGCGACCTTGAACGTCGCCGACCCGTCGGCGAGGCCCGAGGCGACGATGCCGATGCAGACGATGCCGAACACGATGTTCACCACCGGGCCGGCGAGCGACACCAGCGACCGCCGGTGGCGCGACCGGATGTTGCCATGGTCGATCCACACCGCCCCACCGGGCAGCCCGATGCCCCCGAGGAGCAGGAACGCAATGGGGATCGCGACCGAGAAGATCGGGTCGGCGTACTTGCGCGGATCGAGGGTGAGGTAGCCGCGGGTCAGGACGGAGTGGTCGCCGCTGCGATACGCGACGAACGCATGCGCCCACTCGTGGAGGCACAGCGACACCACCCACCCGCTCACGACCATGAGGAACGACGTGAACTTCAAGTCGTTGGCGACCGGGACGAACGGCGACGGGAACGCCATCGACGCGACCAGCACGCACATCACCACGAAGAAGGCGATGATCGTCCAGAAGAGCCATCCGGGACGGCGCAGGCTCTTCTGGTGGGCGGTGAGCTCCCGGACCGGCGCCCCGGCGCTCTGCTCGCGAAGGCATGCCACGCAGTGGGTCCCCACCGGGGCCGGCACCAGGCAGTCCGGGCAGGCGGGCCGGTCGCACCGCGTGCACGACAGCAGCGTCGGGACCGTCGGATGGAAGGCGCAGCGTGGAGTGTCGGCGGTGACGTCGCTCATCGGGTGTGCCGCAGGTGAAGCGGCCGTCGCCGGCCGGGGTGAAGCGGAGAGGGAGGGATTCGAACCCTCGATCCAGGTGACCCCCGGATACCCACTTAGCAGGCGGGCGCTTTCAGCCTCTCAGCCACCTCTCCGTGCGGAGGACTATCGTACCGTTCCATCAGCCGTATCGACGCCAAGGCGCCGGCGGTTGACCCCGGAGGGGTGGCAGAGCGGTCGAATGCAACGGTCTTGAAAACCGTCAGGGGTTCACGCCCCTCGAGGGTTCGAAATCCCTCCCCCTCCGTTCCACCTCCCGCGGTCAGCGGCGCAGCTCGTAGATCACGTTGAACGGGTTGTCGATCGGCACCCGGTACACCTCGCCGAACCCCGCGTCGGCGGCATACGCGCGCACCGTGGCCTCGGGCATGCCGCACGTGCCGAGTCCCGCGCCGTTGTGGGCGAGCGAGGTGGTCATGCAGTAGAAGAGGCTGAAGCCGTAGAACGTCGCCGCGAGCGGCCCGACGTTGTCGGCCGGGTCGTCGGCGGAGTTGATCTCGAGGAGCACGTAGGTGCCGTTGTCGGCCAGGCCCTCCCGGATCGACTTGAGCAGGCCGACGGGGTCGACCGCGTCGTGCACCACGTCGAACGTCGTGATGACGTCGTAGCGGTCAGGCAGCCCGCGGGATGCGTCGAGCATCTCGAAGCTCACGCGGTCGCCGACCCCCGCCGCCGCCGCGTTCGCGCGAGCACGCTCGAGTTGGACCTCGAACGCGTCGAACCCGACGAAGCGGGAGTTCGGGTAGGCCTCCGCCATGCGGATCAGCGCCCGCCCCGCGCCGCACCCGACGTCGGCGACGAGCGCCCCGTCCTCGAGACTGGCCGCGACAACCGGCATGGCCGGGAGCCACACCGGCAGGAGCAGATGGTCGAACCAGGCGCCGGTGAACCGCTCAAGCCCCTCCCAGAACTCCGGGCCGTACTCGGACTGGCCCACGCCGCCGCCGGTGCGAAACGCGTCGATGACCTTCCCGAGCACCGGAAGGGCGCCCCCGGTCTCCTGGTAGACCCCACCGAAAAACATCGGGCCGCCCTCCTCCGCGAGCACCGGCACGTGTGCCGGAGGGATCGAGAAGGTGCCGTGCTCGCGGTCGTGCGCCAGGTAGCCAGCCGCCGCGAGACCGCGGAGCCACTCGCGCACGTACCGTTCGTCAACGCCCGCCCGTTCCGCGAGCTGCTCGCTGGATGCGTCACCGGCCTCAGCCAGCGCCGCGAAGAGACCGAGCCGGTCGCCGACGACGCAAAACAGCGTCGTCATCATCCCCGCGATATCGCCCAGGGCTCGACCCGCGAACGCCTCGACCTCGGCGTGTTCGACGGTTTCCATGCGGGACTCCTCCCTTCGACCGGTATCGACGCTCGTATACCCCATCGTGGGCCGCGTTCGCAAGACGCGGATCAACCCAGCACGCCGTCGCGGCCGATACGGGCGGCCCCAGAACGGCGGCCCCAGAACGTTCCCGCCGTGAGGTTGGTCGGGCCGCCGAGGTGCTCGCTCGCCATCGCGCCTCACCCGAGCGACGGGCGCTACTCGGTCCCGTCGTCCTTCGCGAACTCGAGGGCCGCGGAGTTGATGCAGTAGCGTAGCCCCGTCGGGTTGGGACCGTCCGTGAAGACGTGGCCGAGGTGCGAGCCGCAGCGGGCGCAGGTGACCTCCGTGCGCACCATCCCGTAGCTGGCGTCGGAATGCTCCGCGACCTGCCCCTCCCCGGCCGGTTGGAAGAAGCTCGGCCAGCCGGTACCGGAATCGAACTTGGTGTCGCTCGAGAAGAGAGGCTCGTCACAAACGACGCAGCGGTACATGCCCTCGTCGTGGTTGTCCCAGTAGGCGCCGGTGAACGCCCGCTCGGTCGCCGCCTGCCGGGTGACCGCGTACTGCTCGGGCGTGAGCCGCTCGCGGAGCTCGTCGTCTGTGGGGATGGGCCGGTCGGTCAACGTGCGCTCCTCCAACGTGGTTCGTGCAGGGTAGGCGACGATCCTTCCCGCCGCCACGGCATCAGTCCACCAAGGCTGGTGGGCGTCACCGGTCACCGTCGTGAAGCGAGCGGTAGCGTGCCATCGTGGATCTCCATCCGGACACGCTGGCGGTGATTGCAGGCCGCCCGCCGCGCATCGGCGGCGGACCGTTCAACACCCCGATCGTCCCCGCATCGACGTACCACGCCAACGGCGAGCTGGTGTACGGACGCGACGGCAATCCCGGCTGGCTGGCGTTCGAGGGGGCGCTCGGCGCGCTGGAGGGTGGCACCGCGGTGGCCTTCTCCTCGGGCCTCGCCACGACCGGCGCAGTCTTCGACGAGCTCCCGGTCGGAGCGGTGGTGGTCGCCCAACGGGCGCCCTACTGGGGCGTCACCGAGCAGCTTCGCGAGCGTCACGAGCGCGGCGAGATCGAGCTGCGGACCGTCGACGCGCTCACCCCCGAGTCGCTCGCCGACGTGGCGGAGGGAGCGACCCTCGTCTGGGCGGAGTCGCCGACCAATCCGATGCTGGACGTCGTCGACATTCGGGCGGTGGCGGCGGTGGCTCACGCCGCCGGCGCGATGTTCGCCGTCGACAACACGTTCGCGACGCCGCTGCTGCAATCCCCGCTCGCCCTCGGCGCCGACCTCGTCATGTACTCCGCGACCAAGCACATCGGCGGTCACTCCGACCTGCTGCTGGGCGTGGCGATCACCGCCGACCCGGTCTGGGTGGATCGGCTGCGCCGGCGCCGGTACTCGTCGGGTGCGACGCCGGGCGCGCTGGAGGCGTTCCTCGCGCTCCGCGGATTGCGGACCCTGCCGGTGCGCGTCGAGCGGGCCCAGGCCACCGCCGCGGAGCTGGCGGAGCGGCTCATCGACCACCCCGCGGTTGCCATGGTTCGCTACCCCGGGTCGCGCGTCGACCCGTTTCGCGACCTGGTTCGCCGGCAGATGAGCGGCGGCGGCACGATGGTCTCGTTCGAGACGCACGGCGACGCTGCCGACGCCGACGCCGTGTGCGCGGGTGTCTTGCTCATCGTCGCCGCGACGAGCCTCGGGGGTGTCGAGACGATGATGGAGCGCCGGGCGCGGTACCCCTCCGAACGCGCGGCCGGTACGCCCGACACGCTTATTCGAATGAGCGTCGGGCTTGAGCACGTGGACGACCTGTGGCGCGACCTCGACCAGGCCCTGAGGGCCGTCAGGAGCCGACGCCCTCGCCGCGGTGCCAGCGGGCCAGGTGTTCGCGGTGGTGGTCGGTGAGCGCGTCGCCCCGGTAGTTGAGCTCGTAGAAGTCGACATCCAGGTGGTGGGCCTGGAAGACGAGGCGCACGAACATCGGGTCGATGAACGCGGGGAAGCGCCCGTACGTCTCATGCACGTACGTGCAGAACGCCTGGACGATCTCGACGGTCTCCGGGGTCGGCAGCGGGCGGGCCCGCATCACCTCGTCGGCGCGGTCGAACGCGGATGCGCGCCCCGACGCCGCCGACCATGTCTCCAGGTAGCGGTCGACCGCCTCGCCCATGTCGGCGACGTACGGGGGGCAGAGCGCCTCGAGCACCCCGTCCCGGCCGACCGGCACCGGCTTGACCGCGTGGCGCGGCGAGTGCTCGGGGGTCACGAACCGGAAGCCCAGCCCGCGATGGGCGGGATCGACGCCCAGGACGTGGTGCGGCAGGAACCCGGTGAACGCCCATCCGCCCAGCCCGAGGGCCTGGGCCGCGAGGTTCATGTTCTGGCAGATGAAGGCGCCCTCGACGTTGAGGCTCGTCAGGACGCGGAGCTCCAGGTCCATAAGGGAGAGCTCGACCGCGCCGAGCCGCCCCGACTCCACCCAGCGGTCGAGACCGCACGTGCGCCCGCCCGACAGCTCGTCGACGACGCTGAACCGGTTGTGCTCGTCGAAGTAGATGAAGAGCAGCGTCATGTACTCGATCGTCGTGTTCGTGACCGGCACGAACAGCGTCGTGCCCGGCTGGTTGACGTTCCACGCGTTGAACGCGAAGAGCCCCGGCTCGCCGCGCGGCAGATCGGCTCTGCCCGACGCGAGCGTGGTCGTGGCCGCCCGGAAGCGCGCGACCAGGCCCTCGATGACCTCATCCTCGGTCCGCCCGGCGAAGACCGCGACGTCGTCCGGCGTGTCCTCGCCGAGGCGAACGAGGTGCAGCCCGGAGTCGTTGGTGAAGAAGAGCTCGGTGGAGTGGGAGTTGCACGAGCATGGCCACGACCGGCCGGAGAAGCCGTGCATCCACGCGATGCCGTCGGTCGGAAGATCGGCGAGCGCCAAGCCGGTGACCCCGGTGCCGACCCACACCAGAAACGCCTCCTCGAGCTCCGACAGGCCCACCGGCGCATGCGGGGACACGTAGGCCAGGGGACCGTCGGGGATCCGCATGCCGAGACCCACGCGGCGGGACCTGCGGCTGAACACCGCGTCGGCAAGCGGCACCCCCAGCGCCGCCTTCAATGCGTCGAACTGGCTCATTACGGCCTCCGCACTCCGGTTGACGCGGAGGAGTATGCCCGCCGCGCGTCACGTGACGTGTCTGACACCCGCCGACGGGTGAACACCGAGGCGCACCGCCCGTCGCACGGGCGGACGGTGCGTCCGGCACCGTCTCACCCGACGGGCGACGTCCCGTTCTTCGCCATCACGTCCGGATCGAAGTCCGTGCGCTCCTCGACGGGCTAGCCGCCTTCGACACGGAAGACCGAGACGCCGGGGAGCTCGACCGGCTCGTCCTGGCCGGTCCACCCTCCCCCGCGCCCTGAGGCGGCATAGGACGTGGTCAGGTCTGTCTTGGTCATGTCGACCTCCTTCATTCCAGCTCTGCTCGCGACCGGCGTCGTGACGACACCGGTCGCGGCCCGAGCATCGTGGGGTTGGAAGCTGACAACCATGAGCGCCGCCGCTGATCACGCACAGGGGAGAGCCCGCCGGCCGCCAGCGCACCGTCCACAGGCGTCATGTCAAGTGCCCGCCACCCCGCCGCCGCGCACGGTCAGGGCAGCCGCGCCGCACCGGGCGCCGAGGGCGACGGCCTCGTCCAGTGCCAGGCCCCGCGCCAGGCCGACGGTCAAGCCGGCCGCGAAGCTGTCGCCCGCGCCGTAAGTGTCGACCGGCGGGCCGGGGGGCGCGTACGGAGCGAAACGCCGCTCCCGATCCGCCTCCACGATGCGCCCGCCCTGTTCCCCGTCGGTGAACACGAATGCCCGCGGCGCCACCGGGAGGGACGCCGGGTCGAACACCTCGTCGGGGTCGGAGCCGCTGGCAACCACCACGTCGGCCTGCACGCCGCTTGCGACCAGCGACGCCAGCCGACGGGCGGTGACCACCAGTTGCCGGGCCGACCGCGCCGCAATGAGGGTCCGCGGGTCGTCGCCGGTGAAGAACGCGCCGTCGCAACGGGACAGGTCATCCCACGGGAGGGCGTCGTCGATGCGCGGTGAGAGGCGCTCGCCCGTCACCAGAATCGTCCGCTCGCCCGACGGGCCGACCACCGTCAACGCCCTGGTCTGCGGCTGCTCCCGCGGGGCCGCGATCACGGTCACGCCCGCCGCAGCAAGCACCTGCCGGCTCGCCTCGCCGAAGCCGTCGCCGCTGAGCGCGGTGTAGAAGCGACAGTCCGCCCCGAGCCGCGCGACCTGGAATGCGGTGACCGCGCCCCCGCCCGCCGGCTCGTCGAACGCATCGACGAGGTGCGCGATCTGACCCACGTCAGGCATCGCCCCGCGCGCGTGCGTCACCCACTCGACGTGCCCGACGACCGCGACCCGGGGCATCACCGGTACTACCTGGGCGTGATCTCTGCCGGAGCCCCGTACTGCAACAGCGGCATCGGGATCGCGACGGAGCCCCCCTCCCGCTGGTGGTTCTCGAGGATCGCGATCATGGTCCGGCCGAGGGCCATCGCGGTGCCGTTGAGCGTGTGCACCGGTTCGGTTGCCCTGCCGGCTCGGAAGCGGGTC
The DNA here is from genome assembly GCA_963706315.1 of uncultured Thermoleophilia bacterium. GTDB lineage: Bacteria > Actinomycetota > Thermoleophilia > Miltoncostaeales > Miltoncostaeaceae > CALMEC01. The sequence goes on along the minus strand of CAVPMA010000007.1, from coordinate 2,396 downwards.
CGCAGCCGCCGCGCCTGATAGTCGGTGCAGTTCGAAGCGGAGGTCACCTCCCGGTAGCGCTCCTGCCCCGGCATCCACGCCTCGCAGTCGAACTTTCGCGCCGCCGACGCGCCGAGGTCGCCGACGGCGATGTCGACGACGCGGTACGGCAGGTCGAGCGCCTGCAGGATCCGCTCCTGCAGCGACAGGATGAGCTGGTGCTCTTGCTGGGAGAGATCGGGGTGGCAGAACGAGAACATCTCCACCTTGTCGAACTGGTGTACCCGGAACATGCCGCGCGTGTCCTTGCCCGCGGCGCCAGCCTCGCGGCGGAAGCACGACGACATGCCGACGTAGCGCAGCGGGAGGACGTCGCCGTCGAGGATCTCGTCTTGGTGGAGCGCGGCGAGGGGAACCTCCGACGTACCGACGAGGTACAGGTCGTCGTCGGCGGTCCGGTAGATCGATGCGCGGTCGGTCGGGAAGAACCCGGTGCCGTACATGGCCTCTTCCCGTACGAGCACCGGCGGGATGACCGGGGTGAAGCCGGTCGACTCGAGCAGGTCCATGGCGAACGACACCAGCGCGAGCTGCACCCTTACGAGCGGCCCGAGCAGGTAGACGAAGCGGGCGCCCGAGGTGCGGGCGGCACGCTCCAGGTCGATCACACCGGCGGCGGCACCCAGATCCACGTGGTCCCGCACGGCGAAGGGAAACCGCGGCGGGGTTCCGACGGTCCGCAGCTCCACCGCGTCGTCCTCACCGCCGTCGGGGGCGGCGTCCTCACCGAGGTTCGGTAGGAGCAGCAGGTCGGCGTCGCGCCGGTTCTCGATCTCGCGCAGCTCGGCTTCCTCGGCTGCGAGCCGGTCGCCCAGCTCGCGCGCCTGCGCCTCGGCGGCGGCGGAGTCGTGCCCGGCACGCTTCGCCTCGCCGATCGCCTTCGACGCGACGGTGCGCTCGGCGCGGATCGCCTCGACCTCGGTGCGCCGGCGGCGGCTCTCCTCGTCGAGTTGGATGAGGCGGTCGAGGCCATCGGCCGCGCCGCGCCGGGCGAGGGCCGCGCGCACACGGTCGGGCTCGGCCCGTATCAACCGGAGATCGAGCAGGGGGTGCCTCTCAGGCGGCGGAGGTTGCCGCCTCGGCGAGGGCCTCTCGGACACCCTCGAGGTCGTCGCCGAACACGAACGCCCTCCGCAGCCCGGTGATCTCGAACACGCGTCGCAGGTGTCGCTGGGGACAGACGATGCCGAGGAGGCCGCCCGCCGCCCGTGCGCGGTTGAGCAGGCTCACGAGGGCGCCCAGTCCCGACGAGTCGAGGAGGCTGACATCGGTGAGGTCGACCACGACCTGCGCCGCCGCCGGATCGATCTTGTCGGACTCCTGACGGAACGCCCCGACGGTGTAGATGTCGAGTTCGCCCTCGAGCGACAGCACGACCATCTCGTCGCGCGTCTGGCTGTTGACGGTGAGGCCCATGGGGCGATGCTATAGCACCGCCCCGGGAACCCAACTCGTCGGTTATTGGATGCTCAAGACGAACTTCGTGACGTTCTCGAGGTCGGTTCCGGTCGCGAGGCCGGGCGGCATCGCGCCGCCGCCGTTCTTGATCTGGGTCTCGATCTGGTCTTTCGTCAGGCCCATTCCAGCGAGCACGGGGCCGACACCGGCCTGCGTGCCGTCGGCCATGTGGCAACCCTGGCAGGTGCCCTCGAAGAAGGTCTTCCCGGCGGCGATCGCCGCGGTGTCGTCGCCGCCTCCGCCCCCGCCGCTGGTGGTGGTCGCAGCGGTCGTGGTCGCGGCGGTCGTGGTCGCGCCACCGGTGGTCGCGCCACCCGAGGCGCCGCCCTGCAGGCCAAACACGTAGGCAACGACGTTGTCAAGGTCAGCGCCGCTCACGAGGTTTGCGGGCATGACGGCGACGGGGTTCGTGATCTGCTTGCGGATCGCGTCCTCCGTGAGGCCGCGCTCGGCGAGCACCGGTCCGGCGCCCGCCTGCGTCCCGCCCGCAGCATGGCAACCCTGGCAGGTTGTCTCGAACGTCGCCTTGCCGGCGGTCGCGTCACCCGCGCCCCCGCCCGTGGTCGCCGTCGTCTCCGTCGGCGGCTGGCCGTTGGTGATCGTCGGGGCGTCGGTGGGTGTGTTCGCCGCGTTGGGATCGGACCCGCCACAGCCGGCGAGCAGCCCGAACATCGTTCCCAGGAGGGCGATCGCGATACCGAATCTCACCCTGCGCATGCACGTACCTCCGACGCGGACGGATAGACGGGGTCGATCCTATCCGTCCGCGACGGTGGAATGCTGGGACAAGAACTACTGGATGCTCAGGACATATGCGACCACGTTGTCGAGGTCGGCGCCGGTCGCAAGGCCGGCGGGCATCGCGCTGCCGCCGTTGATGACCTGGTTGCGAATCCGCT
>CAVPMA010000006.1:0-31905 GCA_963706315.1 uncultured Thermoleophilia bacterium | reverse complement strand
CGCCAGACAGGATTCGAACCTGTGACCTTCGGTTTCGTAGACCGACGCTCTATCCGACTGAGCTACTGGCGCAACCGGCCGAGGTTACCAGACCCGTCTTCACGCTCCCTTCACACACCGGCCCTCTGCGGCTAATGCTCGACTGGGATCGTGCCGACATTGGGGGCACCACACCCTTTGGAGAGAGAGCGTGGAAGCAGTACTCGCAGTAATCGTCGGGATTGCGTTCGGATCGGCCCTTGCGGCCCTGGTGGCGATCCCCCTTCGTCGCCGGCGGCGCGGAAGTCAAACGCCCCGGGCCGAACGCACCCGACGAATTCCTCTCGAGCGACCGGAGCAGCGCCACCGCGCCGCCTGGATCGCGGCCGGGTTCGCCCTGAGCGGCACCATCTCGCAGGCGGCCGGCTGGAACGCGATCGCCGCGTACTTCATGCTTGGCGCCATCGTCCTCGCCGCGCAGACCGCCACGTCGGCGGTGCTGGTCCGCTCCCGCTCGCGCAAGCCGTAGCGCGCCGGCCCGGCTGGCTCAGGTCAGCTGGACGTTGCCGATGAAGCGCCCCACCTCGGCGAGCAGCGGGTCGACGCCCATCGCCTCCAGCGCCGAGTCGGCGATGCCGAAGAGGAACCCGCCGAAGCCGGTCGAGATCATGAGCACCAGCAGGAGGATGATCGCGTAGTTCGCGATCGGGTTGATCACCGCGCGGACCCCGTACGGCAGGTACGGCTCGATGATCCCGTACCCGTCGAGGCCCGGCACCGGCAGCAGGTTGAGCGCCGCCGTGGCGAACTCGAGCCACCCCAGGTACGCGAGCGCGACCTTGAACGTCGCCGACCCGTCGGCGAGGCCCGAGGCGACGATGCCGATGCAGACGATGCCGAACACGATGTTCACCACCGGGCCGGCGAGCGACACCAGCGACCGCCGGTGGCGCGACCGGATGTTGCCATGGTCGATCCACACCGCCCCACCGGGCAGCCCGATGCCCCCGAGGAGCAGGAACGCAATGGGGATCACGACCGAGAAGATCGGGTCGGCGTACTTGCGCGGATCGAGGGTGAGGTAGCCGCGGGTCAGGACGGAGTGGTCGCCGCTGCGATACGCGACGAACGCATGCGCCCACTCGTGGAGGCACAGCGACACCACCCACCCGCTCACGACCATGAGGAACGACGTGAACTTCAAGTCGTTCGCGACCGGGACGAACGGCGACGGGAACGCCATCGACGCGACCAGCACGCACATCACCACGAAGAAGGCGATGATCGTCCAGAAGAGCCATCCGGGACGGCGCAGGCTCTTCTGGTGGGCGGTGAGCTCCCGGACCGGCGCCCCGGCGCTCTGCTCGCGAAGGCATGCCACGCAGTGGGTCCCCACCGGGGCCTGCACGAGGCAGTCCGGGCAGGGGGCCGGTCGCACCGCGTGCACGACAGCAGCGTCGGGACCGTCGGATGGAAGGCGCAGCGTGGGGTGTCGGCGGTGACGTCGCTCATCGGGTGTGCCGCAGGTGAAGCGGCCGTCGCCGGCCGGGGTGAAGCGGAGAGGGAGGGATTCGAACCCTCGATCCAGGTGACCCCCGGATACCCACTTAGCAGGCGGGCGCTTTCAGCCTCTCAGCCACCTCTCCGTGCGGAGGACTATCGTACCGTTCCATCAGCCGTATCGACGCCGAGGCGCCGGCGGTTGACCCCGGAGGGGTGGCAGAGCGGTCGAATGCAACGGTCTTGAAAACCGTCAGGGGTTCACGCCCCTCGAGGGTTCAAATCCCTCCCCCTCCGTTCCACCTCCCGGCGGTCAGCGGCGCAGCTCGTAGATCACGTTGAACGGGTTGTCGATCGGCACCCGGTACACCGCGCCGAACCCCGCGTCGGCGGCATACGCGCGCACCGTGGCCTCGGGCATGCCGCACGTGCCGAGCCCCGCGCCGTTGTGGGCGAGCGAGGTGGTCATGCAGTAGAAGAGGCTGAAGCCGTAGAACGTCGCCGCGAGCGGCCCGACGTTGTCGGCCGGGTCGTCGGCGGAGTTGACCTCGAGGAGCACGTAGGTGCCGTCGTCGGCCAGGCCCTCCCTGATCGACTTGAGCAGGCCGACGGGGTCGACCGCGTCGTGCACCACGTCGAACGTGGTGATGACGTCGTAGCGGTCGGGCAGCCCGCGGGATGCGTCGAGCATCTCGAAGCTCACGCGGTCGCCGACCCCCGCTGCCGCCGCGTTCGCGCGAGCACGCTCGAGCTGGACCTCGAACGCGTCGAAGCCGACGAAGCGGGAGTTCGGGTAGGCCTCCGCCATGCGGATCAGCGCCCGCCCCGCGCCGCACCCGACGTCGGCGACGAGCGCCCCGTCCTCGAGACTGGCCGCGACAACCGGCATGGCCGGGAGCCACACCGGCAGGAGCAGATGGTCGAACCAGGCGCCGGTGAACCGCTCAAGCCCCTCCCAGAATTCCGGGCCGTACTCGGACTGGCCCACGCCGCCGCCGGTGCGGAACGCGTCGATGACCTTCCCGAGCACCGGAAGGGCGCCCCCGGTCTCCTGGTAGACCCCACCGAAGAACATCGGGCCGCCCTCCTCCGCGAGCACCGGCACGTGTGCCGGAGGGATCGAGAAGGTGCCGTGCTCGCGGTCGTGCGCCAGGTAGCCGGCCGCCGCGAGACCGCGGAGCCACTCGCGCACGTACCGCTCGTCAACGCCCGCCCGTTCCGCGAGCTGCTCGCTGGATGCGTCGCCGGCCTCAGCCAGCGCCGCGAAGAGACCGAGCCGGTCGCCGACGACGCAAAACAGCGTCGTCATCATCCCCGCGATATCGCCCAGGGCTCGACCCGCAAACGCCTCGACCTCGGCCTGTTCGACGACTGGCTCCATGGCTTCACCCCTGGGCGCGTGTTTCGCTTCGTATACCCCACCCCGCATCGGGACGTCAACGGCCCGGGCGGGGGGGCGCGCGGATCTACACGGCGCCCGACGCGCCGATGAGGATGCCCACCCCGTAGGTGATGCCCATGACGCACGCGCCACCCACGACGTTGCGCAGCACCGCCGGCCGCTGGGCGGCGCCTCCGAGGCGCGCGCTGACCGAGCCGGTCAGCCCCATGCCGAGCAGGACCGCGGCGAGCGTGACGGGAAGGCGGATCGTGCTCGGGGTCGCGAGGATCGCGATGAGTGGGACCAGGGCGCCGCTCATGAACGCGACGAACGACGCGAGGCTCGCCTGCCACGGGCTCGTGAGCTCCTCCGGGTCAATCCCGAGCTCGACCTCGAGGTGCGCGCCGAGGACATCGTGGCGCGTGAGCTCGCCGGCGACCTCGCGGGCGAGCTGCGGTGGCAGACCCTTGCGCTGATAGAGACCGGTGAGCTCCCGGAGTTCGGCCGCGGGGTCGTCGCGGAGCTCCTGCCGCTCCTTCGCGATGAGCGCACGCTCGGTGTCGCGCTGGGTGCTTACCGAGACGTACTCGCCGACGGCCATCGACAGCGACCCGGCCAGCATCCCGGCGACGCCAGCGGCGAGGAGCGTGCCACGATCGGAGGTCGCGCCGGCGACACCGGCGACGAGGCCCGCGGTCGAGACGATGCCGTCGTTCGCCCCGAGCACGCCGGCGCGAAGCCAGTTCAGGCGGCCCGAGACGCTCTCGGCGTGAGGTTCATTCGGGCCCCCGGGCTGCAGGCTCGCCATCGCACCTCACCCTAGCGACGGCGCTACTCGGTCACGTCGTCCTTCGCGAACTCGAGGGCCGCGGAGTTGATGCAGTAGCGCAGCCCTGTCGGGTTGGGACCGTCCGTGAAGACGTGGCCGAGGTGCGACCCGCAGCGGGCGCACGTGACCTCCGTGCGCACCATCCCGTAGCTGGTGTCGGAATGCTCCGCGACCTTCCCCTCCCCGGCCGGCTGGAAGAAGCTCGGCCAGCCGGTGTCGGAGTCGAACTTGGTGTCGCTCGAGAAGAGAGGCTCGTCACAAACGACGCAGCGGTACATGCCCTCGTCGTGGTTGTCCCAGTAGGCGCCGGTGAACGCCCGCTCGGTCGCCGCCTGCCGGGTGACCGCGTACTGCTCGGGCGTGAGCCGCTCGCGGAGCTCGTCGTCTGTGGGGATGGGCCGGTCGGTCAACGTGCGCTCCTCCAACGTGGTTCGTGCAGGGTAGGCGACGATCCTTCGCGCCGCCACGGCATCAGTCCACCAAGGCTGGTGGACTGATGCCGGTCACCGTCGTGAGGCGGGCGGTAGCGTGCCGTCGTGGATCCCCATCCGGACACGCTGGCGGTGATTGCAGGCCGCCCGCCGCGCGTCGGCGGTGGACCGTTCAACGCCCCGATCGTCCCCGCATCGACGTACCACGCCGACGGCGACCTGGTGTACGGACGCGACGGCAATCCCGGCTGGCTGGCGTTCGAGGGGGCGCTCGGCGCGCTGGAGGGTGGCACCGCGGTGGCCTTCTCCTCGGGCCTCGCCACGACCGACGCGGTCTTCGACGAGCTCCCGGTCGGAGCGGTGGTGGTCGCCCAACGGGCGCCCTACTGGGGCGTCACCGAACAGCTTCGCGAGCGTCACGAGCGCGGCGAGATCGAGCTGCGGACCGTCGACGCGCTCACCCCCGAGTCGCTCGCAGACGTGGCGGAGGGAGCGACCCTCGTCTGGGCGGAGTCGCCGACCAATCCGATGCTGGACGTCGTCGACATTCGGGCGGTGGTGGCGGTGGCTCACGCCGCCGGCGCGATGTTCGCCGTCGACAACACGTTCGCGACGCCGCTGCTGCAATCCCCGCTCGCCCTCGGCGCCGACCTCGTCATGTACTCCGCGACCAAGCACATCGGCGGTCACTCCGACCTGCTGCTGGGCGTGGCGATCACCGCCGACCCGGCGTGGGTGGATCGGCTGCGCCGGCGCCGGTACTCGTCGGGCGCGACGCCAGGCACGCTGGAGGCGTTCCTCGCGCTCCGCGGATTGCGGACGCTGCCGGTGCGCGTCGAGCGGGCTCAGGCCACCGCCGCGGAGCTGTCGGAGCGGCTCATCGACCACCCCGCGGTTGCCATGGTTCGCTACCCCGGGTCGCGCGTCGACCCGTTTCGCGACCTGGTTCGCCGGCAGATGAGCGGCGGCGGCACGATGGTCTCGTTCGAGACGCACGGCGACGCTGCCGACGCCGACGCCGTGTGCGCGGGTGTCTTGCTGATCGTCGCCTCGACGAGCCTCGGGGGTGTCGAGACGATGATTGAGCGCCGGGCGCGGTACCCCTCCGAGCGCGCGGCCGGCACGCCCGACACGCTCATTCGAATGAGCGTCGGGGCTCGAGCACGTGGACGACCTGTGGCGCGACCTCGACCAGGCCCTGAGGGGCGTCAGGAGCCGACGCCCTCGCCGGGATGCCAGCGGGCCAGATGCTCGCGGTGGTGGTCGGTGAGCGCGTCGCCCCGGTAGTTGAGCTCGTAGAAGTCGACATCCAGGTGGTGGGCCTGGAAGACGAGGCGCACGAACATCGGGTCGATGAACGCGGGGAAGCGCCCGTACGTCTCGTGCACGTACGTGCAGAACGCCTTGACGATCTCGACGGTCTCCGGGGTCGGCAGCGGGCGGGCCCGCATGACCTCGTCGGCGCGGTCGAACGCGGATGCGCGCCCCGACGCCGCCGACCATGTCTCCAGGTAGCGGTCGACCGCCTCGCCCATGTCGGCGACGTACGGCGGGCAGAGCGCCTCGAGCACCCCGTCCCGGCCGACCGGTACCGGCTTGACCGCGTGGCGTGGCGAGTGCTCGGGGGTGACGAACCGGAAGCCCAGCCCGCGATGGGCGGGATCGACGCCCAGGACGTGGTGCGGCAGGAACCCGGTGAACGCCCATCCCCCAAGCCCGAGGGCCTGGGCCGCGAGGTTCATGTTCTGGCAGATGAAGGCGCCCTCGACGTTGAGGCTCGTCAGGACGCGGAGCTCCAGGTCCATAAGGGAGAGCTCGACCGCGCCGAGCCGCCCCGACTCCACCCAGCGGTCGAGACCGCACGTGCGCCCGCCCGACAGCTCGTCGACGACGCTGAACCGGTTGAGCTCGTCGAAGTAGATGAAGAGCAGCGTCATGTACTCGATCGTCGTGTTCGTGACCGGCACGAACAGCGTCGTGCCCGGCTGGTTGACGTTCCACGCGTTGAACGCGAAGAGCCCCGGCTCGCCGCGCGGCAGATCGGCTCTGCCCGACGCGAGCGTGGTCGTGGCCGCGCGGAAGCGCGAGACCAGGCCCTCGATGACCTCATCCTCGGTCCGCCCGGCGAAGACCGCGACGTCGTCCGGCGTGTCCTCGCCGAGGCGAACGAGGTGCAGCCCGGAGTCGTTGGTGAAGAAGAGCTCGGTGGAGTGGGAGTTGCACGAGCATGGCCACGACCGGCCGGAGAAGCCGTGCATCCACGCGATGCCGTCGGTCGGAAGATCGGCGAGCGCCAAGCCGGTGACCCCGGTGCCGACCCACACCAGAAACGCCTCCTCGAGCTCCGACAGGCCCACCGGCGCATGCGGGGACACGTAGGCCAGGGGACCGTCGGGGATCCGCATGCCGAGACCCACGCGGCGGGACCTGCGGCTGAACACGGCGTCGGCAAGCGGCACCCCCAGCGCAGCCTTCAATGCGTCGAACTGGCTCATTACGGCCTCCGCACTCCGGTTGACGCGGAGGAGTATGCCCGCCGCGCGTCACGTGACGTGTCTGACACCCGCCGACGGGTGAACACCGAGGCGCACCGCCCGTCGCACGGGCGGACGGTGCGTCCGGCACCGTCTCACCCGACGGGCGACGTCCAGTTCTTCGCCATCACGTCCGGATCGAAGTCCGTGCGCTCCTCGACGGGCTTGCCGCCTTCGACACGGAAGACCGAGACGCCGGGGAGCTCGACCGGCTCGTCCTGGCCGGTCCACCCTCCCCCGCGCCCTGAGGCGGCATAGGACGTGGTCAGGTCTGTCTTGGTCATGTCGACCTCCTTCATTCCAGCTCTGCTCGCGACCGGCGTCGTGACGACACCGGTCGCGGCCCGAGCATCGTGGGGTTGGAAGCTGACAACCATGAGCGCCGCCGCTGATCACGCACAGGGGAGAGCCCGCCGGCCGCCAGCGCACCGTCCACAGGCGTCATGTCAAGTGCCCGCCACCCCGCCGCCGCGCACGGTCAGGGCAGCCGCGCCGCACCGGGCGCCCAGGGCGACGGCCTCGTCCAGTGCCAGGCCCCGGGCCAGGCCGACGGTCAAGCCGGCCGCGAAGCTGTCGCCCGCGCCGTAAGTGTCGACCGGCGGGCCGGGGGGCGCGTACGGAGCGAAACGCCGCTCCCGATCCGCCTCCACGATGCGCCCGCCCTGTTCCCCGTCGGTGAACACGAATGCCCGCGGCGCCACCGGGAGGGACGCCGGGTCGAACACCTCGTCGGGATCGGAGCCGCTGGCAACCACCACGTCGGCCTGCACGCCGCTTGCGACCAGCGACGCCAGCCGACGGGCGGTGACCACCAGGTTGCCGGGCCGACCGCGCCGCCATGAGGGTCCGCGGGTCGTCGCCGGTGAAGAACGCGCCGTCGCAACGGGACAGGTCATCCCACGGGAGGGCGTCGTCGATGCGCGGTGAGAGGCGCTCGCCCGTCACCAGAATCGTCCGCTCGCCCGACGGGCCGACCACCGTCAACGCCCTGGTCTGCGGCTGCTCCCGCGGGGCCGCGATCACGGTCACGCCCGCCGCAGCGAGCACCTGCCGGCTCGCCTCGCCGAAGCCGTCGCCGCTGAGCGCGGTGTAGAAGCGACAGTCCGCCCCGAGCCGCGCGACCTGGAATGCGGTGACCGCGCCCCCGCCCGCCGGCTCGTCGAACGCATCGACGAGGTGCGCGATCTGACCCACGTCAGGCATCGCCCCGCGCGCGTGCGTCACCCACTCGACGTGCCCGACGACCGCGACCCGGGGCATCACCGGTACTACCTGGGCGTGATCTCTGCCGGAGCCCCGTACTGCAACAGCGGCATCGGGATCGCGACGGAGCCGTCCTCCCGCTGGTGGTTCTCGAGGATCGCGATCATGGTCCGGCCGAGGGCCATCGCGGTGCCGTTGAGCGTGTGCACCGGTTCGGTCGCCCTGCCGGCTCGGAAGCGGGTCCGCAGCCGCCGCGCCTGATAGTCGGTGCAGTTCGAAGCGGAGGTCACCTCCCGGTAGCGCTCCTGCCCCGGCATCCACGCCTCGCAGTCGAACTTTCGCGCCGCCGACGCGCCGAGGTCGCCGACGGCGATGTCGACGACGCGGTACGGCAGGTCGAGCGCCTGCAGGATCCGCTCCTGCAGCGACAGGATGAGCTGGTGCTCCTGCTGGGAGAGATCGGGGTGGCAGAACGAGAACATCTCCACCTTGTCGAACTGGTGCACCCGGAACATGCCGCGCGTGTCCTTGCCCGCGGCGCCAGCCTCGCGGCGGAAGCACGACGACATGCCGACGTAGCGCAGCGGGAGGACGTCGCCGTCGAGGATCTCGTCTTGGTGGAGCGCGGCGAGGGGAACCTCCGACGTACCGACGAGGTACAGGTCGTCGTCGGCGGTCCGGTAGATCGATGCGCGGTCGGTCGGGAAGAACCCGGTGCCGTACATGGCCTCTTCCCGTACGAGCACCGGCGGGATGACCGGGGTGAAGCCGGTCGACTCGAGCAGGTCCATGGCGAACGACACCAGCGCGAGCTGCACCCTTACGAGCGGCCCGAGCAGGTAGACGAAGCGGGCGCCCGAGGTGCGGGCGGCACGCTCCAGGTCGATCACACCGGCGGCGGTACCCAGATCCACGTGGTCCCGCACGGCGAAGGGAAACCGCGGCGGGGTTCCGACGGTCCGCAGCTCCACCGCGTCGTCCTCACCGCCGTCGGGGGCGGCGTCCTCACCGAGGTTCGGTAGGAGCAGCAGGTCGGCGTCGCGCCGGTTCTCGATCTCGCGCAGCTCGGCTTCCTCGGCTGCGAGCCGGTCGCCCAGCTCGCGCGCCTGCGCCTCGGCGGCGGCGGAGTCGTGCCCGGCACGCTTCGCCTCGCCGATCGCCTTCGACGCGACGGTGCGCTCGGCGCGGATCGCCTCGACCTCGGTGCGCCGGCGGCGGCTCTCCTCGTCGAGTTCGATGAGGCGGTCGAGGCCATCGGCCGCGCCGCGCCGGGCGAGGGCCGCGCGCACACGGTCGGGCTCGGCCCGTATCAACCGGAGATCGAGCAGGGGGTGCCTCTCAGGCGGCGGAGGTTGCCGCCTCGGCGAGGGCCTCTCGGACACCCTCGAGGTCGTCGCCGAACACGAACGCCCTCCGCAGCCCGGTGATCTCGAACACGCGTCGCAGGTGTCGCTGGGGACAGACGATGCCGAGGAGGCCGCCCGCCGCCCGTGCGCGGTTGAGCAGGCTCACGAGGGCGCCCAGTCCCGACGAGTCGAGGAGGCTGACATCGGTGAGGTCGACCACGACCTGCGCCGCCGCCGGATCGATCTTGTCGGACTCCTGACGGAACGCCCCGACGGTGTAGATGTCGAGTTCGCCCTCGAGCGACAGCACGACCATCTCGTCGCGCGTCTGGCTGTTGACGGTGAGGCCCATGGGGCGATGCTATAGCACCGCCCCGGGAACCCAACTCGTCGGTTATTGGATGCTCAAGACGAACTTCGTGACGTTCTCGAGGTCGGTTCCGGTCGCGAGGCCGGGCGGCATCGCGCCGCCGCCGTTCTTGATCTGGGTCTCGATCTGGTCCTTCGTCAGGCCCATTCCAGCGAGCACGGGGCCGACACCGGCCTGCGTGCCGTCGGCCATGTGGCAACCCTGGCAGGTGCCCTCGAAGAAGGTCTTCCCGGCGGCGATCGCCGCGGTGTCGTCGCCGCCTCCGCCCCCGCCGCTGGTGGTGGTCGCAGCGGTCGTGGTCGCGGCGGTCGTGGTCGCGCCACCGGTGGTCGCGCCACCCGAGGCGCCGCCCTGCAGGCCAAACACGTAGGCAACGACGTTGTCAAGGTCAGCGCCGCTCACGAGGTTTGCGGGCATGACGGCGACGGGGTTCGTGATCTGCTTGCGGATCGCGTCCTCCGTGAGGCCGCGCTCGGCGAGCACCGGTCCGGCGCCCGCCTGCGTCCCGCCCGCAGCATGGCAACCCTGGCAGGTTGTCTCGAACGTCGCCTTGCCGGCGGTCGCGTCACCCGCGCCCCCGCCCGTGGTCGCCGTCGTCTCCGTCGGCGGCTGGCCGTTGGTGATCGTCGGGGCGTCGGTGGGTGTGTTCGCCGCGTTGGGATCGGACCCGCCACAGCCGGCGAGCAGCCCGAACATCGTTCCCAGGAGGGCGATCGCGATACCGAATCTCACCCTGCGCATGCACGTACCTCCGACGCGGACGGATAGACGGGGTCGATCCTATCCGTCCGCGACGGTGGAATGCTGGGACAAGAACTACTGGATGCTCAGGACATATGCGACCACGTTGTCGAGGTCGGCGCCGGTCGCAAGGCCGGCGGGCATCACGCTGCCGCCGTTGATGACCTGGTTGCGAATCCGCTCCTCGGAGCGACCGCCGCCCGCGAGCACCGGACCGACGCCGGCCTGAGTGCCGGCGGCCAGGTGGCAGCCCTGGCAGGTGCCCACGAAGAAGACCTTCCCCGCCGCGACATCGCCGGTCGCCGCCGCCGTGGTGGTCGCCGCGGTCGTGGTCGCCGCGGTGGTCGTCGCCGCGGTGGTGGTGGCCGCGGTGGTCGTGGCCTCGGTCGTCGTTGCCGCCGTGGTCGTCGCCTGGGTCGTCGCCGGGGCCGTCGTCGAGGACGAGCTACCGCCGCCGCCGCAGCCGGCGATGACGGCCGCGAAGGCGGCGACGAGCGCGATGACAATTCCGACGCGAATTCTTGACATCTGTCCCGGCCTCCCCTCGAAGTGTGCGGTCATCGTATTCCCTGTGTTTGCCGAGTCAACCCTGCCGCCGGCGCCCCGGCACGACGGGGAGCGGCTATCGTTGACGGCCTGATCGTCTCGCTCAGCGACCACTCGCCGGACATCGGGCCGGGCGCGTACGTTCACGACGCCGCCTGCGTGATCGGGCGGGTCTCACTCGGCCGCGACGTCTCGGTCTGGCCGAACGCAACGATCCGGGGCGACACCGACCGGATCAGCGTGGGACCGGCCACCAACGTGCAGGACGGGGCGGTGCTGCACGCCGATGCCGGAAGCCCCTGCACCATCGGCCGCGCCGTCACGATTGGCCACCTCGCGTGCGTGCACGGATGCACCCTGGAGGACGAGGTGCTCGTCGGGATCGGCGCGATCATCCTCAACGGCTCGGTCGTGGGCACCGGGTCGATCGTTGGTGCCGGCGCGGTGCTGACGGAGGGCACGATCGTTCCTCCCGGATCGCTCGTGCTCGGCACTCCGGCTCGCGTGGTACGGAAGACCACCGACGCCCAGCGGGCCGGCATCCGGCGAAGCGCAGAGCATTACGTCGCGATGATCGACGTGCACCGTGACTCGGGGGACGCGCCGTGACCGAGCTGTCGCGCCGGGTCACCGACCTCCCGACCGGGCGTCAGGGTGCGCCGTTCGAGCTGCTCGCCGGGCTGGAGCCACCGGCGTCGCTCGATCAGAGCCTCCTGCTCATCGCCGACCGGCTCCGCGAGGCGTTCACGGTGGATCTCGTGCTGGTGCGAGCGGCGGAGGAGGACCGCAAGCGCGTAGGGCGCGCCTACAGCGCCGGCGACCCTGAGATCGCCCGCACGTACGGCCCCGCCCTCAGCGCCCTGCGACCCGAGACCGCCGACCTCGGCCTCACCGGGCTCGCCGGCGGCCGTACCGTGATCTGGCCCGACGTGATGGCCGAGCCGGCCGTGCTCGCGCGCCTCGCGGAGATCGAGGACGCAGGGGTTCCCCTCCGCGACGCGCGAAGCGTCCTGGCGGGCGCCAGCGCGGTGGCCATGCCGCTTCGCACCCCGAGCAACCCGCACCTCGGGGCGCTCGCCCTCGTCAACCTCACCGGGCGCGCGCCGATCGGCGAGGCGGAGCAGCTGGCGCTCGAGGCGCTCGCGCCCCAGATCTCGCTGGCGGTCCAGAACGCTCTCCTGCGCGACCGTAACCGCCGCACACGGCAGGTCCTCGAGGCGGTGCTCGCGACCACGCGCAACGGCGTGATCGTGATCGACACCGACGGCATGATCAGCGTGGTCAACCGCGCCTACGGGGAGCTCCTGCGGGTGTCGCCGGACATCCTCGTGGGCCAGCCGGCCGAGCGGATGCTCCGCGAGCACATCAAGCCCCGGTTCCGCGACCCCGACGCCTACGAGGCGATCGCGATGCGGCTGCGGGAGCGCCCCGATTCGACGCTGCGCGACCAGCTCGAGACGATCGACGGCCTGGTCCTCGAGCGCTTCAGCGCACCGGTGCGCGACTCGTCCGGCACGCTCCTCGGCCGGGTCGTGATCCTGTCGGACATCACCGTCCGCCACCGCGCCCTGCTCGAGGCGCGGGCGCTCGCGGAGGAGAACGCCGCCCTGCTCGAGCGGGAGGAGCGCCGGGCCCAGGAGGAGATCGCGATCGCGCGGGGGGCGCACATGCTGGCGTCGGCGCTCACGCGCACCGACATCCACGATCAGCTGGTCCAGCAGGCGGTCACGCTCGCGGGCGCGGAGAAGGTGGCGCTGCTCACGATGCGCCGCCGAGGGGACCTCGCAGTCGCGGCGGCGGCCGGTTTCACCAGGGAGACGCTGCGCGGGATGCGCCGGCGGCGCGGCGAGGGAGTGCTCGCACGGGTCGTTGACACCCGCCGCGCCTACCTCTGCACCGACACCTACGACGACCCCGGGCTCGACCTGCCCATCATCGAGCCCGCCGAGATCCGCTCGTTCATCGCCGTCCCGATCGAGCTCGCCGACCGCGTGTACGGCGTGTTGACGGTCAACAGCCCGGAGCCGGACGCGTTCACCGAACGCGACCTGCGGGTGCTGCGCGAGCTGTGCCGCCACGCGGCGGCGGCCATCCAGAACGCGTTGCAGTTCGAGCAGGAGCGGCAGATCGCGGAGACGCTGCAGGATGCGCTGCTCGCCGAGGAGCCGCCGGAGGTTGACGGCCTGGAGATGGCCACCCTCTACCGCGCCGCGGCCGGCGCCATGGTCGGCGGCGACCTCTACGACGTGTGGGTGCTCCCAAACGGCCGAGTGGCGGTGATGGTCGGCGACGTCGCGGGCAAGGGGGTGCAGGCAGCCGGCACGACCGGGATGGTGCGCTACCTGGTGGAGGGTCTCGCCGCACACGAGCAGGATCCGGGCAGGCTGCTCGACGAGCTCAGCCGGCTGGTGACGGGACGGCTCGGGGAGGCCGCCTTCGTCACCGCCTTCCTCGCGGTCATCGACCGCAACGCCGACGCGCTCGAATGGACGAGCGCCGGGCACCCGCCGCCCCTCCTGGTCGGCGCCGACGGCTCGGTCACCGCGCTCGAGGACCCCGACCCCCCGCTCGGCTTCGTCATGGACGGCCCGTACCGCACGCATACGACCCCGTTCCCGCCCGGGGCGCTGCTGGTGCTCACCACCGATGGCATTCTCGACGCGATGCGCGGCGACGAGCCGTTCGGCGAGGAGCGACTCCGCAAGACGATCCTTCGGGTGGTAACTCAGCCGGCGGCCACGATCGCGCAGGACATCTATGCGGCGGCCCGGCGGTTCGCCGGCGGCCCGCTTGGCGACGACGCCGCGCTGGCCGTCGTGCGCCGCACCGCCTGAGCGTCGCTATCCGGCGCGGCGCGGAAGCGCCGCGGCGATCGCCTCGACCAGGAACCGCGTGTGGGCCTGCAGCATCGCCGCCTGACCGATCCGGTTGACGACGTCAGGGTCGTCAACAGCGTCGGAGCCGCGTCGCGCGATCTCACCCTCCTTCGCGCGCCGGTCCATCGCGAAGATGAGGTTGGCCAGATCGTCCTGGCGCGCGGCCATCCATTCGAGGGAGGCACCGGCGACTCCGTCGTCGCCCGCCGCCTCGCCGACGCGTCGTAGGAACACCCGGGTCCAGGCCTGCACGCGCAGGCGCCGCTGCGTGACCTCGCGCACGGATGGGTCGTTTCCGGCCTGGTCCGCGCCGAACTGCAGATCGAGCTCGTGCGCGGCGGCGTCCGCTAGGAGCTCGAGCTCCGCGTCGAGCTCCTCGCGCGACGCGTCGAGCCGCGCGGGCATGGAACCGGCGAGCCCCTCGAAGCCAGATCGCGTGGCGGGCCCGGCGGTCGCCGCGAGCGCCTCGGCCACGAGCCGGAGGTGCGCGCGGATCGCGGCCTCGCCGGCGGGCGAGTGGTCGTCGCTGCCGGCCGCCTCCTCATCGAGCAAGGCGTGCAGGCGTGGACCGTTCTGCTGCATCCAGCCCAGCAGCGCCTGGGCGGCGGGATCGACAGCCCGGGTACTCAGGTCAGCGTGTACTCCGGACCGGACCCGCCCTCGGGCGGGGTGAGCTGGCCGCCCTTCGCGGTGATCGCTCCGCACTGCACGCAGTTCGACGCGTTGACCTTGACGTCGACCATTTCGCCGCCGCCGTTCTCCTCGACCTCGTACACCTTGGCGGGGCACATGGCCTCCCACATCACCGCGAGCCCACGCGGGACGTGCTGCTGCACGCGGATGTGGCTCGGCTGGTCGTCGCGAGTCTTGTTGCCGCTCACGAAGACGCTGGAGAGCTTGTCGAAGAAGTACTGGCCGTCGGGCTTCGGATACTCCTTGTCGCGGTCGCCGATGAACACGGGCGCCTTGGCGTCGGCTGAGTGCGGGATGTGCTTGGGCAGCTTGCCGCGCGTACCGGTCGCCATGCCGCCGATGAGCGCGCCGTAGACGAACCCCTGCTGGAACGCGGGGCGGACATTGCGCTCGCGCCACAGGTCCTGCCAGATGAAGCTGTCGCGGATCTTCTTGTCATAGCCCCAGAGGCCGGTGGTGCTCATGGCCGTGCCGGCCTTGAGCGAGTCGTAGATCGCCTCCGCGGCGAGGATGCCGGACTGGATCGCGTAGTGCACGCCCTTGAGCGCCGACATGTTCACGAACCCGGCGGAGTCGCCGCACAGGAGCGCGCCGGGAACATGCAGGCGCGTGGGCAGCGCATTGAAGCCGCCGCCCGGAATCGTCTTCGCGCCCCAGGCGATGCGCCGGCCGCCCTCGAGGATCCCGCGCACCAGCTTGTGCGACTTGAACTGCTGCAGCAGGTCGTGCACGGAGAGGCTCGCGTCGGCGTAGTCGAGGCCCGTCACGAAACCGATCGAGACCTTGTCCTCGCCCATGGGGTAGATCCACGACCCGCCGTACTCCCGGTACTTCGAGCCCAGCCGCAGCGGCCAGCCGGCGGTGTGGATGACCTTGTCGAGGGGCTTGGTGACCTCCCAGACCTCCTTGACGCCGAGCTCGTACGTCTGCGGCGCGCCGTCCAGCTCGAAGTGCTTGCGCATCACGCCGGCGAGGTGGCCCTGGGTGCCCTCGCACACGGCGGTAACCTGCGCGTGGAGCTCCATGCCAGGCTCGAACGTGGCGAGCTCCTCGCCCTCCTTGCCGCGGCCCTTGTCACCGGTCACGACGCCCATCACGCGGCCATCGTCGACGATGAGCTTCTGTGCGTCCGTCTCCGGGAGCATGTACGCGCCGAGCTCCTCGGCCTGCTCCGCCATCCAGCGCCCGAGCTGGCTGATCGACACGACCCAGTTGCCGTGGTTCTTCATCTGCGGCGGCGGCATCGGGAGCCGGAACGCGGCGCTCTTGGTCATGAAGTACATGGCCTCGCCAGTGACCTCGCTGTAGATCGGGAGGTCCTCCTTCGCGACGTCCGGGAACAGCGACCGGAACGGGCCCGGCCGCATGACCGCGCCGGACATCAGGTGGGAGCCCGGCCCCTTGCCCTTCTCGACGACCGCGATCGGCACCTCCCCGAGCGATTCCGCGACCGCCGGGTCCTCAGCGAGCAGCTGGCCGAGCCGAACTGCGCCGGCCAGCCCGGCCGGGCCGCCTCCGACGAACAGCACGCCGACGTCGATTCGCTCGTCCTCGCCGGCGGTCGGCCGCACGACGTAGTCGGACGCGCGAAAACGAGGTGGATAATCGGCAGGGACGATGTCCATCTGACCTCTCGGGAACTGGGAGTTCGTGGCGCGCGGGAGTCTACGCGACACCCACCCCCGGGTGGCACGCACCCATGCGCCATGACGGACGTTCGTCCGTGATACAACCCGCCGGGACCGATGGCCACTCGCCCCACCGCCATGACGCCCGCCGAGTGCCTGCGCACCGTGTTCGGGTATCCCGCATTCCGGGGAGCGCAGGAGGCGATCGTCGAGCGGGTGATGGCGGGCGACGACGCGATCGTGCTCATGCCGACCGGCGGCGGAAAGTCGGTGTGCTTCCAGATTCCCGCGATCCTGCGCAACGGCGTCGGCGTGGTCGTCTCACCGCTGATCGCGCTGATGCACGACCAGGTCGCCGCGCTCACCCAGCTCGGCGTGCGGGCGGCGGTGCTCAACTCGAGCCTGTCGCAGGACGCCGCCCGGGAGGTGCTCGCCCAGCTCGGCCGGGGCGAGTTCGACCTGCTCTACGTCGCCCCCGAGCGGCTCCTCACCGAGGCGTTCCTGGATCGGCTGGACGACCTCCGCGACGCCGGTGGGATCGCCCTCTTCGCGATCGACGAGGCCCACTGCGTGTCGCAGTGGGGGCACGACTTTCGGCCCGAGTACCTGCAGCTCTCGGTGCTCGCGGAGCGGTATCCGGGCATCCCGCGCGTCGCGCTCACCGCCACCGCCGACGAGCTCACCCGCAAGGAGATCCGGGAGCGCCTCGCGCTCGGTGGCGCGCCGGAGTTCGTGGCGAGCTTCGACCGTCCGAACATCCGCTACTCGGTGGTGGAGAAGGACTCCGAACGCAAGCAGCTGCTGCGGTTCCTCGCCGACCACGAGGGCGAGGCGGGCATCGTCTACTGCCTGTCGCGGCGGCGGGTGGACGAGCTCGCCGAGTGGCTGGCCGGCCAGGGGGTGGACGCCGTGCCATACCACGCCGGCCTCGACGGATCGGTGCGCGCCGCCAACCAGGAACGGTTCCTCCGCGAGGACGCCGTGGTCGTCGTCGCGACGATCGCCTTCGGGATGGGTATCGACAAGCCCGACGTGAGGTTCGTCGCCCACCTCGACCTCCCGAAGAGCCTCGAGGGCTACTACCAGGAGACCGGGCGGGCGGGGCGCGACGGCGAGCCGGCCGAGGCGTGGATGACCTACGGACTGGCGGACCTCATGCTCGTTCGGCGCCTCATCGAGCGATCCGACGCCCCGGCGAACGTGCGAATGGTCGAGTCGCGCAAGCTCGACGCGATGCTGGGGTACTGCGAGACCGCCCAATGCCGACGCCAGCTCCTGCTCGCCTACTTCGGCGAGCACCGCGACCGAGGGTGCGGCAACTGCGACGTGTGCGCCGACCCGCCCGAGACGTGGGACGGGACCGTGCCGGCGCAGAAGGCCCTGTCGGCGGTCGTGCGAACCGGCGGGCGCTTCGGAGCGATGCACATCGTCGACGTTCTGCTGGGACGCCACACGCCGAAGGTCGCCCAGCACGGCCACGACCGGCTGCCGACGTTCGGCGTCGGCGAGGAGCTCGACGAGCATGCGTGGCGCGGGGTCATCCGCCAGCTGGTCGCCATGAACCTGCTGCGACCCCACCCGGACGGTCACGGCGGGCTGTCCCCGACCGAGTCCGCCCGCGTCGTGCTGCGGGGTGAGCGCCCCTTGGAGCTGCGTCGCCTGCGACCTGCGACGCGCCGGGGCTCCGCCGCGAAGCGGACCGCCGCGGTCGAGCTCCCCGACGGGGCGGAGCCGCTCTTCGACGCCCTGCGGGCGCTGCGCCGGCGGCTCGCGGACGAGCAACAGGTGCCGCCGTACGTCGTGTTCCACGACGCCACGCTGCGGACCATCGCGGCGACCCGTCCGGGCACCACGGCGGCGCTCCTCGCCATCCCCGGCATCGGCGCGGCGAAGGTCGACCGCTACGGCGAGCCGGTGCTCGAGCTCGTGAGGTCGCACGCGTCCGGAACGGTCGACATCGGGGAGTGATCCCGGCGTGTGCTATTCACCGTTTCGGTGACCGACGTGAGCCCGCCGAGACGGCATTGGAAGATCGTGGCGGGCTGTGTGGCGGCCGCGGTCGTGGCGGGCGCCCTGATCGTCGGCCTCACGCGTGAGGGGAGCGGCACCCCGAAGCTCGTCTCCGACGGTCCATCGCTCGCCGGCACCGCCCCTGCTCCGGCCGTCGCCGGCCCGGAGCTCCTCACGGGCAAGCGGCTCACGCTGGCGGAGTTTCGCGGCAAGCCCGTCTTCATCAACGTCTGGGCGTCGTGGTGCGGGCCGTGCCGCCAGGAGGCGCCGGAGCTCAAGCGCTTCTCGCAGGAGCGCTCGGACGTGGTCATGATCGGCCTCAACATGAACGACACTCGGCGAAACGCCCGCACGTTCAGCGGCCATGCGGGCTGGGCCTATCCGTCGATCTTCGACCCCGGCGGCAAGGTGGGAGTCGACATGCTCAAGGTCAGCAACCTGCCTGCGACCTACTACGTCGATGCTCAAGGGCGCCTGCGCGGGCACACCGTCGGCCCGGTGACCTACGCCGACCTGGTGAGCGCCGCAGACCGCATCTGACCCGGCCGGCGGGCGACGCGAGGCCCTCGCCCCCTCACAAACGACCTGCAAATCACCCGGTTTTCGCGACGTCACGGAGGCGGTCAGAGACCTGACGCTGCGGCGGCGGCCTTACAGGTGCGCACCGAACCTCTTACACCTTCCGAACATCGTTTGCGCAATCCGCTCATGACCTCGGTGAAGGCTTCCATCCGCCAGCCACCTGTGTCATCGGACGAGGAGCACACACATGAAGCTGAGAGCGAAACTCGCCGCAGGAGCCGCGGTACTGACGATCGGAGTGCCGGTCGCGATGGCCGCGAACATCAACGGGACCGACAACGCTGATCTGCTGTTCGGGACGAACCGCGCCGACCTCATCCTTGCGGGAGGCGGCGGCGACTACGTAAACGGCCTGCGAGGCAACGACCGCATCCGTGGCGGCCTCGGCAACGATGTGCTCAACGGGGCCCGTGGCGCCGACCGTGTCGCCGGCGGCGAGGGCAACGACGTGATCCACGGCGGCGACGCGCTCGACGTGCTGTTCGGCCAGCAGGGCGACGACGTGGTCTCCGGCGACTGGGGCAACGACATCGTGCTCGGCGGCTCCGGCGACGACCGCGTCTACGGTGGTCGTGGCCACGACACGCTGTACGCCGGCGTCGGCGCCGACATGCTGTTCGGCGGCTACGGCAACGACGTGCTGATCGCCCGTGCGGCGGACAACACGCCGGACTTCCTGATCTGCGGCCCGGGCTGGGACGTCGCGATCGCCCGCGCCGAGGACATCGTCCACCGGAGCTGCGAGCGCAAGGTCATCGTGGCCGGCGCCGAGGCCGAGCCGGGTGACGAGGAGGCGACCCCACCGGCGGAGCCACGTCTGCGCGGCAACCCGGACAAGGGAGGCACCGACCCCCGCGACGACAACGACCCCGGCCAGGCCTCCTAGACGGTCCGCGCCAACGACGGTCCGCGCCCGGGGCGCGTACCCGCACGGCCCGCTCCCCGGCGGGCCGTGCGTCATCTTGGAGTCTGGCGTCTCGATGAGCGCGGTGGCCCGACCGTTCGTCGCGTCTGACGACGCCGCGCGTCTCCCGTACGATGCCGCGAACTCGATCAGCACCAGGGGGATGGAGATGGATGTTGCGGAGGCAATCCGGCGGCGGCGCGCGGTCCGGACGTACACGGACAAGCCGGTGGGCGACGAGGTGCTCGACCGGCTGCTTCGACTCGCGCTTCGGGCGCCGACCGGCAGCGGGTCCCAGGCGTGGAGCCTGCTCGTCGTCCGCGACGAGCAGCGCCGCCGCGAGGTCGCCGACCTCGTCATCGCCGGCGGGGCGAGGTACTTCTCCATCATGCGCCCGCGCAAGGAGGGCGTGTCCGACGAGCAGCACTCCCAATGGGGGCTCGACTACGCGGAGCAGATCCTCTCGACGTACCGCATCGCTCCCGTCTGGATCATCGGGCTGCTCGTCCCGCGTGACAACTATCCCGCCCAGATGCAGGCGGGCGGCCATGAGGACGACCTGATCTCGCTCGCGTTCGCCTTCGAGAACCTCATGCTCGCCGCCCGCGCCGAAGGGCTCGGCACCGTGCCGACCACTGCCTTCCAGCGGTTCGAGAAGGACCGCCTGCGCGGCACCCTCGGTCTTCCTGAGCACATCGACCCGGCGATCGTCTCGCCGCTCGGCTTCCCCGAGAAGTGGCCCGAGGGCCTGGCACCGGCCCTGCAACGCAACTTCAGGTCGTGGAAGGCGCTCGTGCACGACGAGCAGTGGGGCCAGGCCCGGGCGTAGCCCAGCCGCCGATCTCGGCTCGGAAACGAAGCATCCCGGGGGCCGGTGGCTCGGTGCCCCATCCGGGTGCCAGGGCACCGTTTACGCAGCCTGAACATTCGGGGCCCGCAGTCGGCAGGGCGGGTCAGCTGGGGATGCGGCCTCGGAGGATGCCCCACCCGCCGGTCGGCATCGTCCGGTAGTCGTAGACCGACCCGCCGATCGCCCCCACGTCGGGAAGCGTCGACGCGAACACGTCGAGCTCGCCCTCGGTCAGCGCATCGCCGATACCGCCGATCGGGTGCATGGCCGCGGTCGGTTGGGCGAGAAGCTCCCGGGTCCTCCCGATCGTCGCCTCGACGTAGCGGCGCGGATCGCGCAACCCGGAGGCCCTCAGGCGATCCGTCCAGTAGGCCATCGGCAGCCACACCTGGTAGTCCTGCGCGAGCTCCGCCCACGGGAACGCCGGCCAGAAGCGCGGGTTGACCGTCTCGAGCAACACCGGGGACAGCACGACCGCGCCGATCACCGCGTCGGGGTCGACCGCCGCCCGTAGCTCGCGTGAAAGGTCGACGAGCCGGCGGTTGCGTTCGACGACGTCGATGAACGAGCGATCCTCGATATCGATCGCCAGACCGTCGAATCGTTCGTCGTCGACGCTCAGCCGGGTGATCGCGACCAGGCGGCGCAGATCGGCGGCGGGGTCGACGAATCGCGGCGCGTACCACCCCACGACCCGCATTCCGCGGTCGTGAGCGCGGCGTAGGAGTGGGCCGAGGAGGTCGGCGGGCACGGCACCGTCGGGCAGCCGCGGCGAGTCGAACGCGGCCTGGAGATAGAGCGTGCGCACCCCCTGGGCCGCCATCGCATCCACGTCGTCGGGGCCCACCGGCGTCCGCTCCCCGCCGATTGCCGGGACGTAGTCGAAGACGTCGACCCACGCGCCGAGGCCGCGGTAGGCGTCGATGGTGAATCGGTCCCGGCCGCCGCAGCTTCGCTGCACGAGCACCCCGGCCGCGACCAGCACGGCTACGCCAACGATCGCGACGAGCCGCTGGGCGCGCCGGGAGAGGCGGCGGCGCCTGCGCGGGGTCGCCGCGTCAGCCATGGAGTGGCTCACAGGTGGTCGGCCGCGGCGGCGGCGGCGCAGGCGAATGGCTCCACGGGCTCAGCCGCCCAGGAACGTGCCGTCCTTGAGCTGGGTGAACGCGTCCTCGAGCTCCTCCCGCGTGTTCATGACGATCGGACCCGCCCATGCGACCGGCTCCTGGATCGGCTTGCCCGACACCAGCAGGAACCGCATGCCGTGCTCGCCCGCGCGCACGACCACCTCGTCGCCGCGGCCGAACACCACGAGGGTCCGATCGCCCACCTCGCCCGCGGCCACCGGCGCCGCCTGGTCGGATTCGACGTGGTCGATGCGGACCGGCGTGGGCTCCGACGCCGCGTCGAAGCGGCCGGACCCCTCGAAGATGTAGGCGAACGCGTGCCGGGTGGTCTCCACGAGCAGTCGCTTGGTGAGCCCGGGCGGCACCCGGACGTCGAGGTAGATCGGCTCGGCGGCGATGCCGTCGACCGGGCCGGTCTGCCCCCAAAACGAGCCGCAAACGACGCGCACGTCGGTGCCGTCGTCGTCGGTGACGGTCGGGATGTCGCCCGCGCCCACGTCCTGGTAGCGCGGCGCGGTCAGCTTGAGCGACGACGGCAGGTTCGCCCAGAGCTGAAAGCCGTGCATGCGCCCGTCCGGGGCGCCCTGCGGCATCTCCTGGTGGATGATGCCCCGCCCGGCGGTCATCCACTGCACGTCGCCCGCGCCGAGCGAGCCGCGGTTGCCAAGGCTGTCACCGTGCTCCACGGTGCCGGAGAGGACGTAGGTGATCGTCTCGATGCCACGGTGCGGATGCCACGGGAATCCCGCGAGGTAGTCCTCCGGACGTTCGTTGCGGAAGTCGTCGAGCAGCAGGAAGGGATCGAAGGTCTCAGGGTCCCCGAAGCCGAAAGCCCGTCGCAGCTTCACCCCCGCGCCCTCGATCGTCGGCATGGAGCTGCTGACCTGTTCGACCGCGCGTATGGACATTCTCGGCCCCTCCCGGACACGTGACGGTGCGGCCCCATGGTACGCGGGGTTCGGTCGCCGGCAGGGATCGGGCGACGTGACCGAACACGCAACTGCCTCATCCCGCGACCCCGCGACCTCATCCCGTGGTGCTGCCGATCCGTCCTCGCCCGACGGATCCGCAACACTCCGAAACGCACGTCAGGGTTTCGCCGCTCGCGTAACGCCATACGCACCAATAGGGTTCCCGCGAGTCCGACGCATCGATTGCAATCGAGGCGTGGGACCCCCGGACAAGACGCACGCGGAGGCACCGGACTTGAGCGACGACGCGACGAAGCGGAGTCCCGAACCGGCATCGGGTGCCCGGCATGAGTGGCGACCGATCGCCGCATGGGTGGCCCTGGTCCTCGCCGCCCTCGTAGTCCTTGTCAGCTCGCTCACGATATGGGTGAAGCGGCAGGCGCTCAACACGGACTCCTGGGTGAATGCCAGCGGCCAGCTCCTCGAAGAGCCCGCCGTACGGTCGGCGCTCGCGAACTACCTGGTCGAGGAGCTCTCCAACAGGGTCGACGTGTCGCAGTCGCTGCAGCAGGCACTGCCGAGCCAGCTCGACCCGCTCGCCGCCGCGGCCGCGGCCGCCCTGCGCGGAGCGGCCGTGAACCAGGCCGAGGCCCTGCTTGCCTCGCCGACCGTTCAGGACTTGTGGGAGCGCGCCAACCGGCGCGCGCATTCGGCCCTCATCGCGATGATCGACGAGAAGGACACGCCCCTGCTGACCGCCTACGGGGGGAACGTGGTGCTCGACGTCCGGGGGCTGCTCGATCAACTGCGGGCGCAGGTGGGCCTGCCCCCCGGGCGCCTGCCGCTGGACTCGGGGCGCATTGTGGTGCTACGAGCCGACCAGCTGCAGGGAGCGAGGACCGCCGTGCGGGACATCAGGGTGCTGAGCGTCGTCCTCTCGCTCGTCGCCCTGGCGCTGTTCGCGGTGGCGATCTGGCTGGGCGAGGGGCGGCGGCGGCGCATCATCACGGCCGGCGCGTGGAGCTTGATCCTGATCTCCGTGATCCTCGGGCTCGTGCGGCGCCTGGGAGGCAAGTACGTGGTCGACTCCCTCGTCAGCTCCGACTCGCTACGCCCGGCCGCCAACGCCACCTGGTACGTCGGCACCCAGCTGTTGCGCGACGTCGCGATCGGCCTCCTGGTCTACGGGATCTTCATCCTGATCGGGGTCTGGCTGTCGGGACCGGGTCGACGGGCGGTCGGCACGCGCCGAGCCCTCGCCCCCGTCTTCAGAACGCAGCCCTGGATCCTGTTCGGAGTGGTCGTGCTCGTCATGCTGATCCTGTTGCTCTTCGGCCCGGGCGCCGGCACCCGAACATACCTGGGCGTGCTGGTGCTGGCCGTCGGGCTGCTCGCCGGCACCGAGCTCCTGCGCCGCCAGACGCTGCGGGAGTTCCCGCAACCCGCAACCGCGACCTGACCGCCCGCGCGCGCTGAGGCCCGCGGCTCAAGCCGCGGACCTCCCCGCCGATATGGAGGGCACACCTCGCCACCGGCGCGACGGATGACGCGCACGAACTCGTTCTCACCACCGGCACGGTCGCCGGCACCCACGCAGTTCTGACACGTCTTCCGCTCCCGTCGTCAGCGAGGCGGGGTCCGATCGACGGGCCCGTGCAATCGCAACGGACGAGCGGGGAGCAGCGACATGGCGACGGGAGCGAGATGGCGGTTCGCGATCCTGGTGGCGCTGCTGGCGCTCGCGACCGCCGGACCCGCGGCGGCCTACTGGACGCCCGCGCCGGGCACCACCTGGCAATGGCAGTTGACCGGGCCGACCGATCAGTCGGTCTCGGCGCAGGTCTTCGAGGTGGACGGATTCGACACCGCGGCCTCCACCGTCGCGTCGCTCAAGGCGAGTGGACACAGGACGGTGTGCTACTTCTCGGCCGGCAGCTTCGAGGACTGGCGCCCGGACGCAGCGAGCTTCCCGGCCGGGGTGCTCGGCGCCGACAACGGGTGGCCGGGCGAGCGGTGGCTCGACATCCGCCGGCTCGACCTGCTCGGCCCGATCATGGCGGCCCGTTTGACCATGTGCCGCGAAAAGGGCTTCGACGCGGTCGAGCCGGACAACGTCGACGGGTACGCCAACAGGACCGGGTTCCCGCTCACCCCCGCCGACCAGCTCGCGTACAACCGCATGATCGCGGCGACGGCGCACGGGCTCGGCCTGTCCGCCGCGCTCAAGAACGACGTTGACCAGGTCACGGATCTCGAGCCGTACTTCGACTTCGCCGTCAACGAGGAGTGCTTCGCGTTCGACGAATGCGACGGGCTGTCCCGTTTCGTCGCCGCCGGCAAAGCGGTGTTCAGCGCCGAGTACTCGGGCCAATCCGCCACATTCTGCCCGAAGGCGAACGCGCTTGGCTTCAGCACGATCAAGAAGCGCCTCGCGCTCGACGCGTGGCTCGAATCCTGCCGTCCGCTCGCCGCCGTTCTCCCTCCCCCGCCCCCGTCCCCGCCTCCTGCGCCCGCGGTCGCCCCGCCCGTGACGCCACCTGTCGTGGCAACACCAGTCGAGAAGACCCAACGGACCGTTCGACGCGTCTACGCGTGTCGCGGCAAGGCGGTGCGCTTCACGATCGCCGGCAGGCGCTACACCGTTCCGTGTCGGCGCTCGAAGCAGGTGCGGCGCATCGTGGTCGGCGGCCCGACGGTGATCGTGAACCACCTCGTCACCATCAAGGCCCTGCCGCGCTGAACACCGATCAGCGGACGGGGAGCAGCACTCGGAAGGTGGTGTCGCCGGGCTGCGATTCGAGGCGAAGCTCGCCGTGGTGGCGCACCACGATGCGCTGGGCGATGTCGAGCCCGAGACCGGTGCCCTGACCGACGGGTTTGGTGGTGAAGAACGCGTCGAAGATTCGCGCCTGGAGATCCTCGGGAACTCCTGGCCCGTTGTCGGCGATCTCAACGCAGACTCGCTCCCCCTGCCTGCGCGTGCGGAGGGTGAGCTGCCCGTCGGCACCGAGCGCGTCGATCGCGTTGTCGATCAGGTTCGTCCAAACCTGGTTCAGCTCGGAGCCCGATGCCTCGACCCCCGGCAGCTGGGAGTCGAAGTCGCGGACGATCGTCACGCCCTTCTCGCTCAGCTTGTGGTTCAAGAGCGACAGGGTGCTCTCGAGCCCCTCGTGGATGTCGACGGTCTGCCGCGGCGCCTGATCGAGGTACGAGTAGCTCCTGACGGCGCCGACGAGGTCCGAGATGCGCGTCGTCGCCTCCTCCAACTCGGCGAGCATGACGCGCGATCCCGTGCACGCCGCCACGAAGCGCAGACCGGCATCAAGGCTACCGTCGCCGACGGCCGCCGCCACGCGGTCGACCCATTCCGGCCCGAGCCTCGCCTCGGTGAGCACCGATGCAATCCGGTAGGGGTCCCGCAGACCGCGCTGCTCGAGCGTCGCGACGAGCTCCTCCTCGCGATCGCTCGCGGCAAGGGGGTCGAGCCGCTCGCTGGACGCGATTTGATCGGTGGCCACCGCTCCGAGCGAGGCGAGCGACGCGAGCTCTTCCGCCGGGGCGCCGCCGGCCGCGATCTCGGCGAACGCGGACTGTCGCTGGCGCTCGTACTCGCGCAACGTCGCAACCCCGCGGGCTGCGGCGGCGGCGGGGTTGTTGAGCTCGTGCGCCAGTCCGGCGGCGAGCTTGCCGACCGCGAGCAGCTTCTCGCGGTCACGTTCGATCCCCTTGACCGTGCCACTTACCGATTCGAGCGCCGGGAGGAGATCGCGAAGCAGCGGGGGGTGCGTGAACGCGAGCCGGCGGAGTTCCTCGCCGTCCAGCTCGAACACGACGGTCTCCCCGACGGACTGCGTCGTCCCGCGGTAGGGGGTGTCGGTGAGCAGCGCCATCGCCCCGAGGAAGCCCCCCGGCCCGTGGCTCATCATCAAGACCTGCTCGCCTGCCACCTCCCTGGTGGTCTCCAACTGCCCGTCGAGCACGACGTGGAAGGCGCTCGCGCGGTCGCCCTGACGGAAGAGGAACTCACCGGGGGCGAGGCGGCGCTCGCGCCCGGCCTCGGCGAGCTGGACGACCTCCTCGTCGCTCAGGGCGTTCAGGACCGGGGCTCCCCGTAGCCGGTCGACGGTCATGGGGCCACGGGAGTCAGCATCCCGCCAAGGTACTGGTGGACGAGCTGCACCGACATCGAACCCTCCCCGACCGCCGAGGCCACGCGCTTGATCGACTGGTCGCGGACGTCGCCGGCCACGAACACCCCGGGCAGGCTCGTCTCGAGCAGGAACGGATCGCGCTCCAGCCGCCAGCGATGTCGCCCCTCCATCCGTTTCACGGCGACGCCCGAGAGGATGAACCCTGCCGGGTCCCTCGCCACGGTGTCGCCGAGCCAGTCGGTCTGCGGCCGCGCACCGATGAAGACGAACGCCGCCGCGGCCGACAATCGCCGCTCCCGGCCCTCGATGGAGATGGTGAGCTCCTCCAACCGGCCGTCGCCGGATGCCGCCGTCACCACCGCGCGCGTCGCGACCTCGACGTTCGTGAGCGAGCGGATCCGCTCGACGAGGTAGTGGGACATGCCCTTCTCGAGACCCTCCGCGCGACACACGACGGTCACATGCCGCGCCCGCGTCGCAAGATCGAGGATCGCCTGCCCCGCCGAGTTCGCCGCGCCGACGACCACCACGTCCTCGCCTTCGACCGCGGCGGCCTCGCCGGGCGCGGCTCCGTAGTAGACGCCTGAGCCGGTGAGGGACTCGACCCCGGGGGCGTCGAGCCGGGAGTAGTGCACCCCCGTTGCGACGAGCACGCTGTGACAGCCGATCTGCTCGCCGCCGTCGAGCGTGACGACTCGCGACGGGCCGTTCTCGCGGATGGCGAGCACCTCGCGGGCGGTGAGCATCTCCGCGCCCAGGCGTCGGGCCTGGGCCGTCGCGCGCCGCGCCAGGTCGGAGCCGCTGAGGCCGGACGGGAACCCGAGGTAGTTCTCGATCCGCGCGCTCTGCCCGGCCTGCCCGCCCGCCGCGTGGCGTTCCACGAGGAGCGTTCGCAGCCCCTCTGACGCGCCGTAGACCGCCGCGGCGAGACCGGCGGGGCCGCCGCCGACGATGACGAGGTCGTAGAAGGGAAGTTCCGCCTCCGTGCGCAGGCCGATGCGTGCTGCGATCTCGCCCTGGGAGGGCCGCACCAGCGCCTCGCCGTCCTCGAAGACCAATACCGGGAGCTCGGAGTCGTCCACCTGGGCGGCGGCCATCAGCCGGCGCGCCTCGGGATCGGTGATGTCGAGCCAGCGGTATGCCACGCCGTTTCGGGCCACGAAGTCGCGGGTGGCGTGCGCCTCGGCCGAGAACCGGTGTCCGATGAGCCGAAGCCCCGGCTCGGCGAGGCGCGCGGCAGAGCCGGCCTCCCAGTCCTCCAGCAGGTCGTCCAGCACGGGGTACAGCCGGAGGTCCGGCGGATCCCAGGGCTTCATCAGGTAGTGGTCGAGGCGGACCTCGTTGATCGCCCGGATGGCCGCTTCGGTGTCGGCGTAGGCCGTGAGGAGCACCCGCTTGGCGTGCGGGGCGATCTTCAGGGCACGCGTCAGGAATTCGACGCCGCTCATCCCCGGCATGCGCTGGTCGACCACCAGCAGAGCCACGGGCTCGCCGCGACGCACGATCTCCTCGACGATGCCGAGGCCCGCCTCGCCCGCGTCGGCCAGCAGGACGCGATGACGGGAGCCGTACCGGTGGCGCAGGTCGCGCTCGATCGCACGACCGACCGCCGGATCGTCGTCGACCGCAAGGATCAGGGCGCGCACCGAAGGTGGAGTCATTTCTCGGCGACCCTACTCGATCGTCACCGGTCCCAAGAAGCAACTCTCCTGCAAACATTTCGGCCGGCCGTATGTTCCGGCGCCACTCGAACCATCCCACTCGCGGAGGTGCCGGCGGGCGACGTGGCCGTGGACCAGCGACGCGCTAGGGGGCTGGGGTGAGCCCGTGGCGTCGCATCACTTCGGCGAGCGCCGCGAGGTCCGGCGGCCCACCGGCGGCGGCCTCGAACACGGCGGCGCATTCGCGGAAGTAGTCGGGGCCAAGGATGCCCGGGCTGACGATCGCGAGCACCTTCGCGTCGTCGGCGTGCTCGTTGTCGAAGCGGTGGATGACTCCTCGGGGGATGCAGAGCACCTCGCCGGGGCCGACGTCGATCTGCCGTCCCTCGAGTGTCCAGGTCAGGACGCCCTCGAGCCCGTAGAGCGTCTCCTCGTATCCGTCGTGGCTGTGCGCGGCCGGCACTCTGGCTCCGGCTGGGACGTCGAATTCGAAGACCGCGACGGAGCCTCCCGATGCCTCGCCCTCGAGCAGGAATCGGATCGCCACTTGCCCGATCCTGATCTCGTCGCCTGTGCTTGTCAGCATTTGTATCTGCTCCTCGTGCCAGATGGTAAAGTGTTTTGACTCTAAATGCCAGCCGAGAATAAGTCAAGTCCCTTTACTCTACTCGATGCGGAGCCGCTCGGGCCTCCGCTGATCGGCGCGCTCCTGCGCGTGCCGTGGGAAGCCGTGAGGCGGCGGATGCTCGAACGGCTGCGTGAGCACGGCTTCGACGACCTCGACGCCGCCCACCTCAACGTCTTCCTGTACCCCGGGCCCCAGGGCACGAGACCCTCCGAGCTCGCCGCCCGGCTTCGCATCAGCAAGCAGGCACTCAACTACCTGCTCGGCCAGCTGGAACGTCTCGGCTACCTCGAGCGCCAGGCAGATCCACGCGACCCGCGCTCCAAGCGCATCGCCCTCACGCCGCGTGGCGTACTCGCGGGGCGGACCATGCGAGACGCAGTGAGCGAGATCGAACACGACTGGAAACTGAGGCTCGGACCGGAACGCTTTGCCCAACTCGGGCAACTGCTCCGCGAACTCGGCGAGTCGACCTAGACGGGACAACCGCCAGGCTCAGGCCGCCCGGGGGTGGAGCGCGTCGAACGTGAGCTGGCCGGCGGTCGGTTCGGCGCCCGACGATGCTCGCAGCCGGTCGATCATCCGCGCGGCAAGCGGGCTCTCGCCCGCCACCGAGGCGATCGCGAGAGCAGCGTCGGCATCGAGGCCATCCGACCGCGCGAGATCGCGAAAGTCGACGCCCCGAGCCTGCAGGCGGTCGAGCACCGTCACAAGGGTCGCCAGCCCGACGAGGACCCCGCGCGGAGACGCCCCGGTCTTCGTCGAGCGTGCCAACGTGACCGGGCTGCACCGCACGAGGCGGGCGATGGTCGTGATGTCGAGCCCCCGCTCGACGAGCCGCGTACGGAGGGCAGCGGGGCCGTCGCACACGTGGCCGACGACGGCGAGTGAGAAATCCGCGGTGTCCGTCATGTCTCCACGGTAGCGCGTTTCCCCGTGAAATAGCGAACATGTGTTCTGCGCGCCGGCTCCCGTCCGGCGCGAGACGCTCGTCGCGCGGGCCATCCATGGAGCACAGGAGCTCGTCGACACGTACTACGTTGCGCTCCTTCACTCCTCGGGGTGGATCTCGGAAGGGCACGAGGCCGCGCAGCTGGACGGCGACGACATCGTGCCGAGGGCCGCGTTTGCCGGCGCGAAGCCCGGCAGGTCACGCTGACTGCGAACGCCGAAGGCGACCTCAACAAGTGTGGAAGCCCCCGCAATCGCGGGGGTTTCATCTTGTTGGAGCCTGAAGGCGCGGAGAGGTCGCGGCCGATCTCGCGAGGTGGCTGCAGACCTGCGCAGGCCGCTCCGCCATCGCTCCCTTGCGGAGCGTGGCCGCTGGGGCCAAGATGCTCCTGTGCGAGGGCACACTGAGGCGTCCACTGAGACCCGCCCCGCTGCCGCGGCGATTCCGACCTCGGCGGGGGCGCTGGAGCCGGGTGCAGCCTCGCCGTCCTCCGTCACGACGACGACGGCCATTCGAAACGGCCTCCCCGTTCCGCTCGGCGGCGTCGCGGCGCTCGGCGGCATCGGGAACGCGGCGCTCGCGCGCCTGCTCGCCCGTCAGCCTGCCACGCTGGTCAATCCGCTCACGGAGGGCTACGAGAAGGCCCGCAAGGAGCGTGACGAGTGGATCAAGACGGGCAAGAAAGGCCCGATCGACTACAACCCGTCGTCCGGGAACCCCGCCAACTACTACGGCGGCTTCGAGGTCGAGTATGACCCGGCCAAGGAGGAGCTTCAGGTCCACCTGAAGGGGGCCGTCGTGATGCTGCCCGGCATGGACCTCGTGGCCGGCCGGGCCGTGCCGCGCGAGACCTCCGCCCAGACCCAGGCGGCGGCGCGGGTCATCAACCGCTTGCCGCGCGCCAAGCGAGCCGCCGAGGTGACCAAGTGGCAGTGGTCGAGCCAGGGGGGCCCCGACGGGGGCGACGAGCAGGATTTCCTCGACAAGTTCAAGAGCGCGGTCGAGTCGGCCTGGCGCAAGAAGCACCCCATGCACTGCTCCAAGCAGTACTGGGAGGATCTCGGGGTCGAGACGGACGTCAAGGTGACCGTCAACAAGGTCGCGAACGCGTCCGGCAAGGCCGCCGGCCAGCACATGGTGGTCAACGCGCGGAAGGTGCCGAAGGGCTTCATAGGGGGCAGCGCCGACGTCAGCCGTCCGGCCGCCTCGGGCGGCGGGACGTTCGGCAACGTCATGAACGTCACGTCCGAGGACGTGGTGGAGCGCCGCGACCAACTCCTCGAGCGCGATCTCTCGTTCCAGCCGGGCAAGGAACGCCTGACCGCCGGCTCGGTAGCCAGTGTGTCGGCACTCGCCAAGGAGATGCCGAACGCCGCGCCCGGCGCAACCGTCCCGGGCTCGAACCTGACGGTCATGGTGCAGGGGAAGGACTCCGCCCAGCGCGCAGCGCGATTCGGAGCGATCGGCGCGCAGCTGAAGGCGGCGTCCGGCTTCGACACCTCGCGCGCGACCCTCGTCGAGGGCGGAGCAGGCGATCACGCGCACATCACGATCGGCACCGGGCGGCCCCAGACCGTGGTTGCGCACGAGTCGGGCCACATGTTCGGGCTGGACGACGAGTACACCGGTCCAGGCGCCTACGCGGCGGGCAAGCCCACCGAGCACACGAAGATCGCGGAGGCGGCGGGGTACAGCGGCATCCAGCACGCGACGTCCGACAGCATCATGTCCGAGGGAGCGGAGGTCCGCGAGCAGCACTACGTCACGTTCCTCGACGCCCTGAAGCAGGTGAGCGGGATGACCGACTGGGTGATCGGCCCGAAGCGGCCCGTCAAGCCGCCGAGCGCGGCGGGCGACTACCCGGTGCCGGGGCCGCCCTCAGGCGGCCCAAACGGCGGTACCGCGGTTGCCTGACCTGCCCGAGCCGCTGCTCCTCGAGCGGCGCGTCCTCACTGGGAAGGACGTCGACGCGGATCGCGTCACCGGCGACGGGCGGGTGTGGAGCTATACGACCGTGGACGCGCGGCTGGAGGGCGGTGAATGGTCGTTCGGGCGGGTCACCGCCCCTGCCTGGC
>CAVPMA010000005.1:0-339766 GCA_963706315.1 uncultured Thermoleophilia bacterium | reverse complement strand
ATGGCGCGCCTCGTGCAGGCCGATGGGGAGGAGACCGGCGGCCTTCCACGCGGCTTTCGCACGCCGCAGGAGCGCCTCGTACGCGAAGGGCTCGTCGCCGTCGCCGAATACGAGGCCGTTCGACCGTCCGGTCCGGAGCTTGTGGTCGAGGAGGTGCTCGCGCAGCACGGCGGCGACGGGGACGCGCCTGCGTCCCGCCCGCGTCTTGACAGCGACGACCTGCCTCGCCCGCGGGTCCCAAGCGCGCTCAACGCGAAGGATGCCGCTGGCGAGGTCGAGGTCGTCCCAGCGAAGGGCCATCAGTTCGCCGCGGCGCAGACCGGCATAGAGGGCCGTGGCCCATACCGGCCGGTCGGCCTCAGGGAGCGCCGCAAGGAGGGCAGCGGCCTCCTCGGGTGTGGCGATGCGCTCGCGGCGTCCACGGACGGCCGGTAGCTCCACCCCCGTCGTCGGGTTGACGACGAGCTCCCCGCGGGCGACGGCCCGGCGGTAGATCACCCGAAGAGGTATGAGAGCGTTGCGGATCGTCGAGGCGTCGAGGCCCTTGGCGAGGAGCTGGTCGGCGAGGGCCTGCACATCGGGGCGGGTGACGTCGGCGAGGCGCGCACCGCCGAGGGCGGGGAGAATCCGCGTCTGCAGGGCCGCCTTGTAGCCGCGGATCGCCGAGGGCTTGTAGGCAGTACCGGAGCGGGTGCGGATCGAACCGTCACGGACCCCTTCGAGCCACGCCTCGGCGGCCTGGCGGACCGTGGTGGGCGGGGAGGCACGCAGGGCACCGCGCCGAACGTCGCCGAGCGCGTCGGCCCGCCACGCCTTCGCCGCGGCGAGGGTCGGGAACGTGCGACGAATCCTGCGCCCATCGCGCACGCTGAAGACGGCCGCCCGATAGGCGGGCCTACACCGGCACTTACCGTCGTCCTGGGCGGGGCATCCCTCCCGGTGACGCACTTCGATTCCCTCAGCCATCGCTCCCCCTCCGCGGTCGCTCGACATCGAGCGTAACCGTCGCCGATTCATCCAGCCATCGCTGAAGCTCTCGCACGTCGATGATCTTCCGTCGGCTGCGGCGCACGATGCGAAGCTCCGGTGCAACGTGCTCGTCGAAGAAGTCGCGACTGACCCCGATGGCCTGCGCGGCTTCGTCGGGGGAGAGCGCCAGGCGCGGCGGCTCGGCGACCTGTAAGCGCCGCCGGACAGCCGCCTCACCGAGCCGCGGCTCGTTCACCGGACCTCCCCGGGCGAACCCGGTCACGACGACGACTCCTCCCTGAGGGGCTCTTCGAGGGCGGTATCGGGCGAGGACGGGGCCGGGCTGTCCCCGTAAAGGGGGACAGACCTGTCCCCAAGCGTCCCGGACCACCTGTCCCCACCTGTCCCCGCATCTGTCCCCACCGCATCAGCAACAGGATTCTGGTCGACCTGTCCCGGGCTCTCGGGGAGAGGTTCGGTGGGGGACCTGTCCCCGCGGCTTGGGGACAGGTTTGGTGGCTCCCGCTCGGCGAGCCAACGCCGATACCGGAGGGCCGCCGAGAAGGTCTCATTCCGGACCTTCTGGCCGTGCTCGGCGAGGCGTTGGCGGGCCTTGTCGCGTCCCAGGTTCAGCGGCACCCCGAGCCCGTCGAGGAGGGCGGCGACCTCGAAGGTTCCCTCCGGCCAGGTCTCATCGACCCGCAGGAACCGCAGCGGGTCGCCGAGCAGGTCGAAGGCCACACGCGGAGGCACCCAGGCGATCCGGCGTTTCTCGGCGGCGAGGGTGACGCCCTGGGCACCACGGATCACCCGCCAGACGATGTCGGGGTCATCCCCCTTCGCTGAGCCGCCGCGCATCCCCTTCGCCGGGTCCTTGCCGGCGTGGTCGACGCGCACCCATGTCCAGCCGCGGGCCTTGACCTGGTTCCCGGTGAACCGGGCGAACGTCCGCATCGTGTCGTTCGAATTCTCCTCGCCGTCGGTCGCCCGGCCGATGCTGTCGATGATGACCAGGACATGGGCGGCGGGCCGGAGCCGCAGCTCGGCGTCGATGAACGCCAGCAGCGCCTTGCCGCCCTCGGGGGTGTCCAGGCCAGGGAGCTCCGGCAGGAGCCAGTACCGGAGGCGGTCGAGGTCGTCGGGGCGGTGCCCCATGTCGCCGAGCCGGTCGAGCACGTCGGTCTCGGTCATCTCGAAGTCGAGGTAGAGGACGAGCACGTCCTGGCGATTGGTGGCGAGTTCCGCGGCCAGCGCGAGCACGAGCAGGCTCTTCTGGGAGTCGTGCTTCGCGTAGAAGACGTGGCCGCGGCCGTCGGCGATGACCCCGTCGATGAGCCAGGCGGTGTCGCTCTCCCGTTCCCAGACCGCCTGCCAGTCGAGGCACGGTGACGGTTGCGAGGCGGCGGGATCCTCCGGCTCGGGGGGAGGCGAGGAGGAGATCGTGAGCGGATCGCACACTGCCCAGGCGGACCAGGCGACTTCATCCAAGGTCTCGCGAACCTCGCGGGAAAGGTCGGTCATGAGATCGTTCTCCGCTCGTCACACTGGGCGCGCCATTCCCCGAGGCGGCGGCCCATGGCGAGGAAGTCGCGAAGCTCCTCGGCCGGGAGAGCTGCGAGCGCCGCGGCCCGTCGGAGCCGACGCTCCGCGCCGAGCCGATCAGGCCACTCGGCGGCCTCCAGGTACGCCCGCTCGACGGCGGCGACCGCCCACACGAGCCGCTGCTCAGCGGCGGTCAACACGCCCGCCCCCCGAGCGCCAGCGGGAAGGCGGGGACGAACCGCGGGGCCGCGTCCTGCAGCCGGTCCTTCAACGCCGCCACCGCCACCACAACCGACGGCGACGGGGCGGCGCTACATCATCGTCGTCGGGATGGTCTGAATCCCCGTCGTCCGAGGGACCGGCCCGCGTCGCACCCACGCGTCGCCCCGCCCGGCGTGCCGATGCCGCCGCGGAACGCCGTTCCGGAGTCCGCCGCGGCAGGGCCGGAGCTGCGGCCGGTAGCTGAGCGGGGCGAACCTGGCCACGGTACGGCGCGAGCCCGTCGAACCTGTACCACCGGCCGAACTGGCCCAATACCCGGACGCCCTGACGCAGCAACGGGGCGACCTCTCGCCTCTCGACCTCGACACCCTCGATGCCGTCGGACTCCATCGGCTTGTCCGGGTCAGGCTCGGGAGCATCCTCGCCCCACTCGTCGAGCCCCAGCTCTGCCGTGCATGCCGGATCAAGGTCCTTCACGAGCGTCACACTGCCCGGCGGGCGGCCGGGCAGCAACCACGAGAGGCGGCCGTCGGCGTCGCGCCAGACCGTGACCAAGTCCGAGCGCCACGTCACGCAGCCGTCGCGCTCCTCGACATCGAAGCCTTCCCCGGCGAGGGCAGTATGGACCGCCTCGCACACCTCGGGAGGAGCGTGTGCCGCGACATAGCGACCCAGTACGTCCAGCATCTAGAAACTCTAATGGCCGGTCCGGACGTCACTCCGCCGGGTCCGCATCCGTGCGCCTCACGACCGTCAGCCGCGGCGGCTCCCCCGGCCGCCGATCCGGCGCAGACCCGGACCCGACTGGGCGGCCGCCCTTCCCGGGGCTCATGCTCCACCGTTCCGGGAACCGACGTTCCAGGAACCACGCAGCCCCCTTCCAATCACCCCGAAGGAGCTGCGCGACCGCCTCCGCCTCCGCCTGCCCCTCCGCCTGGCGGACCGCCGCGGTGAACCCCACGAACGGCTCACGCCCTGGCCGGTCGTCGCGACCCTCCCCCCGCCGCAACCACTCCGACGGGACATCCTTCCCGAGCCCGCACGAGCGCCCCGCCGTGTCCAGCGGGACCCCGGACGCGACGAGGGCGACGATGCGCTCCCGCAGCTCGTGCGTGAGCTTCGACGGACGGCCCTTCACGGCACGTCACATTGCCGGACTCGAGGGGTTTCCGTCAGGAACCGGCGAGGCACGAGGGTAAGGGCCGCAACCAAAAGAAAGGGGCAACGGCGTTCTGCAACGCCGGTTGCGCTGCGCGCCGATACCGTCATCTCTACCGGCCGCCGTCGCGGCGGACGGCAGCCAGACCGACGGGCGTCAGGCAGGAGAGGGCGATCAACCTGGCTGACGCCCGGCCCACAGGGTCCAAGACCTCGCTGGCCCGATGCTCCGTCATCCGACCTTGACTCGGCTCCCCTGACCAAACTCGGACGGTGGGCCCGGTATCGGTGGGCTCCCCTCATTGACGCCACCTCGCTCCTCGGAGATGCTGCGCTCGACCGTCGGGCATATGGGCATTGGCTCCGGGGGCTGGCACCGCCCTCCCACTTCGTGAAGAACCTCCGACGAGGAG
This sequence comes from uncultured Thermoleophilia bacterium, assembly GCA_963706315.1. GTDB lineage: Bacteria > Actinomycetota > Thermoleophilia > Miltoncostaeales > Miltoncostaeaceae > CALMEC01. Next base: position 335,462 of record CAVPMA010000005.1, on the reverse strand, counting down.
GGTTCTTTCAGGCGGGGCAGTAGGCCCCGCTGGGCAGGGCAGCCGGTTCCCGAACCACACCACCCAGCCCGGCCCGGCGGTCACTGTCCCCAGGTCAAGGCGGCTGACATCGCGGTCCTTCGGTTGCTTGGGTAGGAGAGCGCGGGATGCTGCCGTCGCACCCCCGTCCCGCGGCGAGGGTGGTGCGGCGTGGGGCCAGCGCAATCGAAAGGACCCTACGCCAGCGGCCGGGCAGCGCGGCATCATGGAGCTACGTCCCCGTGACGGGCAGGTGCCCGCCCAGGAACGTGATGACGGTGGCGTCCACCCTCATGCCCGTTGTCCCCCCGACAGCTGTGCCCGCCTGCAGCGCCCCGCCGGAGGCGAGGTAGCCACGGATGTAGCGCTTGCTGCCGGTGTACCCGAGGAGCCGTGAGCCGCCGGAGCCGGTGAAGGTGGTGGTGCCGACAAGGCCCCCACCTTGGAAGTCGGCAGTCCCCCATGAGACGTTGTCGGATGACTCGTGGATGTAGGGGGCCACGGCGGCGGTGCCGATCGCGGACCCGAACGTGAACAGGACCATCGCTCCGACAGCCTTCGCCAGATCGACGGCGGTGCCGGTGAGGGCGGCGATGCCGGCGGTGCCGGAGAAGATCGTGGGATGCGACTCGCATTGATTCTTGTGATCGAACATCGGCATGATCGTTCCCCCTTTCTAGGCGAGGTTGATGCCGGACAGGACGTACATGGCCCGAGGTTGCATCACCGCGAGGTCGAGCCGCGTGGTGGCCTTGATCGCCACCATGTCCGACTGGAACTTGAAGTCCCGGCTGACCTCGACCAGGAGCTCGGAGCGGCGCACCAATGCCCAATGGCGGTTGTCAGCGATGTAGAGGTTCGTCGCGTCCTGCGTGCTGCCGACGGTCCTGGCGGCGTCGATGACGCTGGTGGTGTAGGCGGGGACGCCGAACAGGGACGGCGCGAACCCCGACGTGGGGGACTCCAACTGGTTCTGCAGCAGGTAACGGTTGTCGCCGGACACGCCCGTCTTGATGTCGGAGAGGTCGGCGAAGGTCTTGTGGTGCATGAAGATGGAGCTTGGCCGCCCGTCAGCGACGAGGACGGCGTCGAGGGCGTCCTTCACGTCCTGCACGGTGATCGCCGCGCCGTCGGTCGTGCCAAGAACGTCAGCGCCAACGCCGTCGGTGGCGACGAGGCCAGTCGGCTCCTCGTTCGCGCCGATGCCCTCCAGCACCACCCTGTCGATCTCCAAGGCGATCGACTTCGCGAGGTTCGCCTCGACAAGGGCGAGGATGTCGGGGGCGGCGTCATCGACCAGCTCCCGGCTGACCTCCAGGTAGGCGGCGAGCTTCCGTGGGATCGCCAGCGCCCCGCCGAACTCGATGTCGGTTTCGGTGATGGCCTGGGCTTCCCCCGTCCACGACACCTGAGCGTCCCCTGTGACGGCGGGGACCATCTGCTGGGCCTTGTCGGTGACGATCACCGGGAGCCCGGACTCAAGCACCACGGACTCCGAACGCAGGTTGTCCCAGACCGTCGAGGACACCCCGCTCGGCACCGTGTAGCCGCCGCTGGTGTTCGGGCTGCGGAGGAGGTCGCGGACCTCCCTGCCGAACAGCGGGGGAGTCGTGGCCGTGAGGTAGCCACGGACCTCGCCCCCGCCGGTCAGGGACGCCTCGTCCCCGGCGCGGAGCTTCGGCGGCAATCCGATGCGCTGCTCGGCGCTGCGAAGCTCGGCGTCGAGCCCGTGGTCGCGGGCTTCGAGTTGCTGGACGCGGGTCAGTTCGTCGGGGGTCAGGTCGCGCCGAGCGCTGTCGGCGGTGTTGATGATGGCGCGCATCTCCTCCGTGATGGCGTACTTCTCCTCACGGATGCGGGTTGCGCGACTGATGTCGCTGGACATGGGATGTCCTCCCTCGATGGAATCGCAGAAACCTTCATGTGCGACTCCGCGGAAGCTCCCGTCCTTGGGCCGACCGTGGGGTGCTCCCGAGCCTCCGGTGATCTCCCAGGGATTGGCCGTGGCCCGTAGGCGGCCGCCCCGGTTGCCCAAGCTCCTCCCCCCGGCCATTGGCTCGGGTCCTTCGATGCGTCCATGAGTCAGTTCATCGAACGCTTGTTCGGCACAAGAGCCTAGCGTGACATCCCCAGCGAAGCAACGCGAACCGGCTCCGGTTGCGCTTCTGCGTCTTCTGCCTCATCCCTCAAGACCATTAGGTCCTGGTCTGATTCGCGCTCGGCGACAAAGTCATCCCTCCTGGGATCAAGCGGCGTCCGGGGGCCCCTCGGAGACCATCTCCAGATAGCGGTGGGGATCGAAGAGACCAGCGCGGTCGCCATGGATGTCGAGGTCCGCCTCGAACGACTCGAAGGCGATGAAGCGGCAAGCCTTGTCGAGCGGTCGTTGTAGGCCGCTTGTGAAGACCGGGCGGGTGATCTGCTCGAAGACCGCCCCTCGGCGCTCTTCGGGAGCGACGATAAAGAGCGGGATGATGAGGTTCGGAAGCAGCGTGATGAGGTCTGCCATTCGGAGAAGGCCCTTGAAGATGTCGGTTGTCGCCTCGACCTCGAACATCGCGACGTACTCGTTTCGCCGGAGCCAGATCACGTCAACGAGTTCGACTCTGCGTCGGACAGACTCTGGCAGTCCCACCGGCAGTGTCTCAACCGAGGCGAGGTCACCCAGACGCTGCCCTTCGTAAGTTGAGCCACGGTCATTGCGGGCGACGTAGGTGTCAAGACCCATCGCCCGGCCGAGCTTCAGGAGCTTCGCTTGCAAGCGTAGGTGGGGTCGCTCCCGCTCGTCGCCAGTTTCTTCCTCGATAGCTGGCTCGTCGGCATCCGCGGCAAGCGCGGGTCGCAAGTTGAGCTGCTCCATGATCCATTGAGCGTCCGCTGTCGGGATTTCGCTGCCTGAGTTGCGGTAGATCCAGCCCCAGAGTGAGGGATCTGCTGAATGGTTACGAATCTCGGCCAAGCTAACCGCGTTCGTCAGTGGAACGCGGCGAAGCAGGCGGGTCGGATATCGGACGGGATAGAGACCACGTCGCCATGTCGGGGGGTCTTCGTGCTCGATCTCGTAGACATCGCCGACAACCTCCATTGCCGCGACGCACGCGGAGACGCGAGTGACGAGCAGAGAAAGATATCGCCCGGCCCAATTACCTCGCGGTTCCTGAGCTTTGCGGTGTGCCCGGTGAACTGAAAGCGGGCATTCAGACGGCTTTCGCGCCATGTCTCCTCTGTGAAGAGGTTCATGAAGTAACGCCGGTTCGTCGCCATCAGCACGAGAGGCTAATTGAGACCCCCGACGGAGACTCCGATCTGCAAAGCTAGGCGTCTGGGCTGACCGCAACCAGCCACGGGTCGTGGTCCTCGTCGTCGCGGCCAAGCACAAGGTCAATGGCAAGCCACTCGGCAACTTCTTCGCTACGGCGGTAGCCGCATGCAAGACAGACGCCGGGTCCGAAGCCCAAGCCGAAGGCGTCGCTAACCCGTTCCACTGTCAACTCCGTCGATCTACAGACGGGGCAATCGCTCGGTTCGACAGGCTCTGCGATTTTGGTTGCGCTCGCCCTCGCGCCCTGGGCCAATCCCAAGCTTCGCCGGCGGGTTCGCTCCTCGTCTGGTAAGGAAGCCCAGTAGTCGGCTGCACGCTCCTTCTCGGCCTGGTCCGCCAGCATCGCCTCGTCTTCGTGTTGGTCCTGCAGTTCGTCATCCAAGACGCGTAACGCTGGGTGCTGGTCGAGTGCCACGAGTGCCTCGATAGCGTCGCCGTCGGGGGTGTCGGCAGAGGCGGCGCGGGCGTGTCGAGCAGCGTCCGTGGCGTCAATCGCCGCTCTTAGCCGAGGCACATTGACGCGGACGACCCCAGCTGAAGTGCCTTTCGGCGGTCCGAGCACTCGATCGAGGTGCTCCTCGGACGCTGGATCGAACCCGGCGGCTATGGGAACCAGCACGGCTCCGTCAGCCTGCTCCTGCCCGATGCCCACAATTGTGCCGAGAAGCTTGCGCGCTGAAGGGGTCTTCCGTGCATTTGCGGGGAGTTTCCCCGGGCACTCGAACGCGACGATGGACGCGAGTCCGTTGTTCAGCGCCTGCGCGAAGACGCTTGCGCGCCCGGGACCAGGTCTACGGATCAAGGCGGCGGTGCACTGGGCATAGCGGCGGCGGCGCATTGCCTGTTCGTCCGGGCTACTCATCTGAGAGCGATGAGCATACGAGCCTCAGAGGGGCGAGTCAGAGACGCGGGACGACTCGCGAGTCCTGTTGGGACAATCTTGGGACAGTGCGGTCCCACTTCGGGCGGTCTAGAGCGGTCTTGAGCGGAGGACAGACCCGGCCGAACCATGGCCCAAAACCGTCCCGTTTGCAGGGAAACCCCGGCAGTAGGGGCGGTGGGAGTCGAACCCACACGAGGTTGCCCTCAACGGTGTTTGAGACCGTCGCGTCTACCGTTCCGCCACACCCCCGCGGCGACCGAGTCTACCGCCGGGGGGTGCGGGGCCGCGCAGCGCACGCGGCCCCAGAGGGGGGACCTAGGCGTCCTCGCCCGGCTCGAGGCGCGCGAGGCCCTCCCGCTTCGCCTGCGCGATCACCGCGGTCGCGACGGCAGCAGCAACCGACCGGTTGAACACGCTCGGGATGATGTAGTCCTCGTGCAGCTCGTCCTCGGAGATCGTGTTCGCGATCGCCTCCGCCGCGGCCACCTTCATCGCTTCGCTGATCTGCCGGGCGCGGCAGTCGAGCGCCCCGCGGAACACGCCGGGGAACGCGAGGACGTTGTTGATCTGGTTCGGGTAGTCCGAGCGCCCGGTCGCCATGATCCGCACGTACGGGGCGGCGACCTCCGGCATGATCTCCGGCGTCGGGTTGGCCATCGCAAAGACGATCGGGTCCTTCGCCATCCGCTTGAGCTGGTCGACCTTGAAGGTGTCCGGGCCGGACAGGCCGAGGAAGAGGGTGGCCCCCTCGATCACATCGTCGAGCGTCCCCTGGATGCGCTCCGGGTTGGTGTGCTCCGCGTACCACTCCTTCATGGCGTTCATGTTCTCGGTGCGGCCCTTGTAGATCGCCCCGCGGGTGTCGCAGCCGATGATGTTCTTCACGCCGGCGTTCATGAGGATCTTCGAGCACGCCACACCCGACGCGCCGACGCCGGACACCACGACCTTCTGCTCCTCCATCGTCCCGCCGGTCAGCCGCAGCGCGTTGATGAGCGCCGCAAGCACCACGATGGCGGTGCCGTGCTGGTCGTCGTGGAAGACCGGGATGTCGAGGATCTCCTTCAGGCGGTCCTCCACCTCGAAGCACACCGGCGCGGCGATGTCCTCGAGGTTGATGCCGCCGAAGGCCGGCGCGACCGCGGTGCAGATGTCGATCAGCTCCTGCGGATCCTTGGAGTCGACGCAGAGTGCGTAGCTGTCGACATTGCCGAACTCCTTGAAGAGCATCGCCTTGCCCTCCATGACCGGCATGCCGGCGGCGGCGCCGATGTCGCCGAGGCCCAGCACCGCGGTGCCGTTGGTGATGACCACCACCATGTTGCGCTTGAGCGTCAGATCGAACGCCCGGGCCGGATCGTCGGCGATCGCCTTGCACACCTGGGCGACGCCGGGCATGTACGCGATCGACAGGTCGTCGCGGGTCTTGAGCGGGATTCGCGTCGCCATCTCGATCTTGCCGCCGTGATGGAGCTGGAACGTCCGGTCGTACGACGACAGCACCGTGACGCCCGCCACACCGTTCGCCGCCGCAACGATCTGCTCAGCGTGCTCCGGGTCGGACGCGTTCACCACAAGGTCCCGCACGACCACCCGGTGGTCGGCGGAGATGATGTCCACCGCGCCGATGTCGCCGCCTACGCCGTTGATCGCGGTCGCGAGCTGGCCGAAGAGGTTCGGCTGCCCGGCTTCAAGCTCGACGCGGATCGTGACGCTGTACTGGGCGCTCGGGGTGGTCCTGGTGGACAAGGCTGCTCCTCGCTGGAGAAATGGACGGTCCGGAGCATAGCCTGAGCACCCAGGTCAGGGACACGCCGCGACGGCCCCTCGGAGCGCGGGTATCCTCGGCGCGTGCCCGATGCCCCAGCGACGGCGCCCGCCGAGACCACCCCTCCGCCGACCACCGGCGGCGAGCTCATGCTCGTCGACGGCAACAGCCTGGCGTACCGGGCGTTCTTCGCGCTACCCGACACCATCTCCACCGGCGACGGCTTCCCAACCAACGCCCTGTACGGGCTCGCCGCGATGATGATGAAGGTCGTCACGGAAGAACGGCCCGCCCGAGTCGTCGTCGCCTGGGACGCCCCCGGGAAGACCTTCCGCCACGAGCAGTACCCCGAGTACAAGGCCGGGCGCGCCGCGACCCCCGATCTGTTCAGGGAGCAGGCCCCGCACTTCCGGCCGCTCATGGAGGCATTCGGATTCGTCAACACCGAGCTGCCCGGTTACGAGGCCGACGACGTGATCGGCACCCTCGCGCGCCGCGGAGAGGAAGCGGGGGAGCGGGTCACCATCCTCACCAGCGATCGCGACACCTTCCAGCTCGTCACCGACCGGATCAGCGTGCTCGCCACCGGCCGCGGCGTGACCGACACCACGCGCTACACGCCGGAGAAGGTCGTGGAGCGATACGGCATCGAGCCGGTGTCGATGATCGACTTCCGCGGTCTGGTGGGGGACAACTCCGACAATCTGAAGGGCGTGCCGGGGATCGGCGAGAAGACCGCCGCGCAGCTCATCCAGAAGTACGGCGACCTCGAGGGCGTGCTCGCCCACGCCGGCGATCAGTCGCCCAAGCGCAAGGAGAACCTCATCGCGGCCGCCGAGGATGCCCGCAGGTCGCGGGACCTGTCGGTCATCGAGACCGCCGCGCCGATCGAGATCGAGCTCGACGACGTGCCTCCGCTCGACCTCGGCCCGCAACGTCGCGAGGCGCTCGAGGAGCTCTTCCGCCGCTTTGAGTTCGGAAGCCTCGCCCGCCGTCTCGACGAGCTCACGTCCGCGCCCTCGGTGGCGGCGCCCGTCGAGACCGAGCTCGCGGTCGAGGTGCTGCCGTGCGGGCCCGAGGAGCTCTCGATGCGGCTTCTCGGCGTTACCGCCCCGGTCGCGCTCGCCGTCGTCGACGACCGGTGGGCGGTCTGCATCGAGTCGCCGGTCGTGCTCACGGGCGAGCTCGAATCCGGCTCGCCGGCGCCCGCGCTCGCCGGCGCGTCGATCGTCGCGCACGACTTCAAGGGGCTGCCTCGCGACCTCGCGGTCGCCCTCACGCCGTCGCATGACACCATGGTCGCGGCCTACCTGCTCGAGCCGCGACGGCGGAGCTACGCCCTGGCCGAGCTCGCGGCCGAGGCGGGCATCGGCATCGCCGGCTCCGACGAGCCGTCCGTCCGCGCGGCCGCCGCGACGTTTGCCATCGCCGAACGTCAGCGTGAGGCGCTCCACCGCGAGGGCCTCGAGCCGTTGTTCCGCGACGTCGAGCTCCCGCTCGTGTCGGTGCTCGCCGACATGGAGCGCGAGGGGATCGCGCTCGACACCCACCGCCTCGGCGAGATCGCGGCCCGCGTGCGCGACCGCGCGGACGAGCTGCGCGACCGCATCTGGGAGCTCGCCGGCGGGGAGTTCGTGATCGACTCGCCCAAGCAGCTGGGCGAGGTGCTCTTCGAGCGGCTCGGGCTGCCGACGTTCCGCAAGGGCAAGACCGGCTGGTCGACCGACCGCAAGGTCCTGCGGCTGCTGGAGGGCAAGCACCCGATCATCGCCCTTATCGGCGAGTACCGCGAGCTCACCAAGCTCGACAGCACCTACCTCGCGGCCCTGCCGGACCTGGTCGACGAGCAGGGGCGCCTGCATACGACGTTCAACCAGACCGTCGCGGAGACCGGGCGGCTGTCGTCCGTCAACCCCAACCTGCAGAACATCCCGATCCGCACCCCGCTCGGGAGGGAGATCCGGGGAGCGTTCATCGCCCGTGACGGCTGGCGGCTGGCGAGCTTCGACTACAGCCAGGTCGAGCTGCGGATCCTTGCCTACTGCTCCGGGGAGCCGACCCTGGCCGCGGCGTTCCGCGCCGGCGAGGACGTGCACCGCGCGACCGCCGCCGAGGTATTCGGCATGGACCCGGCGGACGTCGACCGCACCACCCGCGACCGCGCGAAGGCCGTGAACTTCGGCATCGTCTACGGCATCAGCGCGTTCGGCCTGTCCGACCAGCTCGGCATCGACCGCGAGGAGGCGCAGGCCTACATCGACACCTATCTCGCCAGGTACCCCCGCGTGCAGAGCTTCATCGACTCGACGATCGCCGCCGCCGCGCAGGACGGCTACGTCACCACGCTGCTGGGTCGCCGCCGGCCCATTCCGGAGCTCCTCGGCCGCACGGTCCAGCAGCGCAACCTCGGCGAGCGCCTCGCCGTCAACACCGTCATCCAAGGGTCGGCCGCCGACATCATCAAGGTCGCCATGGTCCGCGCCCACCGCGCATTGCGGGACGAGGGCCTCCAGGCGAAGCTCGTGCTGCAGATCCACGACGAGCTCCTCGTGGAGACTCCGCTCGACGAGGTGCCGAGAGTCTCGGCGATCGTCCGCGACGCGATGGTGGGCGCCTACGACCTCGATCCGCCGCTCGTCGTCGACGTCGGCGTGGGGGAGACCTGGCTCCAGGCGAAGGCATGATCGGTGCGCTCCAACCCGAGCAATAACCGGCGAACACCGTAGTATTTCGGTAGAATTCCGGGATGCCCCGTCCCGCAGCCGTCCACCCGCACCTCCCGCGCTTCGCCCAGGCCGTCACCGGCGTGATCTGCCTGGAAGCGCTCCTGTTCCAGGATCGGGGAGCGGTCGCGGTCGCGGTCGCATTGATCCTCATCGCGCTGACCGCCCCACGGGTCTCGCCGGTCAACCTCCTGTTCCGGCTCGTCGCCCGGCCGGCAACCGATCTCGAGCCAGTCAGGCCCGTCCGGTTCGCCCAGGGCATGGCGGCGTTCGCCCTGGCGCTGGCCCTCGGCCTGTTCGCCGCCGGGCTCGACACGGCCGCATGGATCGTCGTGGGCCTCATCGCCGTCGTCGCGCTCTTCTCCGCGATCACCGGCTACTGCGTCGGATGCGAGATCTATCGCGTGCTGCTCGCCAGGGGCGATCGCGACGGCGACGTCCGCGAAGGGCTGGGGCTCACCGGGGCGGGCCCCTGGCTGGTGGTGCTCACCGCACCCGGTTGCGCCCGGTGCGAGCCGGTCGCGCGCCAACTCGAGGAGGTTGCCTCCCCGCGCGGCATCGTGCGCGTGGACCTCACGCGGACTCCCGCGGCGGCGTGCCTGCCCGTCAGGAGCCTGCCCGCGGTCATCGCGATCGGCGGCGACGGCCGGGTGCGCAGAGCGCTCACCGGGCGCCTCGACCGGCCGATCCTCGAGGAGGCCGCCGCCGCCGTGTGACACCCGTGCGCGGAGTGTTTCCGCCGCGACGCGCGTGAATTGCGGAGCCGCCGCGCGGTGGCGGGACCGCGGCCTCAGGGGTAGACTCCCGGGATCGGCCGCACGCGGTCCGTTTGATCCTGCCAACCCAAAAAGGAAAACCCTCGACATGCAGTCCGAATCCGACGCCCCAGTCCGCGAGCTTGACGGACCCGAGTACATCGAGGTCGACGGCCAGCTCGTTCCGAACTACGACCTGACGTTCCCGTCGTTCGAGGAGGGTGACGTCGTCAGCGGGAAGGTGGTGCGGATCGACAAGGACGAAGTCCTCGTCGACATCGGCTACAAGAGCGAGGGCGTCATCCCCTCCAATGAGCTCTCGATCCGCAAGAGCGTCAACCCGGCGGACGAGGTCGAGCTCAACGAGGTGGTCGACGCGCTGGTCCTGCAGAAGGAGGACCAGGACGGCCGGCTGATCCTGTCGAAGAAGCGCGCGCGGTTCGAGCGCGCGTGGAAGCGCATCGAGGAGGCCGCGAACAACAGCGAGATGGTGACCGGCAAGGTCATCGAGGTCGTCAAGGGCGGGCTCATCCTCGACCTCGGCGTCCGCGGCTTCCTGCCCGCGTCGCTCGTCGACATCCGCCGCGTGCAGGACCTCGACGAGTTCCTCGGCAAGGAGCTCGAGTGCAAGGTCATCGAGCTCAACCGCAGCCGCAACAACGTGGTGCTGTCCCGCCGCGCCGTCATCGAGGACGAGCGGCGCGAGGTGCGCCAGAAGATCCTGGACGAGCTGCAGCCGGGCGCGGTGGTCGAGGGCATCATCTCGAACATCGTCGACTTCGGCGCGTTCGTGGACCTGGAGGGCATCGACGGCCTCATCCACATCTCCGAGCTGTCGTGGACCCATGTCAACCACCCGTCCGAGGTGCTCGCCATCGGCGACCGCGTCGAGGTGAAGGTGCTCGACATCGACCGCGACCGCCAGCGGATCTCCCTCGGGCTCAAGCAGACGCAGGCCGACCCGTGGCAGAGCGTCGTCGAGGCGTACCAGGTCGGCGACGTCGTGGCCGGAAAGGTCACCAAGGTCGTCACCTTCGGCGCGTTCGTCGAGATCCACGCCGGCGTCGAGGGGCTCGTGCACATCTCCGAGCTCGCCGAGCACCACGTCGAAAACCCGCGCGAGGTCGTGGCCCCCGACCAGGAGGTCGCGGTCCGGATCATCGAGATCGACGGTGAGCGCCGCCGCCTGTCGCTGAGCCTCAAGCGCGCGGCCGAGGTGTCGCTCGACGGTGAGGACCAGGCGATCCCCGCCTACCCGGACGACGCCGAGATCTCCGCGGCGCTGAGCGAGGAGTCCGGGGCAGACGCGGCCGTTGCCGAGGCTGTGGCCGACGCGCCGCAGGCGGAGGTCGCCGCCGAGCCGGTTGTCGAGGAGCCGGTGGCCGGCCGAGGAGCCGGTTGTCGAGGAGCCGGTGGCCGAGGAGCCGGCAGTGGAGGAGGCTCCCGCCGAGGAGCCCGCGCCGGAGGTCGACGTCCCGGCTGAGGCGACCACGGACGCCGACGCACCGGAACCTGCCGACGGGTAACTCCTCGACGCACGAGCCCGCGCCGCCGCGCAGCCTCGGGCTGACCGGCGGCATCGGCTCGGGCAAGTCGGTCGCGCTCGACGCGTTCCGGCGCCTCGGCGCCGCGGTGCTCTCGAGCGACGAGGTGGTGCACCGCATCTACGACGACCCGGGGGTCCGGGCGGCGGTCCGGGAGCGCTTCGGCAAAGGGGCGTTCGGGAGCGAAGGCGAGATCGACCGGGCGTCGCTGTCGCGGCTCGCATTCGCGCAGCCCGACGGGGTGGCGTTCCTCGAGGGGCTCGTGCACCCCCGCGTCGGCCGGGCGCGCGAGACATGGCAGGCGGAGCAACGCCGTCGCGACCCGCCACCGCCCCTCATGGTGTGCGAGGTGCCACTGCTGTTCGAGGCGGGGCTCGACGACGCCTTCGACGCCGTGCTCGTGGTCTCAGCGCCGGCCGAGCTGCGCCGAGCGCGGGTCGAGGCCCGCGGGCAGGACTTCTCCGCGCGGAGCGCCCGCCAGCTCGACGAGGCGGAGAAGATCCGTCGGGCGGACCGCTACCTTGTGAACGACGGATCGGTCGCGGATCTCGAGGAGTGGGTCGCGGAGCGCTTTGCGGAGTACACGTCGTGACCGTTGCGACGCTCGGTCGCGTGATCAGCGTCCCGCTTCGGCGGGTGCGGCGGCCGGCGCTGATCGCCGGGGTCCTCGTGCTCGCCCTGGCGGGCTGGTTCGCGATCCACGTCTCGATGCCGGGGTGGTACGCGCGCTGGTGGTATCCGCTCAACCACACCGCGTCAATTACGGGCGAGGCGGCCGCCACCGGTCTCGACGCGGACCTGATCGCGGCCGTGATCTTCCGCGAGAGCAAGTTCTCCACCTCCGCCCGCTCCGAACAGGGCGCCGTGGGGTTGATGCAGGTGCTGCCCGCGACGGCCGACTGGATCCACCGCCAGCCGGGGGCGCCGAGCGCGACGCCGAATCGGCTCGCGGAGCCCGCCGTCAACATCGCCTACGGCGCCTGGTACCTGAAGTACCTGCAGCGCAAGTACGGAAGCGTCGAGCTCGCGCTCGTGGCCTACAACGGCGGCGAGACCAACCTGCGCCAATGGATGGCGGCCGCCCGCCGCGACGGCACGACCTTCACGGTGGCGCAGGTGCCCTTCTCGGAGACCCGCGGGTTCGTCGCCTCGGTGGACCACGCCCGCGCGATCTACCGCCGGGCGTGGGGCGGGGAGCTCGGAATCTCCGGGCCGCCCAGGTAGGTCAGCCGCCGGACCCCTGCGTCCGCTGGTCGAACTCGTCCTCGGGGTTTCGACTGAGCAGCTCGATGCGGTACCCGTCCGGGTCGCGGACGAAGCAGATCCTCGGTCCGCCGGGGTAGGGCTCGTACGGCTCGCGCTCGGGCTGGATCCCCGCGGCCGCGAGGCGCGCGAGCTCCTGGTCCATGCCCTCGACGGTGAGGGCGATGTGACCGTAGGCCTCCCCGAGCTCGTAAGGCTCGGTGCGGCCGTCGTTCAGGGTCAGCTCGAGGCGGGCGCCGTCGCCGGGCAGGGCGAGGAAGATCACCGTGGCGGTGTCGCCGCCGACCCGCTGCCTGCCGACCTCGCTGAAGCCGAACGCCCGGTAGAACGCGAGCGACCGGTCCTCGTCGAGGATGCGGATCATCGTGTGGATCAGCGCCGTCGCCACGTCTGGCCTCCGTTCGATCGCCGTCGCCGGATCCTAGCGCCGCCGCGGGAGGAGCTGTGAGGGGGGCGACCCCGCGTCCCGGTCGCGGGGCCGCCATTTGCTCCTCACGGGTGACCGATGAGGCGCGCATCCCAGCGTATGGACCTCTCCGAGGCGACTGCGTTGGCCCGGGTACGCAATTCCCGGGAGCCGTCTTTAGCCAGCGGTCGAGATGCGGCCCGGCCGTTGGGAGCACTCGATGAACGGCGCCGGGCGGTGCTCTACCATCACTGGATGTCGACCGGCACGTTCGCCCTCGCACCCACCTATCAGCCGACCGGGGATCAGCCCGAGGCGATCGAGGGGCTCCTCGAGGGCCTGGGCGCCGGCGAGCGATTCCAGACGCTCCTGGGCGTCACGGGTTCGGGCAAGACCTTCACCATGGCGAACCTCATCGCCCGCTCCGGCCGGCCGGCCCTGGTGATCGCCCACAACAAGACCCTCGCCGCCCAGCTCTGCAACGAGTTCCGGGAGTTCCTCCCCGACAGCGCTGTCGAGTACTTCGTGAGCTACTACGACTACTACCAGCCAGAGGCGTACATCGCCGCGACGGACACGTATATCGAGAAGGACTCGTCGATCAACGACGAGATCGATCGCCTCCGCCACGCCGCCACGAGCGCGCTCCTCGCCCGCCGCGACGTGGTGATCGTCGCGTCGGTGAGCTGCATCTACGGCATCGGCTCGCCCGAGCTCTACCGCGACCGGCTCCTGCTGCTGCGGGTCGGCAGCGAGTACCGCCGCGACGACATCTTCCGAAAGCTCGTGGAGGTGCAGTACCAGCGCAACGACACGGTGCTCGAGCGCGGCCGCTTCCGGGTGAAGGGCGATGTCTTCGAGATCCAGCCGGCGAACATGGAGACCGCGTACCGCGTGTCGATGTTCGGCGACGAGGTGGAGTCCATCGACCACTTCGACGTGCTCACCGGAGAGGTGCTCGAGCGGGTCGACCACGTGGGGATCTGGCCGGCGACGCATTACGTCACCCCGCAGCCCACCATCCAGCGGGCCTTGGTGGAGATCCGCGAAGAGCTCGAGGCGCGTGTCGCCGAGCTCGACGCCCAAGGCAAGCTCGTGGAGGCGCACCGCCTGCGCCAGCGCACCGAGTACGACATGGAGATGATGCGTGAGCTCGGCTTCTGCAACGGCATCGAGAACTACTCCCGCATCCTCGACGGCCGGCCACCGGGCTCAGCGCCCAGCACGCTGATCGACTTCTTCCCCCGCGACTTCCTGTGCCTCATCGACGAATCTCACAACACGGTGCCGCAGCTGCGCGGGATGTTCGAGGGCGACAGCTCCCGCAAGGGGTCGCTCATCGAGCATGGCTTCCGGCTCCCGTCCGCGGCCGACAACCGCCCGCTCAAGCTCAACGAGTTCCTCGAGCGGGTCGGGCAGGTCGTGTTCGTGTCCGCGACGCCCGGGGAGTTCGAGCGGCGCAACGCGAGCCGGATCGTCGAGCAGATCATCCGCCCGACCGGCCTCGTCGATCCCGAGGTCGACGTGCGCCCGACGCGCAACCAGATCGACGACCTCATGAACGAGATCCGACAGCGCGTCGACCGGGACGAGCGGACGCTGGTCACCACGCTCACCAAGAAGATGGCCGAGGACCTGAGCGAGTACCTCGTGGAGGCCGGCTTCAAGGTGCGCTACCTGCACAGCGAGGTCGACACGATCGAGCGGATCCGGATCATCCGCCAGCTCCGCCTCGGCGAGTTCGATGTGCTGGTGGGCGTCAACCTCCTCCGGGAGGGCCTGGACCTGCCGGAGGTGACCCTCGTGGCGATCCTCGACGCCGACAAGGAGGGCTTCCTCCGCGGCACAACGGCGCTCATCCAGACGATCGGGCGGGCCGCCCGCAACATCTCCGGGCGCGTCATCATGTACGCCGACCGCGAGACCGAGGCGATGCGCACGGCGATCGCCGAGACCGAGCGCCGCCGCGCGATCCAGCGCGCCTACAATGAGGCGAACGGCATCACGCCCGAGTCGATCGTCAAGGGCGTGAGCGACATCGCGGAGTTCCTGGGACTCAACGGCGGGACCCCGAGCACGCGCCGGGCGAGGGCCGCGGATCTCGCCACGAGCGGCGCCAGCGAGGAGGAGCTCGAGCGCGAGGTGGTGGAGCTCGAGGAGGAGATGTTCCAGGCGGCCGAGGAGCTGCGCTTCGAGCGAGCGGCGGAGCTTCGCGACGCGATCAAGCAACTGCGTCGTGAGCTCGACGAGCGACGGGGCCTGGCACGCGAGCCACGCACGGCGCCGACGCCAGCGCGACGCTCCGGACGGCGCCGGCGGTGACGGCGCCCCGGCACGGGCCCGATGCGCCGGACGACGAGGTCGTCTTCCGCACGCTGGCCGCGCCGGGACTCGAGGAGGACGACCTCTTCGCGGCGATGTACGGCCTCCCTGGCGCGGGCGTCCTCTGGGGCGACGGACGTCCCACGGCCTTCGCTCCCGCCGAGGAGGAATGGGATGCCGAGACCGAGCGCCGGCGGCGCCATGAGGCGCTCCTGCGCAAGTGGAGCCCGCCCGGTGACTGGCCGTCGCCGAACCCCGGAGCGCCGCCCCCGTCCTGACGGTCCGGACACCTCCCGGTCGCGCTGTCTCGCTCCGCGAACGTCGGACCCGCCGACCGTTGCGCCCCGCCCGGTCAGGGCCGTAAGTTGGCGCAAAACGCGAGCCCGAATCGGGCCCGCTGGCGAAGGGAGAGCGGTGTCCGTCACGCGCCTCAGCCTCGGTTCGGCCGGCAGCACGATGACGACGACGGCCATCGGCCGGCGGCCGCGCCGCCAGCGGACATCCCAGAGCTCCTCGACGTGGCGTGAACCCCCCGTCGCGCTCGGGCGAGTCGGCCCATCGCGGTTCGTCACCCGCCGCGGAGGGGCGTCGCTTGCCGGCGGCGCCCCCGGGCCGGTCTAGCCCTCGAGGTTCTGGCGTGCCATCCGGGCGAGGTTGGAGACGTCCTCGCCGCCACGGCCCGCGGCAACCAGCCGCTCCTCGTGATCGGCGATCAGCCGCGTGACGTCGAGCCGCACCCCCAGCCGCTCCGCCTCCTCGAGCGCGATGCGCAAGTCCTTGAGGTGGAGCTCCACCCTGAACCCCAGGGGGTACTCGTCGGCCACGACGTTGCGCGATCGGTTCTCGAGCACCCATGACTGGGCGGCTCCCGCGGTGAGCGCCTCCACGAGCGCCTCCATCGGGAGCCCTTCGCGCTCGCCGAGCACCAGTGCCTCGCCCAGGGTGGCGTAGGTCCCGGCGATCAGCACCTGGTTCACCGCCTTGGCCGCCTGACCCGCGCCGGAGGGGCCGAGATGGGTGATCGTCCGGCAGAAGGCCTCGAGAGCGGTGCGGGCGATCTCCACGTGCTCGTCGCTCCCGCCGACGAACGTCGTGAGGGTCCCCTTGGCGGCGCCCTCGGACCCGCCGGACACGGGAGCGTCCACCGACCCGATGCCCCGATCGGCGAGCTCGGCCGCGAGCGTGCGCGTGACCGAGGGGGAGATGGTGGAGCAATCCACCCACACCGCCCCCGGGGCCATGCGTTCCGCGGCGCCGGCGGCGCCCAGGATCACGTGCTCCACGTCCGGAGAGTCCGAGACGCAGGTGAAGACCACGCTCGCGCCGTCGGCCGCCTCGGCCGGCGTGGCCGCCCGCTGGGCGCCCAGCTCGATGAGCGCGACGTCCTTCCCGGGAGTGCGGTTGTGGACCACGACGCCGTGGCCGGCGCGCACGAGGTGGGCGGCCATCGCCGCGCCCATTGTTCCCAACCCGATCCAGGCGACTCGCACCGCGGCAGACTAGCCGCCCGCGAGCCCCGCGTCAGACCGCGGGGAGCGCCTCCCGGACCGGAGACGGGACCATGATCAGAGGGCAGGCCGCCTTCATGATCGCCTTGCACTCCACCCACCAATCCCGCGTGATCTCGATGACGCGGTCGCGGTCGAACTTCGGTCGTTTGAAGCCGACACGAGGCATGGCGTGAGCGTAGGCAGACATCTGCAGGTCCTTCTCGGGCGGGGGGGACGAGCGGGGCTGACACCCCTTGTATCGGCAGGAGCAGCGAAAACCCAAGTGGTGGATTCCCCGGGGCCCGTCACCCGGACGGCGCGGGCTCCGTCGCCGCGAGCGCAGCGACGAGGTAGAGCAGGTCCTGCGGGACCCGCTCGCCGGGCCGTTCGAGCGCCTGAGCGACGGCCTCGAGCGCCGGCCGGATCCGCTCGAGCGCCGGCGCGGCTGGACCCGGATCCGGATCGCGGCAGACCGACAGCCCGAGCGCGACGGTGTCACCCGCGGCCCGCGTGTCGCCCCGGCGGAGGTCGTCGAAGGCCGCCGACGCGTACCGGTGGATCCGGACGAGTGAGCCGGCCATTTCGAGCGCGCGCGGGCGTAAGGGCGCGGTGGCGGGCGGGATCCGATCACCCGCGAGAAGCGCCCGCGTCGTCGCGCCGAGCAATGCCCCCATGCCGTCCTCGGACACGCCGGCGAGCTTGGCCGCGCGTAAGCTCACGTAGAGACCGAGGAGCGGCTTGCCGTACGGGGGGTCGGAGCCGAAGACGATCCGCTCGGCGGGCACGCGCGCGTAGAGCTCGACGAGGTCGAGCACCCCGAACACGCTCGTATCGAAGAACGCGGCGGGGTGGTCGGCGAGGCGCGTGGCGAGCAGGCCCTGATCGGCGATGCCGGCGTGCGCGAGGATGAGCGGCGCCCCGGGATGGCGCAGCGCCGTGTCGCAGAGGCCGTCCGCGATCCCGGCCGCGCCCCGTCCCGCATGGACGAGGATGGGCACGCGGGCCTCGGCGGCGAGGCCGAACACCTCGTCAATCGGGCCGCCGCCGAAGGCGAACGCCTGCTCACGCGGGTGCAGCTTGATCCCCCGCGCACCGAGTGCGAGGCAGCGTCGAGCCTCCCCGACCGGGTCATCGCCGGGGTCGAGGCGGCAGAATGGGATCACGCGACCTCGCGACTCGGCCGCCCATGCCAGCACCCGGTCGTTGGGCGTCCGATAGGCGGGAACCCGGTCCGGGTCGTGGAGCGCGAACGCGCACGCCCGGTCGATCCCAGCGTCGTCGAGACGCCGCAGCAGCGTCGCCAGGTCGAGCCTGCGACCGTCCTCGTCGCCCCCGAGGTGGGTGTGCACGTCCACGATCTCGGCCCCGGCGGGCACGAGCTGCGCGATCTCGTCACGAAACGGCTGCAGCTCCGGGCGCACGCCGGACAGGCTACTGGCCTCGCACCCGGCCCTGGCGCGATCGCGGATCGCCGTCGGTGCGCTCGTTGCCCGAACGGCGCGCCGGGATGGACGGCTTGGCGTCGCACCGAGCCCGTACACTGAATGGGTGGTGAGCACTCCCTCTGGCGTCATCCGCGTTGTTGGTGCACGTGAGCACAACCTGAAGGACGTCTCCGTCGAGATCCCGCGCGATTCGCTCGTGGTCATCACGGGCCTGTCGGGCAGCGGAAAGTCCAGCCTCGCGTTCGACACGCTCTACGCGGAGGGCCAGCGGCGTTACGTCGAGAGCCTCTCCGCGTACGCCCGGCAGTTCCTTGGGCAGATGGACAAGCCCGATGTCGACACCATCGAGGGGCTCTCGCCGGCGATCTCGATCGACCAGAAGACCACGAGCCGCAACCCGCGCTCGACGGTCGCCACCGTCACCGAGATCTACGACTACCTGCGGCTCCTCTATGCGCGGGTCGGCGAGCCGCACTGCCACATCTGCGGCCGGCCGATCACCGGCCAGAGCGTCGAGCAGATCGCCGACCGTGTGCTGGAGCTCGAGGAGGGCACCCGCTTCCAGGTCCTCGCGCCGCTCGTGCGCGGCCGCAAAGGGGAGCACCGCGACATCATCGAGCACGTCAAGGCCGAGGGCTTCGCTCGGATCGCCGTCGACGGGGAGACATACCTCGTCGACGAGACGCCGCCGCTCGACAAGAAGCGCAACCACACGATCGAGGTTGTCGTCGACCGCCTCGTCATGAAGCCCGACCTGCGCCGGCGACTCAGTGAGAGCCTGGAGACGGCGGTCAACCTGGCCGACGGGCTCGTCCGGATCGAGGAGGTCGGCGGCGATGCCCGCACCTGGACCTACTCCGAGCGGTTCGCATGCACCGAGCACGGCGCCTCCCTGCCGGAGCTCGCCCCGCGCACGTTCTCGTTCAACTCGCCGCACGGTGCATGCGACGCGTGCACCGGGCTCGGCTTCACCCAGGAGGTCGACCCGGAGCTCGTGGTCGATCCCGAGCGCAGCGTCCGCGACGGCGCGCTCCTGCCCTGGTCGGATCGAACCACCGACTACTACGACCTGCTGCTCGAGGCGGTCGCCGACGAGCACGGCATCAACCTCGACGTGCCCTTCCGCAAGCTGCCCGAGCACCAGCGGGAGCTGCTCGTCGAGGGGCCAGGCGGTCGGGGTGAGCGGGTCTCGATCGGCCGCCGCCGCAAGCGGCGCGGCGGCTACTCATCCGGGCTCACGTGGTTCGAGGGCCTGATCCCGCAGCTTCGCCGCCAGTACCGAACCACCAACTCGCAGCAGATCCGCGAGCGCATCGAGCAGTTCATGTCCCTCGTTCCCTGCGCGAGCTGCGGCGGCGCGCGCCTGCGGCCCGAGGTGCTCGCGGTCACAATCGGCGGCGAGTCGATCGCACGCCTGTGCGAGCTGTCGGTGTCCGACGGCCTGCGCTTCTTCGACGAGCTCCGGCTCACCGACACCCAGGCGTTCATCGCCCAGCGGGTCATCCAGGAGGTCACCGAACGGCTGCGGTTTCTCGAGGCGGTGGGTGTGGGGTACCTCACGCTGTCGCGAGCGGCCGGGAGCCTCTCGGGCGGCGAGGCGCAGCGAATCCGCCTCGCCACCCAGATCGGCGCCGGGCTGGTGGGCGTGCTCTACATCCTCGACGAGCCGTCGATCGGGCTGCACCAGCGCGACAACCGCAAGCTCACGGCGACCCTTGAGCGGCTGCGCGACCAGGGCAACACGGTGCTCGTGGTCGAGCACGACGAGGACATGATGCGCGCCGCCGACCACGTGATCGACATGGGGCCAGGAGCGGGGGAGCACGGCGGTCGCGTCGTGGCGCAGGGCACCGTCGACGACGTCGAGGCCGCGCGGGACTCCGTGACCGGCGCGTTTCTGTCCGGCCGGCGCCGGATCGAGCCGCCTGCGAAGCGCCGGAAGCCCGCGGGCTGGCTCAGCGTCCACGGGGCGCGCGAGCACAACCTGCGCGAGATCGACGTGTCGTTCCCCGTCGGCGCCTTCACCTGCATCACCGGCGTGTCGGGATCGGGCAAGAGCACCCTCGTCAACGAGATCGTCCTCAAGGCGCTCGCGGGCCGCCTCAACCGCAAGCCGCAGCGCCCCGGGCGGCACGAGCGCATCGACGGGCTCGAGCATTTCGACAAGGTCATCGCCATCGACCAGTCGCCCATCGGCCGCACGCCGCGATCGAACCCGGCGACGTACACCGGGCTGTTCGACAACATCCGCGAGCTGTTCTCCAAGACCCAGGACGCGCGGTCGCGGGGCTACGCGCCCGGACGGTTCAGCTTCAACGTCAAGGGCGGCCGGTGCGAGGCGTGCAAGGGCGACGGCACGATCACGATCGAAATGCACTTCCTTCCCGACGTCTACGTGCCGTGCGAGGTGTGCCACGGCAAGCGCTACAACCGCGAGACGCTGGCCGTCTACTACAAGGGCAAGAACATCCACGACGTGCTCGAGCTGAGCGTCGAGGACGCCCTCGGGTTCTTCTCGCCCGTGCCGCGAATCGCCCGGCGCCTGCAGACCCTGCACGACGTCGGGCTCGACTACATGCGGCTGGGTCAGCCCGCCACCACGCTCTCGGGCGGCGAGGCGCAGCGGGTCAAGCTCGCCACAGAGCTCTCCAAGGTCGCGACCGGCCGTACCCTCTACGTGCTCGACGAGCCGACGACCGGGTTGCATTTCGCCGACATCGAGAAGCTGCTCGAGGTGCTGCAGCGCCTCGCGGACCAGGGCAACACGGTGCTCGTGATCGAGCACAACCTCGACGTGATCAAGTGCGCCGATTGGATCGTCGACCTCGGCCCCGAGGGGGGTGCGGGCGGAGGGCAGGTCATCGCGGCGGGCACGCCGGAGGACGTCGCGGAGGCCGCCGGCTCGCATACCGGCGAGTACCTGCGGCACCTGGTGCGGCCCCGGCCACGCGGCCGGGTGCGCGCCGCCGCCTGATCCTCGCGAGCGGGTCGGGTCACGAGAGCTTCGAGATGTCGCGCGCGAGGTCGATCACGCCAAGCACCATCATCACGCCCATGGTCGCCATCGCGATGACCGTGATACACCGGACCACTGCCACCCTGGCGTCGGGCGAGAGGTAACTCGCGATCCCTGACAGCGCCGTCAGCGCGAGCGTCGCGATGACGGCGGCGAGAATCGCCGGGGCTGCGAGGAGTGCCAGCGCACCAATGCCCCACGTCGAGCGTGCTCGCGGGTCGGGCTCCAGTGTGGACCACTGCTCGACCAGGAGTGCGGTGACGAGGCTGCCGAGCGCGAGCACGAGGACGATCCCTCCGACGGCGAGCCAGAGCGGCCGGAGGAGCGCGAAGTCGACACCGTCGGTGTGGACGATCGTCGCGCCGCCGGCGGTCGCGGCCAGCAGCGTCCACGCGACGACCCGGATCCGTCGCGGCAGGATGGGCCGGATCGCGGCGTAGCCGACCCCGGCGAACCCGCCGAGCGTCGCGGTAAGGAGCATGAGCGTCAGCGTGTCGCTCACGGTGAAGTGGCCGATCACGAAGCCGTCGTCGCTCTCCAGCCCCATCAGGACATCCGGGGAGGTGAGCCGCAGGACGAACATGAACAGCCGTCCGACTCCCCCGCCGATCACGAAACCGGCGAGGGCACCGGCTCCGAGCCCGACGGTCATGCGCCATCCGATCTCGCGCAATACGCCGAAGCGCGGCGCCGCAGGCCGAACGTCGGCGTGACCGAGGCTGTCCACCGCGACGAACCTTACTGTGCGGCTCGGGTTCCGCCCTCGTGGTGGGCCTCCGGGAGAAGCCGGTCGAGCCAGCCCGGCAGCCACCAGTTCCATCGCCCGGCGATGCGCATGAACGCAGGCACCAGGACGATCCTCACAATGGTGGCGTCCAGGAACACCGCCACCGCCAGGCCGAGGGCCGACTCCTTGATCGGGATGAGCCGGTTGAGCAGGAACGAGAGGAACACGACGATCATGATCGCCGCCGCCGCGGTGATGATCCCTCCGGTGTGGGAGAGCCCCCACGCGACCGCCGCGCGATCGTCGCCGTACCGGTCGTAGTGCTCGCGCACACGGGTGAGCAGGAACACCTCGTAGTCCATTGACAGGCCGAACAGGATCGAGAACAGGAACGGCGGGACCCAGGCGGTCACGTGCCCGAGGTGCTCGAAGCCGAGCAGTTCGTCGCCCCATCCCCACTGGAACACCATCACGAGCACCCCGTAGGCCGCGAGCGCCGACAGCAGGGTCATCACCACCGCCTTGAGCGGCAGCAGGACCGACCGGAACAGGATCACCAGAACGAAGAACGTCAGGGCCATCACGATCGCGATGACGCGCGGGAGGTTCCGCGCGACGGTGTCGTTGAAGTCGCGGTTCTGGCTGGCCGCTCCGCCGATGAACACCCGGGCGGTGCCGAGGGCGCCGATCAAGGGCACGATCCGGTCCTCGATGCGGCTGACGAGGGCCTGCGAGCGCGGGTCGTCCTCGCCGTCGCGCGGGAGGACCTCGATCAAGCTCGCGTTGCCGTCGTTGGAGGTCCGCGGCGTGGAGACCGCCACCACGGCGGGATCGCGAAGGATCGCATCGCGCAGCGGGGCCACGGCGGCCGGATCGGGCGGTCGCTCGCCCCCGTCCACCACGACCCGCAGCGGGGCGAGGGCGCCAGGGCCGAACTCCCGTGCGATCTCGTCGGACGCCTGGATGGACGGCGCGTCACGGGGCAGGGCGGTCGCGCCGCTCGACCCGAGGTCGAGCCAGAGTGCGGGGACCGCGAGTCCGAGCAGCACGGCCGTCGACCCCAGGAGATACGGCCATGGCCGGCGCATGACCGCCTCGGCCCAGCGCGACCACCGCGTCCGGCCATCCGGCGGCGCCTGCGCGGCAATGCCCCCGCGCAGCGGCCGCGCGATGTCGTAGCGCAGCACGCGCTCGCCCAGTGCCGCGAGCACCGCGGGCACGAGCGTGAGCGCCGTCGCCATCGCGACCAACACCACCGCAATGGAGCCGATCGCGAACCCGGTGAAGATCGGGACGCCGACCGCGAACATCCCGGCCAGCGCCACCGCGACGGTGAGCCCGCTGAAGAAGATCGCCCGGCCCGACGTCTGCACGGTGATGGCCACGGCACCGGGGACGGTGCGGCCGGACTGGAGCTCCTCGCCGAAGCGCTTCACAAGGAACAGGGAGTAGTCGACGCCTACGCCGATGCCCACCAGCGGGACGATGTTCCGCACGTAGATCGAGAGGTCGGCGCCGTGCGCCACGAAGTAGAGCGCTCCGAGGGTGACGACCAGCGCGGTGAGCGTCGTGAGGATCGGGATCGTGGCGGCGATGAGCGACCCGAGCACCAGGAGCAGGATCAGGAGCACGATCGGGATCTGGATCAGCTCGGACCGGCGGAGGTCCTCCTCGTTCACCCGGTCGAAATCGTCGAAGATCGCCGGCCCGCCGGTGACCAGCACCGCGACATCGGCCGTCGCGCCGGCCTTCGCGGCGCCGATCAGCCGGTCGGACTGCTTGAGGGCCGCGTCGAGGCCGGCGCGGATCCCGGCCACCAGGAAGACGGCGCGGCCGTCCCGGCTGCGGATCGGCGAGGCGACACGGCCGACGAGCGGATCCGCGAGCCAGTTCGCGCGGACGCGCTCCGTCGCGGCGTCGAGCGCCGCCGGCCGGGCCCTGGCGTCCCGGGGGACCATGACCGCGGTGAGCGTCGTCGGGAAGTCGTCGCTGAAGCGCGCGAGGATGGTCGTGCGGGCGAGCTCCGAGGTCGAGCCGGCGATCTCGAACCCGCCGGGGGTGAGCTGGCCCGACAGTCGCGGGGCGAACACTCCCAGCGTGAGGAAGAGGGCCGCCCACGCGCCGATGACCCACCAGCGGCGACGGGTGCATGCGCGTCCGAGGGCTGCGAACGCACCTCGGGGATTGGAGGCCGCGCTGCCGCTCACCGCACGAACCTACATTCCGCCTTCGGCGGAACTTGCCTGCTCCCGCGTACGATGGTCCCCGTGACGACCGACGAGATGGACCGCCTGTTCGCGCTGCTTCGGATCCCCAGCGTCAGCGCCATTCCCGATCACCGCGCCGACATGGTGCGAGCGGCCGGGGCGATCGCCGAGGAGATCCGCCGCGCGGGGGGATCGGCGACGCTCCACGGTACGGTCGGGCGGCCGTTCGTCGTCGGTGAGGTCCGGCCGAGCGACGGGCGTGCCGATCCGACGCGTGTGCTGATCTACGGCCACTACGACGTGCAGCCCGTGGGCGACGCCGGTCGCTGGGAGTCGCCGCCCTTCGAGCCGGAGATCCGCGGCGAGTACCTCTACGCCCGCGGTGCGAGCGACGACAAGGGCAACCTCTTCCAGGCGATCGTCGCCGTGCAGCGGCTGGCCGCCGAGGATCGGCTGCCGGTTCACGTGACGTTCCTGATCGAAGGGGAGGAGGAATCGGGGGGGACCGCCGCGATCGACTGGGTCCGTGCCCTCGAGGAGCCTCCCGACATCGGCGTGATCTGGGACGGCGGGATGCTCGCCCGTGGGCGCCCGGCCGTCGAGACGGGAGTGCGCGGGCTCTGCTACCGGCGCGTCACGGTCACGACCGGAACGCTCGACGGGCACAGCGGCCTGTACGGCGGGGCGGCGCTCAACGCCGCCCATGCGCTCACGCGGGTGCTGGCCGCGGTGCAGGCGCGTGACGGCCGCTTGCCCGATGCCCTCTACGCCGGCGTGGGCCCGGTGTCGGAAGCGGAGCGCGCGGGATGGGGCCGGATGCCGCCCGGTGAGCGGCTGCTCGAGGAGGCCGGGCTGCGCCCCGCGGATGCCGCCGCCGCAGCGGAGTTCGCGAAGCGAACGCTCGCCTCGCCGTCGGTCGACGTCCACGCGATCTGGTGCGGCGATGCGGACGCGGTGAAGACCGTGATCCCCTCGGTCGCGCACGCAATGCTGTCGGCGCGGGTCGCCCCGGGTCAGGACCCCGCCGTGATCGGCGCGACGCTCGACCGCCTGCTTCGTGAGGCGGCGCCGGCCGGGGCAGTGGTGGAGGTCGACAACCTCGGGGACGCGTCGCCCGCGCTGATGGATCCCGAGCACCCGGTTGTGAGGACCGCCATGGACGCGATCGCCGCCGCAACGGGTGCGCCCGTGACCGCGGTGCGCAGCGGCGGGACGCTGCCGATCTTCGCCACCATGGTCGGGCGGATGCCGACCGTGTTCACCGGCTTCGCCCTGCCGGACGACGCGATCCACGCGCCGAACGAGCGGATGCTCGTCGAGAACCTGGGGACGGGTGTCCGGGCGGCGATGGCCATGCTGGAGGCGTTCGGCAGGTAGGGTCCCGGCCGGTCCAGGTCAGGAAAGAACGAGGGGGAGGGGCAGTGCCAGATCAGCTCTGGGGCGGCGAGACCAAGAAGGCCGTCGCGAACTTCCAGATCTCCGGTGAACCGGTTCCGGCGGAGATCGTGCAGTGGCTCGGCCGCATCAAGGGCGCCGCCGCCCGTGTCAACGCCGAGCTCGGCCTGCTCGACAAACGCCGTGCGGCACGGATCGCAAAGGCTGCGGACGCGGTCGCGAACGGCAAGCACGACGGTCAGTTCCCGGTCGACGTGTTCCAGACCGGGTCCGGAACGTCGTCGAACATGAACGCGAACGAGGTGATCGCAAACCTCGCCGGAGGCGACGTCCACCCGAACGACCACGTCAACATGGGTCAGAGCTCCAACGACGTCTTCCCGTCGGCGGTGCACCTCGCCGCCCTCCAGGCGGCCGCAAAGCGCCTCCTGCCTGCGCTCGACCACCTCGCCGGGGCGCTCGAGGCGAAGGCCGTCGAGTTCCGCGGGGTCGTCAAGACCGGCCGCACACACCTGATGGACGCGGTTCCCGTGACGCTCGGCCAGGAGTTCTCCGGCTATGCGGCGCAGATCCGCGAGGGTCGCGCACGAGTCGCGGATGCGCTGCCCCGCCTCGGCCAGATCCCGCTCGGCGGGACCGCAACCGGCACCGGGCTCAACACGCACCCGCAGTTCTCCGCGAAGGTGCGCCGCCTGCTCGCGAAGGAGACGGGGCTCAAGATCTCCGCCCCGGCCGACCCGTTCGAGGCGCAGGGCAACCGCGACGGCCTGGTGGAGGCGTCGGGCGCATTGAAGGTCGTCGCCGTGTCGCTCACGAAGATCGCGAACGACCTGCGGTGGATGGGGTCGGGGCCGCGCGCCGGCCTGGCCGAGCTCTTCCTGCCCGAGCTGCAGAAGGGCTCGTCGATCATGCCCGGCAAGGTCAACCCGGTCATCCCCGAGGTCGTATGCCAGGTGGCGGCCCAGGTCATCGGAAACGACGCGGCGATCACCATCGGCGGCATGTCCGGCAACTTCGAGCTCAACGTGATGATCCCGCTGATCGGGCGCAACCTGCTGCAGTCCATCAATCTGCTCACCACGTCGACCACGGCGCTCGCCGACAAATGCATCGCCGGTCTCGAAGCGAACCTCGCCGGCTGCGAGAAGCACGCGGAGTCGAACCTGCAGGTCGCCACCGCCCTCAACCCGGTCGTCGGGTACGACAAGGCGACGGTCATCGTGAAGGAGGCCACCGCGTCCGGCCGTCCGGTGCGCGAGGTCGCCCGTGAGCACGGCATCGACGAGGCGGTCCTCACGAAGGCGCTCGACCTCCGGAAGATCGCCCGCGGGAACACGGCTCGGTAGACGGCGCGCGGTGTGGTGCCGCAGCCACGGCTGCGGCGCCACACCGCCGATCCGTCACACCAGCGTGGGCCAGTCCTCGGCGTCGACGGCGTCCACCCGGCTGGCGCCGTGGACCTCGGCCACGAACTCGCGCGCGGCCTGCGTGACCGTGCCGAACACGTTCGCCTTCGGCGTGATGAACGGCGGCGCGAACGGAAGCTGGCCGACGAGATCCGTCGACACCAGCACCTGCCCGTCGGTCTCCGCGCCGGCCGCGATGCCGATCGTCGGCACGGCCACCTCCGCCGTGATACGCGTGGCTAGGTCCGGGGGGACCGCCTCGATGACGATCGCGAAGCACCCCGCGGCTTCCAGCGCCCGTGCCTCGCGGGCGATCCGGTTCGCCTCCGACGGGGTCTTGCCCTCCCGCCGGTAGACCGTCGCGGTCTGCGGCTGCAGCCCGACATGGCCCATCACCGGGATCCCGGCGGCGATGATCGCGGCCACCTCGGCGAGCCGCGGGCCCTCCAGCTTCACGCTGTCGGCGCCGGCCTGCACCAGTACTCGCGCGGATGCCGCCGCATCCTCGGGCGTCTCGTACGAGCCCGCGGGAAGGTCGCCCACCACGTGGGTGTTGACGGCCCCGGTGCGGACCGCCCGCACGTGGTGGGCCATCATCGCGAGCGTCGCCTCGCGGGTCGTCGGGAACCCGAGCTCGACCATCGCCACCGAGTCGCCGACCAGGATGAGATCCAGTCCCGCCTGGTCGAGCGCCAGCGCCGTCGGGTAGTCGTACGCGGTGAGCATGGCGATGCGCCGCCGGTCCTTCGTCGCGCGGAGCTCGTCGGCCGTGATCACTGGATCCCCTCCCATGTCGGCGGCACCGTGGCGGGGATCGGCGAGTTGGTCTCGGTCGCGACGCGGTTGTACTCGTCGACGTGCACGACGATCGGCTCGTACCCCTCGAGCTCCGCATCCGCGTACTCGGCATAGGTCATCACGATCACCAGGTCGCCCGGCTCGGCCAAGCGGGCGGCGGCGCCGTTCAGGCACATGTCGCCCCGGCCGGCGGGACCCTCGATCGCGTACGTCTCGAAGCGCTCGCCGTTGTTGATGTTCACGACGAACACCTGCTCGAACGGGCGGATGTCGGCCAGGCCGAGGAGATCGGTGTCGATGGTGATGCTGCCCTCGTAGTTGAGGTTCGCATCGGTGACGGTCGCGCGGTGGATCTTGCTCTTCAGCATCCGGCGGGTGCGCATCGGCTTGGCTCCTCGGTCAGGCGGGGACGGGTTCGATGAAGTCGTTGTCGATCAGGCGCGCCGGCCCGACTCGCCCGGCGACGCACAGCAACGATCGCTCCGTGAGGTCGGCGACCGGCTCGAAGGTGGCGGGGTTCACGACGCTCGCGTACACCGGCTCGCAACGCGGCTCGGACGACAGGACGCCGAGGGCCCTGCGCTCGATTGCCCGGGGATCGCGCTCACCCGCCACGGCGAGGTCCACCGCGGCGTCGAGCGCCCGTCGCAGCACGAGCGCGGCGACCCGATCGTGCGGGGCGAGGTATGCGTTGCGGCTGCTCATCGCGAGTCCGTCCGGCTCGCGGACGATCGGCGCGATCACGAGCTCGATGTCGTCGAGGTGGAGGTCGGCGACGAGCCGGCGGATCACCGCGACCTGCTGTGCGTCCTTCTGCCCGAACACCGCTCGGTCGGGGCGCGCCGCGACGAGGAGCTTGGCGACCACCGTTGCGACGCCGGTGAAGTGATGCGGCCGCGATGCGCCCTCCAGGTAGCGGGTCGGCCCCTCGACCGTGATGCGGGTGCCGAACCCCTCCGGGTAGATCTCCCCGACGTCGGGCGCGAACACCAGATCCACGCCGGCCTCCGCCGCGAGCGCCAGGTCGCGCTCCTCGTCGTGCGGGTAGGCCGAGAGGTCCTCGGCCGGGCCGAACTGCGTGGGATTGACGAAGAGGGTGACGACGACGGCGTGGTCGTCCGTCCCGGCGAGGCGCATGAGGCTCAGGTGGCCCTCGTGGAAGGCGCCCATCGTCGGCACCAGTGCCACCCGGCGGCCGTCGGCGCGCAGGCGCGCCACGTGCTCCCGGAGATCGGCGACGGTGCGCGCGACCTGCGGCGTTGTCCCCCGTGATGTCGTGGTGGTGATCATGGGTGCCACTCGGATCAGGTGACCGGGCAGCAGGCCGCGGACGGGCACCCACCCGACGCGGGCGGCAACCCTCCGAGTGAACCCCGCTCCAGCTCCCGTTCGGGATGCCAGGCCGACTCGCTCTGAGTACAAAAAGCCTACCCACCTGTCGGCCGGAAGTACAAGCCGCAGCGACCGCCCTGTGATGCATGTCACCGCCCGGCCGGTGGTGCCGCCGCCGGCGCGTGCGTCCGTCGAGGGCGCTAGTCTGGGACACGATGGACGACGCCCCCGCCCGGGCCGCCCAGCTCGCCGACTACCACGCACGTGAGGTCGTCGACTGCGTGCGCTGCCCGCTCCACCAGACCCGCACCCAGGTGGTGGTGGGGAGCGGCGACCCCGATGCGGACCTGATGTTCGTGGGCGAGGCGCCCGGCTACCACGAGGATCGGCTCGGCGTCCCGTTCGTCGGTCAGGCCGGCAAGCTCCTCGACAAGCTCCTCGCGGGGATCGGCCTCACCCGCGACGACGTGTTCGTCGCGAACGTCCTCAAGTGCCGTCCTCCGGGCAACCGCGACCCGCTCGCGGCCGAGATCGAGGCCTGCGAGGGGCACCTGTTCCGGCAGGTCGGGATCATCCAGCCCAAGCTCATCTGCACGCTCGGGAATTTCGCCACCAAGCTCATCTCCGGCCGCCCGGACGGCATCAGCCGCGTCCACGGCCACGAGCTCCCGATCGAGATCGGCGGGCACTCGCTCCTGCTCTACCCGCTGTTCCACCCGGCGGCCGCCCTCTACACCCCGTCGATGCTCGCCACCCTCGAGGCGGACTTCGCACGGATTCCCGAGCTGACCGGCCGGGCCGGGTTCGAGCCCCTGCCGTCCCCGCGTCCCGAGACGCCGACCGTCACGGCCGAGCGGGAGCCGGCGGCCCCGGACATGGCCCCGGTGAGCGCGACGGGCGGGGAGCCGGAGCAGCTCGGGCTGTTCTGATCGAGATCACGACACGCACGCCCGAGGAGACCGAGGCGGTCGGACGGGCGATCGCGTCGGTGATCGAGCCCGGTGACGTCGTGATGCTCCGGGGCGAGCTCGGCGCCGGAAAGACCACCCTCGTGAGGGGCGCCGCTCGCGCCCTCGGCGTGACCGAGCACGTGACGAGCCCCACGTTCACCGTCGCGCAGCGCTACGCCGGACGCGTCCCGGTGGCGCATCTCGACGCGTACCGCCTGGGGGTGGCCGACGACGAAGAACTGGGGCTCGCGCTCGAGGCGGCGGAGAACGCAGTCGCGTTCATCGAGTGGCCGGACGTGCTCGCCGTGGCGTTCCGGGACGCGGCGGTCGAGGTGACGCTCGCGCACGGAGGCGGCGATACGCGGTTGCTAACGTTGAGCGGCCGCGAGCAGCGCCTGGAGAGGGCGCTTCGCGGTCTCGCTTGACGACGCTCGCACTCGACACCGCCACACCGGCTCCCAGCCTCGCCGTGCTGCGCGACGGCGTGACGCTCCTGGAGCGGATCCTCCCGCCGGAGCCAGGGGCGGGGCGCCGGATCGCGCACGAGATCCACCTGCTCCTCGACGCCGCCGGCGTGCGCGTCGGCGACCTCGATGAGATCGTCGTCGGGATCGGTCCCGGAGGGTTCACGGGGCTGCGCATCGGCATCGCGACCGCCCTCGGGCTCGGGCAGGCGCTCGCGATCCCGGTCACGGGCGTGGTCTCGCTCGAGGCGCTGGCGCTCGGCATGGCCGATGACGCTCCGGTGGGCGCCCTCCTGGTCCCGGTGATCGACGCGAAGCGTCAGGAGGTCTTCGCCGCCGGATACCGGGTCGACGAGGACGGAGACCTCGTCGTGGTGATCGAGCCGATCGCGACGACGGGGGAGGGGCTCGCCGAGCTGCTCGCCGCCGAGACCTCGCGTGAGCGGCCCGCGTGGCTCGCCGGCGACGGCCTGCATCGCTGCGATCCGTTCGTCGGTCCGGCGGTCGCCGTGGCGCCGCCCGGTTCGCCGGCGCATGCCATCAGCGCATCGCGCCTGGCGTCGCGCGCGGCAGCGGGCGGGGCTCGGCCGGTGGCACCGCTCTACCTGCGGCTGCCCGACGCCGAGGTGAACCGGCTCCGCCGGGAGCGTGAGGCGGCGCGCGCGTGAGCGTCGCCCGGGCCGGCAGGGATCCGGAGCTGCGTCTGGCGATCCGGTCGATGCGCGCCGGCGACCTGGACGGCGGCGTCATGACGATCGAACGCGAGAGCTACCCGATCCCCTGGAGCCGGCGGATGGTGGAGAGCGAGCTCCGCCATCCCGACGGCGTCTGCCTCGTCGCCGACCTCGACGGGGCGATCCTCGGCTACATCCTCATGGCGCTCCAGGCCGACGTCTGGCACATCCTGAACGTCACGGTCCATCCGCTGCACCGCGGGCGGCGCATCGGGGATGCGCTCGTGCGAGCGGCGGTGGGAGTCGGCGATCGGCGCGAGCATGCCGGGTTCACGCTCGAGGTTCGCGTCTCGAACGACCGCGCGATCAGGCTCTACAAGCGACTTGGGTTCGTTACCCATGGCGTCAGGTCGCGCTACTACAGTGACAACGGTGAAGACGCGTTGATCATGTGGCGGATTCCCCCCGAACGGGCGACGTCGTGATCGGCGGTCCAATCCTCGCGATCGAGACGTCGTGCGACGAGACCGCGGCGGCGGTCGTCGAGGGCCGGCGGATCCTCGCGAACGTCGTCGCGAGCCAGGCGGAGCTCCACACCCCCTACGGCGGCGTCGTGCCCGAGGTCGCCGCGCGTCACCACCTCGGCACCGTCAACGCCGTGATCGACGAGGCGCTCGCGCGGGCCGAGCTCGGTCTGGACGACGTGGAGCTCGTCGCGGTCACCCAGCGACCGGGTCTGATCGGCGCGCTGCTCGTCGGCGTCGCGACAGCCAAGGGGCTTGCGTACGGCGCCGGCAAGCCGCTCGCGATGGTCGACCACCTGCACGGGCATATCTGCGCCACCTGGCTCGAGCCACTGGCTCTGGACCCGCCCTTCGTGAGCCTGGTCGCCTCGGGCGGCCACACGCGCCTCGACCTGGTGCACGACCTCGCCGCCCCACGCCTGCTTGGACAGACCCGCGACGACGCGGCGGGCGAAGCGGTCGACAAGGGCGCCCGCCTGCTCGGCCTCGGCTACCCCGGCGGCCCCGCGCTCGAGCGGCTCGCGGGCGAGGGCGACGCGACCGCCTTCACCTTCCCGGTGGGGCTTTCCGGGCGCGGCGAGCGTGACTTCTCGTACGCCGGGGTGAAGACGGCGTTGCTGTACGCGATCCGTGACCTCGGCGACGATGTCGACCGGCACCGCGCGGACCTTGCCGCGTCCTACCAGGAGGCGGTCATGCGGCCGCTCGCCGAGCGGCTGGTCGACGCCGCCCTCGAGCACGGGGTACCGACGGTGGGGCTCGGCGGCGGGGTCGCTGCCAACGGGCGGCTTCGGGTGCTCGTGACCGAGCTCGCGACCCTGCACGGCCTGGCGGTCGCGGTGCCCGATCGTTCGCTCTGCACCGACAACGCGGCGATGATCGCCGCCGCCGCCCAGTTCTCGCCGGTGGTCGAATGGCCGCGTTACCTCGCCCTCGACGCCATCGCCACGGCACCCCCGGGGGGGATCGCCGCGTGAGCGCCGCCCTGTGGATGCGGCGTGCCGGCCTCGTCGCCGTCGGCGTGCTCGCGTCCACCACCCCCGTGCTGCTCGCGGACCAGACCGCCGAGGACCTGTCGAGCACGCCGCTTCGCGCGATCAGCGCCGCCGGCGCGTGGCGCGACGTGCTCGAGGCCTACCGGGCCCCGCAGCTGCCGCCGCCGGCCGACACCGAGTCGGCGATCGTCGTGCTCGACGCGCCGTCGATCGCGGAGCGCGCTCCCGCCGAGCGGGCCGGGGCCCTCGCCCAGATCACGTTGCAGCAGGCCAGCGTGGAGCCCGCTCTCATCGGGCTCGGCGCGACCATCAACTTCCGGTACCGGGCGGTCGTCAACGGCTTCGGCATCCGGGTTCCGACCGGGCGCCTCGCGCTCGTGGCCGAGCTGCCCGAGGTCAAGGCGATCTTCCCGGTCACGTACCTCGCGCCCGCGCAGAGCTCCGCGCCGGACCCCGCCGCCCGGCCCCTGCCCGGCGCCGCCGCCCAGCCGGCCCCGGTAACCGGTGGGAGCGCCCCGGCGACCATCGCCCTGATCGACGCCGGGATCCAGCCGGAGCATCCATGGCTCGGGGGGGCGATCGCGCCGGACCGGCTGATCGTCGGGGGCGCCGACTTCGTGAGCGGCAACCCCGGACCGCAGGCGAGCGCGCAGGGACGGTTCGCCGAGGCGCACGGGACCGAGGTCGCCGGGCTCGTGCTCCGCTCGCCGGCCCTGGCCGGTCTTCCGCCGGAGCGTGTGCCGCGCATGCTCGCGTACCGCGTGGTGGCGCGGGAGTTCGTCGACGGGCGCGTGCGGCCCCTCGCGCGGAGTGACCGTGTCGTCGCCGCGCTCGACCGGGCCGTCGATCCGAACGAGGACGGCAACCTCGATGATCGCGCCGCGGTCGTGCTCATCGGCGTCGCGCGCGGATTCGACGGCGGCGGCGACGACCCGGTGGCCCTCGCGGCGGACGCGGCCGATGCGGCCGGTTCGCTGGTGGTGGCTCCGGCGGGGAACGACGGCCCCTCGTTCGGCGCCGTCGGGACCGTGGGCGGTCCGGCCGCGTCCGAGCACGTGCTCACCGTCGGGGGCATCGGCGCGACGAGCAACCCTCGCACCGCCGCCCTGGAGCTCGAGGTCGGGCCGGCGTCCGCCGGCCTGACCGGGTTGCCACTGATCGGTCCCGACCCGCCGGCCGGCACGTTCCCGGTACGGGTTCTCGCCGGGCAGGACGGCCTGACGAGCGGCGACGAGCTGCGCGACTACGCCGATGCCAGCGGCCGCAGCCGCGTCGTGGGCGCGATCGCGGTCGTGGGTCGCGGCGGCGGGACGCTGGCCACCAAGGCCCGGGCCGCGGCCGAGGCGGGCGCGGTCGCCCTCGGCGTGTGGGACCAGGACGGGCCCGGCCTCTTCCCTGGCATCCGAGCCGGCGCCGACGTGCCCATCCCGGTGCTCGGTCTCGGTGCCCGCCAAGGACGCGTGCTGGTTGAGAACCCGCGGTTCGCTGCGCGCATCGTCGTGGCGGATCCGGGCACCCGGCCCGAGGCGATCGCATCGTTCTCGTCGCGCGGTCCCACCGCGGACGGCCACCTGGAGCCCGACCTCGTCGCATCGGCCGTCGACGTGGAGACGGCGTACCCGGGTCCGGGTGGGGAGCCGCTGATCGCCCGGATGAGCGGCACCAGCGCGGCCGCCGCGCAGGTCGCGGCGGTGGCGCTGCGGGTCAGGGTGGACCGGCCGGAGCTGACCCCCGCCGACGTCCGCAGCCTGCTCGTTCAGGCGGCCGCTCCGCTGCCGGGTGTGCCGTCCACGGATCAGGGCGCGGGCGTGGTTCGCATGCCGGGCGCGCTGGCCGTCTCGATCACGCCCGCCGTGCTCTCGGGGCGGCGCTCGGCGAGCGCTCCCACGCGGCTGCGGCTCACGCTGCGCAACCTCACCGCAGATCCCGCCGTGTACCGGGTCGCGCTGACCACTCCCGACGGGTCGGTCACGCCGCCCGGCGACCCGGTGGAGGTCGCCCCCGGCGCGGAGGGCCAGGCGATGGTGCAGGTGCCCGCGGGTGTCGAGGCGTTCCGGGGGACCGCGCTGGTGCTGGCGGCGGACGGGGCCACCGTCGGCGTGGCACCGGTGTTCGCGGGGACGATGCCGCTGGTGCCGCCCGCCGCTCTCGGCGTTCCGGAGATCCGCGCGGCGGGCGACGTCGCGGAGGCCCGCGTCTCGATCGGCACGATCGGCCACTCGGGGAACGCGCTCATGGTCGCGCCGCTCCACCGGCTCGGCCTGTGGCTCGTGCCCGCGGGAGGTGGGGCGCCAATCCGCATGGCGGGCGAGAAGCAGTCCGGCGACTGGCCGGCCGGGACGTACCGGTTCATGCTCACCAGGCGGCAGGAGACCGGACGAGAGCTGCCAGCGGGCCGCTATCGGCTGCGGGTGAAGGCGCTCGGTCCCGACGGCGTGACCCTCGTCCGCGAGAGCAAGGTGTTCGCCCTGCGCTGAGTGGGCTCACCGGCGCCGGGCTTGCGCGTTTCACCCGTGCTGATAGTTTGTGAGCGACGGCACAATCCCGCCGGCACGGCGGTCGGGGAAGGTGAGGGTTGGCTCAGGATCGGCTCACGCTCGGCGTCGCTGCGCGACTGTCGCGGTATCTGCAGGTGCTCACACAGGCGAAGAAGATGGGGAAGAGCTCCATCTCGTCGCAGGCGATCTCCGAGTACACCAACGTCAACCCCACACAGATTCGCCGCGACCTCTCAGGCTTCGGCAAGTTCGGCAAGCGCGGCGTCGGCTACGACATCGATATCCTGATCGGTCAGATCAGGAAGATCCTCCGAACGTCCGGCCAGCACAACATCGCGCTGTTCGGGTCGGGCAACCTCGGGCAGGCGATCGCGAGCAGCGGGGTCTTCGCCGACCACGGCTTCCGGATCTCCGCGATCTTCGACGTCGATCCCGACAAGGTGGGCCTGCGGATCGGCGACCTCTCCGTACGTCATTACTCCGAGCTGCCACAGGTCATTGCGTCCGGCGACGGGATCATGGTGGGCGTGCTCGCCGTCCCCGGCCATGCGGCGCAGATGGTCGCCGACGACCTCGTGGCCTCAGGCGTGAAGATCATCTTCAACTACTCGGACGCCCTGCTGTCGGTGCCCTCCGACGTGACGGTCCACACCTCGAGCCCCGCGGTCGAGCTCCTGTACGCACTGTACTTCTACCTCACGTAGTCCCGCTCGGGAGGCGCGACCGTGGCGATCACCGCAACCCCCGTCCCCGCGGCCCGCCACCTCCTCCGCGCCAGAGACCTCATCGACGCGCGCTACCGCGAGCCGCTCGACATCGCGACCCTCGCCCGCGCCGCGCGCCTCTCGCCCGCGCACTTCAGCCGGGAGTTCCGGCGTGCCTTCGGGGAGCCGCCGCACCAGTACCTCCTCACGCGGCGGATGGAGCGCGCGGCCGCGCTGCTCCGCACGACCGACCGCAGCGTCGCCGAGATCTGCCTCGCGGTCGGACTGACCAGCGTCGGCTCGTTCACGTCCCGCTTCGGCCGTACGTACGGGATGTCGCCGACGGCCTACCGGGCGGCGTATCCGCCGGCAATCGACCGCGCGCGGATCCCGACCTGCGTGCTGCGCGCCTGGGCCCGCCCCCAATCCAGCACGTTTGGAGAAGACACCGCCGCCGCGCCGGGCTAGCGTCGCTGTCGACCGTCAACGCAGAGGGAACGGGAGACACGATGCTCAAGCAACTCACCCACGTCACGCTGTGGGTCCACGACCAGGACGAGGCGCTCGCCTTCTACACCGACAAGCTCGGGCTGGAGCTGCGCGACGACGTGACGCTCGCCGAGATGGGCAACTTCCGGTGGCTCACCGTCGGCCCGCAGAACCAGCCCGACATCGCCGTCGCGCTCATGAGCGTGCCCGGTCCCCCCGTGTTCGACGCCGACACCGCCGCGAAGCTCAACGAGCTGGTGGCGAAGGGCGCCGCCGGCGGCCTGTTCTTCACGACAGACGACTGCCAGTCGACCTTCGAGGACCTCACGGGCCGGGGCGTCGAGTTCTCGCAGGAGCCGACCCAGCAGCCGTACGGACTCGACGCCGCGTTCCGCGACCCGTCCGGCAACCAGATCCGCATGATCCAGATGTAGCCGTGCCGTGGTCGTGTCAGCCGGGGACGAGGTCGAGCAGGAACGTCTCGCCCCGGCGGCGGAACCCCACCCGCTGCAGGTAGCGCGCATGGGCCGGGGTGCCGGCGGCCGTTTCGAGGCGGTCGAAGCCGGCACCCCTGAAGAGGTCGCGACGGTGGTTGAACAGGTAGTCGCCGATCTTGAAGTCCCGGTAGGCGGGCGTCACGTCGTCGAGCGAGACCCACGCGCGCCTCGGCTCGTCCCGCGGCTCGGTCACGACGACCCCGGCGGGCACCAGGTCGCGCAGCACGACGAAGACGTGCTGGCCGGGACGCTCCGTGAACGCGAAGCCGGGCTGGAAGCTCCGGATGTCGGCACCGTGGAAGCTCAGGAACTCGTGAAGGTACGCCGACTCCGGCCCCATCTCGATCACGGCGAACGCCTCCTTCGCGCGCCGCATGTTCACCAGGAAGTAGACGTTGATGAAGACGATCGCGAGGTTGACCACAGCGACCGGGTACGCCTCGATCGGGACCCCGTAGATCGTGAAGCACACCGAGCCGATCAGGTTGATCCAGCGCAGCCTGACGATCGACCGCATCATCAACGAGATCGCGATGAGCGCGGACGCGACGTATCCGAGGATCTCGAGGGCGAGGTTGCCGCTCAAGCGAGCCCACGATCGATGGGGAGCGTCCGGGGCATCCGCCTATCCCACCGGATTCTCCCGGCCGCGGTTGGGTCTGGCCGGAAAGCCCGTTGCTACACTCACTCCCCGTGTCCGCGACCCACGACCACGGGGCCTCGAGCATCCTCGCCGGAGTCCGTGAACTGTTCGACGCGTCGACGGACTTCACCGTCGGCATCGAGGAGGAGTACCAGATCCTCGACCCCGAGACGTTCGCGCTCGTCAACCGATTCGAGGACGTCGTTGACGCCGCCGATCCCGTCCTTCGGGAGCGCCTCGCCGGCGAGCTGATCGCGAGCGAGGTGGAGTACCGCACCAACAGGCACGAGAGCTTCGCGGCGGCCGCACGCGACCTGGTGGAGGGGCGGCTGGCGACGATCGCGCTCGCCGAGCGCCTCGGACTCGCCCTCGGGGTGAGCGGTGTTCACCCGTTCAGCACGTGGGAGGACCAGCGCATCATCGACACGCCCCACTACCGCCTGGTCGAGGAGGGCCTCGGGTACGTGGCGTGGACCAACAACACCTGGTCGATCCACCTGCACTGCGGGGTGCGCGGCGCGGACCGGGCGATCGCGGTCACCGGCGCCCTTCGCAGCGTGCTCCCGGAGCTCCTGGCCCTCTCGGCGAACAGCGCCGTCTTCCGGGGGCGGGCGACGCGACTTCATTCGACGCGCACCCAGGTGTTCACCAAGAGCTTCCCGCGCTGCGGTGTCCCGGATGCGTTCCGCGACTGGGACGAGTACGCGGCGTTCGTCGACCTGCTGGAGCGCACCGGGTCGATTATCGAGAGCACCCAGATCTGGTGGAGCGTCCGGCCCCATCACAGCTTCGGCACCCTCGAGCTGCGTATCTGCGACGGCCAGACCGAGATGGCGGACGCCCTCGCGGTCGCGGCGCTCGTGAAGGCGTGCATCGCGGCGTTCTGCCGCGACTACGACGCCGGCCGTCCGCTGCCGGCGCACCCAGGACGACTGATCGAGGAGAACATGTGGCGGGCGATCCGCTCTGGCCTCGAGGGCCGCATGATCGAGCTGGATCGCGGCGTCGACAGGCCGACGAGCGTGGCGATCGAGGATCTGCTTCGGTGGAGCGAGTCGACGCACGACGACCTCGGCCTGACGCCGTTCCTTGCCCGGATCCCGGTGATGCTCGCGGGAGGCAACGGCGCGATGTGGCAGATCGCCCGCTTCGCGGAGCTTGCCGACCCGGCCGTGTTGCACGCCGAGATCGTGGAGCGAACCCGCCGCTCGGCGGAGGAGGTCCTCGGCGTGCTCGGAGCGGTGACGGCATGAGCGAGCCGCAGGATCGCGCCGGCGAGCCGACTGCCGACGAGCTCGTGCAGGAGATGGCGCGGGCCCTCGCGGCGGCTCCGGTGCGCGACATCCTCTTCCAGACCATGGGTACGTTCACCGACCTGGCCGGCGTCCGGCTGGGATACGGCCCGGAGCGGGAGGCGCACCGCGACCTCGGCCAGGCCCGGCTGGCGATTGAGGTGCTCCGAGCCCTGATCGCGGTCGCGGACGAGGAGCTGGGAGCCGCCCAGGCACGGCCGTTCCGCGAGCCGCTCGCCCAGCTCCAGCTGCTGTACGCCCGCGAGACCGAAGCGGAGGCCGCCCGGCAGGCGGGCGCCGACGCCGACGCGGCGGAGTCGGCCGGGTCAGAGGGCAGTGGGCTGTGGACGCCGGGTGGCGACGAACCGGGTGACGGCTCGCGCATCTGGACTCCGAGCGACTAGGCGTCAGCGGGCACCGCTGGTGTGGCGCGCCCCGCGCCGCCGCCGCTGGGGCTCAGGTAGAGGGGGTCGTGGGGGCGCCCGCCACGGATCCAGGGATGCACGGTTCCTCGGCCTCGTCGATCCGCTGAGGTTCGCCCGCCGGCGCGCACGTCGCGCCGGCGGGTAGGTTCCCGCCCGTCAACGAACGAAAGGTGCGGGCTGTGGCGGATGCCGAGATCGGTGTGTTCGGAGGGTCGGGGTTCTATTCGTTCCTGGAGGACGTCGAGGCGGTCGCGATCGACACGCCGTACGGCATCCCCTCGTCGAGGCTGTTCATCGGGGAGCTCGGTGGACGGCGCGTCGCCTTCCTGCCGCGTCACGGGGTCGACCACGAATACCCGGCGCATGCGATCAACTACCGGGCGAACCTCTGGGCGATGAAGGAGGTCGGCGTCAGCTGGATCTTCGGGCCCTGCGCGTGCGGCAGCCTCCAGCCGAACGTCGAGATCGGGGACTTCGTGGTGTGCGACCAGTTCGTGGACCGCACCACCGGCCGGCGCGACACCTTCTACGACGGCCCGATCACCACGCATGTCAGCGCCGCCGACCCGTACAGCCCGGTGCTCCGCCAGCTCCTGGTCGACGGCTGCAAGGACCTCGACATCACCGTGCACGAGCAGGGAACGATCGTCGTCATCCAGGGCCCTCGGTTCTCGACGCGAGCGGAGAGCAAGTGGTTCGCGTCCGCGGGATGGGAGGTCATCAACATGACGGCCTACCCGGAGGGGTTCCTCGCCCGGGAGCTCGAGATCGCATACGCGAACATCTCCCTGATCACCGACTACGACGTCGGGGTGGAGGGCGTCCCGCCGGTCACCCACGCGGAGGTCGTCGCGACGTTCAACGCGAACAACGAGAAGCTCAGGGACCTGCTCTTCCACGTGATCCCGAAGGTCCCGGCCGAGCCCGACCCGCATGCCGCGAACGCCCTGCAGGGGGCGCGGTAGGCAAGCCGGGCCGCGGCCCCTCACGTGCCAGCCGTCGGGAGCGCCCGCGCTCCCGACGGTCACTTGATCAGCGCCAGCCGCTGGGCCGTGACGCCGGGCAGCACCCGCCCGGCCTCGACGCCGAGCCATGACTCGAGGAGGGTCGCGTACAGGGTCCGGAACTCGGTGGTGACCCGGAGGTTGCCGTCGTCGTCGAGGCTCGCGAGGCCGGGGAACTCTGAGCGGATGCCGCCGTTCGAATGGTTGCCGACGACCAGAACGCACCCGCCGGCACCGTGATCGGAGCCGAGCGCGTCGTTGTCCTGGCCTCGGCGGCCGAACTCGCTCCACACGACCGTCAGCACGCGGTCGGCGAGTCCGCGGGCGTCGAGATCGGCCTGCCATGCGACCAGCGATCCCGAGAGCGTCGCGAGCAGCCCGGCGTGCTCGGCGCGCTGGGCGTCGTGCGTGTCGTAGCCCGACTGGCTGATCGTCGCGATCCGGGTGCCGAACCCCGCGCCGAGGATGCGCGCGAGGTTCCGCAACCCGCGCCCCAGGGGCTCGTCGGGGTACGCCACCGGCGTGGGCGGGACGTTGGCACCCTCGGCCCGCAGCCCCCCGAGCCGGTCGAACATGCCGATTGCGTCGCGATACGCCCGCTGGGCGGCTCTGCGGGCGGGTGAGCGGGCTCCGTGCAACGCCCCGCGGTACGGACGCAGCGCCGGGCCGTCCCGTCGTGGCGGCACCCCCGGGATCGCGAACCCGAAGGTGCCGGGGTCGAAGATGGTGGCGACCGGTGCGCGCTTCGCCAGCAGGATCGGGTCGAGGCTCGTCCCGATGCTGACCGCCTGAAGCGCGTTGTCCGAGCCGCCGATGACGTCGATCGTGCGGCCGAGCCAGCCGGTCCGGTCGGCGGATGCGCCCACCACGCCGGTGCGCCAGAAGATCTGGGAGTTGAAGTGGGACTGGTCAGGGTTCGCGTAGTCCACCGCCGGAAGGACGGCGACCTTGCCGGCGTCGTAGAGCTGCTTCAGCCCTGCGAGCGACGGGTGCCAGCCGAACTCGGGGTGGCCTGGCACGGCGAGCGTGGTCGCCGGGTCGATTCCGATCCGCGCACGCAGCTGCCGGTAGCGCGCGTCACCGACCGGCACCAGCGTGTTGAGCCCGTCGTTTCCGCCGTCGAGGTAGAGCGACACGAGGATTCTCGCGTCGGGCGCCTCCGCCGCCTCCGCCGCCGCCGCCTCCAGGAGCCCCCGCGCGCCGAACCGCGGCGCCGCCGCGCATGCGATCGTGAGCCCGCCGGCGGCGGCGAGGAGCCGCCGTCGCGTGAGCCCGGCTCGAGCGAGCTCTGCCGCCGCGGCCGCCGGGCCGTCGACGAGGGCCTGCTCCGGCAGGTCCAGCAGGTGGTCGACCGAGCGCTCCACGATCCGGCGGCGGGAGACGTGCCAGTCCTCGCATCCGCGTGAGGTCGTCTCGCTCATCAGCACACCTGCGCGTCCGGTCCGGCGAGGAGCATATGCCGCAGGATCCGCTGCCGCTCCGGCCAGTAGTGCTCCGGCTGCCACTTCGCGTCGCGGGTGGCGACGCTCGTCCGCGCGTAGCGGGCCAGCGCCGAGCGGGTCTGCGGACCCACCCATGGGCGTCCCGTCGCCGCCCTCGCCGATGCGAGGGCCTGGGCCGGCGTCTGGCGCTCGGAGATCGACCCCTCGCGGATGTCCATCGTGCGGATGACCTGCGACGCCGCCTGGTATCGGGCGCGAATCGTCGCCGTCGTGAGCCACGCTTCGTTCTGCTCCCAGCCGCTGACGTTCGGGGGCGCGAAGGGGCGCTGACCCATGTCGGTCAACATCGACGGCCAGTCCTCGAGAACCACCGATTGGCCCGTCTTTCGGAGCATTCCGGCCAGGAAGACCGCCGGAGGCTTGACCTGGTCGGGTTCGACGAGGCCCGCGTACAGCGCGGGATGGGTGAGGATGATCCCAAGGACCGGCCGGATCTGCGTGCCGGAGCGCCGGTAGGCGCGCACCATCTTCGCCAGCGTCGCCGGGGGACACGGCCGGGGCGTGAAGTACCCCCACAGCTTCCGGCAGAGGTAGGGCGCGTGGGCGGGGTGATCGATCGCCAGGTTCACCACGTCCGCCGGCGTAAACCGGCCGCTCTTGCCGAAGATCACCTTGACGCCGTCATCGTGGCGGGCGGGCGCGTACCCGAACACCGGAGGAATTCCGGCGGACGTGAACCCGGTGAGGGCTCGGGCGGCCTCGCGGATGTCGTGCTCCGTGTAGCCGTTGTTGACACCGAGCGTGAAGAGCTCGAACAGCTCCCGGGCGAAGTTCTCGTTCGGGTCGCCCTTGTCGCTGTTCTCGAGGTCCAGGAAGCGCTGCATTGCCGGATCGCGAAGCATGGCCTGCGCAAGGGCCCGGAAGCTTCCCAGCGCCCGGCCGCGGATCGTCCAGTACTGGGCGAGCATGAGCTTCGCGTCGTTGACCTTCTCGTTGCTCGTCGCGAAGTGATCGTGCCAGTTGAGCGTCATTCGCTCGACGAGCTGGTGGCGGCCCCGGACCATCCGGTCGAGCCACCACAGCACGTCGTGGCCGTCGACGTTGAACGGGTCGATCGGCCGGCCGCCCACGCGCGGGGCGGGCGCGCGCCGCAGCTGCGGTCCGCGCGGACGAAGGAGCCCGGCCACGGCCGGGCCGAGCCCCGCCCGCGCAAGACGGTCGACCTCGCCCGGCAGCGCCCCGAACCCGGCGCGCCAGAAGAGCCGCTCGATCTTCGCTCGCGAGGTCGCGCTCACACGTCGGCCCGCGATCGGTCGAAGGGCCTGGTGATCTCCGCTGATCGGCGAGACGGCGGATGACCCATGATTTCGTGAATCGTGAAGGTACTTTCGTACATTCGCGAGACACCATAGCCCGCGCGCCGGGCGAGTGCAGGTGGGGCCGGTCTGGCCGGGCGATCGTCGACCGGTTGGGGAACCCGCGGCGTCCGCGCCCGTTGCGCGCCGGTTCGCTGTGATAAAAAGCCGCGTCCTTTCGCGGCCGAAGCGCCCTGGGCCTGAGTGCCGGGCGGCCACGCTTCGATGCTTACCCGGAATATGGGGGAAATGACTCTTGTCTGAGTTCCTTGCGGACAACACGACGTGGCTCGCCGTCGTGTGTGGTCTCATCGCCGTGGCATACGGCATCGGCTTGACGGTGTATCTGCTCAAGCAACCAGCGGGCAACGAGCGCATGCAGGAGATCGCCCGCGCGATCCAGGAGGGTGCGAAGGCATACCTCACCCGGCAGTACACGATCATCGCCGGCGTCGCGGTGGTGCTCTTTGTCCTGCTGGGCGTCCTTGGCTCGTCCGTCGACTCGTCGCTGGTCGGCTGGGAGGCGGCCGTCGGCTTCCTGATCGGCGCCGTGGCGTCGGCCGCGGCCGGCTTCATCGGCATGAACGTCTCGGTTCGCACGAACGTCCGCACGGCCGAGGCGGCGCGGGGCGGGCTCAAACCGGCGCTCGGCATCGCCTTCAAGGGCGGGTCGGTGACCGGGCTGCTGGTGGTGGGGCTCGGGCTTCTCGCCGTGGCCGGCTACTGGTGGGCCCTCGGCGAGGACGCCGACGCCGTCAAGCCGCTCGTCGGCCTGGCCTTCGGCGGTTCGCTGATCTCCGTCTTCGCCCGTCTGGGCGGTGGCATCTTCACGAAGGGCGCCGACGTCGGCGCCGACCTCGTCGGCAAGGTCGAGGCTGGCATCCCCGAGGACGACCCGCGCAACCCGGCCGTCATCGCCGACAACGTCGGCGACAACGTCGGCGACTGCGCCGGGATGGCCGCCGACCTGTTCGAGACGTACGCCGTGACCACGGTGGCCGTCATGTTCCTCGGCTCGCTGTTCTTCACGGGCGTCGATGCCAAGAACGCGATTCTCTACCCGCTCGCCCTCGGCGGGATCTCGATCCTGACGTCGATCATCGGCACCTGGTTCGTACGTGCCGGCAAGGGCGCAAACATCACTAGCGCCCTGTACACAGGCCTCGGCGTCGCGGCGGTGCTCTCGGCGCTCGGGTTCATCCCGATCACGAGAGGCCTGATGGACGGCGTCAGCCCTGACGGGCTCGACGTCGCGTGGACCGACTACTACTGGTGCGCGATCATCGGCCTCGGCGTGACGGTCCTGCTCGTCGCGATCACCGAGTACTTCACGGGCACCCTCTGGAACCCGGTCAAGTCGATCGCGAAGGCGTCCCAGACGGGGCAC
This sequence comes from uncultured Thermoleophilia bacterium, assembly GCA_963706315.1. GTDB lineage: Bacteria > Actinomycetota > Thermoleophilia > Miltoncostaeales > Miltoncostaeaceae > CALMEC01. The sequence continues at coordinate 291,299 of CAVPMA010000005.1, read as the reverse complement.
GCGACGAACATCATCGCCGGACTCTCCGTCAGCCTGAAGGCGACGGCCCTGCCGGTCGTCGTGATCGGCGGCGGCATCGCCGGCTCGTACGAGCTCGCCGGCGTCTACGGCATCGGAACGGCCGTCATGGCCATGCTCTCCCTGACCGGCGTGGTCGTCGCGCTCGACGCGTTCGGCCCGATCACCGACAACGCGGGCGGCATCGCCGAGATGGCGGAGCTGCCGGCGGAGGTCCGTGGCGTCACCGACCCGCTCGACGCCGTCGGCAACACCACGAAGGCCGTCACCAAGGGGTACGCGATCGGCTCCGCCGGCCTTGCAGCCGTCGTGCTCTTCGTCTCCTACATCGAGGAGCTGAAGAACGCGAACTTGGCGTTCTTCGACTCGCTGAACTTCCAGCTCAGCAACCCGTTCGTCGTGATCGGACTCTTGGTCGGCGGCATGATGCCGTTCCTCTTCGGCTCGCTCGCCATGGAGGCGGTCGGCAAGGCCGGCGGACAGGTGGTGGAGGAGGTCCGGCGTCAGTTCAAGGAGAAGCCCGGGATCATGGCGGGCACGGACCGGCCCGACTACGCCCGGTGCGTGCGGATCGTGACCGCGACGGCGCAGAAGCAGATGCTCGTCCCCGGTCTCATCCCGATCGCGTTCCCCATCATCGTCGCGTTCATCTTCGGCAAGACGAACGGCGCGGAGATGCTGGGCGGCCTGCTGCTTGGCGTCATCGTGACCGGGTTGTTCGTCGCGATATCGATGACCTCCGGTGGTGGCGCGTGGGACAACGCCAAGAAGCTGATCGAGGACGGTCACTACGGTGGCAAGGGGTCCGAGGCCCACAAGGCCGCGATCACCGGCGACACCGTCGGCGACCCGTACAAGGACACCGCGGGTCCCGCGATCAACCCGATGATCAAGATCGCCAACATCGTGGCGCTGCTCATCATCCCGTTCCTGGTCTAGACCGGCGGTTCGGCGGGGGTGCGTCCGCTTCGGCGGGGCGCCCCCGTCGCATTTCGGGCCCCGACCCGCGGACCGGACCGGCCGCGGCAGGTCAGGCGCTGACCATCATGACCACGGCGACCCCGGTCAGGAGCACCGCGAACATGCGGCCGAGCACGAGCCGCGGAACGCGGGGCGAGAGCGTCGCACCGGCAAGCGAGCCGGCGATCGTCGCCACCGCGAACGGAAGCACCAGCGACCAGTCGACGTGCGAGCCCTGCGCCAGGTGATTCGCGAAGCCGGCAACGCTCATCAGGAAGATCGCGATGAGCGACGTGCCGATTGCCAGCCGCATCGGCACGCCGAACCCGACGCTCAGCATCGGCACGATCACGAAGCCGCCGCCCACTCCGAAGAACCCGGTGAGGACCCCGAGGGCGACCCCGGCGCCGACCAGCTTCCACGTCGCGATCTGAGGGCACGCCACCCCAGGCCCCCCGCCGTGCGGCGCCCGAGCCGACGTGCTGCGTCGCCACGTCACGCCCGCGACTCCGAGGATGAGCAGCGCGAGGAGCACCGCGAGGAGTGATCCGCTCGCGTGGACGTTGGCCACCGTGCCAAGCGCGACGCCGGGCAGCGCCGCGACGGCGAGCACCGCGGCGACTCGCCAGCAGACGTATCCCCGGCTCGCCTGGCGCATCCCCCCGACCAGCGCAGCCAGCCCGACGACCACCAACGAACCGGTCGTCGCGGCGTGCACGTCCTCCCCGAGGACGGACACCAGCACCGGCACGGCGAGCACGGCACCGCCTCCGCCGAGCATGCCCAGCACCAGGCCGATCGCGGCGCCGAGCGTGAGTGCGAGGGCGAGCGTCGTGCTCACCCGGCACCGCTCATGATCCGACGATCGTCGCGGCGCAGTTGTTCGCGCCGACCTCGAGTCCCGCCACCTCGTCGTCATCGTCGTCGGTCGGCGTGAGGTTAGCGGCGATGATCTCCAGGTAGTTCTGCGGCCGGGGCGGCATCGCGGCGAGCACCTCCGTCACGAAGGCGTCGGCGTCCAGATCGACGAGGGGTGTTGCGGTGCGCACCTCGCCCAGTGTCGCCGCGACCGGCGCCGACCTGCGCCCTCCGCCGTAGTGGCAAGGGAGGAGCACCACGTCGTCGCCAAGCGGCAGCAGCCGTTCGTGGATGGTCCGATGAAGGAGCCGAGCGGCGTCCGCGGCGCCCGCGTCGCCCACCTCGAGGTCAGGGCGCGCGACGGAATCGACGAACAGCGAGTCGCCTGCGATCACCGCGACGCCGTCGACGGCGACTCCGACGTTGTCGGTCGTGTGCCCCGGGAGGCCGATCACCCGCACCTCGGCGTCGCCGAGCTGGATGCGATCGCCGTCGCGGACGGTCACGACGCCCGCGGCGTCGGCGCCCCGTGCGAGCGCGCCCGTCGAGAGATGCATCTGCGCCCCGGTTGCCGCCGCCAGCGGCCGCAATCCGGAGAGATGGTCCGCGTGGACATGCGTGTCGAGGACATGCGTGATTCGCGCGCCACGGCGCGCCGCCTCGGCCATATAGGGCTCCACGTCGGGAGCCGGGTCGACGACGAGCGCCTCGCCGCCGGACGCAACCAGGTACGAGAGGCATCCGCGGGCCTCGCGCCGGAACTGCACGATCGTCGCCGCCGACGGCACCGGGACGACCTCGGCCGCCAGCAGGCGCGACCACGCGATCATCCCGCCGGCGACGCTCATCGCGTCGCCGCCGGCGTCGCGCAGCATGCCGGTGGCGGTACCTGAGGTGCGCCCACGCGTGCAGAGCACGCGCAGCGTCCGTGGCTCGCGAGCCGCGGCGGCGACGAGGCCGGGCTCCCGCTCGAGCTGCGCGAGCGGCACGTTGATCAGCGTCGCGCCCGCCGGCTCGATGTGCCAGTCGTCAAACGTCGCCCGATCACGGACGTCCAGGATCGTGATCGGCGCGCCCGTCCGGATCTCCGCCTCGAGCTCCGCCGCGGTCACCTCGGTGCGTGTCATCGGCTCCTCCGAAGTGCTCATGATCAAACCGTAGACCCGCAACGCACAATAATCCAATCAGTCTTCTGGCAGTGAATGATAAGTTGGATTGATGGAGTTCAGCGCGGATCAGCTTCAGGTGTTTGCCACCGTGGTGGAGGAGGGATCGGTCACCGCCGCCGCCCGGGCGCTCAACGTCACCCAGCCCGCCGTGTCGAGCCGGCTGCGCAACCTGCAGCTGCTCGCCGGCCGCCAGCTCTACCGTCGGGGCGCGCGGGGTATCGAGCTGACCGACGCGGGCGAGGCGCTGCTCCCGCACGCACGGGCCGTGTCGCGCGCGCTGACGCGCGCCCGTCACGCGGTGGAGGCGCCGTCGGCGGCCGAGCTTCGCACGACGATCGCGATCTCTGAGGCGGCGATCCCGCTCGTCATGCCGTGGATCGTGGCGGCCGCGCTCGAGCCGCCGGTGCTCGACGTGCGCGTGGTCCCCTGCGATGCGACGACCGCCGTTCAGACCGTGCTTGCCGGCGCCGCGGACCTGGCCGTGGCGGTGGCCCCGCCCGACCCTCCGTCCGACGACCTCACGCGACGTCCGATCCTCGTCGACGACATCGTGCTCATCCGCTCACGCGCCCGCGAGCGGCGGGCGCAGCTCGGCATCGTCGAGGGACTGACCGTGCTCTGGCAGGCACGGGGCTCGGCCGTGCGCGCGACCGTCGAGCGCGCCCTCGAGGCGGCGGGCGTCTGGCCGTCGATGTCCCTGGACGTCGGAAGCTCGCTGGGCGTGCTTGCGGCGGTCGCGGCCGGCGAGGGCGCCGGCTTCCTCCCGCGCTCCTACGTCGCCCAGTACGTGGCCGCGGGCCTCGTGCGCGCCACCGGCCTGTCGGCCGCGAATCTCGACGCGCGGTTCGAGCTCATCTCCGCGGCCCTCGACGACCTGCCCGCCGCGTCACGCCGGGTCGCCGACGGACTCAGGCGGGTCGGTCCGCTCGGGCCCGACGTGGCGCACGGCACGACGGCCGGTGCATGACGGCGGCGCGCGGAGCACCCGCGCGTCGCCGCCGGCCGACCTCAGGGGAGCTCGGGGAAGAACAGGGCCTTCACGTAGAAGCGCCACTCCGCCTCGTTGCCCTCCATCTTGTACTGGCCGACCCCGTTCGCCAGGATCGCCTGATTCTTCGGGCTCGACGCGAGCGCGAACTGGCAGGCCTGGGGGGTCGCCGGGTTGGCGCACTGGGCGGGAGCGCCGCCCTTGTTCTTCGGCATCCCGCGGGTCATGTGGAAGTGGATCTTCGCCATGAGCGCGGGATCCGGCGCAGCGGCGCCCGGCGCGGTCAGGTAGAGGGCGAAGCGCCACGGGTACACCGACCACTCGTAGGTGTTGAACGGCGAGCGCACACGGGTCCTGGTGTCGAAGTGGTACATCTCAAGCCAGATGCCGCCGGAGAGCTGAAGCGCCGAGCGGAGCCCCTCGTGGGAGCGGAAGTGCGGGCGCCTGTCCCGTCCGAGGTTGTGGTACTTGCCGCGGCCCACCCCGATCGAGGTGACCACTCCCGGCGCGATGTAGAAGTGGACGCGCTGGGCGTAGGTACCGCCGCCGGGGTACGGGGTCGCCGCGAGGATCTGCATGGCGTGGCCGAGCTCGTACCCCGCGTGCCCGGGCCGCGGGCGCGGGATGTAGTTCGGGAACTTCCGCCTCGGCTGGTTGCGGCTCGTGCGGCCGGCCCAGGCCTTCGTGTTCAGGTTCGGGCCCTTCTCTGCGAAGCGGTAGTCGATCTCGTCGACGAACACGAGGTGGCTCCGGCACCCGGCGTACCCCCATGGCACGAAATGGCAGTCGTCGGCGTCGATCCTGGAGCGCAGCAGGCGGGCCATCGACTCGGCGTCCCCGGCCGCGAGAAGCGCGGAGCCGCTCACGCCGGACAGGCGGTAGGGCCTGTCGGCGTCGCCGCCGAACAGGTGGCCGACGTTCGGCTCCTGAACGTACAGGCGTCCGTCGAGCGGGAGGGCACCGGCGGTCCCCGGCTTGACGATCTGCCGGTTGGTGTCCTGACTGGCGTAGAGGACCACCATCGGCGTGGCCGAGGCCGTGGCCGCCGCCAGGGACATGGCGGCCAGGAGGATCAAGATGATGCGGCGTCCTGCGCGCATTTGTCGTCGAAGTCCTTTTCGTACGATTCCCGCGGCGCCTCATGCGCCACGCCAACTTACAAAATCGTTATCGGCAGCGGCGCCGAATTCTTTGAGCGGACCGGTGCGTCACCGGAAGAAGATCCGCCTGACGTGGGACCGCCAGGCGGCCTCCTCGCCCTCCATCCGGTACTGCCCCACGCCGTTCGCCAGGATCGTGCGGTTCTTCCCCGACGCCGCCAGCGTGAACTGACATGCCGGGCCGGCGCCGCGACGGCAGATCGCGGGGGCTCCGCCCTTCGCCTTCGGCGCCCCGCGGGTCATCATGAAGTGCAGCCGGCCGAGTGCGCTCGGGTCCGGTGCGCCGGCACCCGGCCCGGTGAGGTAGAGCGCGAAGCGCCACGGGTACACGGACCACTCGTAGGTATTGAACGGCGCCCGGGAGCGGGTCGCCCGGTTGAAGTGGTACATCTCGAGCCAGACGCCCCCTGCGCGCTGCAGCGCGGAGCGGAGGCCCTCGTACGAGCGGAAGTGCGGCCGACGGTCTCGGCCGAGGTTCTGGTACTTGCCGCGCCCCACGCCGAGCGACGAGACGACGCCGGGCGCGACGTAGAAATGCACCCGCTGCGCGTATGTTCCCCCGCCCGGGAACGGTGATGCAGCGAGGATCTCCATGGCCCGCCCGAGCTCGTACCCGAGTTGGCCGGGGAGCGGAGTGGGCACGTAGTTCGGGAACCTCGGCTTCGGCTGGCTGCGGCTCGTGCGGCCTCGCCATGCGGGGGTGTTGAGGTTCGGCGCGGGCTCCGCGAAGCGGTGGTCGATCTCGTCGACGAAGACGAGGCGGCTGCGGCAACCGAACCAAGCCGAGTCGTAGAAGCAGTTGTTCCGGTCGACGGCGCCTCGCAGCACCCGCGCCATCGCAGGTCCGTTGCCCGCCGCCTGCAGCTCGTCGTCGGTCACGCGCGCGAGTCGGAATGCCCGGTCGGCCTCACCGGCGAAGAGGTGCCCCCAGTTGGGCTCCTGGATGAACAGCCGTCCGTCGACCGGGAGCGCACCGGGCGCGCCCGGACGGATGATCTTGCGGTTGGTCTCCGCCGTGCCGTACAGGACGATCATCGGCGAGGCGGACGCTGTCGCCGCGGCTGTCGCCGCGGCGACGAGGCCAAGTAGCAGTCTGAGACGTGCGCGAATCGGGCAACGCTCGTTAGTTGGGTGCGGGACAGCGCATCCATGCGCTGCGCAGGACCCTGACACGCCGCGGTCGCGCCGAACAGGCAGGTTCTTTGAGAATCGTGTACGGCTTCACGAACGTCTTACAGTTGCGCGGCTTACCAGTCGGCGCCGGTGAGCGTCTCCGATCGCGGCGCGATCGCCGCCACCGGAATGGCAAGGCCCGCGCAACGCAGCAGCCGGCTCGTCTCCCGAATCGTCTCCTGGTGCGCGTCGTCGGCGATCACGACGACACGGGTTTCGAGCGCCCTCTCCACCAGGCGCTCCAGCCGCTGCACCGTCTCCCGTCGCACGAGGGTCTCCGGCAGCTCCACCTCGAACACGACCGGCGGAGTCTCGGCGCCGCGGTCGCATGCCACGTCAGGTGGCCGGCCGGCCCGGGGTTCGGGAGGGGCGAACCCGGGTGCCTCGGCCCGGACGGTCCAGCTGGTGCGAAGGGCAAGATCGCGGGCAAGCGCGGCGACCCCGTCGTCGTGGAGCGCCAGCCGACGCTCGAAGTCCTTCAGCCAGTCCGAGTAGACGATGATCGATGCTCCGTCGGGCGGGTCGGGACGATCATGCGGGACGCTAGCGCCGGGACCGGACGTCCCTCTCGGAGCGCCAGGCTTGATAGCCTCGACCGGGATGCCTGATCTCCACCGCGATGACGGCTACGACCCGGACCGGTGGGACGCGCGGTTCATCGTCGCGCGCGACGGACCGCGGGAGCTCGAGGACGGGGTCTACCGGCGCACCCTCGCGTCGCTCAACTCGGGGTGGCTCGCCCGGGGCGGCCTCCTGCGCCTCCACGACGATCACCTCTCCTTCGCGCCGTCGCCGATGGAGCGGATGCTGCTGGCCAAGCCGCACCGCATCGACTTCGACGCGATCGAGTCGGTCGTCCGCGAACCGCCCGGCGCCGAGGAGTTCCTCCCGGGAGGCAAGGCCCCGCGGATGCGCATCACCACGCGTGAACGCTCGTTCGAGTTCGTGTTCACCGTCGGCCTGGACGACTGGCTCGAGGCGGTTGGCGAGCGGCGGCGCATCTGGGAGACCCGAATGAGGATGGACGATGGGCACGGCGAATCGTAGGCTCCCCCGGCGGCCGAGCGCCGCCCGTCCGCGCCCGGGCGAAACTGTCAGGAAGCAGGGCGGCGCCGATCTGCAGAACGGCTGGCTGGGCCGTCACGGCACCCTGTACCTCGCCGACGATCGGCTCGTGTTCGTTCCGACCGTGCTGGACACCGTGCTCCGGGCGAAGCGGCGTGAGATGCCGCTCGACGAGATCATCGAGGTGGAGCGGTCCCCGGCGAGCCCCGACGGCATGATCCCGGGTGGCCAGCGTCCGCGGATGATCATCCACACCGCGGAGTGCGCGTACGAGTTCATGGTCGGCGACCTGGACGCCTGGATCGACGCGGTGGAGATCGTCTACGCACACCGGAACAGGAACGGGCAGCCGCACCGCCCGGTCGTCGTGCGCGAAGGCTCGACCACCGCCATGCTCAGAGAACTGTGATGCTCCGGTAAACTCCCGGAAATGCTCCGGACTTCTGAGGATTCAGGTGCGACGTGATCGCGGTCAGTGACAGGAGCCGCTCGGCGGTGAGCGCGCTCACCGAGCTCGCCCGCCGTGCCGAGCCGTCACCGATCCCCATCCTCGAGATCGCCGAGAGCCGCGGGATCCCCCTCCACGTGCTGGAGCAGCTGTTCTCGTCGCTCCGCCGGGCCGGGCTCCTGAGGAGCCAGCGCGGCGTGAAGGGCGGGTACATGTTCCAGCGCCAGCCGCGCGAGATCACGGTGCTCGACGTCGTGGAGTGCGTCGACGGCCCCGTGCGGCCGTCGGCCGACGGAGTGGTCAGCGCCGGCGATGAGCTGTGGCACGACGTTCAGACCCGCCTCGCCGAGGCGCTCGACGCGGTGTCGATCGCCGACATGGTGGAGCGCGAGTCACGGCACGACGGCGCCCTGATGTTTCATATCTAGTGCGGTCCAGGGATCGCTCCGGCGCCCGATGGTAGGGTCCGCGCCGGTGTCGATCGCGCAATCGATCACGGATCTCGTCGGACGCACGCCGCTCGTGCGGCTGGGCCGTCTCGACGAGGGGACGGGCGCCCGGATCCTCGGCAAGCTCGAGTCGTTCAACCCTGCGGGCAGCGTCAAGGACCGCATCGGGCTGGCGATGATCGAGGCCGCGGAGGCCGACGGCCGCCTCACCCCGGGGTCGAGCGTGATCGTCGAGCCGACATCGGGGAACACCGGTATCGCGCTGGCGTTCGTCGCCGCGGCGAAGGGCTACCGGTGCATCCTCACGATGCCCGAGACCATGAGTCTCGAGCGGCGCAACCTCCTGCGCGCCTACGGGGCGGAGCTCGTGCTCACCCCAGGGGCCGAGGGCATGCGCGGAGCGATCGCCAAGGCCCAGGAGATCGCCGGCGAGACACCGGGGGCGTTCATCCCGCAGCAGTTCGAGAACCCGGCGAACCCCGAGATCCACCGGCGCACGACGGCCGACGAGATCTGGCGCGACACGGGCGGGGAAGTCGACGTGCTTGTCGCGGGCGTCGGCACCGGCGGCAGCATCACCGGCGTCGGCGAGGTCCTGCGCGAACGACGTCCGGGCTTTCGCAGCGTCGCCGTCGAGCCGGCGGACTCGCCCGTCCTCTCCGGCGGCAGCCCGGGCCCCCACCGCATTCAGGGCATCGGCGCCGGGTTCCTCCCCGGGGTGCTGAACACGGACGTATACGACGAGGTCGTCACGTGTTCCGCGGACGCGGCGTTCGACATGACCCGCCGCCTGGCCCGCGAGCTCGGCATCCTGGTCGGCATCTCGGCGGGCGCGAACGTGTGGGCGGCGGTCCAGGTGGCGGGGCGTCCCGAGAGCGCGGGGAAGACCATCGTGACCTTCCTGTGCGACACCGGCGAGCGCTACCTCAGCACTCCCGGCCTGTTCGACGAGGGGTAGCCCGGCCGGCCCCGCTCGCTCTGACCGGCCTGCGCGGTCCGTCCGCGACTTGACTCCCGCCCGTCAGGCTCTGCGGATGAGCGACACCTGGCGGGTACGCTGCGTGAAGCCCTGCTTGTCCCAGAACGCGAGGGCCTCCGGCGTGTCGTCGACCTCGGCGACCAGGTGGCTGCCGAGCGCGTCGCGCACCGCCACGGCGACCTCGCCGACCAGCGCTTTCCCGATGCCCTTTCGCCGCTCGCCGGGGACCACGCCAATCCAGTTGATCCACCCCGACGGCAGCTCCGCCTGCGCGAACCCGACGATCGTGTCTCCCTGCCGGGCGGCGAAGAACGCGCCCCAGCCCTCGGCGGTCTCGAAGCCCGTCGGCGAACCGACCTCGCGGAAGAACGAGAAGTCCGCCATCGCGGCCTCCTGGGCGGCGGCGAACGACTCCGCCCACTCGTTCTTGTAGGGCGAGATCGTGATGCCCGGCGGCGCAGGCTCCTTGCGGAAGACGTCGAGCCGACGCGCGACGACGACGGTCCTGGCGTACGGCTCGAAGCCGGCGGCGGTGAGGATGCCCGCCAGCGGGTCGTCCGGCGCGCACGCGAAATCGTACGGCGCGTCTCCGACCGCCGCCAGGAGCGCCTCCACGGCGGCGGGTGTCTCCGCCGTGAGGCCGTCCAGGCGCGTTGCCTTGGCACTCGGCGACGGTCCCGGTCGACACGATGCGCCTGGGACGGTGACGGGGCCGGTGCTGCTCAACGTGTCTCCGCTCGGCGCAATTCCATGGGGCGGTGCAATACTAACCCGCGTGATAGGACTTCCTGGCGTCAACATCCTGCAGCGGGCCGGGGCCACATTCCGCCGCGACGTGGCCGTCGCCCGCGAGCGCGACCCGGCGGCTCGGTCGACGCTCGAGGTCGTGACGTCGTACCCCGGCGTCCACGCGCTCTGGATGCATCGCCTGGCGCATTCGCTCTATGGCCGGGGCCTCCGGCTCCCGGCGCGATGGGTGAGTCAGATCTCCCGGAGCATCACCGGCATCGAGATCCATCCCGGCGCGCAGATCGGCCCGGGGCTCTTCATCGACCACGGAATGGGCGTCGTGATCGGCGAGACCACCGAGATCGGCGAGGACGTCACCATCTACCAGGGCGTGACGCTCGGCGGGACCGGCAAGGAGACCGGCAAGCGCCATCCCACCGTGCGCGACGGCGTGATCCTCGGCAGTGGCGCCAGCGTCCTCGGTTCGGTGGAGATCGGCGAGGGCGCCAAGATCGGTGCCGGCTCGATCGTGATCAAGGACGTCCCGGCCAACTCCACCGTCGTCGGCAACCCGGGGCGCGCCGTCGTCGTCGACGGCCAGCGCGTGGACCCGGAGACGCTCCACCATCCCACGCTCGAGCACACGCGACTGCCTGACCCCGTGGCCGAGGCGATGGCGTGCCTCGTGCGCCGCGTCACCGAACTGGAGCAGGACATCACGGACCTGCGTGAGGGCAGGGAGCCGCGCCAGCGCAGCAAGGACGGCGACTGCCTTCCCACGGTGCAGGAGGAGATCGCCGGTATCCTCGGCCTGAACGGCGGCAGCGGGATCTAACGCCTTCCTGGCGGCTACCCGCCCATCATCGCGGCCGCGCGGCGCGCCATCTCGTCGGGCGCCACGTCCTCGATGTGCGTCGCGATGCTCCACCTGTGGCCCCACGGGTCGAGGATCTGCCCGGACCGGTCGCCGTAGAACTGGTCCTCGACCGGGCGGACCGTGGTCGCGCCCCGCTCGAGCGCCGTCGCGACCACGGCGTCGACGTCATCGACGTATACGCCGAGCGTGACGGCGGTGCCGCCGAACGCCCCGGGCCCCCGGATGCCCATGTCGGGCCATTCGTCGGAGAGCATCAGCACCGAGTCGCCGATCTGGATCTCGGCATGCCCGACCTTGCCGTCCGGTGCCCCGAGTCGGAAGCGCTCGGCGCCGCCGAAGACCTCGCAGTAGAACGCGATCGCGGCGTCGGCGCCGTCGACGCACAGGTAGGGGGACAGGCGAGGGTAGTTGTCGGGGATCGGTGCGACCGAGCTCATCGAGGCCTCCGGCGTGCGAACGATACGAACATATGTTCGCTGACCCTACGCCGCCGCCGAGAGGAGGTCAAGCTCCGCCGGGTGTCCGGCCGCCTTCGCTACGCTCACTGGGTGGCCGACCTCCTCGCCGGGCTCAACCCGCCGCAACGCGACGCCGTCCTGCACGGGGACGGCCCGCTGCTCGTGCTCGCGGGCGCCGGCAGCGGCAAGACGCGGGTGCTCACCCACCGCATCGCGCACCTGATCGGCGATCGCGGCGTGTCGCCCCACGAGATCATCGCGATCACCTTCACCAACAAGGCGGCGGGGGAGATGAGGGAGCGGCTCGAGCAGCTCGTCGGTCCGCAGGTTCGCGCGATCTGGGCGGCCACGTTCCACTCCGCCTGCGTGCGGATCCTGCGGCGCGACAGCCCCGCCGTGGGTTACGAGCGGAGCTTCGCGATCTTCGACGCCGCCGACCAGCAGCGGCTGCTGAGGCGCTGCTACGAGGACGAGAACCTCGACCAGAAGCGGGTTCCGCCGCGTGCCGTGCTCGGCAGGATCTCCGACGCGAAGAACCGCTTGCAGGGACCCGACGAGCTCGACATCGACTCGTTCGGCGACGAGATCGTGGTGCGCCTCTACCGCCGGTACCAGGACCGCCTCCGGGCGAACCAGGCGATGGACTTCGACGACCTGCTGATGCTGACGGTGCAGCTGCTCGAGGGCGACGCGGAGGTGCGCGAGCGCTACCAGCAGCGCTTCCGGCACGTGCTCGTCGACGAGTACCAGGACACCAACCACGCCCAGTACCGGCTCGTCCGGGTCCTCGGCGAGCCGCAGCGGAACGTCATGGTGGTCGGCGACGACGACCAGGGCATCTACTCGTGGCGGGGCGCCGACGTCGGGAACATCCTCGACTTCGAACGTGACTACCCCGACGCGACGGTCGTCGCGCTCGAGCAGAACTACCGGTCGACCGGAACGATCCTGCGCGCGGCGAACGCGGTGGTGTCGCGCAACCGCCATCGCCACCCCAAGAGCCTCTGGACGGACGCCGGCGACGGCGAGCTGATCAGCCTCGTCGAGTGCCGGGACGAGCGCGAGGAGGCGCGGGTCGTGATCGGCGAGGTCAGCCGCACCGTCGACGACGGCGGCTCGCTGTCGGATGTCGCGGTCTTCTACCGGACCAATGCGCAGAGCCGCGCGATCGAGGACATGCTCGTGCGCTCCGCGATCCCGTACCAGATCGTGGGCGGTCCCCGGTTCTACGAGCGCGCAGAGGTCAAGGACCTGCTCGCCTACCTGCGGGTCGCCGCCAACCCGTCCGACGAGGTGAGCTTCACCCGGATGGTGGCCACTCCCAAGCGCGGCCTCGGCCCCGGAGCGGTGGCGAAGCTCGCCGCCTTCGCCGGCGACAACGGCCTGCCGCTGACCGACGCCCTCGCCGACGTCGAACGCGTCGAGGGGCTCCAGCACGGCCAGCGTCAGGCGTTCGGCGTACTCGCGGCGCTCATCGCCGACGTCCGCAACGCCGCGCGCGCCGGGGTTGGCGTCGACCGGATCGTGGAGGACGTGCTCGAGCGCTCCGGACTGCGAGCCGCGCTCGCAGCCGAGAACTCCATCGAGGCGCAGGGGCGGCTCGAGAACCTCGAGGAGCTCGTGCGCGTGGGCGCCGAGTACGAGGGCAGGGCGGACGAGCCGTCGCTCGAGGGCTTCCTGGAGGAGATCGCCCTCTACGCCGACGCGGACGCCGTCGACACGGGCTCGGGCAAGGTGACGCTCATGACGATCCACAACGCGAAGGGCCTCGAGTTCGAGCGTGTGGTCATCGTCGGCCTCGAGGAGGGGCTCTTCCCGCACCAGCGCTCCGAGACGCCGGATCAGCTCGACGAGGAACGTCGCCTGTTCTACGTCGGCATCACCAGGGCGCGTCGCCGCCTCACGCTGACCCACGCCCGCAGCCGATCCTTCTTCGGCGGCCGGGATTGGCGCATCCCGAGCCGGTTCCTGGCCGAGGTCCCGCCCCAGTGCCTGGAGGGGGGCGGGGTGCCGGCCCAGCCGACGCGGGCGGACGCGGCGGATATCGTGCCCGGGCTCTCGACCGGCGACGAGGTGGTGCACGCGACGTTTGGCGAGGGTGTGGTGACGGGGATCGAGCAGGGCGGGGAGCTGGTGCTGGTGCGCTTCACGCGCGACGGGTCCGAGCGACGACTCATCGCCGGGGCGGCGCCGATGCGCAAGGTCGCCGCCGGCTGACGACACATCAAGGGGGCACGACCGAGTGAGCGCGACGATCATCGACGGGAAGGCATCCGCGCTGGGTGTGCGCGAACGTGTCGCGGAGGGCGCGCGCGCCTTCGCCGAGCGCCACGGGCGGCCGCCGGGTCTCGTGGGCATCCAGGTCGGGGACGACCCGGCGTCGGAGATCTACCAGTCGATGAAGGCCAAGGCCGCGGAGGAGGCCGGCATGCGCTCCCGGCGGATCACCCTCCCCGCCGAGACGACGCAGGCGGAGCTGGACGCGCTCATCGACGAGCTCAACGCGGACGACGAGGTCGACGGAATGCTGGTGCAGCTCCCGGTCCCGGATCAGCTCTCGGAGCCGGCGATCGCCGCGCGCATCCACCCGGACAAGGACGTGGACGGGTTCGGGGCGGTCAGCCTTGGACGGCTGCTTCGCGGGGAGCCGACCCTCGTGGCCTGCACCCCCAGCGGCGTGATGCACCTGCTGAAGGAGGCGGGGATCGAGATGACGGGCAAGCGCGCCGTGGTCGTCGGGCGCAGCGTCATCGTCGGCAAGCCGATGTCCCTCCTGCTCCTCGCGGAGCACGCGACGGTCACGATCGCGCATTCGCGAACTACGGATCTCCCCGCGATCTGTCGCGAAGCGGATATCCTTGTCGCCGCCGTCGGCCGGGCCGACATGATCCGGGGGGACTGGATCAAGCCGGGTGCGGCGGTGGTGGATGTGGGGATCAATCGAACGGACGCCGGTCTGCGGGGCGATGTCGCTCAGGAGGAGGCGGCGGAGGTGGCGGGGTGGCTCACCCCGGTGCCGGGCGGCGTGGGACCCATGACCATCGCGTTTCTCCTCGCCAACACCCTCCAGGCCGCCAACCGGCGCGCGGGGGACTAGCGGGCCTTCCCACGACGACTGACCGGAAACTCGCGGCTGCAAAGCTCCGCCGGATTCGGTAGCTTCTCGAAGGACGGAGGCACCCTGGGGTGTCGTCCTCAGTCGGGTCCATATTCCCGATATGGACCCTCCCTGCGTCCTCGTCCGGCGGGCTTTTCATCTCACCAGTTTCCGGCCAACGCCACGAGAAGACCCACGAGAGGGAGTCTGAACATTGAAGATCGCCATCTTCGGCGGCACCGGCGACCTGGGCCGCGGCCTCGCCGTCAACTTCGCCGCTGCGGGCCACGAGATCATCGTCGGGTCGCGCAGCCAGGAGCGGGCGGACCAGGCGGCCGACACCCTGCGGGCGGACCTGCCCGAGGGCAACTTCGTGCCGATGGAGAACGTCGCCGCGGCTGAGGCAGCCGAGATCGCGATCGTGTCGATCCCGTGGGAGGGCGTCGAGTCGACCATCCCGCCGATGGCCGATGCGCTGGCGGGCAAGGTGGTGATCTCGGTCATCAACGCGCTCGAGTTCGGCAAGAACGGCGCGACCGCGATCACGAACCTGCCGGGCGGCTCGATGGCCCAGCGGATCCAGGAGCTCGCGCCGGAGGCGAAGGTCGCGATGGCGTACAACAACCTGCCGGCCGGGCGGCTCCAGAAGCGCGAGACCATCGACGCCGACGTGCTCATCTGCGGCCGGGGCAAAGACACCCGCGAGACGGTGATGGAGCTCACGAAGGCGCTGCCGGGCGTCCGGGCCCTCGACGCGGGGATCCTCGCGAACGCCCTCATCATCGAGGGGTCCACCGCGATCATCATCAACCTCAACCGTCGCTACGGCGGTGAGGCCTCGATCAAGATCGAGGGCCTTCACTAAAAGCGCGGGCCGCGACCGGCGGCGCCGACGAATTCCACGATCACCGCCGCCAGCGTCATCCCTGCGAGTCCCGTCAGCACGCGCCCGCCGATCCGGGCGCTCTGAGCCGGCTCACGCGTCGCGCCACTCGACGACGTCCCCGACGGGGCGACGCCGACGCGGCGGCGGAACGACATCGGCAAGGCCGACATAGACGAATCCCACGATCGCGTCGGCCGGTCCGAGCCCCAGGCTCGCATGCACCTCCGGCTCGTCGACGAGCTCGCCCGTGCGCCACATCGCCGCGAGCCCTCGGGCATGCGCGGCGAGGAGGAGGTTCTGGATCGCCGCGGCTACCGCATCGCGGTCCTCGCGGGCGGTGACGGGATCGCCGCCGTCCCCGGTCACGAGACACGCGATGACGACCGGTGCTCGCTCCAGGCGGGCGGACTCGCGCGCGAGGACGTCGTCGCCGCACTCCGGGCGCTTGCGGCGCACAGCGGCGGCGTGCGCCTCGCCGACCCGTCGGCGCGCGGCGCCCGTCAGCACGACGAACCGCCAGGGCTCGGTCAGGTGATGATTCGGCGCGTGGATCGCGGCGACGAGGAGCTCCTCGACGAGCGCCCGCGGCACCGGATCGGCCCGGACCTTGCCGACGCTCCGTCGGGTGAGGAGCAGCTCCATCGGATCGCCCACCCCGCGGATCCTAGTCTGCACGCTCCACGGCTCAGCCGTAGCCGAGGGCGTCGAGCTGGTCCTCGTCGAGGCCGAGGTGGTGCCCCAGCTCGTGCAGCACCGTGATCCGGATCTGGTCGACGAGCTCGTCGACGGAGGCGCAATCGTCGATCAACGGGTGCATGTACACCGCGATCGTCGGCGGCAGCGCTCCGGAAGCCGCCGCCCAGGGCTCGTCGAGCGGCACCCCGAGATACAGGCCGTAGAGGTCCGGCTCGTCGTCCGGCGCGCGATCCTCGACGATGACCGCGACCTCCGTGAACGCCGAGGCGAATTGCTCCGGCACGCGGTCCAACGCCTCGGCGACGAGCCGCTCGAATGTGTCGCGATCGACCAGTGACGGTTTCCTGGACTATTGGGGAGTGGCCATTCCACTCCGGATCCGGTTGAATCCGGTTGAATAATGGACGACGCAGGTCACCAAGGAGGGTTGAGCTGAACACCCGGATCGTTCGCATCGCGCTCGTGGCCCTCATGGTCGCCCTCTTCGTGCCGGCGTTCGCATCGGCCGACCCCCACGCACGCGAACCGGAGCAGATCTCGCTCACGAAGGCCCTGCGGCTGCTCGAGAAGGGCTCGGTCGCATCCGGCCAGATCACCGACCGCGGCCGGGACTCTCAGCTGGTGCTGCAGTCGCCCCCCGGCGTCGGGTACTCCACGGACCTGCAGGGTGCCCTCGCCGTCGAAAAGGTCATCGACGCTGCGAAGAAGGGCGACGTCGACGTCACGCAGATCGCCGCGCCGCCCGGCCCCGTCGCGGACGTTGCCGGCGGGCCCGGGTTCAGCTTCGGCGACTGGCTCCAGACCTGGGGACCGATCATCCTGATGGCCGCCCTCGTGCTCCTGATCTTCTGGACCGTGCGCCAGATGGGCGGCGCCCGGTTCAACCATCGCGTCAAGCCGGTCCTGTCGCGGACGAAGTTCGCCGACGTCGCCGGTATCGACGAGATCCGGGACGAGGTGATCGAGATCGCCGAGTACCTGCGCGATCCCGGCCGGTTCGAGGCCATGGGCGCCCTGCTCCCGAAGGGCATCGTCCTGTACGGGCCTCCGGGCACGGGCAAGACGCTCCTCGCGAAGGCCGTCGCCGGTGAGGCCGGCGTGCCGTTCTTCAGCGCCTCCGGGTCCGAGTTCGTGGAGGTCTACGTCGGCGTCGGCGCGCGACGCATCCGCAACCTGTTCGAGGCGGCGCGCAAGAACGCACCGGCGCTCCTCTACATCGACGAGATCGACGCGATCGGCGAGCGCCGTGGCGGCGGGGGCGGCGGGGGAGGCGAGCGCGAGCACACCGCGACGCTGGACCAGCTCCTGTCCGAGATGGACGGCTTCCACGTCGACCCAGGCAAGCCGGTGGTCGTGCTCGCCTCGACGAACCGGCTCGAGCACCTCGACCCCGCGCTCGTCCGCTCCGGCCGCTTCGACCGCAAGATCGCGGTGGGGCTGCCCGACCGGGAGGCGCGCCGCCTCATCCTCGACGTCCACATGCGCACGCGCCCCCTCGCTCCGGGCGTCGAGCTGGGCCAGGTGGCGGCGTTCACCGCCGGCATGGCCGGCGCGGACCTCGCGGCGCTCTGCAACGAGGCCTCGTTCGAGGCGACCCGGGCCGGCCGCACCGTCATCGAGCTCGACGACTTCCGCCGAGCCCTCATGCGGCTCGCCGCCGGGCCGGAGAAGCGCACCCAGGTGCTGTCCGACACCGAGCGCACGCTCGTCGCGTACCACGAGATGGGTCACGCCATCGTCGGGCACATGCTGCCGAATTGCGATCCGGTCGACCGCGTCACGGTGATCCCGCAGGGTCAGGCGCTCGGCGTCACCGTCTCGCTGCCGGACGAGGACCGCTTCCTCGCGACCCGCCAGGAGCACCTCGACCGCCTCGCCCGGCTGATGGGCGGCCGGGCGGCGGAGGAGCTCATCTTCAACGAGATGACTTCCGGCGCGGCCGACGACCTGCGCCGCGCGACCGAGCTGGCCCGGATCATGGTGCAGGACCTCGGCATGGCGCGGAGCACCACCGAGGAAAGCCTGGCGGCCGGGCTCACCGGCGGGTCCCGGGGTCCGGCGGGTGAGGAGCGGACGGAGCAGGAGATCCAGGCGCTGCTCGGGACCGCCTACCGGGCGGCCTACCAGCTGCTGGCCGACCGTGAGGAGCTGCTCCACCACGCGGCCGCGGTCCTGCTCGAGGCCGAAGCCCTCGACCGGGAGGAGATCGACGAGCTGCTCGGCCCGCGCCCGCAGATGGAGCGCCTGCGTCCGCGTGGCCGGGCGATCGACCTCCCCACCGGGAGTGACTTCGCCGAGGGCGACGAGGACGAAGCGGTCGCCTAGGGATTCGGCGAGCCCGCATCGTCGCCGGTGCGGTGCTCCCAGCCCAGCGTGGTGAGCGGCACGGGACGGCCCTCGCGCGTCACCAGGAGCTCGGGGGGTCCGGCACTGACCGTGCCCACTGCGATGAGCGGGAACTCGACGTCGCGGCGCAGCGCATCGATCTGCTCGGGCGGGGCGGCGACGATCAGCTCGTAGTCCTCGCCACCCGTCGCCGCGAGCAGATCGGCGTCGCGGCGCGCATTGGCGGCGACCGCGGCCACGCCTGCAGCGATGGGAACGTCGGCGAGCTCGATCGCGACGGTGACGCCCGAGGCCTGGGCGATCCGCAGGGCGTCGAGCGCGAGCCCGTCGGAGCAGTCGAGCATCGCGTGGACGCCGGCGGCCGCGAGCCGCTGCCCGGCTGCCAGGCGCGGGGCCGGTCGCCGCGCGGAATCGCGCAGGGCCGGTGCGTGGTCGACCCCCGTCGCGAGCTCGGGGTGATCGAGCACGAGCAGGCCCGCGGCGGCGGCGCCCAGCGGCCCCGTGACGCACACGAGGTCGCCGGGCCTCGCGCCCGAGCGGCGAGCGGCCGCGACCCCGACGGGCATCCGGCCCACCGCGGTCACCGCGAGGGTGAGCACCGGGCCGATCGTGATGTCCCCGCCGGCGATCGTGACGGAGTGCTCGCTCGCGACGGCTTCCATTCCGCGGTAGAGCTCCTCGACGTCCGACGTCGTCAACGGCATCGCCTGGGGAAGCACGAGCCCGACGAACACCGCGATGGGCACGGCGCCCATCGCCGCGAGATCCGAGAGGTTCACCGCGATCGCCTTGTGGCCGATGTCGAGCAGGCTCGATGTCCTCCGGCGGAACTGGACGTCGTCGATGAGGAGGTCCTGAGTCACGACCATCGGCGGGTCTCCGGCGAGGACCGCGGCGTCGTCGCCGATGCCGATCTCCACCCCGGGCCGGAGCACGGCGAGCCCGGCGAGACGTTCGATCAGAGCGAGCTCGGAGATCACCCGGGCCTCCGTCGTGGGCCCCGTCAGGTGTCGCGGATCGCGGCCGGCCATTCCCCGGGCGACGCTACCAGAGGCGCGGCGTCGCCCGGAACGTGCGCCGCCGACGAGGTGGAATCGCCGGAGTCGCCGCTACCCTGAGGGCGTGGATTCCCTCCGCGGCCTCTGGAACGCCGTCGAGGCGTTCGCGGACTCGCTGGCGGCGGTGAGCTTCGGGGCGCTCACTGTCGCCCTGCTGTTTCATCTCGCCAACCTCGCCCTGCGGACGCGGGCCTGGACGAACATCCTGCAGGCCGCCTACCCCAACGAGCGGGTGCGGTGGCGTGACGTTTTCGGCGCCTACTGCGTCGGCGTCGGCATCAACGGGGTCGTCCCCGCGCGTGGGGGCGACGCCGTCAAGCTCTTCCTCGTCCACTCCCGCATCGAGGACGCCACGTACCCCACGATCGCCGCGAGCCTCGTCGTAGAGACGGTGTTCGACATGGCGGTCGGTGTCCTGCTACTGATCTGGGCCTGGCAGATCGGGATCGCCGACGGCCTGCCCGGCGCCGGCCTGTTCGAGTTCTCCTGGGTCGTCAACCACCCCCAAGCGGTGTTCACCGTCGCCATCCTCGCCGCCGGGGCGGTGGCGGCTGCGCTCATCGTCTACGGCCACAGGGTCCGCGCATTCTGGGCGCGCGTCGAGCAGGGGCTCGCGATCCTCCGCGAGCCGCGTCGCTACGTTCGCACCGTCGCGAGCTTCCAGGCGACCGGGTGGGTGTGCCGGGTCATCGCGGCGGCCTTCTTCCTACAGGCCTTCCATGTCGATGCCAGCCTGAAGAACGCGCTCCTGGTGCTCGTCGTGGGCTCGGTCGCGACCAGCCTGCCGCTCACGCCGGGCGGGCTCGGTCCGAAGCAGGCGCTGCTCGTGCCGGTGCTGGCGTCGGCGGGCACGAGCAGCGAGATCCTCGCGCTCAGCGTTGGCATGGAGCTCGCGATCCTCCTGTTCAACCTTTTGCTCGCCGCGGTGTGCCTGAGCCTGATGCTGCGCGGCATGTCGATCCGCGAGGCGATTCGCCACGCGCGAACCAGCCGCGCGGACGCCGAGGCCCCGCCGACCGGCCCGACGCAACCGCTCTCCTGACCCTGCGGGCGATGGCGATCCGCCGACCCGATTTACCACTAGACAACTACACAGTTGTATGAGAGAGTCCTGATTGTCAACCCGAATCAGGAAGGTTCGCCGCCGTGGACTCTGCTCGTCCGCTTCCCGATGCACTCGTCGAGCTCATCGCCCAGCGCTTTCGCGCGCTCGGCGAGCCGAGCCGCATCCGAATCCTCGAGCGGCTTCGCACGTCGGTCCACACGGTCCAGCAGCTCTCCGACGAGCTCGGGTACACGCAGCAGAACGTGTCGAAGCATCTTGGCCTGCTGCTCTCGCTCGGGATCGTCTCCCGCCGCAAGGAGGGGGGCTTCTCGTACTACGCCATCGAGGACCCGAGCGTGCTGAGGATGTGCGACGAGGTCTGCGGGACCCTCCAGCGTCAGGTTGCCGAACTCCATGAGCTCATCGGCGAGGGGAGCTCGCGATGAGCGTCGGGCCCGTCGGTCGCCTCGGCCGGTGGGCGGCGACCCACACCCGGGCGGTCTTCGCGCTCTGGATCGTCCTCGTCGTCGGGTTCGGTGCGCTCGCGCCGCGTGCTGAGCATGCGCTGTCCGGCGCGGGCTGGGAGGACTCTGGCTCCGAATCCGTCGCCGCCCGGGACCTGATCCAAGCCAACTTCGGTGGCCAGGCGAGCACCGGGCTCATGGCAGTGATCCACTCGGACGGCCTCACGGTCGCCGACCCGGCGTTCGCCGCGTCCGTGCAGCGCACACAGGGCCTGCTCGGCCGCGACCACGCGATCGCGGCCGTCACGCCTCCCGCCGCGGGATCGACGATCTCGGAGGACGGACGCACCGCTGTCGTGATGGCGGGAGCGGCAGGCGACCCCACCCAGATGGTGCGCGCGGCCGATCGGCTGAAGGGGCCGCTCGCCGACGCCGGGGCTCCGGGCGTGACCGTGAGCCTCACGGGCGCGTCGGGCATGTGGTCCGACTTCAACGAGGCCAACAAGTCCGCGATGATGAAGTCCGAGGTGCTCTCGTGGCCCGTAACCCTCGGGATCTTGGTGCTGGCGTTCGGGGCGCTGGTCGCCGCGGGGCTTCCGCTGATGCTGACCATCGTCGGACTCGTCGCCTCGGCCGGGGCACTGTGGCTCGCCGCGCAGGTGTTCGACGTGTCGATCTGGGCGATGAACTTCGCGCTCATGTTCGCCCTCGCGCTCGGGATCGACTACGCACTGTTCCTCGTCGTGCGGTTTCGGGCGGCGCTCTTCGGCTCCCGGATGCCGGTGGTCGACGCCGTCGCGAAGACCATGGACACCGCGGGAAAGGCCGTCCTGTTCTCCGGGATCACCGTGTTGATCTCGCTGTCGGCGGTGATGCTCGTGCCGAGCCCGGCGTTCCGATCGATGGCGCTCGGGATCATGCTGTCGGTCATCTTCATCATGGCGGCGACGCTCACGCTGCTCCCGGCCGTGCTCGCCCGGCTCGGGACCCGCATCAACAAGTACTCGCTGCCATGGGTGCACGGCGGAGAGCACCGCTCCGAGCGCTTCGCCCGCTGGGGTGAGCGGTTGTGGCGGCGCCCCGGCCTGCACGGCGCGATCGCCGCGGCGATCCTGCTCATCCTGGCGATCCCGGTGATCGGCCTCGATACGGGCATGCCGTCGATTGTGGTGGTGCCCACCAGCGATTCGTCCCGCGTGGGGTACGAGCAGGTGCAAGCGGCGTTCGGCCCGGGCGCCCCCGGGGCGATCCAGATCGTCGGCCCGCAGGCGAGTGCCGCCGAATCGGCGCGGCTGGCAGCGGCAGATCCCGCGATCGCCCGGATCTTCCCGCCGCAGCCCGGCGCCGGCGACCTCGCGCTCGTCCAGGCGATCCCGGCCGCCGACCCCTCAGACCCGGCGCTGGGAGCCGCCGTCAAGCGCCTGCGACAGGCGCTGCCGGATGGCACCCTCGTCGGGGGGGCGGCCGTGGAGAACTTCGACCTCGAACAGGCCCTCGGCCGTGCGACCCCGCTGGTGATCGGCATCGTGCTCGCGCTCGGGTTCCTGCTGCTGCTCGTGGCGCTCCAGGCGCCGCTCGTCGCCGCGATCGGCGTGGTCACGAACCTCCTCGCCACGGGTGCGGCGTTCGGGATCGCCCGGCTGATCTTCCAGGAGGGACACCTCGCCGATCTCCTGGGCTTCGAGTCGCAGGGGTTTCTGGACGCGTGGGGGCCGGTCTTCTTCTTCGCAATGATCTTCGCCATCTCGATGGACTACACCGTGTTCCTGCTCTCCTCGGCGAAGGAGCATTGGGACATTTCGAAGGATCCGAAGGATGCGATGGTCAGCGGCCTCGCACACTCGGGGCGCGTGATCCTCGCCGCCGGGGCGGTGATGGTCGCGGTGTTCTTCACGTTCGCGCTGTCCGGGCCGCTGCCACCGAAGGAGATGGGGATCATCCTCGGCGTTGCGGTGCTGCTCGACGCGTTCCTCGTTCGGCTCGTGCTGCTTCCCGTCGCCCTGCGCCTGGCGGGAAGGGCTGCGTGGTGGCAGCCGCGGTGGCTCGACAGGCTCCTCCCGGACGTGCGGTTCGGCCACTAGTCGATACGGAGGGCGATGGATCTCGGCGCGGTTCAGCGGCGCCCGGCGACCAGGACGTGGCGGCGCACTCGATGTCATCCGACGCGTTGCCGGCGGACCTGAAGCCGAGGCGGATCCCCACGGCGATCGCCAGCAGGAGTGCCCGATCGGGATCGCGAAGGTCTTCAAGTGGGTCAGGCTCCGGCGGGATTGACCTGGCCCGCCGGGGGCGCCGCGGCGGTCGGCGGGCCGGCCTTCGGGCGGGGCCGCTCGTGCGGCGGGTTGACGACCGCCGGCGCTTCGCCATCACGCTGGACGTGCAGCGGGCGGGTCGGCCGCCCGGCGCTGGTGCGAGTGGTGCACTAGGATCGCCGTCGTGATCGATCTGGAGACCACCCGTCACATGGCCCGGCTCGCCCGGCTGCGGCTGGAGGGCGACGAGGAACTTCGCATGCAGGAGGAGCTCAACGGCATCCTCGTGCACATCGAGCGAATCCAGTCGCTCGACCTCGTCGACGTGGCGCCGACGTCGCACGTGATCGCGTTGCGCAACGTCCTTCGCGACGACGTCCCGCGGCCGAGTCTCACTGTTGACGAGGCGCTTCACGAGGCCCCCGAGGCCGCCGACGGCGGGTTCGTGGTGCCACGCATCGGATGATCGACCCGAGATCGCTCACCGCCGAGCTGGCACTGGAGTCGCTGGCCGCCGGCGACACGACCGCGCTCGAGCTCACCGAGGCGTACCTCGCGCGTGCCGCCGACGACCCGTGGGGTTCGTACCTCGCCCTCGACGGCGATCGCGCCCGCGCGCGTGCGCGTGAGATCGACGCGATGGACGACAAGCCGCCGCTGCGCGGCGTCCCCCTCGCGATCAAGGACGTGCTCTCGACCCGCGGCCTCGTGACGACCGCCGGCTCCCGCATCCTCGAGGGCTTCACGCCCGTGTACACGGCGACCTGCGTCGCGCGCCTCGAGGCGGCCGGGGCGGTGGTGATCGGCAAGACGAACATGGACGAGTTCGCGATGGGGTCGAGCACCGAGAACTCGGCGTTCCAGCTCACCCGCAACCCGTGGGATCCGGACCGCGTCCCGGGCGGCTCGAGCGGTGGGTCCGCCGCGGCCGTCGCGGCTTGCCAGGCACCCTGGGCGCTCGGCACCGACACGGGCGGATCCATCCGCCAGCCCGCCGCCCTCTGCGGGATCGTCGGGATGAAGCCGACGTACGGGGCGGTGTCGCGGTACGGGCTGATCGCGTTCGCGTCGTCGCTCGACCAGGTCGGCCCGTTCGCCCGGACGGTGCGCGACGCGGCGCGGCTGCTGTCGTTTATGGTCGGGCGCGACCCGTTGGACTCGACCTCGCTCGATTGGCCGGAGCCGGTGGCTCTCCCGGTGGCGGAGCGGCTCGACGGGATGCGGATCGGGGTCGTCGAGGAGCTGATGGGCGAGGGGGTCGAGCCCGGGGTACGCGCGGCGGTGGAGCGCTCGCTCGGGCTCGCCGAGGATGTCGGCGCCACCGTCGTGCCGATCACGCTGCCGTCCAGCGAGCACGGCCTGGCGACGTACTACCTCATCGCGCCGGCCGAGTGCTCTGCGAACCTCGCCCGCTTCGACGGCGTGCGCTACGGGCCCCGAGCGGACGCCGAGTCGCTCACCGACCAGTACGAGCTCACGCGCGGCGGCCTGTTTGGCCCGGAGGTCAAGCGCCGGATCATGCTCGGGACCTTCGCGCTGGCATCCGGGTACTACGACGCCTACTACCGCCAGGCGCAGAAGGTGCGCACGCTGATCGTCGAGGACTTCGCCAAGGCGTTCGCCGACGTCGACCTCGTCGCGTCGCCCACGTCGCCCACCGTGGCCTTCCCGCTCGGCGCCCGTACCGCCGACCCGTACTCCATGTACCTGGCAGACGTCTGCACGATCCCCGTCAGCCTCGCGGGCCTGCCCGCCATCTCAATCCCCTGCGGGCTGTCCGAGGACCTTCCGGTCGGGCTGCAGCTCGCCGGACCGGCCTTCAGCGAGAACCGCCTCTTCGCAGCCGCCCACGCGCTCGAGCAGGCCATCGGCTTCGACCCGACTCCGCCGGGACTCGCATGATTCAGCCCCCGCCAGCGTTTGAGTCGCCCGTGGTGGCTGGTAGCTCGCGTGCCGCGTCCGCGAGGGCGGCTCACAGGCCGCCCAAGGCGGACCATGCGCCGCGTTCAGCACGGCACTTGGCCGGCCTATTGGCGACCCCGCGGGTCGCTCAAACGCCTCGCGCGGCTGATGATGCTGGAGGGGGCGTCTAGATGTCCTACGAAGCCGTCATCGGGATCGAGATCCACGTGCAGCTGCTGACCCGCACGAAGATGTTCTGCGGTTGCGAGCTGTCGTTCGGCGACCCGCCGAACACGCACACCTGCCCGGTGTGCCTCGCTCACCCCGGGGCGCTCCCGGTGGCGAACGCCGAGGCGATCCGGCTGGGCATCCTCGCCGGTCTGGCGCTGGGGTGCGAGATCGCGCCGGAGTCGACGTTCCACCGCAAGAACTACTTCTACCCTGACCTGCCGAAGGCGTACCAGATCAGCCAGTACGACGAGCCGCTCTGCGTCGGCGGCACGTTCACCTACCTGCAGGAGGACGGGGAGCGCGCGGTCCGCATTACCCGCGTCCATCTCGAGGAGGACGCCGCGAAGCTGCTGCACCTGTCGGCGGGCGGGCGCCGCGCCGGCGCCGAGCAGTCCGCGGTCGACTTCAACCGGGGGGGCACGCCGCTGGCGGAGATCGTCACCGAGCCGGACTTCCGCTCCGGCCAGGAGGCCTCCGACTTCCTGAAGCAGCTGCGCCACACGCTCCTGGAGCTCGGCGTGAGCGACTGCAACATGGAGGAGGGGTCGATGCGGGCTGACGCGAACGTCAGCGTCCGGCCGGTGGGATCCAGCGAGCTCGGCACGAAGACCGAGCTGAAGAACATGAACTCGTTCACGTTCCTTCGCCGCGGGATCGAGGCGGAGATCGCCAGGCAGATCGGGCTGCTCGAGTCGGGCGAGCGGGTCGTGCAGGAGACGCTCCACTTCGACCACGCCACCGGTGAGCTGCATCCGCTGCGCAGCAAGGAGGAGGCGCACGACTACCGGTACTTCCCCGAGCCCGACCTCGCGCCCCTGGCGCCCGACCCCGCGTGGGTGGCGGAGCTTCGCGCGTCGCTGCCCGAGTTGCCGGTCGCGCGCCGTCGCCGCTACCAGCAGGAGCTCGGCCTGTCGTTCGAGGACGCGGAGGTGCTGACCGAGACCCGGGAGCTGTCGGCCTACCTCGAGCAGACGGCGGCGCTGGTCGATCCCAAGCTCGCCGCGAACTGGATCCGAGGCGACCTGCGGGCGCTGCTCGCCGAGCGCGGCGAGGAGCCGTGGGAGAGCAACGTGACGCCCGAGCGGCTCGCCGCGCTGATCACGCTGGTGGAGAGAGGCGAGCTCAGCAGGCCCAACGCCAAGGAGGTCGTGCTCCCCGCGGTCGCCGAGACCGGGGGGGATCCACGCGCGATCGTCGAGGAGCGGGGCCTCGCCGCCATCGGCGCCGGCGACGAGCTGCGCGGCATCGTCGAGCAGGTCATCGCGGAGAATCCTGAGCAGGCCCAGCAGCTTCGCGACGGCCAGGACAAGCTCGTCGGCTTCTTCGTGGGTCAGGTCATGAAGGCCACGCAGGGGCGGGCGGATCCGAAGGCCGTCGGCGATCTCGTCCGCGATCTCGTCCAGGGCGAGTCGTCGTGACGCGGCGCTTCCAGAGGCGGCCCGCGGCGGCAGCGATCGTCGTGACCGCCGCCGTCGTGCTCGCCGCCGCCGCGGCGCCCGCCGCGGCGAAGCTCGTCCAGTTCCGCACCCCGTCGAGCAACATCGGCTGTGTCGGTGAGACGGTCCGGGCCGACAACGCCGTGCGGTGCGACATCTCGACGCGCAACTGGTCGCCGCCGCGGCGTCCGAAGGGATGCACCCTCGACTGGGGACAGGGGCTCGTCGTCGAGCGGACCGGCCGCGCGCGGTTCGTGTGCGCCGGCGATACCGCCCTCAACCGCGGCCGCGTCCTCGCCTACGGCACCCGCATCGCGGTCGGTGCGATCGTCTGCACGTCGCGGCGGACGGGGCTGAGGTGCGTCAACGTCCAGGGCCACGGCTTCATGCTCAGCCGCCAGGGCTACCGCCGCTTCTGAGCCCGCCGCCACCGGGGCCCGATCGGCCGCCCCAGCCAGGACGGATCTCGCCGCGCCCGCGGGGGACGTCGAGTGCGGTCGGCTATGCTGCCGCCTCGGTGAAGCACACTCTCTCAGCGCTGGTCGAGAACAAACCCGGTGTCCTCTCGAGGGTTTCCGGGCTGTTCACCCGACGCGGATTCAACATCGAGTCGCTCGCCGTCAGCCCCACCGAGCGGACCGACCGGTCCCGGATGACAATCACGGTCGACACGACGAAGACGCCGATCGAGCAGATCACCAAGCAGCTCGACAAGCTCATCAACGTCATCAAGGTTCGCGAGCTCGATCCGCAGAACATGGTCGCGAGGGAGCTCGGGCTGTTCAAGGTGGCGGCCAAGCCGGGTGCGCGGAGCGAGGTGATCGAGATCGTTGAGATCTTCCACGCGAACATCATCGACGTCACCTCCGAGACGCTGACCATCGAGCTCACCGGCGAGAGCGATGCGCTCGTGCGGTTCGAGGAGCTCCTTCGGCCGCTCGGGTTGATGGAGCTCGTGAAGACCGGCGTCGTCGCGCTCGGGCGCGGCGCCAACCCGACCTAGACAACGGATCCAGGAGCCGCCTGAATGCTCTATGACGACGACGCCGACCTCCGCAACCTGGAGGGCAAGACCGTGTCCATCATCGGATACGGCAGCCAGGGACATGCGCACGCGCTCAACCTGCGCGACTCCGGCGTCAGCGTAATCGTCGGCCTGCGGCCCGACTCGGCGTCGGTCGCGAAGGCGCGGGAGCAGGAGCTCACGGTGCTGCCGCCCGCCGAGGCCGCCGCCAAGGGCGACATCGTCATGATCCTCGTTCCGGACGAGCTGCAGGGCGACCTGTTCCGGGAGGAGATCGCCCCGGGCCTCGTGCCGGGCAACGCGATCATGTTCGCCCACGGGTTCTCGATCCACTTCGGGCAGGTCGTGCCGCCCACCGGCGTCGACTGCTTCATGGTGGCGCCGAAGGGTCCGGGCCACCTTGTGCGCCGCCAGTACGAGGAGGGCAAGGGCGTCCCGGGCCTCGTCGCCGTCGCGCAGGACGCGACCGGCAACGCCCGTGACCTGGCGCTCGCCTACGCCAAGGGCATCGGCTGCGCGCGCGCCGGCGTCATCGAGACGACCTTCGCCGAGGAGACGGAGACCGACCTGTTCGGCGAGCAGGTGGTCCTCTGCGGCGGGCTCACCGAGCTGGTGCGCGCCGGGTACGAAACGCTGGTCGATGCCGGCTACAACCCGGAGATGGCGTACTTCGAATGCCTCCACGAGCTCAAGCTCATCGTCGACCTGATGTACGAGAAGGGCATCAGCGGCATGCGCTACTCGATCTCGAACACGGCGGAGTACGGCGACATCACGCGCGGACCGAGGATCATTACCGACGAGACCCGGACGGAGATGCAGAAGATCCTGAAGGAGATCCAGACCGGTGCGTTCGCGTCTGAGTGGCTGTCGGAGAACAATGTCGGCAAGCCGCGTTTCAACGCGATCGGCAGACGTCAGGCCAACCACGAGATCGAAGAGGTCGGCAAGCGCCTCCGGGGGATGATGAGTTGGATCGACCAGGACTTCTGATCCGCGCCGGGCTGGCCATCGGCATCGTGGCGGTCTCCCTCGGAATCGCCGCGTGCGGTGGGGACACCGCGCAGCTGTCCACGAATGGCGATGGGCAGGTGGCGTTCACCGACAACCGCCCCGGGCTCGTCACGCCGGAGCCGGCATCGGACAGCGCGAACCGGCAACCGCGAGGCCCCAGTGTGACCTACAACGATCCACCCCCGCCGATCGCGGCGGCAGTCAAAGCTGCTGCCACGGCAGCGGGCTGCTCCGTGCGCGGATTCTTCGGCGAGCCCGCCGCCGTTCAGCCTGACGGCACCTACCACGTGTCGGGCGATCCTGTTCCGGAGCTCTCGATACCGCCGCTTTCCGGGCTTCACAACCCCCGATGGGCCGACTGGGGCGTGTATGACCGCAATTTGCCGTACAAGTATCAGGTGCACGACCTCGAGCACGGCGGCGTGATCATCCATTACGCCAAAGACGTGCCGGTCGAGGGCGTCAACGCGCTTCGGGAGCTCTGGGCCAAGTCTCCGGCATACGTGATCGTGGTACCCGACTCGCATCCGAAGTTCACGCCCGGCGCCGTGGTGGCGGGTAGCTGGCAGCGCTGGATCGCCTGCAAGTCGTTCACGCCGGCTCAGATCGGCGCGATCGAGGCGTTCGTCAATGAGTACCGGGGCCGGGGGCCCGAACAGGCTCAGGCATTGGACGCCGGGGGCGACAAGCCGGCCGACCTCCCGACGCCTGTCATCGCCGACAACGGCGCGGAGAGTTAGCCAGTGGTCAGCGACGCACAACCCGGGCAGCTCTCCCGGGCCGACATCCGCGTGCTCGTCTGCGAGAAGCTCGCCGACGCCGGAGTCGAAGCCCTCCGCCAGAGCGTCACGGTCGACGACGGCACCGCGTGGACGCCGGACGAGCTCGCGGCGCGGATCGGCGAATACGACGGCATCGTGGTTCGCAGCGCGACGAAGGTCACCGCCGAGCTCATCGGGCTCGCCACGCGCCTCAAGGTCATCGGGCGTGCCGGCACGGGCGTCGACAACGTCGACGTGGAGGCCGCCACCCGCCGGGGAATCGTGGTCTGCAACGCGCCGGAGTCCAACTCGCTCTCGGCCGCGGAGCACACGATCGCGCTGATCCTGGCGCAGGCCCGCAACGTCGCCCAGGCGCACGCCCGGCTCGTGGACGGCGCGTGGGAGCGCTCCAGGTTCGGCGGGATCGAGGTCACCGGCAAGACCCTCGGCGTGGTCGGCCTGGGCCGCATCGGCCGGCTCGTCGCGGAACGCGCCCGGGGCCTGCGGATGAACGTCGTCGCGTTCGACCCCTTCATCGCGGAGGGGCGCTACCGCGAGCTCGGCGTCGAACGCGCCGAGACGCTCGACGACCTCTACGCGGTCAGCGACTTCGTGACGCTCCACATGCCGGCGACCCCGGAGACCCGCGGCATGATCGATGCGGCCGCCCTGGCGAAGATGAAGCCCGGCGCCCGCCTGATCAACGTCGCGCGCGGCGACCTCGTGGACGATGCCGCCCTCGCCGACGCGGTCACGAGCGGTCATCTCGCAGGCGCGGCCGTCGATGTCTTCCCCTCGGAGCCGGCCACCGACAGCCCGCTGTTCGGGATCCCGGGCGTCGTCGTGACCCCACATCTCGGGGCGTCCACGGTCGAGGCTCAGGACCGAGCCGGGGTGGACGTCGCCCAGCAGGTCGTGGCCGCGCTCACCGGAGGCGTGGTGACGACGGCCGTCAACATCCCGGCGGTCAGCGCCGAGGGGATGGAGGCGATGCGTCCGTTCATTCCGCTCGCGCGCCAGCTGGGTCAGCTCCAGTCGGCCCTGACCGGGGGCCAGGTGTCGCCACTCGAGATCATCGTTGAGGGGGCGCTCGCCGAGCACGGCACTCGCCTGCTCACCGCGGCAGCGCTCGCCGGGATCCTCTCGGGGCATACCGAGGAGCCGGCCAACCTCGTCAACGCGCCGCACCTGGCCGACGAACGGGGCATCCGCGTGACGGAGGCGACCACCCGTCAGGAGCGCGACTACACCAACCGCGTCACCCTCCGGTCCGGTGACGTGAGCGTCTCGGGAACCACGATCGGGACCACCTCGCGGGCCCGCCTGGTGTCGGCGTTCGACCAGCCGATCGAGATCGAGCTCGCGCCGCACATCGGCATCTTCCGCTACCTCGACGTCCCGGGAATGATCGGGCGGGTGGGTTCGATCCTCGGCGCCGCAGCGGTGAACATCGCGTCGATGGCCGTTTCGCGGAGCCGCGCCGAGGGCCTCGCGGTGATGGCCGTCACCGTCGACTCGCCGGTCTCGAAGGCGGTCGCGGACCAGATCGCGGCGATCGACGGCTTCGAGCAGGTCTGGTTCGTGCAGCTCGACATCGACGCGTAGCGAAGCCCCGCCGAGGACGGCGCTCGGAGGTGAGACCCCCAATGCCGGCGCTGTCCGGTGGTCATCCTGACTCCCGCGACCTTGAGTCGGCCGTCGCATCGGTTGGGCGGACATCGGGAACGCGTCGTGGGCTAGTGTCGCCGGCACGAAACGTGAGGAGGCCATATGGAATTCAACGAGTGGAACAAGGCGATCATGAAGGAGTTTCGTGAGAACGCCGGGAAGGTCGGCGGGGACTTCGAGGGCGCCCCGCTCCTGATTCTCCACACCACCGGCGCGAGGAGCGGCAACGAGCGCGAGAACCCGCTCATGTACCTCCCGCACGGCGACGACACCTTCATCTTCGCCTCCAAGGCGGGCATGCCGACGAACCCCGACTGGTACCACAACCTCGTCGCGAACCCGCAGGTCAAGGTCGAGGTCGGGACCGAGACCTACGACGCGACGGCGCGGGTGCTCGAGGGCGACGAGCGCGCCCGCATCTGGACGGAGCAGAAGCAGCGGTACCCGCAGTTCGCGAAGTACGAGAAGACCGCCAACCGCACGATCCCCGTCATCGCGCTCGACCGCGCGTAGCACGGGTCGGCGGCGGGTGATCCGGGTGGCCGGCGTGCTATCCTGCGCCGCGATGACGGCCGCCCGGGACACCACTGCTCCGACGCGCGGCCTCGGCCTGCTTCTCGGCCTGCTCCTCCTTCCCCGTTAGGGGAAGCGACTTGGACACCCACGCTCCGTGCGAGCACACGTGAAGCCTCGAAGCCGAGAGTGAGGAGGAGTACCCCTTGAGCAGTCCAGATCCCAACGACGTACGACCGCCCGACAAGCGCGTCCGCTTCTTCGACACGAGCCTGCGCGACGGCGAGCAGGCCCCGGGCATCCACCTGAACCAGCGCGAGAAGGTCGAGATCGCGCACCAGCTCGCGCGGCTCGGTGTCGATGTCATCGAAGCGGGTTTCCCGATCTCGTCCCCCGGCGACTTCGAAGGCGTGCAGGCGATCGCCCGCGAGGTCGAAGGGCCGGTCATCGCCGGACTCGCCCGCGCGAACGAGAAGGACGTCACCACCTGCTGGGATGCCGTCCGCGACGCCCACCAACCCCGGATCCACACGTTCATCGCGACGAGCGACATCCACCTGAAGTGGAAGCTCAAGATGGACCGGGCTCAGGTGCTCGCCACCGCGACCGACGCAGTGCGGCTCGCGCGGTCGCTCTGCGACGACGTCGAGTTCTCCTGCGAGGACGCGACGCGCAGCGACGTCGCCTACGTGGCGGAGGTCGTCGCGTCGGCCATCAACGAGGGCGCGAGCACCATCAACATCCCCGACACCGTCGGGTACACGATGCCGAACGAGTTCCAGCGGTACCTGCTGGAGCTCTACGAACGCTGCCCGGCGCTCGCCGAGGTCACGCTCTCGGTGCACTGCCACAACGACCTCGGGCTCGCGGTCGCGAACTCCCTCGCCGGTCTCCACGTCGGGGCCCGGCAGGTCGAATGCTGCGTCAACGGCATCGGCGAGCGGGCCGGCAACGCGTCGCTCGAGGAGATGGCGATGATCCTGCGCACCCGCGCCGACGACGTCGGCGGCCTGTGGTGCGACATCAACACCGAGGAGATCACCCGCTCCAGCCGCATGGTGAGCCGCCTCACCGGGTACGTCATCCAGCCAAACAAGGCGGTGGTGGGCCGCAACGCGTTCGCGCACGAGGCCGGCATCCACCAGCACGGCATGCTCCAGAACCCGTTGACCTACGAGATCATGGACGCCAAGAGCGTCGGGCTCGCCCGCAGCGAGCTGGTGCTCGGCAAGCACTCCGGTCGCCACGCCCTCAAGCACGCCCTCGAAGAGCTCGGGTACGTCCTCGACCGCGAGGCCATGAATGCCGTGTTCGCGCGGTTCAAGGAGGTCGCGGACAAGAAGGGCGAGCTGTCGGCCCTCGATCTCGAGGCGCTCATGGGCGACGAGATGCGCGTCGAGGCGGCCGGCGGCTACGTGCTGTCGGGGTTCCGGCTCACCGCCTCGTCCGACGACACGCCCAGGGCGCTCGTCGCGATCGCCGGCCCGGACGGCTCCCGCGTCGAGGCCGACGCCCAGGGCGACGGTCCGGTCGATGCCCTGATGAAGGCCATCGACTCCGCGATCGGCACCACCGGCGTGCTGCTGGAGTACTCGGTCGGCGCGGTGACGAGCGGCAAGGACGCGCTCGGCGAGGCGCGGGTGGTCTGCGAGATCGAGGGTCGCACGTACACCGGCCTCGGCGTCTCCACCGACGTGCTCGAGGCCAGCGCGATCGCGTACATCCGCGCGGTCAACGCAAGCCGCAAGGTCGAAGAGGGCGAGCGCGTCGCCGGGGGGGTCTGATGGCCAGCACACTGTTCGAGAAGGTCTGGGACGCGCACCTCGTGCGCGACGGCGACACCGAGGGGCCGCCGACCATCTACATCGACCTGCACCTCGTGCACGAGGTCACCTCGCCGCAGGCGTTCGACGGCCTGCGGCTCGCCGGCCGCGAGGTGCGCCGGCCGGACCGCACGCTCGCCACGGTCGACCACAACGTCCCGACGACGGGACGTGACCGTCCGATCGAGGATCTTCTCTCGCGTCAGCAGGTCGAGACGCTGGAGCGCAACTGCGCCGAGTTCGGCGTGCCGATCTACTCCATCAACAGCCCGCGCCAGGGAATCGTCCACGTCATCGGGCCGGAGCTCGGACTGACCCAGCCGGGCATGACCATCGTGTGCGGCGACAGCCACACGGCGACCCACGGCGCGTTCGGGGCGCTCGCCTTCGGGATCGGCACGAGCGAGGTGGAGCACGTGCTCGCCACCCAGACCCTTCCGCAGTCCCGCCCGAAGACGATGAGGATCACCCTCGACGGCACCCCGGGGCTCGGCGTGGTCGCGAAGGACCTGATCCTCGGCACGATCGGCCAGATCGGCGTGTCCGGTGGGGTCGGCCACGTGATCGAGTATGCGGGCTCCGCTATCAGGACCCTCTCGATGGAGGGCCGAATGACGGTCTGCAACATGACGATCGAGGGCGGTGGCCGGGCCGGGATGATCGCGCCCGACGAGACCACGTTCGCCTACCTCGAGGGTCGCCCCGGCGCGCCCAGGGACTTCGCGCGGGCCGTCGACGAGTGGCGGCGGCTGCCGAGCGACCCCGATGCGACGTTCGACATCGAGGTCGTCGTCGACGCCGCCTCGCTGGCTCCGCAGGTCACGTGGGGCACCACCCCTGAGATGGTCGTCCCCGTCACCGGCCGGGTGCCGACCCCGGAGGAGTGGGGTGACGAGGAGAGTGCGCGACGGGCTCTGGCCTACATGGGTCTGCAGGGCGGCGAGACGATCGAGGACATCGCGATCGACACGGTGTTCCTCGGCTCCTGCACCAACGGGCGCATCGAGGACCTCCGCGCCGCCGCGAAGGTCGTGGAGGGCCGCACCGTCGCGCCGACCGTTCGCGCGATGGTGGTGCCCGGGTCACGGCAGGTCAAGGTCCAGGCCGAGGCCGAGGGCCTCGACCTGGTCTTCACCGCGGCGGGCTTCGAGTGGCGCGACGCCGGGTGCTCCATGTGCCTCGGTATGAACCCGGACATCCTCCAGCCCGGCGAGCGGTGCGCGTCAACCTCGAACCGCAACTTCGAGGGACGGCAGGGCAAGGACGGCCGCACCCACCTGGTGAGCCCGCAGATGGCGGCCGCCGCGGCGATCGCCGGGCACCTCGTGGACGTGCGGACAATGGACGTCGAGCTGGCAGGAGTCGGAGCATGAACCCATTTACGACCGTCACCGGTGCGATCGCGCCGCTCGACCGGGCGGACGTCGACACCGACCAGATCATCCCGAAGCAGTTCCTCAAGCGGATCGAGCGTTCGGGGTTCGGCGAGTTCCTCTTCTTCGACTGGCGCAACGAGGCCGGCTTCCCGCTCGAGCTGCCCGCCTACCGGGACGCCCCGATCCTGGTGACGGGCCGCAACTTCGGCTGCGGGTCCTCGCGTGAGCACGCGCCGTGGGCCCTCGAGGACTTCGGCTACCGGGCGATCATCGCGCCGTCCTTCGCCGACATCTTCCGGTCCAACTGCACCAAGATCGGCCTCCTGCCGGTGGTGCTCCCAGAGCGGGATGTCGCCGCGCTCATCGACGCCGCGCTGGCCGAGCCCGGCACGCGGGCCACCGTCGACCTCGAGCGGCAGGTGGTCGTCGCGCCCGACGGCCGCGAGATCCCCTTCGAGATCGAACCGTCGGTGCGGTACCGCCTGCTGAACGGGCTGGACGACATCGGGATCACGCTCACGCACGAGGACGCGATCAGCCGGTACGAGTCCGATCGTGAACGCGACGGGCCGGTCACGACCGCGATCTCGTAGATCCGTGGAGGCGGCGTTCTTCGCCACGCCCGGCGAGTTCCGGGCGTGGCTGGAGGCCAACCACGAGACGGCGCAGGAGCTGCTCGTCGGCTTCCACAAGACCACGTCGGGGGCGCCGAGCATGACCTGGCCCGAATCGGTCGATCAGGCGCTCTGCTTCGGGTGGATCGACGGCATCCGCAGGCGTATCGACGAGACGCGCTACAGCATCCGCTTTACGCCGCGCCGGCCGCGGAGCATCTGGAGCGCCGTCAACATCGCCCGGTTCGGCGAGCTCGAGTCGCAGGGGCTCGTGCTGCCGGCCGGCCGGGCCGCGTTCGAACGACGGTCCGAGGACCGCTCCCGCGTCTACTCGCACGAGCAGGTGGCGGAACCGCGCCTCGACCCGGAGTTCGAGGAGCGGCTGCGCGCGGCCCGTGACGCGTGGATGTTCTTCTCGGCGCAGAGCCGGACGTATCGCCGTGCCGCCGCCCATTGGGTGATGAGCGCGAAACGCGCGGAGACCCGGGAGCGGCGTCTCGCGCGGCTGATCGAGGATTCCGCCGCGGGACGGGCGGTGCCGCCACTCACGTGGGGCGCCGGGGGCCCCGCGGCGTCAGGGTGAGACGTCCGCGCCCGCGATGCCGGATGCACTTGGGGCCGTCCGCACCACCCGAATAGCATCCGGCGGGATGCCGGCCGGGGAGGGCTCATGACGGTGTGGAAGCGGTTGACTGCGGCCGGCGTGGTGGCAGTCTGCCTGGCGATCGCGGGCTGCGGAGGCGGCGGCGAGCCGAGCACCTCGTCGAGCGCCCCTTCGACGGCGGCGGCGACCGGCACCCCAACGACCACCGCCGGGGCGAGCGCCACGACGTCGGCCAACGAGACCCTGATCAAGGTGAGCTACCTGGGTGGGGCGATCACCGGCGGGGGTCGTCAGGAGGCGCCGCTGGGATCGACCGTGAGCATCCAAGTCACCTCGGACGTCGCCGACGAGGTCCATCTGCACGGCTACGACAAGAAGGTCGACGTCACGCCGGACGCCCCGGCGACGCTGACGTTCACCGCGGACATCCCCGGGATCTTCGAGGTCGAGCTCGAATCGCGCTCGCTCAAGCTGATCGACCTCGTCGTCAAATGACGCGAATGCGGGCGGGTGCGCTCACCGCCCTCGCGTGTCTCGTCGCCGCATCGCCCGCCGCCGCGCACGGCATCGGCAGTCGCGGCGACCTGCCGATCTCCAAGGGACTGTTCATCTGGGGGGCGGTGCTCGCGGTCGCCGTCTCCTTCGCGGCGGTCTCCATGCTGTGGGTCGAGCCGTGCATGCAACGGTTGGCGGCCGGCAGGCCGCTCCCGCTGTGGACCCGAACGACCGCGACGGTGCTCTCGCCCGTGCTGCGGCTGGTCGGGCTCGCGTTCTTCGCGCTCACCCTCGTCGCCGCGTGGATGGGGTCGACGGACTCGTTCCAGAACTTCGGGCCGGTGTTCGTCTACGTGTGGTTCTGGGTGGGTGTGCTCTGGCTGTCCGCGGTCGTCGGCGGCATCTGGCGTTCACTCAACCCGTGGGACACCTTTGCGGCCGTCGGGAGGGCCAGCTTCGGGCCGACCCCGGCGCCCCAGCCGCCGGACGGCTCGCTGGTGTGGTCGCACTGGCCCGCCGCGATCGGGATCTTCGCCTTCGTCTGGCTCGAGCTCGCCTACTACGAGCCCGCCTCGCCACGCGTGCTCGCCTACGCGATCACCGCGTACACGGTCGCCGTCCTGGCGATGGCGCTCCGCTACGGCAGGCGGTGGCTGCAGACCGGGGAGGGCTTCACCGTGCTGTTCGGGCTCGTCGCTCGCATCGCGCCGATCGGCCGTCGCGACGACGGCCGCTTGACGCTGCGGCCGCCGTTCACCGGGCTCACGGTCCTGCAGCCCCGGCGTGGCACCGTGGCGGTCGTCCTCGTCGTCCTCGGCAGCACCACATTCGACGGGGTCAGCCGGACGCAGTGGTGGGGATCGCTCATGCGGCTCAAGGCCGGGTGGGACCGCACCGCCTTCAACACGCTCGGGCTCGTGGTGGTCATCGCCATGGTGGCGATCGTCTTCATTGTGGCGGCGCGCCTCTGCGCGGTGCTCGGGCGGACCGATCCACGCCTCGCGCCGCCACGGTATATCCACAGCCTCGTCCCGATCGCGCTCGCGTACTCGGTCGCGCACTACTTCTCGCTGTTCGTGTTCGAGGGGCAGAACGGCTGGCGGCTCCTGTCCGACCCGCTCGGCCGGGGGTGGGATCTCTTCGGCACGGCCAACCACACGATCAACTATCTCGCCCTCGGCACCGGCACGATCGCGGCCACCCAGACGATCGCCATCATCATCGGCCACGTCGCCGGCGTCGTGCTCGCCCACGAACGGGCCCTCGAGGACGTCGGGGCGGAGCGGGCCGCGGTCTCCCAGCTGCCGATGCTCGTCGCGATGATCGTGTTCACCGTGACCGGGCTGACGCTGCTCCTGTCGGTCTAGCGCTGCCTTCCGAGCGGGCCGCTCCCGGCTACGTCAGCCCCTGGCGCGCCTCCCGCACGAGCATGACGGCTTCGGGGAAGAGCACCCGGATCGCGTCCCGAACCTGGGCCGCCTGGTTCTCCGGGGTGCCGGCCAGGTCGAGCCGCTGGATGCAGGCGACCGTCATCTGCACAGCGAGGTTGATCGCGTTGTCCGCCCAGGCGACCTTCTGCGCGCCCTGCATCTGCTCCATCATGTCCCGAAGGCCCTTCTGCAGGTCGTCCGGGTCGCCGAACATGCCCCCGAAGGGGAATCCGCCTTCCATCTCCACTCCTCGCTCGTGTACGGGACAGGGTAGTACACGGCTCCATCGGTCTCGGTCCCGCGGGGTGCCCGGGCCGCATCGATCCATGTAGCGTTCCCCGGCTCGTACGACTGGAGGATGAATGCGCGCAGTGACGGTCGTCGCCCTGCCGGGCGACGGGATCGGCCCGGAAGTGGTCGCCGAGGCGCGGCGGATCGTCGATGGCGTCGCAGGGGACCATGACCTTGCGGTCACATGGGAGGACCACCTCGTCGGGGGCATCTCGATCGACACCCACGGGGTCGCCCTGACCGACGCCGTCCTCGACGCCTGCCGGGCCTCGGACGCCGTCCTGCTCGGAGCCGTCGGCGGACCGAAGTGGGACACGACCGACCCGGACAAGCCCCGTCCCGAGCAGGGGCTCCTCGGACTCCGGGCCGGTCTCGGGCTGTTCGCGAACCTCCGGCCGGTGCGCCCCTTCCCGGCGCTCTACGACGCGAGCCCGCTACGCCGTGAGCGGATCGACGGGACCGACCTGCTCGTCATCCGCGAGCTCACGGGGGGCATCTATTTCGGCAAGCGCGGCCGGGAGGGCGACTCCGCCTACGACACGTGCACCTACACCCGCGCGGAGATCCGCCGGGTCGCGGAGTGGGGCTTTCGCGCCGCGGCGGCGCGGCGCGGCAAGGTGACCTCGGTCGACAAGGCGAACGTGCTGGAGAGCTCGCGACTGTGGCGCGAGGTCGTGATGGAGGTCGGCGCCGAGCACCCGGCCGTCGAGCTGGAGCACATGCTCGTGGACAACGCCGCGATGCAGCTGGTGTCCCGGCCCGCCGACTTCGACGTGATCGTGACGGAGAACATGTTCGGTGACATCCTCAGCGACGAGGCCGCGATGATCACCGGCTCGATCGGGATGCTCCCGTCGGCGAGCCTCGGCGAGGGCGGGCCGGGGCTCTACGAGCCGGTGCACGGCTCCGCGCCGGACATCGCCGGTCAGGGGATCGCGAATCCGATCGCGACCTGCCTCTCCGCCGCGATGATGCTCCGCTACTCGCTCGACTGCGCGGCGGGAGCCGATCGGATCGAGACGGCCGTCGCCACGCTCCTCGACGCCGGCCATCGAACCCCCGACCTCGGCGGGGTGCTCGGCACGCAGGAGGTCGGCGACCTCTTGCTCGGGGAGATCGCCCGGGTCCCGTGACGAGGCCGGAGATCGCGCTGCGGCCCTCGCGGGTCGGCGACGCGCCGACGCTCGCGCGGCTCTACAGGGAGCAGCGCGCGTTCCTCGCGCCGTTCGAGCCGACCCGGCCGGATTGGTTCTTCACCGAGGACGGGCAGCGCACCGTGCTGCGGCGCGACCAGGAGCTCCGGGCGGCCGGGGCGGCCGAGCGGTTCCTCATCGTCCGCGCAGGCGTCGTCACAGGGGTCCTGTCGATCAGCAACATCGTCCGCGGGGCCCTCGAGAGCGCGACCGTCGGCTACTTCGTCGCGCGGGAGCACAACGGTCAGGGAGTCGCCACGGCTGCTGTCGGGCTGGCCGTGGACTGGGCGTTCGAGGAGGCGGGCCTTCACCGACTCGAAGCCGGGACCCTCCTGGACAACCTGGCGTCCCAGCGCGTCCTCGAGCGCAACCTGTTCACCCGCATCGGCCTCGCGACGAGATACCTGTTCATCGCCGGGGAGTGGCGCGACCATGTGCTCTTCCAGCGCACCGCCGACGATCCGGCCGTGTGAGCACTAGGCCACCGTGTCGAGAACGCTTGCGAGCGTGACCCGGCCGCGGCCCGCGCGCTTGCCCTCGTAGAGCGCCTCGTCGGCGGCGTTGTAGAGCACGTCCACGTCACGCCCGTGGGAGGGCGCCTCGGCGATGCCCGCGGTGATCGACAGGGGACCGAGATGCGTGTCGCGCAGCTGGACCAGCACGCGGTGCAGCAACGAGACCGCGCTCGCCGCCGGCGTCTCCGACAGGACGAGCGCGAACTCGTCGCCCCCGATGCGAAATGCCTGGTCGCTTGTGCGCATCTCCGCGCGCAACGCGGCAGCGACGTGGCGCAGCGCCTCGTCGCCCGCCTGATGCCCGCCGGTCTCGTTGAACGATCGGAAGTTGTCGAGGTCGACGAGGCACAGGCTCATCGGGTGGCCGGTGCGCACGGACAGCGCGAGTGTCTCTGCGACGCGCGCCTCGAACGCGCGGCGGTTGCCGACCTCGGTGAGCGGGTCGGTCAGCGCCAGGTGGGCGACCTTCGCATGCGCCTCCGCCGTGCGTAGCGCCGACCCGGCCAGGTCCGCGAGCAGGCAGGCGACCTGCTCGTCGATTCCGGTGACCGGCGTGTCCCGGGCCACGAACAGCAGGCTGCCGCGGTCGGCGGCCCTGCTCAACACCGCGTGCGAAAGGCCGCGGTCGGCCAGGGCCGTCGCAAGCGCAGCCGGGAGCTCCGCGGCCGCAATCGCATGGAAGCGCTCCTCCTGCCTGGCCAGCTCCGCGAGCTCGGGCTCGAAGTCCTGCTCGGGGCTCGGCTGCGACGGGTACCAGGTCGCTCCGCCGCTCGACCAGTGGGCGACCACCGGCCCGTCGAGCAGCATGCCGGCCGCCCTCGCAGCGCGGGAGCGAACCTGCTCGGGCGTCCCGGCAGCCGCGAGTCGCGCCGCCCACGACGCGAGCTTCGAGAGCCGGTGCACCAGCTCCTCGCCCTGTGCGTGGTTGTAGGCGTTCGCGATCGCCACCGCCGCCTGGGCGGCGATGCTCCGCGCCCCGCGGACCATCTCCGAAGTGAACGCCGGCTGCGCGGTCTCCCAGGTGCAGAACGCGATCCCGAGGGGAGAGCCGTCGGCGCTCGTCACCGACGGGTGGCGCAGCGCGAGTCCGAGGGTCCCGGCCATGCCGATCTGCTGGGCCCGGTCGGCGGTCAGCGCCCGAAGCCCGACCGAATCGGGCAGCTCCAGCGTGCCGTTCGGAGAGTCGCGAACCGCGTACCACAGTGGGAGCTCGCCGACGGAGCGACCCCGAAGGGTGACGTGCTCGTCCCAGCTCAGCCGGTCGGCGGTGGTGATGATCTGCCGCAGCGTGTCGCGAATCGGGTCGTGGAGGTAGATCAGGGCCCGATCCGCGCCGGTCACCGCGCGAAGCGCGTCCGCGGTCGCCCGCAGGGTCTCGGTGAGATCGAGGTTCGCGCCGATGACCTCGGCGAGCGCGAGCGACGGCGCGTCGGCGAGCCACGCCGGCCGGGAAGGTGACAGTTGCTGGTCCTCGAAGCTGATCATGTGTGTTTGCTGCCCTGGTCGACGCCCAGCTATCGTTGCTGGACGGCTCGTTCGAAAGGTAGCGCAAACGGTGCAAGAAACTGAAAAAATCTGGCATAACGGTGCGCTCGTGGACTGGGGGGACGCGCGCGTGCACGTGCTGTCCCATGCGCTGCACTATGGAACCTCCGTCTTCGAGGGCATCCGCGCCTACGAGACCGCGCGCGGGCCGGCCATCCTGCGGCTGCAGGACCACCTCGCGCGACTCGAGCGATCCGCCGCCATGTACTACATGCCGATCCCGTACACCCGGGACGAGCTTCGCGCCGCGGTCCACCAGACCATCAGCGTCAACGAGCTCGACTCCTGCTACATCCGCCCGCTCGTCCTCCGGGGCTACGGCGTCATGGGCCTGTACCCGCTCGACGCGCCCGTGGACGTGTTCATCGCCGTGTGGCCCTGGGGCGCCTACCTCGGCGAGGAGGGGCTGCGAAACGGGATCCGGGCGAAGATCGCGAGCTGGCGGCGCATCGGCAACAACACGATCCCGGCGGCCGCGAAGGCCGGCGGCCAGTACCTCAACTCGATCCTCGCGAAGATCGAGTCGCAGAAGGCCGGCTACCAGGAGGCGATCCTGCTGAACGAGCAGGGCAATGTCGCGGACGGATCCGGGGAGAACATCTTCGTCGTGAAGGGCGGGTCCATCGTCACGCCACCGCTCTCGGCCTCGATCCTCGAGGGCATCACCCGCAACACGATCATCGAGCTGGCGCGCGAGGAGGGCATCACGGTCGAGGAGCGCGACATCAGCCGCGCCGAGCTCTACTTCGCCGACGAGGTCTTCGTGACCGGCACTGCCGCCGAGGTCTGCCCGCTCAACGAGATCGACGAGCACCGGCTCGGACCGCCCGGGCCGGTCACGCAGCGCCTCCAGCAGCGGTTCTTCGCGGTGACCGAGGGCACCGACCCGCGGTCCGCCGACTGGCTGGACTACGTGGAGAGCCCCGCGCGGGCATCACGTTGAGCCGCGTCGCCATCTACGACAC
This sequence comes from uncultured Thermoleophilia bacterium, assembly GCA_963706315.1. Classification (GTDB taxonomy): domain Bacteria; phylum Actinomycetota; class Thermoleophilia; order Miltoncostaeales; family Miltoncostaeaceae; genus CALMEC01. The sequence goes on along the minus strand of CAVPMA010000005.1, from coordinate 248,724 downwards.
GACGCTCCGCGACGGGCAGCAGCGGGAGGGCATGAGCCTGACGGTGGGCGAGCAGCTCGCGATCGCCGTGCGCCTGGCCGACTTCGGCGTCGACTACGTCGAGGCGGGCTTCCCGTCTTCGAATCCGAAGGAGCGGGAGCTGTTCGCGGCGCTGGGGCGGGAGGATCTGCACGGGGCCAAGGTCGCCGCGTTCGGCATGACCCGACGCCGCGACGTCAGCGCCGCCGCCGACGAGGGCCTGCGGGAGCTCGCCGGCTCATGGGTGACCGTCACGACGATCGTCGGCAAGACATGGGATCTGCACCTCGAGAAGGTCCTCAAGGTCGATCGTGCCGAGAACCTGCGGATCATCGAGGAGTCCGTCGCGTTTCTCGCGGGCCTCGGCAAGGAGGTCATCTACGACGCCGAGCACTTCTTCGACGCCTACCGCGCGCACCCCGAGTACGCGATCGACTGTCTCAAGGCGGCCGAGGCCGGCGGCGCGACCTGGGTCGTCCCATGCGACACGAACGGCGGCACGCTCCCGTCGCAGATGGCGAAGATCGTGGCGCACGTCAGGGCGGCCCTGCCCGGCGTATCCCTCGGCATCCACACCCACAACGACGCCGAATGCGGCGTCGCGAACTCCCTCGCCGCGGTCGACGAGGGGGCCCGGATGGTCCAGGGAACCATCAACGGGTACGGCGAGCGCTGCGGCAACGCGAACCTCGTCTCGATCATCCCGTCGCTCGCGCTCAAGATGGGGTACGAGGTGCTGGAGCCCGGCAAGCTCGCCGAGCTCACCGCCGTGAGCCATTTCGTCGCCGAGACCGCCAACCTGCCGCCCGACATGTGGGCTCCGTACGTCGGGCACAACGCCTTCGCCCACAAGGGCGGCATGCACACCTCCGCGATCCTCCACGACCCCGCCACCTACGAGCACATCGACCCCGATCGGGTCGGCAACGAGCGGCATGTGCTCGTGAGCGAGCTCTCCGGTCGCGGGACCATCCTCACGAAGGCGCAGGAGTTCGGCATCGAGATCGGCGGGGACCAGATCGCGGCGATCCTCGGGCGGGTCAAGGACCTCGAGAACGACGGGTACCACTTCGAGGTGGCCGACGGCTCCTTCGAGCTGATGCTCGAGCGCGAGATCGGCACCTACGAGCCGCTCTTCGTGCTCGAGAGCTTCCGCGTCATCACCGAGAAGCGCAGTGACGGCCGCGTCGAGACCGAGGCGACCATCAAGCTCGAGCACAAGGGCGAACGCTTCGTCGCGACGGCGGAGGGCAACGGCCCGGTCAACGCGCTCGACCGCGCACTGCGGATGGCGCTCGCGTCGCGGGTGCCGGAGCTCGACGCCATCGAGCTCGTCAACTTCAAGGTGCGGATCCTCGACGAGGCCAAGGGCACGTCCGCGGTCACGCGGGTGCTCATCGACTCGGCCGACCACGACGACACCTGGGGCACCATCGGAGTCAGCGAGAACATGATCGAGGCGTCGTGGCAGGCGCTCGTCGACAGTCTCGAGCACGGGGTCCGGCGCGCCGCCCAGGCGCGGGCCCGCACCGCGTGACCCAGCCGAACATCCCGCTCGCGAAACCGGTGATCGGCGAGCGCGAGCTCGAGCTCGTGACGGGTGTGCTGCAATCCGGCCAGCTCTCGCTGGGCCCGATGCTCGCCCGCTTCGAGCGCGACTGGGCGGAGCGCGTCGGCGTAGCCCATGCCGTCGCGTGCTCCAGCGGGACCGCCGGCCTGCACGCCTGCTTCCATGCGCTCGGGCTCGGCCCGGGCGACGAGGTGATCCTGCCCTCATTCTCGTTCGTCGCCTCTGCCAACGCGATCCTGTACACCGGCGCGAAACCGGTGTTCGTCGAGGTCGACCCGCTCACGTTCAACCTCGATCCCGCCGCCGTACAGGCCGCGATCACGCCCCGCACGCGGGCGATCGAGATCGTCGACATCTTCGGATACCCGGCGGAGATCCCCACGCTGGTCGCGATCTCGCGGCGAGCGGGCCTGCACGTGGTGGAGGACGCCTGCCAGGCGATCGGCGGGGACTTCGACGGGCGCCCGCTGGGCGGGTTCGGCCACCCCACCGTGCTGGCCTTCTACGCCAACAAGCAGATGACGACCGCCGAGGGCGGCGTCGTGCTCACCGACGACGAGCGGCTCGCGCGGATGCTCCGGAGCCTCGTCAACCAGGGGCGTTCCGACGACGGGGCATGGCTGGTGCATTCCCGGCTCGGGTTCAACTACCGGCTCTCCGACGTGCATGCGGCGATCGGCGTGGCGCAGCTCGAGCGGCTCGACGACATGCTCGACGCGCGGGCGCGCGTCGCCGGCTGGTACCAGGCACGCATCGCCGAGATCGACGGGGCGACCCCCATGTTCGAGGGTCCTCAGCGCCGCTCGTGGTTCGTCTACGCGCCGCGGCTCGACCCCGACGTCGATCGCAATCGCGTCATCGGCGAGCTCGAGGCCGCCGGCATCCAGGCCAAGCCGTATCTTCCGTGCATCCACCTGCAGCCGTACTACCGGGAGGTTCACGGATACCGGCCAGGCCTCCTGCCGGTCACCGAGTCCATCAGCGCCTCCACGATCGCGCTGCCGTTCTTCTCCGAGATGACCGAGGAGCAGGTGGCCCGGGTGTGCGCCGAGCTCGAGCGGGCCATCGCGAGCCAGCGGGTCCGGGTGGCATGAGCGGGAGCCGGATGTGGGGAGGGCGGTTCGCCGGGACGCCGGCGGAGGCCTTCGACCGGCTCAACGCGTCCCTCCCGGTCGACCGGCGCATGTGGGCCGAGGACATCGCCTGCTCGCGCGCCCACGCGCGGATGCTCGGTGCCTGCGCCATCGTGTCCGGCGAGGACGCCGCCGCGATCCTGGCGGGCCTCGACCAGGTCGAGGGCGAGTTCGCATCGGGGGCGTTCGCGTTCGCGCCCGGCGACGAGGACATCCATACCGCGATCGAGCGGCGCCTCACCGAGCTGGCGGGCGATCCCGGCCGCCGCCTGCACACCGCCAGGAGCCGCAACGACCAGGTCGCGACCGACACGCTGCTGTGGATCCGCGCGCGGTGCGGGGGGCAGCGGGCAGGGCTCCGCGGCCTGGCCGAGGCGCTCATCGACCAGGCCGAGCGTCACCTCGACACGATCATGCCCGGGTACACGCACCTCCAGCGCGCGCAGCCCGTCCGGCTCGCTCACCACCTGCTCGCATACGTCTGGATGCTTCGCCGCGACCGGATCCGGCTCGACGCGGCCGCCGCCGCGTCGGCCGCCGAGTGCCCGCTCGGGAGCGGCGCCCTCGCCGGGGTGGGCTTCCCGGTCGACCGCGAGATGGTGGCCAGGGATCTCGGCTTCGAGCGGCCGTCGCCGAACAGCCTGGATGCGGTTGGCAGCCGCGACGCGCTCTGCGACTACCTGAGCTTCGCGGCCCAGCTGGGCGTGCACCTGTCCCGACTCGGCGCGGAGCTCGTGTGGTGGTCCGCGGAGGAAGTCGGGTTCGTCGAGTTGCCCGAAGCGTTCACGTCCGGCTCGTCGATGCTGCCGCAGAAGAAGAACGCCGACGCCGCCGAGCTCGCCAGGGCGAAGGCCCACCGGCTCGCATCCGACCTCTCCGGCCTGCTGGGCGTCACGAGCGGTCTCCCGCTCGCGTATAACAAGGACCTCCAGGAGGACAAGGGCTACCTGTTCGACGCCGCCGACACCGTGGATCTGCTCCTCCCGGCCATGACCGGGATGCTCGCGGGCGCCGCCTTCCGTGCGGACCGGATGGCGGCAGCGTGTGCGGGCGGAGCGATGGGCGCGACGGATCTGGCCGATCACCTGGTGCGTCTCGGCTGGCCGTTCCGGAAAGCTCACGAGGCCGTCGGCGCGCTCGTGCGCTCCGTCGTGGGACGGGGTGCCGGCCTCGAGGACGCCACGACGGACGAGCTGGCGGCCGCCGGCCTCGCGGACCTGGACCTGCCTCGGCTCGACGCGCAGTCGTCGGTGGAGGCGAAGGCCGTTCCCGGCGGCACCGCGAGGTCGATGGTCGCCGCCCAGCTCGACGCGGCGCGATCGGAGATGGCGACGTGGTGAGCCCTGAGTTCGTCTCCCTGGGATTGGGCCGGTTCGCCCGGGCGGACCGCATCATCGGGCTCGAGCCGATCGAGGGCGACGAGCGCGGGCCGGGGCGTCGTACGCGCGTCTGGCTCGATGGCAGGGACGAGCCGATGATCGCGAGCCGGAGCGAGGCCGCGATCCTGGCGGATCTCGGCGGGCCCGCCGACGACGCGCCGGACCGTTCCTCCGGGCGTGGCCGACGGGACGCCGACGAGCCCCCGTCGCTCTTCTGAGCGGGACGCACATGGAAGACGTGATCATCGACCAGGAGTTCTTCGCGCGCCCCGTCGGTGAGGTGGCGCGCGACCTGCTCGGATGCACGATGGCGGTCGGGCAGACCGCCGGGACGATCGTCGAGGTGGAGCGGTACCAGCAGGACGACCCCGCGTCCCACAGCTTCCGGGGGCCCACCGCGCGGGCGGCGGTGATGTTCGGGCCGCCGGGCCGTCTGTACGTCTACCGCAGCTACGGCGTGCATTGGTGCGCGAACGTGGTCTGCGAGCCGGCGGGCAGCGGTGCGGCGGTGCTGCTGCGGGCGCTCGCCCCCGTCGCCGGCCTGGACGTGATGCGCGAGCGTCGCGGCGGTGTGGCCGACCGGTTGCTCTGCTCCGGTCCCGGCCGCCTCTGCGCGGCGCTCGGGATCGACGGGTCGATGAACGCGACCGTGATCGGGAAGGGACCGGTCAGGATCCTCCGCGGCGATGCCGTGAGCGACGTGCTTTCGGGCCCCCGCATCGGTATCTCGGTCGCCACCGACAGGCCGTGGCGCCTCGGCGTGGCGGGCTCGCCCCACCTATCCCGCCCGTTCCCGGCGCTGGCGGCCGCATGAGCGGCGGGTCGGCGCAGGCGCTCGCCGACCGGGCCGTGGACGTCGTCCCACCGGACGGGCTCACCGCCAAGCTCGCGCTCGGCCGGCCACTCCGCGTGAAGCTCGGCGTCGATCCCACCGCTCCCGACATCCATCTCGGTCACACCGTGGCCCTTCAGAAGCTCCGGGAGTTCCAGGATGCCGGTCACATCGCGGTCCTGATCATCGGCGACTGGACCGCGCGCGTCGGCGACCCGTCCGGCCGCTCGTCGACGCGGCCGATGCTGTCCGCCGGGGAGATCGACGCGAACGCCGAGACCTACCGCGAGCAGGCGTTCAAGGTGCTCGATCCGGAGCGCGTGGAGGTGCGCCTGAACGGCGAGTGGTTCGCCGGCATGGGGCTCGAGCCGCTCTTCCGGCTCGCCTCCACCACGACGGTCAGTCAGCTGCTGCGCCGCGACGACTTCGACCGGCGGATGACCGAGCAGCGGCCCATCTCCGTGCTCGAGCTCCTGTATCCGCTGATGCAGGCCTACGACTCGGTGGCCGTGGAGGCCGACGTCGAACTCGGCGGGACCGATCAGCTCTTCAACCTCATGCTCGGCCGGGAGGTCCAGCAGGCCTACGGGCAGCCGCCTCAGGTCGCCCTGACCATGCCGATCCTCCCGGGCACTGACGGCGTCGCGCGGATGAGCAAGTCGAGCGGCAACTACATCGGCGTTGCCGAGCCGCCTCCGGAGCAGTTCGGGAAGGTCATGCGCATTCCCGACGACGCGCTCGCGACGTTCTTCGGGCTCCTGTTCCCGGGCGAGCCGGGACCCACCGGCCATCCCGCGGCCGAGAAGCGCCGACTGGGCCGGCTCGTGGCCGACCGGTTCCACGGCGCCGGCAGCGGCGTCGAGGCGGAGGCCGACTTCGACAGGGTGGTGCGCGACCGCCAGGCGCCCGACGACACACCGGAGATCGTGATCCCCTCCGGGCCCGCGCACCTGCCCGCGTTGCTCGTCGACCACCTCGGCGTCGCGTCTCGCAGCGAGGCGCGACGGCTCATCCAGCAGGGAGGCGTCAGCGTCGACGGCGCGCCGATCGGGGAACTCGACGTCCCCGCCGACCGGCTCGACGGTCGGGTGCTCCGGGCCGGCCGGCGACGTTTTGCCCGCATACGGGTGGCTTGACGGCACCATCCGGGCGCCGTCCGAACCCCGCTGATACCCTGCCTCCAGCAGATCGGCCGGGCGCGCTGCGTACGGTCGGTGAGCCAGCCTCCTCGGAGGTTGACGAGGCTGCCGGGAGTGCTATCCTCCCGAGTCCGTGTGGCCGGGCAACCGGCCCCGTGGAGTGCGCCCGAAATGGGTGCGCGAACCTTGAAAACTAAACAGCATGCATTGACGGCCCCCACGGCCTCGCCGTGCGGTGGCCAAACAATGACCAGGTTTTTTCACGAAACCCTGTCACGGCGGTCGGTCCGGCGCGAGCCGCGCTGATCGTCGGGAAGCTCCCGGACCTTCGGGCGAGGGAGCGAACGTCAGACTTCGACCGCATCCACCGGTTCGCCGGTCGGATCGCGCTCAACGAAGTTCTCTTCACGGAGAGTTTGATCCTGGCTCAGGACGAACGCTGGCGGCGTGCTTAACACATGCAAGTCGAGCGAGAAAGCTCCTTCGGGAGCGAGTACAGCGGCGAACGGGTGAGTAACACGTGGGCAACCTGCCCAAGGGAGCGGGACAACCCGGGGAAACCCGGGCTAATACCGCATGATGCGTCATGTCCGAAGGCGTGACGCCAAAAGGTAGCTTCGGCCTCCGCCCTTGGATGGGCCCGCGGCGCATTAGCTTGTTGGTGGGGTAACGGCCTACCAAGGCGACGATGCGTAGCTGGTCTGAGAGGACGATCAGCCACACTGGGACTGAGACACGGCCCAGACTCCTACGGGAGGCAGCAGTGGGGAATCTTGCGCAATGGGCGAAAGCCTGACGCAGCAACGCCGCGTGAGGGAAGAAGGCTTTCGGGTTGTAAACCTCTTTCAGGAGGGACGAAGCTTCCGAGGTTAATAGCCTACGGGGTGACGGTACCTCCAGAAGAAGCCCCGGCTAACTACGTGCCAGCAGCCGCGGTAATACGTAGGGGGCAAGCGTTGTCCGGAATCATTGGGCGTAAAGCGCGTGTAGGCGGCTTGGTAAGTCCGGTGTGAAATTCTGGGGCTCAACCCCAGGCCTGCATCGGATACTGCCTCGCTCGAGTTCGGGAGGGGAGAGCGGAATTCCTAGTGTAGCGGTGAAATGCGCAGATATTAGGAAGAACACCGGTGGCGAAGGCGGCTCTCTGGAACGATACTGACGCTGAGACGCGAAAGCGTGGGGAGCGAACAGGATTAGATACCCTGGTAGTCCACGCCGTAAACGATGGGCACTAGATGTGGGCGGTGTCGACTCCGTCCGTGTCGCAGCTAACGCATTAAGTGCCCCGCCTGGGGAGTACGGCCGCAAGGCTAAAACTCAAAGGAATTGACGGGGGCCCGCACAAGCAGCGGAGCATGTGGTTTAATTCGACGCAACGCGAAGAACCTTACCTGGGCTTGACATGTCCGCGAAACCCTTGGAAACAAGGGCTCTCTTCGGAGCGCGGTCACAGGTGGTGCATGGCTGTCGTCAGCTCGTGTCGTGAGATGTTGGGTTAAGTCCCGCAACGAGCGCAACCCCTGTCCTATGTTGCCAGCGAGAAAGTCGGGGACTCATGGGATACTGCCGGTGACAAACCGGAGGAAGGTGGGGACGACGTCAAGTCATCATGCCCCTTATGTCCAGGGCTACACACGTGCTACAATGGCCGGTACAAAGGGCTGCGATGCCGCGAGGCGGAGCGAATCCCAAAAAGCCGGTCCCAGTTCGGATTGGAGGCTGAAACTCGCCTCCATGAAGTCGGAGTTGCTAGTAATCGCGAATCAGCAACGTCGCGGTGAATACGTTCCCGGGCCTTGTACACACCGCCCGTCACACCACGAAAGTCGGCAACACCCGAAGCCGGTGGGCTAACCCGTAAGGGAGGCAGCCGTCGAAGGTGGGGTCAGCGATTGGGGTGAAGTCGTAACAAGGTAGCCGTAGCGGAAGCTGCGGCTGGATCACCTCCTTTCTAGGGATGCGACCCGTTCACGGTCGCCTGGGCTCCGAGACGACTCGTCGTCTCGTTCGAGCTCCCCCGGTCCGAGTACCGGGCGAGCCATGCCCTAGACGCAATGTCGACGCCTGGTCTGGAAGCGTCCGCCACGAGTCATCAAAGGGATGAACCCCAAATGGGTCTCGTGAGCTCGTGGATCTCGGATGCCCCGGCATGCTGTTTAGTCTTGAGGGTGGCCACGCCGTGGCTGCGCGCCGGGCGCTCCAATGCCGGCGACGTACCTTGAAAACTGCATAGTGGCAAAGGTGTGCTCTTCGTCAAGATATGAAGGGCACGCGGTGGATGCCTTGGCGCCAGGAGCCGAGGAAGGACGTGGACGGCTGCGATAAGCCGCGGTGAGGTGCTGAACAACCTTCGACCCGCGGATTTCCGAATGGGGGAACCCACGCGTGGTAATGCGCGCGTATCCCCGCCTGAACACATAGGGCGGTGGAAGGCAAGCCGGTGAAGTGACACATCTCAGTAACCGGAGGAAGAGAAAGAAACATCGACTCCCTGAGTAGTGGCGAGCGAAAGGGGACCAGCCCAAACCGATCAAGTGCCATGCCTGCGGGCTTAGCTTGATTGGGGTTGTAGGAGCGACATGATCGTGCCGCAGCGCGATCGGAGAGTTACAAAAGCGACGTCTAGCCGAACAGCTTGGAACGGCTGGCAATACAGGGTAAGAGCCCCGTAAGCGAAAGACGCCGCTCTCTCTTCGTCGTCACCTGAGTACGGCCGGGCACGGGAAACCCGGTCGGAATCTGCGGGGACCACCCCGCAAGGCTAAGTACTCCCTGGCGACCGATAGTGAACTAGTACCGTGAGGGAAAGGTGAAAAGTACCCCGGGAGGGGAGTGAAATAGAACCTGAAACCGCGTGCCTACAAGCTGTGGGAGCCGAGCTCTGCTCGGTGACCGCGTACTTTTTGCATAACGGACCGGCGAGTTGCTCGTGTCTGGCAAGGCTAACGAAAACGGAGCCGTAGCGAAAGCGAGTCTGAATAGGGCGACATAGTCAGATGCGGCATACCCGAAGCTGAGTGATCTATCCATGGGCAGGTTGAAGCGGGGGTAAGACCTCGTGGAGGACCGAACCCACGTCGGTTGAAAACGGCGGGGATGACCTGTGGATCGGAGTGAAAGGCTAATCAAACTCAGTTATATCTGGTTCTCCCCGAAATATATTTTGGTATAGCCTCATGCGTTCAATCGCGGCTGTAAAGCACTGTTTGGCCTAGGGGCCCTACCAGGTTACCGAAGTCATACAAACTCTGAATACCGTGATTCCAGAGCATGGGAGTCAGACGGCGGGGGATAAGCTTCGTCGTCGAAAGGGAAACAGCCCAGACCACCGGCTAAGGACCCTAAGCAATGGCTAAGTGGCAAACGTTGTACGGATGCATAGACAACCAGGATGTTGGCTTAGAGGCAGCCATACATTAAAAGAGTGCGTAATAGCTCACTGGTCAAGTGTCCGTGCGCGGATAATGTAACGGGGCTCAAGCCATTCTCCGAAGCCGTGGACTTCATTTTCGAATGGAGTGGTAGGGGAGCGTTCCGGCGGCAGTGAAGCGGCCGCGGTAAGCGAGCCGTGGAGGCGCCGGAAGTGAGAATGCCGGTATGAGTAACGAAAGAGGAGTGAGAAACTCCTCCACCGAATGCCCAAGGTTTCCTGAGTAAAGTTAATCTGCTCAGGGTTAGTCGGGACCTAAGCCGAGGCCGACAGGCGTAGGCGATGGCCAACAGGTTGATATTCCTGTACCGCGTCTTCCACGTTTGACCGATGGGGGGACGGGGAAGGGTAGGCGAACCATGGCGTTGGTTGTCCATGGACAAACCCGTAGGACGGACCGTAGGAAAATCCGCGGTCCACACAGTCCGAGAGGTGATGTCAGCTGGCTTCGTGCCGGCGAGTCGTCGATCCCAAGCCTCCAAGAAAATCCTCTAGGGAGTGGGAACGCGCCCGTACCAAAACCGACACAGGTGGGCAGGTAGAGCATACCAAGGTGATCGAGAGAACCCTCGTTAAGGAACTCGGCAAAATGGTCCCGTAACTTCGGGAGAAGGGACGCCTCGGTAGAGTGAAGGGATTTACTCCTGGAGCTCGAGGAGGCCGCAGTGACTTGGCCCAACCGACTGTTTACCAAAAACACAGGTCTCTGCGAAGTCGAAAGACGACGTATAGGGGCTGACGCCTGCCCGGTGCCGGAAGGTCACGCGGAGAGGTTAGCCTTCGGGCGAAGCTTTGAAGCCAAGCCCCGGTAAACGGCGGCCGTAACTATAACGGTCCTAAGGTAGCGAAATTCCTTGTCGGGTAAGTTCCGACCTGCACGAATGGCGTAACGAGTTGGGCGCTGTCTCAACGAGGGACTCGGTGAAATTGTAGTGTCGGTGAAGATGCCGACTACCCGCCGCAAGACGGAAAGACCCCGTGAACCTTTACTACAGCTTGATATTGGAGTTTGGGACATCCTGTCCAGGATAGGTGGGAGGCTGTGAAGCAGGGACGTCAGTCCTTGTGGAGCCACCCTTGGGATACCACCCTGGGTGTTCTGGGCTTCTAACGGGAGGCCGTGATCCGGCTCTCGGACAGTGTCAGGTGGGTAGTTTGACTGGGGCGGTCGCCTCCCAAAATGTAACGGAGGCGCGCAAAGGTTCCCTCGGCACGGTTGGAAATCGTGCTTTGAGTGTAAAGGCATAAGGGAGCTTGACTGCGAGACCTACAAGTCGAGCAGGTACGAAAGTAGGCCTTAGTGATCCGGCGGTTGAGAGTGGAATTGCCGTCGCTCAACGGATAAAAGGTACTCCGGGGATAACAGGCTTATCCTCCCCAAGAGTCCACATCGACGGGAGGGTTTGGCACCTCGATGTCGGCTCGTCGCATCCTGGGGCTGGAGTAGGTCCCAAGGGTTGGGCTGTTCGCCCATTAAAGCGGCACGCGAGCTGGGTTCAGAACGTCGTGAGACAGTTCGGTCCCTATCTGCGGTGGGCGTTGGAGATTTGAGGGGAGTCATCTCTAGTACGAGAGGACCGGGATGAACAGACCTCTGGTGTATCAGTTGTCGTGCCAACGGCACTGCTGACTAGCTACGTCTGGACGGGATAACCGCTGAAAGCATCTAAGCGGGAAGCCCACCCCAAGATGAGATCTCCCACCTCCTTGAGAGGGTAAGGCTCCAGGTAGACCACCTGGTTGATAGGCTGGATGTGCACGCGTAGTAATGCGCTTAGCAGACCAGTACTAATACGCCGAGGGCTTGACTTTTTCGCACACCTTTGCCGCTTTGCAGTCTTGAGGGTACGTCCTCAATGGTTCCCGGTGGTCAAAGCGAGGGGGAAACACCTCTTCCCATTCCGAACAGAGTCGTGAAGACCCTCAGCGCCGATGGTACTTCGATTGCAGAATCGCGGGAGAGTAGGTCGCTGCCGGGATAGAGACCACGAGCCGCCTCGCGCACGCGCGGGGCGGCTCGTTCACATTTTCGGCCGCGGTGTGGGACCTGCGGACGAGCGGAGGCACCCCGGATGGTGCCGCCCGGCCGGTGCATGGGGCAACGACCGATGCGTGTGACTAGGCTTCCGGGGTGAGCGGGAACGGGCCATCGGAGGGCGCGGGGGCGGACTGTCTGGTCGTCGGGGGCGGCCTGAGCGGGCTCGCGTGCGCGGAGCTCCTCGCGTCGCGGGGACGTACGGTCCAGGTGCTCGAGGCGGACGGCGCCATCGGAGGGCGGGCCAGGACGATCATGTATCAGGGCGAGCCGGTCGACCGGGGATTCCAGGCACTCTTCCGGGCGTACCCGGAGACACGAGACCTGTGCGAGTCCATCGGCATCGGACGGAGCGAGCTGCGCAGGTTTGAACGGGGAATCGTGGTCCACGACGGCGCGACCTGGCGGCACCTCCGGCCGATCCGGGCCGGGATCCTGGGAAGCTCGGTGATCGGCCGCGCCGACGCGGCGCGACTGGCTGCGATCGCTGCCCGTGCGGCCGCGACCCCTGACCGCGTTCTCCTGGAGCCGGCGGCGGAGGAGGAGCCCGCACAGGACTACCTGACCCGGCATGGCGTGAGCGCGACGGCGATCGACGCGATCGTGCGACCCCTCGTCGGCGGGATACTGCTCGATCGGAGCCTCGCCGCCGACGCGGGATACCTCCGGTACCTGCTCGCGATGATGACGCGCGGGGGGGCGGTGCTCCCCGTCGACGGACTCGGAATGATCGCGACACGCGCGGAGACGGCGATCACGAAGGCCGGCGGCATGATTTGGACCGACGTTCGCGTCGCGGCGATCGACCGCGCCCCCGACGGCAGGTCGGTGACCGGCGTCACGCTGGCCGACGGACGACGAGTCGGCGCCCGGAACGTGGTCCTCGCGGTCGACGGGGGAAACGCCCGAGCCCTCCTGCATGACCTCGACCCCGCCTCCGCGGGGCGGCTTCCGACGGAGTACGCGGGGGTCGTGAGCGCCGCGTTTGCGCTCGAGCAGCCGCTCTACCGCGAGCCCACCATCCTGCTCGACGGAGCCGCGCCGGCCGGCGAGGACCGCGTCGACCTCCTCTGCCAGACCACGAACGTCACCCGCCCCGGCTCGCCCGGTCCGCACATCGTCATCGCCCAGAGCGCCACCGCCGGCTGGCGCGACGTCGACCCCGCGCGGTACGCCGCCGAAGTCGGGCGGCGCATCCAGACACTCATCCCCAGGTTCCCCTGGGAGCGCACGTCCACGCTGGTCGACACCTACGCCCACCCGGCGGCGCTGTACCGGCCGCTGGCCGGGGTGCGCCGCAACCTGCCCGGGCCGCGCACGGCGATCGCGAACCTGCTCCTCGCAGGCGACACGGTCATGCATCCGTCGATCGAGGGGGCGGTCTCGAGCGGGAGGCGGGCCGCCCGGATCGTCGACGGGATGCTGGGGTGAAACAGGTCGGTGGACGGACCGTCTGGACCGTTGCCGAGCTCACCAAGGCGATCTGGCGGCGCTTTGAGGACGTCCCGTCGGTCTGGATCGAGGCGGAGATCTCGAACCTCGCGAGGCGCGGGCAGCAGGTGTACTTCACCCTCCTCGAACACGGCCAGGACCCGCACCTCGTCGATGCATCCATGAACGCCGTCGTCTATGACCGCCTCCCGGGGCATCCCGACAACGGTACCCTCGTCCACGCCTACGGCCGCGTCGAGTTCTGGCGCCAGCGAAGCCAGGTGCGCTTCCGGGTCGAGCGGCTCGAGCTCACCGGTGACGGCCTGCTCCTGGCCCGCATCGACGAGCTGCGCCGGCGCCTGGGAGCCGAGGGCCTCACCGCAGACGAGCGCAAGCGGCCGATCCCGCTGCTGCCGCGGCGCATCGGCCTTGTCACGAGCGGCGAGGGGGCCGCCCGGGCCGACTTCCTCACCAACGTCGCGAAGCGCTTCCCGGCGGCCAACGTCCTCGTTGTCCGGAGTCTCGTGCAGGGGGAGGGAGCGCCCGCCGAGCTCGTGCGGGCGATCGGCTATCTGGACCGCCAGCCGGATGTGGACGTCATCGTCCTCGCGCGCGGCGGCGGCCCGCTCGAGGATCTCATGGCGTTCAACAGCGAGGTCGTGTGCCGGGCCGTCGCCGCGTCTGCGACGCCCATCGTGTCGGCCGTGGGGCACGAGACAGATATCACGGTCTGCGACCTCGTCGCCGACCTCCGCGTCTCCACGCCGACCAAGGCGGCCGAGGCAGTCGTGCCCGACGCGTCCGAGCTCCGCGGGCTCCTCGACCGCGGCGAGCTCGGCATGAGCCGGGCCATGCGACAGGCGATCTCGGCGAGTGACCGACGCCTCACGGCCGCGACGTCCCGGCTCGGACAGGCGCTGCGGTCCCGCGGCGAGGTGGCGGGCGCACGCGCCCAATCGCTCTCTACGCGGCTCGCGCCGGCGCTCCTGGCGAACGCGCGTCAGGCGCCGATTGCCGTCGCGGCGGCTCACGACCGGCTCCTTCTCGGCGCGCGCGCGGTGCTCGATCACGCGGGCGACGAGGTCGAGCGCGTCGGTGCGCTCCACGCCCTGCTGTCGCCCTCGCGCACCGTGGCGCGGGGATATGCGATCGTGCGGGACCGGGAGACCGGACGCGTGATCGCCGAGCGCGCCGCGACCGTCGCCGGTCGGCAGCTCGCGGTGGAGCTTCGGGATGGCATCGTGGACGTGCGGGTCGAAGACACGGGAATCGAGACGCGATGAGCGAGACGCAACCCACGCCGACGACATTCGAGGAGGCGCTGAACGCCCTTGAGGCGGTGGTCGCCCAGCTCGAGCGGGGCGAGGTCGGCCTCGAGGAGGCGGTCAGCCTTTTCGAGGACGGGCAGCGCTACCTCGCCGTCTGCCGCGAGCGACTCGGCGCCGCCCAGGCACGGATCGACGAGCTCACCGCCTCCGAGCTGCCGCCGGGGGAGTCCCCGCCCGCGGGCCCCGCCGAACCGTTCTGACGGCGCTCGCACGGCCTGCGGGATCGGCGCGTCGCGCCGAACGGATATCTCCCAGCCGAGGGCGACCACAGCCCTGGAACCTCTACGAGCCCGGCGAGCGGGCGGGTGGTCCGCTAGTAGCGCGCGCTCATCGCGGGGGCGGCCTCCGCCGGCTCGCGCAGCGCCTGCCAGCGCGCCAGTCGCCGCAGATCGCGCTCGATCTGGTTCAGCGGGATCTGGCACCCGGCGTTGCAGACGTTGGCGAACGCGACGAGCCGGTCCTCGTCGGCGCGGACGGTCATCCACTTCGCGAGCACGTCGTCACCGGTCGGGAGGAGCCCGTCGGTCCCGCTCAGCTCCAGCTCGGGGAACTGGATGCAGTACTCCCGCACCGGGGCCATCGACCTCGGAAGGAGCGCGACGAGGGGGAGGTGCGGATAGATGAGATAGCGATAGCGGGGCAGCGCCTCCCGTCCGTCGCGGCGGAAGCGGCGCCCGGTCACGCAGATGAACCCGAGGTCGGTGAACATCTCCCACTCATCGGGGTTGACGACCGACCGCAGGAGCTCGCGTGAGCGGTGCTCGGCCTCGTCGTGGCTGACCGGAGCCTCGCCCGCCCATTCCGGGGTGCGCCGGCGCCGCGGCCGTGACCGGCCCGGCGGGGGGAACAGCACCAGCCGTATCGCGACCGCGAGCAGGGCGGTCACGACGACGACCGGGATCGCGTTCATGCGTCCTGCGGGGCGCCGCCGGCGGCGCGCGGCCAGAACAGCACGCGCTCGGCGTCGGCGGGGACCTGCTCGAAGTCGGTCACGAGGACGGCCTCCCGCCTTCCGGTCGTCGCGTCTGTCAACGGGACCCCCGCCCACATGCCGCTGTCGAGCTGGCGCCGGAACTCGCGTATCAGCCGCTCTCGATCGATGTCGACCGCCGGGTCGCCCTCGGCGACGAGGGTCTCGCCGTATCCCGGCATCATGCGAAGCAGCCTCATGATCACTCCCGTGGACGGCGCCGATCGTACGACGCAGGGCCGTTATATCGCGGGGTTCTCCCGGATACAAACACACCGGCGGACCTGGTCGATCCCGCCCGGAGCCCGCTGACGGCCACCGGCGCCGGCCTGGGCGGCTGATACCGTCACGGACGGTGTCCGAACGGTTTGTCATCGAGGGCGGCGCTCCGCTCTCTGGAACAGTCACGCCCAGCGGCAACAAGAACGCGGCCCTGCCGATCCTGGCCGCATGCCTGCTCACCGACGAGGAGGTGATCCTCGAAAACGTCCCGGACATCCGCGACGTGCACTCGATGCTCGCGCTGCTCGACGACATCGGCGTGAGCATCCGGGAGATCGGTCCCAACGAGCTCTCGCTCACCGCCGCGAACATCCGGACGACATCCCTCGACCCGGAGCTCTGCAGCCGCATCCGCGCGTCTGTCCTCATGGCGGGGCCGCTGCTGGCGCGGTGCGGAGCGGTGGAACTGCCGCTGCCCGGAGGAGACTTCATCGGCCGGCGCCGGGTCGACACCCACCTCCTCGCGTTCAAGGGACTCGGCGCCCAGGTGGACGCCGGCCGCGGCTTCTCGATGCGCCACACCGGGCTGACCGGATCCGAGATCTTCCTCGACGAAGCCTCCGTCACGGCGACCGAGAACGCGCTGATGGCCGCCGCGACCGCGGACGGCGAGACCGCGATCCTGAACGCGGCCAGCGAACCTCACGTGCAGGACACCGCCCGGTTCCTGGAGACGATCGGCGCCGACATCGACGGGATCGGCACCAACGTCATGCGGGTGCGCGGCGTCGAGCGGCTGCGAGGGGGTCGCTTCCGTATCCCGTCCGACTACATCGAGGTCGCGTCGTTCCTCGGGCTCGCCGCGGTCACCCGCTCCGACATCACCATCAAGGACGTTCGCGTGTCCGACATGCGGATGATCAGGCTCACATTCGAGCGGCTCGGCATCCGGGTCGAGATGGACGGCGACGCGATGCGCGTCCCCCCGGACCAGACGCTTCGGGTCGAGGCCGACGAGGGCGACGCCATCCCCAAGATCGACGACGGCCCGTGGCCGGCGTTCCCGGCGGACCTCACCAGTATCGCGACGGCGGTCGCGACTCAGGCCCACGGCACGGTCATGATCTTCGAGAAGATGTTCGAGAACCGGCTGTTCTTCGTCGACAAGCTCGTCGCGATGGGCGCGCGCATCGTGCTCTGCGACCCGCACCGGGCGGTCGTGAGCGGGCCGGCCCAACTGCACGGCGAGCGCCTCGAGAGCCCCGATATCCGCGCCGGAATGGCGATGCTCATCGCGAGCCTCTGCGCAAGGGGGGTCAGCACGATCGGCAACGTCGGGCAGATCGACCGCGGCTACGAGCGGATCGACGAGCGGCTGCGCCAACTCGGTGCGCGCATCGAGCGGGTGCCGGATTGACGAGGATGGACACCGACCCGCCGGATGTCGCGCCCCTGCCTGACGGCTCCCGCGACGTGCTCCCGGTCGAGGCGTCGGAACTCGCCGCGATCGAGGCGTCGCTGCGCGGTACGTTCGCCGGCTTCGGCTACCGGGAGGTCCGGACCCCGCTGCTCGAATTCGCCGACGTCATGGATCGTGCTCAGGAGGGGGGTCTCGGGCGGGCCTTCCGGATGTTCGACGATCACGGGCAGGTGCTCGTGGTGCGGCCCGACCTGACCATCCCCGTCGCCCGCCTCGTCGCCGGGCGGCTCGCCGACCACCCGGGGCCGGTGCGGGTGAGCTACATCACCGAGCGCGCACGTCCTGCGCCGGCCGGACGGGCGCAGCGCGCGGAGGAGCTCCAAGCGGGCATCGAGCTGGTGGGCCTGCCAGGGCCGGCGGCGGACGCCGAGGTGATCGCCGCCGTGGTCGGAGCGCTCCGCGCGCTCGGCATCACCGACCTGCGGGTCGCGCTCGGCGACGTATCGCTCACGCGCGCGGTGCTCGACGGCCTGGGCGTCGCCGACGCCCAACAGTCGGCCCTGGGGGAGGCGGTGCGCGCGCGCAACCTCGTCGCGTGGAGGCGCGCGGCCGAGGCGCTTTCGCTCGGCGCCGACGAGCGGGAGCTCGTCGCGAAGCTCCCGACCCTCCGCGGGGGTCGCGAGATCCTGCGCGATCTCGCCGGGCGCGTGCCGTCCGCCGAGCCCGCCTGCGATGCGCTGCTCGCAACCCTCACGCTGCTCGACGCCCACGGTGCGGGCGACGCCGTCATGGTCGACCTCGGCGTCCTGCGCGACTGGGGGTACTACTCGGGCGTCGTGGTCGAGGCGTATGCCCCGGGCGTGGGGCGGCCGGTCGCGGTGGGGGGCCGCTACGACGGCCTCGTCGGCAAGTTCGGGTCGCCGCGCCCCGCCATCGGCGCCGCGGTCATCCTCGACCGGCTTCACGAGGCGATCGCCGCCAGGAACGGCGATGGCGTCCTGCCCGACGGCGTGGTCCTGGCCGGCGGCATCGACGCCGAGGTGGCCGTCGCCGCGACGCTGCGCGCGGCCGGTTTCGTGGTCGTCGGCGTGCCGGACGACGAGGCCGTGGCCAATCGGCTGGCCGATGTCGACGGCTGGCGGTTCGTCGTACGTCGCACCGCGACCGGCTACGCCGTGGCCGACCGAGCCGGCGGCGAGACCGTCGACTGCCACGACGTGGTGGAGGAGCTCAAATCGCGCCGCTGGTGATCTGCATGCCCCTCGGCGCCCTCTTCGCCGACGCCGTGGCCCGCCTCCGAGGCGCGGGGCTCGACGTCAGCCCGCTCGACGATGCCGGCCGCCGGCTCGTGGTCGACGCCGCCGACGGCACCCGGTATATCACGACTCGCCCGAGTGACGTTCCCACCTACGTCGAGGCCGGCGCCGCCGACCTCGGCATCGTCGGGAAGGACGTCCTGCGCGAGTCCAGCCCGGACGTCTACGAGCTCCTCGACCTCGACTTCGGACACTGCCGGATGGTCTACGCGACCCGGGCCGGTGACGACCCGACGGCCGAGGCGCTGACGCACCTCGGCGCGATCCGGGTCGCGACGAAGTACCCGAACGCCGCCCGCCGACACTTCGGCGCGACGGGACGGGCGGTGGAGGTCGTCAAGGTCAACGGATCCGTAGAGCTCGCCCCGCTGGTCGGGCTCGCGCACGGCATCGTCGACCTCGTGGCCACGGGGCGCACGCTCTCCGAGAACGGCCTCGTCGAGCGCGAGGAGATCTTCGCGTCGTCCGCGCGGCTCATCGCCAACCGTGTCAGCCACAAGGTCGCGGCCGGCGCGGTCGACGGCCTCATTCGGCGGCTCGAGGCCGGTTCGGCATGAGCCTGCCGCGACGCGTGACCCTGCGGCGCGGCGGAGCCGTCGCCCTGGCCGACGGCCTCTCGCCGCCGCCGCCGGACCCGCAGATCGCCGAGCGCGTCCAGGAGCTCCTCGCCGACGTCCGCGCTCGCGGCGATGACGCGCTGGTCGACGCGACCCGGCGCTTCGACTGCCCCGACTTCACGCACGACCAGATCCGGGTTCCACGTGCCGACCTGGACGCAGCGGCAGCCGCGCTCGACGGGCCGCTGCGCGACGCGCTCCTGACCGCGATCGCACAGGTGCGCGCACTCGCCGCCGCCACGCGCCCCGCGGACGTCAGCTCCACCCTTCCGCTCGGCCAGCGCATCACGGTGCGGGCCATTCCCGTTGCGTCCGCGGGTATCTACGTTCCGGGTGGGCGCGCGGCGTACCCGTCGAGCCTGATCATGGGCGCCGTTCCCGCGCAGGAAGCGGGGGTGGGGCGGATCGCGATCGTCACGCCGCCGGGCCCCGACGGTCGCGCGGCGCCGGTGGTGCTGGCAACGGCCTCCCTGCTGGGCATCGACGAGGTCGCCGCCGTCGGAGGCCCAGCGGCAATCGGTGCCCTGGCGTTTGGTACCGACGCGATCGCCCCCGTCGCCGTCATCGCCGGTCCGGGGAGCGCATGGGTGCAGGAGGCGAAGCGCCAGGTGTTCGGCACCGTCGGGATCGACGGCATCGCCGGTCCCAGCGAGGTGGTCATCGTCGCCGAGGGCGACGTCGACGCCGCCGCACTGGCCGACGACCTGCTCGCCCAGGCCGAGCACGGTCCCGACTCGCCGGCGATCCTCGTGAGCCCGGACGCTGCCATCCTCGACGCGGTCGAGGCGGTGCTCCGCCGGGAGGATGCCGCCGGCGCGATCACGCTGGTGCATGCCGAGAGCCTCGACGTCGCCGTCGACTTCGCGGAGGCCTTCGCACCCGAGCACCTGGAGCTCGCCGTCGCGGGAGCCGCGAGGCTCGCCGGATCCGTGCGACAGGCCGGCGCCGTGTTCACCGGCCCGAACGGGGGGACGGCCTTCGGCGACTACATCGCCGGCTCGAACCACATCCTCCCGACCGGTGGCGCCGCCCGCTTTGCCTCGGCGGTCGGCCCGTCGACGTTCATGCGCAGGATGTCGGTGGTCGATCTGTCCGACGACGCCGTCGCGGCGCTCACCCCTCACCTCGCCGAAATGGCGCAGGCGGAGGGATTCCCCTACCATCGCCGCTCCGCCGAGGTGCGGGCGGATCGAATCGCGCAGCAAGGAGCGACGGAATGACGAGACGAGGCGAGGTGCGTCGCACGACGGCGGAGACCGACGTGCACGTCGTCGTCGATCTGGACGGCACCGGGGTGGTGACCGTCGCGACCGGGGTCGGCTTCTTCGACCACATGCTCACGCTCCTCGGGCGTCACAGCCTCATCGACCTCGACGTCGAGACGCGCGGCGACCTCGCGACGGGCAGCCACCACACCGTCGAGGACACCGGCATCGTGCTCGGTCAGGCCCTCGACCAGGCCCTCGGCGATCGCGCCGGGATCGAGCGCTACGGCGCGGCGCTCGTGCCGATGGACGAGTGCCTCGCGCAGGCGGCGATCGACATCTCCGGGCGCCCGTTCGTGGCCTGCGACGTCGCGCTCCCAGCGACGGTCGTGGGCGGCTTCGAGACGGACCTGCTCGAGGAGTTCCTCCGCGGCGTCGCCAACCACGCGAAGCTCACGCTGCACCTGCGGCTGCTCTCGGGCGAGAACCCCCACCACGTCATCGAGGCGTGCTTCAAGGCCTTCGCCCGCGCGCTCCGCGCGGCGGTGACGGCGAACGTCCGCGCGCCCGGGGTGCCGTCGACGAAGGGCTCCCTATGAGCCTGCGGGTCGCCGTGCTCGACTACGAGATGAGCAACCTGCGGAGCGCCGCGAAGGCGCTCGAGCGTCTCGGCGCCTCGGTGACCATCACCGGGAGTCCCGACCAGGTCGGAGCCACCGACGCGGTCGTCCTCCCGGGCGACGGGCACTTCAGCGAGGCGATGGCCCGGCTCCGCTCCTCCGGCCTCAACCAGGTGGTGCTCGACGCCGCCGGCCGCGGGCTGCCCGTCCTCGGGATCTGCATCGGCTTGCAGGTGCTCTTCGACGCGAGCGAGGAGGCGCCCGGAACGGCGGGACTCGGCCTGCTGTCCGGCACGGTCCGGCGGCTGGACACCACGGCCAAGGTGCCGCACATCGGGTGGGCGACGGTCAAGTGGTCCGAGCGCTGCCCGCTCGCGCCGACCGACCCCGGCGACCCGTCCACCTACTACTTCCTTCACAGCTACGCCGTCGAGCCGGCCGAGCGGTCATCCTGCTGGGGCGCCGCCGACCATGGCGGGCCGTTCTGCGCGGTGGCGGGCGAGGGCAACGTGATGGGCTTTCAGTTCCACCCCGAGAAGTCGAGCCGCGCCGGCCTCGCCCTGCTCGGCCGGTGGATGAGCTACGTGGGTGCGGCGGCCGCGGCGTGATCACCCTCTATCCCGCCATCGACCTGCAGGCCGGACTCGCGGTCCGGCTCGTGCAGGGCGACTTCGCGGCGTCGACGACGTTCAATGAGGACCCGGTGTCCCAGGCCCAGCTCTTCGCGGACGACGGCGCCACGGCGCTTCACGTCGTCGACCTCGACGGCGCGCGCGAGGGCGAGCCCGCCCAGGCGCCGCTCGTCGCCGAGATCGCCAACCGGTTCCCCGGCGAGGTGCAGCTGGGAGGGGGGCTTCGAACGCGCGCGGCGATCGAGACGGCGATCGCGACCGGCGTGCGACGCGTCGTGCTCGGGACGGTCGCGCTGCAGGACCGCGAGCTCCTCGAATGGGCGGTGCGCCGCCTCGAAGACCGCCTCGCCGTCGCGATCGACGCCAGGGAGGGCAAGGTCGCGACCCACGGCTGGACGAAGGTCACCGACCGGGACGCGACCGATGTCGCGGCCGAGCTGGTGAGCACCGGCGTCCGGCGACTGATCTACACGGACATCATCCGCGACGGCACGCTCAACGGGCCGAACCTCAACGCGCTCCGGCGCCTCAGCGAGGTGGCGCCCCCACTGCGACTGGTCGCATCGGGCGGGATCTCGTCGCTCGAGGATCTGGTCGCGCTGCGCAACCTCGGCCTGCCGAACCTGTCCGGCGTCATCGTCGGCCGGGCGCTCTACGAGGGGCGGTTCACCGTCGCCGAGGCGCTCGAGGTCCTGGGGGGAGCGGCCGCGTGATCAGGGTGGTGCCCTGCCTGGACGTCGATCACGGGCGGGTGGTGAAGGGCGTGAACTTCGTCGGTCTCCGCGACGCGGGTGACCCCGTGGAGCTTGCCGCCCGCTACGACGCCGAAGGCGCCGACGAGATCGTGTTCCTCGACATCACGGCGAGCCACGAGGAGCGCGACACGATCATCGAGCTTGCCCGCCACACGGCCGAAGAGGTCTTCATCCCGTTCACCATCGGCGGCGGGATCCGCTCGGAGGAGGACGTCCGCGACGTGCTCGCCGCGGGCGCCGACAAGGTGTCGATCAACTCCGCGGCGGTTCGCGACCCCGAGCTGATCGCGCGCTGCGCGAACCGGTTCGGGTCGCAGTGCATCGTGGTGGCGATCGACGCCAAGCGGCGCGAGGACGGCTCGGGGTGGGAGGTGTTCCTCAACGGAGGGCGACTGCCGACCGGGATCGAGGCCGTCGCCTGGGCGCGCGAGGTCGCCGAGCGGGGCGCGGGGGAGCTCCTGGTCACGAGCATGGACCGCGACGGCACGAAGGACGGCTTCGACACCGACCTGCTCGCCGCAATCGACCGTGAGGTGCGGGTGCCGGTGATCGCGTCGGGGGGTGCGGGCACGCTCGAGCACTTCGCGGCGGCCGTCACCGCGGGTCACGCCGACGCGGTGCTCGCCGCCTCGGTCTTTCACGACGGCGTGTACTCCATCGCCCAGGTCAAGCGCGCGATGGCCGGCGCCGGGGTGCCCGTCCGGCTCTAGCTGACGTGCCTTGAGACGTTCCGAACGGCTGACGGGCTGGTCGGGTCTCCGAGAGGCCGTGAGTTCTCGAAGCCCACTTTCGCTCGGAGGACCCGATGCGGCACCCTAACTCGAAGCTTACGCCGGCCCGGCGATCGCGACAGCCGTTGCCGCGACGCCGACGGGCGCCCGCAACGAGTCCGATTCGCGTCTTCCTCATGAACCCCTTTGGGCTTCTGGGAACGAGCGCGGTGATCGTCGCCCTCCCGCCCAGGCCGCGGTGGGAAGCGGTCTCGTCACGAGGTGGCACCAAAGCCGTCAAACGACGCCGGCGGGCGGCGCCGGTTCATCGACGTGTCGGCCCCGGTCGTCTGGGTCGCGCAGTATCGTCACCACATGCGAAGCATCCGCACCGGAAAAGCTCCCGCCCCCGTCGCCGGCGCCCCCTACAGCCAGGCCGTCACGGCCCGGCCGGGGGAGGTCGTCTACGTGTCGGGACAGGTGCCCGTCGACCCCACCACCGGAGAGCTGGTCGACGACGACATCAGGCTGCAGACGGCCCTCGCGCTCCGCAACGTCGCGGCGATTCTCGCCGCAGCTGGCGCCGCGCTCGACCAGGTCGTCAAGACGACCGTCTACCTCAAGGACTTCGACGACTTCGGGGCGATGAACGAGGTCTACGCCCAGGCGTTCGCCGGCCACGCGCCCGCGCGCGCGACGATCGGGGTCGCCGCGCTGCCGCTCGGCGCGCGGGTCGAGATCGACGCGATCGCCGTGATCCCGGACAGCGCGTCGTAGCCCGCCCCGTCACTCCCACCACATGCGCCGCTCGATCAGGCTGTCAAGCGCGATGCGATCCAGGTAGTCGGGGGACTCGCTGATGGGCCGTCCCGCGTTCGCAGGGTCTTCCACCCAGTCCCGGAACCGCTGCTCGCACGCGGCGAACTCCGCCTGGAGCTCGGCGAGCGTCAGGCCCTCGAACGACGCGAACAGCTCGAGGAGCTCGGGCATCGCCACCGGTGCGGCCTCGCGCAGCTTGTCGGAGAGTGGGTCATAGGACACGCCGACGATTCTGCGCGGGTCGCGGCCGCGGTGCAAGCGCATCCGATGCTCCTCCGGGCGATCCCCCATCTCGACGTGCCGGTCAGCCTCGTCGGCGGGGCGGTCCGCGACGCCCTGCTCGGCGTCGCCGACACCGAGGACATCGATCTCGTCGCCGAGGGCGACGCGCTCGTGCTCGCCGAGCGCCTCGGGCACGAGCTCAACGTCCGGGCCGTCACGCATGAACGGTTCGGCACCGCGTACCTGGAGCTGCCGCACGACAACTGGATCGACATCGTGCGTGCCCGCCGGGAGCGCTACCCCCAGCCGGGCAGCCTCCCGGTGGTCGAGCCTGGCACCCTGCTCGACGACCTCGCCCGCCGGGACTTCACCATCAACGCCATCGCTTACCGGCTGAACGGACCCGAGTCCGGGACTCTCGTCGACCCGCATGACGGGCGGCGGGACCTCGCGGAGGGCGTCGTGCGTGCCCTTCGCCACGACGCGTTCGTCGAGGATCCGACGCGGGTACTGCGCGCCGTGCGCTACGCGGCCCGTCTGGGCTTCACGCTCGACCCGGCGACGTTCGGCGGCGCCATGGCGGCGTCACCGGGCGTCGATCTCCGCTCGGCGCGAGTGGGCGAGGAGTTGCGGCGGCTGCTCAAGGAGGGCCGGGCCGCTGCGGCGATCGCACTGGCGGCCGAGATCGGGGTGCCCTGGGTCGCCGGGGACGCGGGCGATCGCCAGCAGCAGTTCGCCGCTATCGACGCCGCCCTCGCGCTCCCCGGTGCTCCCGCGCTGGAGCCCTGGGCGGTCCGCATGGGCCTGGCGATCGCGCCTGAGCACCTTCCCCACGTCGCCGTCGACGGCTGGGCGCGAGGCGTCGCCGCTGCCGCGGCGCAGGGAGGCGAGCTCCGGCGCCGGCTCGGCTCGGTCACCTCCGCCTCGGGCCTCGACGAGGTGCTGAACCGCGCGAAGCCCGCGAGCGTGGTCGTCGCGTGCGCGCTCGGCGAGGGGCGCATCGCCGACTGGTGGGCGACGGTCCGGGGAATGCGCCTTGCGATCTCGGGCGAGGACCTCGTGGCCGTCGGCATCCGGCCCGGCCCGGCGATCGGCCGGGCGCTTGCCGCGGTGCGAGCGGCCCGGCTCGACGGCCGCGTCGGGCCGGACCGCGCCGCCCAACTCGACCTTGCCCTGCAGGCCGCGGTGCGCTCGTGAGCCTGGATCTGCTCACTGTGAACGCCGGGCGGCGCGTCGTCGCCTGCTTCACGACGAGAGCGGGCGGCGTCAGCTGTGGCCACTGGGCCGGCCTCAACCTCGGATCGACCACGGGCGACGATCCCGCCGCGGTGCGCGAGAACCGTCGGCGGCTCATGGCCGCGCTCCGGCTCGACCCCGAGCGGGCCACCCTCGGTTTCCAGGTCCACGGCGCCGGCGTGCGCACGATCGCCGCGCCCACCCGGCCCGGGCGCTTCACGGGGGCCCTGTCGGGCTGGCCCGAGGGCGACGCCCTGGTGACCGAACGACCCGGGATCGCGCTCGTGGTCCTCGGCGCGGACTGCCTGCCGGTGCTCCTGTGGCGCACCGATGCCCCACGGGTCGCGGCGGCGCACGCCGGCTGGCGGGGGTTGGTGGGCGGTGTGCTTGCGAACGCGGTGGCCGCGCTCGGCGACCCGGCTGCGACCGCCGCGGCCATCGGTCCGGGCGTCGGACCCTGCTGCTACCCGGTCGACGCCGAGCTCCGCGCCACATTCGCCGCCCGTTTTGGCGACGAGACGGTCGACGGCGACGCCGTCGACCTGGCGCTTGCCGCCCGGATCGAGCTCAGGAACGCGGGCATCCCCGAGCCTGCCATCACCTCGGCCGGAGCCTGCACCTCGTGCGACCCGACGCGCTTCTTCTCGTACCGGCGTGACGGGGCGCGAACCGGCCGGCACGGCGGCGTCATCGCCATCGAGGTCGCATGATCGACCCCGGCCGCCTCCGTCTCGCCCTCCAGGAGGCCCGCGACGCGGTCGATGCGGGGGCGGTGCGCGCCGGCCGGCGGCCGGGCGAGGTCGAGATCGTCCTCGCCGGCAAGTACGTGGCCGCCGCCGATGCCCCCGCCCTCGTGGAGGCCGGAGCGCCGGTCATCGGCGAGAACCGCCTCCAGGACCTCGAGGCAAAGCGCGCGGTCGTGGGCGACGCGCTCGTCTTCGACTTCATCGGCCATCTCCAGCGCCGCAAGGTCCGTGGCGTGCTCGAGGCGGCGCGGCTCATCCATTCGGTCGACTCGGAGCGGCTTGCCGAGGAGATCGACGCCCGGGCGAGCGACCCGGTGCGGGTGCTCGTCGAAGTGAACCTGACGGGAGAAGAGACCAAATATGGTATCTTTCCGGGCCAAATCGAGGCATTTCTCGAGTCGATCAGCCGTTTTTCGCGGATCGTCGTCGGAGGCCTCATGGCACTGCCTCCTGCGGATCCCGATCCCGAACACAGCCGACCATACTTCGCCCAGCTGCGCTCGCTCAACGACAGGTTGGCGGAGCGGTGGGTCGGCAGGCATGATCTTCGGGACCTCTCAATGGGGACAAGTCAGGATTTCGTGGTTGCTGCGGAGGAAGGTGCCACCATTGTGCGAATTGGACGTTCGATAATCGATCGGAGCCAGGTGAGCTGATGGCGCTCTCGGACCTGTGGCACAAGA
This sequence comes from uncultured Thermoleophilia bacterium, assembly GCA_963706315.1. GTDB lineage: Bacteria > Actinomycetota > Thermoleophilia > Miltoncostaeales > Miltoncostaeaceae > CALMEC01. The sequence goes on along the minus strand of CAVPMA010000005.1, from coordinate 222,256 downwards.
CGCTCGTCTACTTCGGGATGGCCGACGACGACGAGGATGACTTTCCGGAGCAAGAGGCCCGGGCGGCGGCCCCACGTGCGCAGGAGGAGCTCGAGCAGAGCTACCGCGAGCGACCGAACGTCCGGCGGCTCGGCCCGCGCCGGCGGGACGAGTTCGACGAGATCTTCGGCGACGACGAGCCGGTCGGTGCCGGCGCCCGTTCGACGCCGATTCGGGCGGTCGACACGCGGTCGCAGCAGATGCAGGTGCACCTCGTCGTCCCCAAGAGCTTCAACGACGCGCAGCAGGTCGCCGACAAGTTCAAGGCGACGGTGCCGGTCATCCTCAACCTGCAGAGCGCCGAGACCGACCTCGCAAAGCGTCTCATCGACTTCGCCAGCGGGCTCACCTATGCGCTCGACGGCGGCATGCAGCGCGTCGCGGACAAGGTGTTCCTCCTGACTCCGCGTAACGTCGAGGTGTCCGCCGAGGAGCGGGCGCGTCTGCTGGAGAAGGGTTTCTTCAACCAGTACTGAGCCTGCATCCGTCGGATCTCGCGGCGCGGGACGCTGGCCCGCCGTGTGAGCGACGGTGCCGTGAGCGGTCCTGTCAGGATGTCGGCATGAGTGATTGGCCCACGACCATCGGTCTTGTCGGATGCGGCGCGATGGGACGCGCGATGGCCGCAGGGTTCCTCCGCGGGCGTCCAGCGCTCGCCGCCGGCATGGTGGTCGTCGACGCGGTGCCCGCTGCCGCGACGTCGGCGGCTGCGGAGCTCGCGGCGCGAGCCGGCACCCCGGCGGACGCCGCCGGTTGCGACCTCGTGGTCCTCGCCGTCAAGCCGAAGGACGCGGCCGTGGCGGTCGGAGACCTCGCGGCGGCCGGCTTCGGAGCCCGGTCGGTGCTGATGTCGGTCGTCGCGGGCCTCGACCTCGACCGCCTGCGCTCGTTCGCGCCGGACGTTCCCCTCGCCCGAACGATGCCGAACCTCGCCGTCCGTCACGGTGCCGGGCTGATCGCCCTCACCACGCGCGACATGACCCCGGCGGCCGTCTCGGCGCTCGGCGAGGCGCTGGCGCCGCTCGGGGCGGTGGTCGAGCTGCCGGAGCCGCTCATCGGGCCGGCGACCGCCCTCGTGGGGAGTGGCCCGGGCTTCATCGCGCTCGTCGCGGAAGGTCTCGAGGACGGCGCCGTCGCCGTGGGCTTCCCCCGTGAGCAGGCCAGGCGGATGGTGCAGGCCGTCATCGCGGGCAGCGGCGCGCTCCTCGCGGACGGAGTCGATCCGGCCGACCTGCGTCAGCGGGTGAGCTCGCCGGCCGGCACGACCATCGAGGGCATCGCGGTGCTGGAGCGGGGAGGCGTGCGCGGACACGTCGCGGATGCGGTCCGCGCGGCGGCCCGCAGGGCGGGCGAGCTGTAGGTGGGCCGCTCCGGATGTCCCATGGAACTCGGCGGCTGCAAACCCTCGCGGGGCGTCGCGGCGCCCGGAACGGTGCACTAGATGGACCTCTTCATCCAATGGGTCAACGCGCTGTTCCTGGTCTACACGATCTGCATCCTCGTGCGGATCCTGATGTCGTGGATCACGATCGCCCCGATGCGGCGATGGTCCATCGCCATTGTTGAGTTCCTCCACGACACGACCAACTGGTACCTCAACTTCTTCCGGCGGTTCATCCCCGCGGTCGGGCCGCTCGATCTGTCACCGATCGTGGCGCTCATCGTCCTGGTGATCGTCAACCAGTTCGTCGTCAAGATCCTCTCGGGTCTTGCCTGACCGTCGCGCGCCCACGCCGCTGCCCGAGTGGCTCTCGCTCCGGGACAATGGAGTCACCGTCGTCGTGAAGGCCGTGCCCCGCTCCCGGCAGACCAAGGCCGTCGGGGTGCAGGCGGGCCATCTGCGCGTCCAGATCGCCGCCGCTCCCCACGACGGACAGTCGAACGCTGCCCTGTGCGAGTACCTCGCCGACGCCGCGGGACTGCGGCCGGCCGCCGCGCGCATCAGGCGCGGATCCGGCGGGGCCCGCAAGCTCGTCGAGATCGATGGCGATCCGGCCGCGATCGTGGAGCGCCTGCTGGAGCGCTTCGGTCCCGTGACCCGGCAGGACACATGAGCTCGGCGCCGGTGCAGCCGATGCGGGACGCGGTCGATCAGGCCGAAGGCCGCCGGCTGCGGCGGCAGGCGCGGCGACGCTGGGGGGTGTTCGTCGCTACCGCGGTCGCGACGCTGGTGGCCGACCAGGCGACGAAGCTCATCGTGCGGGCCACGATGGAGCCGGGGGATCACGTCGACCTGTTCCCCGGTTTCGCCATCGTTCGGGCGCGCAACGAGGGCATCGCCTTTGGGCTCTTCCCGGGCAACCAGACGATCGTGGCAGTCCTCACGGTCGTCGCCCTCGCGCTCATCGCGGCGGTGCTGGCCCGCCTCGCCTCCCGCAGCATGGCGGTGGCGTTCGGCGGGGGCCTGCTCATCGGCGGGAGCATCGGGAACTTCGTCGATCGGCTGATCCACGGCGGTGTGACCGACTTCCTCGATCCCGCACGCTTCCCGGCGTTCAACATCGCCGACATGGGGATCGTGGTCGGAGCCGCCATCGTGGCGCTCGGGCTTCTGCGGGCATCCGAGGGGTCGTGACGGGGGATGGGTTCGACTTCGTGGTCGGGCCCGACGACGCCGGGCGCCGCCTCGACGCCGTGGTCGGAGCGCGGCCGGAGGTCGGGAGCCGCGCCGAGGCGCAGCGCCTGATCGACGCGGGGCGCGTGGAGGTCGACGGCCGGGCGGTCGCGAAGCGCCACGCCCTGGCGGAAGGCTCCATCGTGACGGTGCGGCCCGCTCCTCGGGCGACGACGACCCTCACGCCCGAGGACGTCCCCTTCGTCGTCCGGTTCGAGGACGACGTCCTGCTCGTCGTCGACAAGCCGGCGGGCGTGGTGACCCACCCGAGCCGGGGGCATGGATCGGGCACGCTCGTGAACGGGCTCCTCGCGCGCGGGATCCGCGGGGGAGGGGACGCCGAGCGACCGGGCATCGTCCATCGACTCGATCGCGACACCAGTGGACTCCTCGTCGTCGCGAAGACCGACCGGGCGCACCGGAGGCTTCAGCGTATGCTGCGTGAGCGCGAGATCGAGCGGACGTACGTGGTGCTCGTTCACGGCGCATTCCCGGGTGCGCTCAGCGTCGACAGGCCGATCGGGCGCGATCTTCGCAACCGCACGCGCATGTCGACCAGAACGGACCGGCCGCGCGACGCACGGACCCACTTCCGCCGGATCGCGGCGTTCGACCGCCACAGCCTGCTTGAAGCGCGTCTCGAGACCGGCCGGACCCACCAGATCCGGGTCCACCTCGAGGCCGTGGGCTTCCCGGTCGTGGGCGACCCCGTCTACGGCCGCCGCGGGGACGAGTTCGGCCTTCGCCGCCAGTTCCTCCACGCTCGCAGGATCGCGTTCGCCCATCCGGAGTCCGGAGAGCCCATCGTCGTCGAGAGCGAGCTGCCGCCGGATCTCGCGGCGGTGGTACGCGCCCTCGCGGGCCCGGAGCGAGCGGGATGACCGCCGGGGCCGCTAGTATCCGCAAGTTCCGTCAACCCACCCACCCGACGCGCGACGGCCGGTGGACGGTGCCGCCAGCACGGTGGTCCCTCCGGACTCGCGTCGGTTGCTCACCTTCCCAACCGAATCAGGAGCCATCGTGCCCGTCACCATGAAGCAGTTGCTGGAGTCCGGAGTGCACTTCGGACACCAGACCCGCCGCTGGAATCCCAAGATGAAGCGCTACATCTTCGGGGAGCGGGGCGGCATCTACATCATCGATCTCGTGCAGACCCTGGAACTGCTCGGCGAGGCCGTGGACTTCGTCCGGAACATCGGCGCCCGCGGCGGCACCGTGATGTTCGTCGGCACGAAGAAGCAGACGCAGGACGCGGTGCGCGACCAGGCGGTGCGCTGCGGGATGCCCTACGTCAACCACCGCTGGCTCGGCGGACTTCTGACCAACTGGGTCACGATGGCCGACCGCATCCGGCGGCTGCACGAGCTCCGCCGTCAGAAGGTCGAGGGTCAGCTGGATCTGCTCCCGACCCGCGAGCGGCTGTCGGCCGAGGCCGAGCTCTTGAAGCTCGAGACGAACCTCGGCGGCGTCGCGGACATGCAGCGCCTCCCGGACGCGGTCGTGGTCGTCGACCTCAAGCGCGAGGCAATCGGCGTGCGTGAGGCGAACCGTCTCGGCATCCCCGTGATCGGCCTGGTCGACACCAACTGCGACCCGGACGAGGCCACGTTCGTGATCCCGGGCAACGACGACGCGATCCGCTCGTGCAACCTGATCCTCGGCGCCATCGCCCGCGGCATCGCCGACGGCCGCGGCTACGTCGCCCCGGCGCCCGAGGCCGGGCAGGAGGCCACGGACGCACCCGCCGCACCTGCGGCTCCCGCAGCCGCGACGGAAGCCGCGCCCGCAGTCGAGGCCGCACCCCCGTCCCCGGCGCCGGATCCGCCCACCGTCGAGCCCCTCGCGGCCCCGGCGGCCGTACCCACGGTCGAGACGCCCCCCGCGGCTCCCGCGGCCGAGGTCGCACCCGAGCCCGCTGCGCCGGCTCCGCCGCCGGACGCAGCGCCCGCCGCGGCGCCCGATGAGGTGCCCGACGCACCGATCGCAGAGACCACCGCCACGACCGACGAGGAGCCCGGCGCGTGAGCGACTACCAGCCGTCCGCGAAAGAGGTGAAGGCGCTCCGCGACCGCACGGGCGCCGGGATGATGGACTGCAAGGCCGCGCTGGCCGAATCCGGAGGCGACCTCGAGCAGGCGACCGATCTCCTGCGGGCGAAGGGTGCCGCCGACGCCGCGAAGCGCTCGGGCCGTGAGGCTCGCGAGGGGATCGTCGACAGCTACATCCACCACGGTGGGCGCGTCGGCGTGCTCGTCGAGGTCAACTGCGAGACCGACTTCGTCGCGCGCAGCGACGACTTCACTACCTTCGTGCACGACCTCGCGTTGCACATCGCCGCGATGAACCCCCTCTTCGTCTCGGCGGACGACGTGCCGGACGAGTACAAGGAGCGCGAGCGGGCCGTCTACCTCGCCCAGTCCGAGGACGTCGACGAGCGGTTCCGCGAGAAGGCGGTGGAAGGGAAGCTCGGCAAGCATCTCAAGGAGATCGCACTGCTCGACCAGGAGTTCGTACGGGACCAGGCGGAGAAGAAGCCTCGCAGTATCGAGGACCTTCGCGCCGAGGTCGCCGCCCGGCTCGGCGAGAACGTCACGATCCGCCGGTTCGTCAGGTATGAGCTCGGCGGGTAGCGACATCACCGCGACCTCGACCGAGGCGACCGCCCCCACCGGCGGCAGCGCGTTCCGCCGCGTCGTCCTGAAGCTGTCCGGCGAGGCCCTCCTCGGGGAGCGCTCGTACGGCATCGACGCCGAGCGGGTCGGGGCGATCGCCCGTCAGATCCGTGGGGCGGTGGAGCTCGGGGTCGAGGTCGCGATCGTCGTCGGCGCCGGGAACATCTTCCGCGGCGTCGCCGGGGCGTCCCGGGGGATGGACCGGGCGACGGCCGACTACATGGGGATGATCGCCACCGTGCTGAACGCGCTGTCGATCCAGGACGCCCTCGAGAAGCTCGATGTCACCACCCGGGTGCAGTCGGCGATCGCGATCCAGGAGGTCGCCGAGCCGTACATCCGGCGGCGCGCGATGCGGCACCTCGAAAAGCAGCGCGTCGTGATCTTCGCCGGCGGGACCGGCAACCCGTTCTTCACGACCGACACCACGGCCGCGCTCAGGGCGCTCGAGATCGGCGCCCAGTGCATCCTGATGGCGAAGAACAACGTGGAGGGCGTACTCGACCGGGACCCGCGGGAGGATCCCGATGCGAAGCTCATCCCGCGAATCACCCACATGGAGGCCATCGAACGCGGGCTCAAGGTGATGGACACTACGGCCCTCACGCTGTGCATGGACAACGACCTCCCGATCATGGTCTTCAACATGGCCGACGAGCAGAATGTCGCGAGAATCCTGCGGGGCGAGCATGTGGGGACGATCGTCGCGAACGACGAAGGGGGAAGCTCGTGAAGGAACTCATTGCCGATGCTCGGCGTCGGATGGACGGGGCGCTGAAGAGCCTCGACGTCGAGTTCGCCACCGTGCGAACGGGTCGCGCGTCGACCCACCTGCTGGATCGCGTGATGGTCGACGCCTACGGTGCGGAGATGCCGCTCAACCAGGTCGCCACCATCCATGCCCCCGAGGCCAGGTTGCTGACCGTCCAGCCCTTCGACAAGTCGCTGATGAAGTCGATCGAGAAGGCCCTGCTCGAAGCGCAGCTCGGGCTCACGCCGTCGAATGACGGCCAGTTGATCCGTCTGCCGGTGCCGCAGCTCACCGAAGAGCGGCGCAAGGAGTTCGTGAAGCTCGTCCACAAGATGGCCGAGGATGCGCGGATCGCCGTCCGGAACGTCCGCCGCGACGTGCTGAACGACGTCAAGCGACGCGAGAAGGACGGCGAGATCTCGCGCGACGAGGCCGCTCGGGCTCAGGACGAGGTACAGAAGCTGACCGACCGCGAGGTCAAGTCGATCGACGAGGCGATGGCCCGCAAGGAGTCGGAGATCCTTGAGGTCTAGCGCCCCGCCCCCGATGTCCGGCGGGACCGCGCCCCAGCTCGGGCGATGACGATCCGCACCCGTTGGCGGTCGGCCCGGGCGCTCCTTCGCCTGCGCGCCGGCGGCGTGGTCGCCGAGGGGGGCGTCTCCCGTGACGTCCCCGTCTCCGTCGCGATCATCATGGACGGGAACGCGCGATGGGCCCAGCGCAGGCGGCTGCCCGTGGCCGCCGGCCATCGCGCCGGCGCCCAGGCGCTCAAACGGGTGGTACGTGCCGCGAACGACGCGGGCATCGAGGATCTCACGGTGTTCTCGTTCTCGACCGAGAACTGGGGGCGGCCGGAATCGGAGGTCACCGATCTGCTCGGGCTGTTCAGCGAGCTGATCGACAGGGAGACCGACGAGCTCGACGCGGAGAACGTCCGCATGCGCTTCATCGGCAGGATCGACGGGCTCCCGGACCAGCTCCGCCGCAGGATCGAATGGTCGCAGCAGCGCACCGCCGGCAACACGGGGCTCAGCCTGTTCGTTGCGATGAACTACGGTGGACGCGGCGAGATCCTCGACGCGGCGCGGCGGTTCGCCGCGGAGTACGGACCAGGCGGCGCCGAGGACGACTTCGCACGCTGCTTGTACGACAGCGAGATGCGCGATCCGGAGCTCGTGATCCGCACCAGCGGCGAGCAGCGCCTCTCGAACTTCCTGCTCTGGCAAACCGCCTACGCCGAGCTGTACTTCTCCGATCGCCTCTGGCCGGACTTCACGGCCGAAGACCTCGATGCCGCACTGCAGCACTACGCCGGATGTCAGCGCCGGTTCGGGGCGCGGTAGCGAGTCGGATTCCATCTTGGGCAGCCGTATCGCCGTTGCGATCCCGGGGATCGCGCTTGCCATCGCCGTGGTCTACGTCGGGGGTCCGCTGTTCGTCGCGGTGGTCGTCGCGATCGCCATGGTCGGCATCTACGAGTACCTGAACCTCGTCGCGGGCCTCGCGCCGCTTCGCTGGGCGGCATATGCGGGCACGGCGCTGACGGTCGCGCTCCCCGCGGTGATCGACCCGCCCGAGCAGGCGGTTGCGCTCGGCGCGGCGGCGATCGTCGCGCTCAGCGCAGTCGCCGGCCTGATCCTCAAGAACCGCGAAGAGGTCACGATCCGCGTGGCGCTGACCGTGCTCGGGGGGATCTACCTGGGCGTCCCGCTCGGGTTGTTCGTGGCGACGCGGGAACTGCCGAACGGCGCGGGCGCGGTGGCGAACATCCTGATCGGCACCTGGGCGTTCGACACATTCTCGTACTTTGGCGGACGACTGTGGGGAACCCACCCGATCGCCCCGAGGACCTCGCCGAAGAAGACCGTCGAGGGCTTCGTGGCCGGCGTCGTCGGCGGGACGATCGCGGTGTGGGTCGCCGGGCTCTACATGGACTGGATCGACCACGTGCAGTCGTTGGTGCTCGGCCTCGTGATCTGCCTGGTCGCCTACGTGGGCGACCTGTTCGAGTCGATGCTCAAGCGCGACATCGGCGTGAAGGACTCCGGCCGCATCCTGGCCGGGCACGGCGGGGTGCTCGACCGCTTCGACGCCCTGCTGTTCACCGCCGCGGCGGGCTACTTCGTGACCGTCTGGCTCGTGCTGTGAGCGCCCCCTACCGGCCGAAGGTCGCCGGCCCCGGCGTCCGGTCGACCGCGGCGAGCCTGGCGGCCTCGACGGCCCGCGCCCATCGCTCATCGGTCACCGGCCACCTCGATAGGAGCTCGCGATGACGGGCGAAGCGCATGTTCGCGGGGTTGCTGGCCAGCGCGGAGACCGGGTGGCGATCTCGGATCGGCTCGGGGGTGCTGCCGTTCTCGTCCATGGCAAGCGACACTGTGCCACGGGGGCCGATGATCGTAAATCCCGCCCGATCGGCAGGCCGGCGGACCCCCGACGACCTCGGCCGACCGAGCCACCCTGTACCGTCTCCCTGCGCCCACGATGAGCACCATCGCCTCTTTCGACATCCCGCACACCAGGTTCATCGCGCCCGATGGGCGTGCGGAGCGCGATCTCCCCGAGTTCGCGCGCGACCCACGTGCCCTGATCCCCCTCTACCGGGCGATGGTCCGCTCGCGCTCCCTCGACGCTCGCGCGGTCGCCCTGCACCGGACGGGTCGCCTCGGCACGTATGCGAGCGGCCTCGGCCAGGAAGCGGTGGGCGTGGGGTTGGCGAGCGCGATGGAGGAGACCGACGTCCTCGTGCCGAGCTACCGCGACCAGGCGGCGCTCCTGTGGCGCGGGGTCACCCCGCTCGAGATCCTCCTGTACTGGGGTGGCGACGAACGCGGCAGTGAGTTCGGGGGGCCTCGGGGCGACTTCCCGGTGTCGATCACGGTTGGTGAGCATCCGCCGCACGCCGCGGGCGTGGCGCTCGCGATGCGGATTCGGCGCGAGCGCCGGGTCGCTGTCTGCACGGTCGGGGACGGCGGGACCTCGAAGGGCGCGTTCTACGAGGCGCTGAACGTCGCCGGCTCGATGTGCCTCCCGCTCATCGTCGTCATCGTCAACAACGGGTGGGCGATCTCGGCACCGCGGTCACTCCAGAGTGCCGCGCCGACCCTCGCGCAGAAGGCGGTCGCGGCCGGGTTGCCCGGCGAGCAGGTGGACGGGAACGACGCGGTGGCGGTCGCCGAGGTCTGCCGTCGCGCCGTCGAGCGGGCGCGTGCGGGCGAGGGCGCGACCCTCATCGAAGCGGTCACCTACCGTCTCGCAGACCACACCACCGTCGACGACGCACGCCGATACCGCGACGACGCCGAGGTGAGCCGCCAGTGGGAGCTCGAGCCCATCGGGCGCCTGCGGAACCACCTTGTCGCCGCCGGCGTCTGGGCGAAGGAGGACGAGGAGGGGCTGCTCGCCGAAAGCGCGGCAGAGGTGGACGGGGCGGCCGAGGAGTACCTCGCGACGCCGCCGCTCCCTCCCGAGGCCATGTTCGACTTCCTCTACCAGGATCTACCGGTGGGCCTCGAGGCGCAACGCCTCGCCGCCATCCAGGAATCCGCCGCGGATGCCTGAGGTCACGCTCGTCCAGGCCGTCGCGATGGCGCTGCATCACGAGATGGGCGCCGACGAGCGCGTGGTCGTCCTCGGTGAGGACGTCGCAGCGAGCGGCGGCGTGTTCCGGGCGACCGACGGACTGCTCGAGCGCTTCGGACCGGACCGCGTCATGGACACGCCGCTCGCGGAGACGGTCATCGCGGGCCTGGCGATCGGCCTCGCGGCCGAGGGCATGCGCCCGGTGGCCGAGATCCAGTTCGCCGGTTTCATCTACCCGGCGCTCGACCAGCTCCTCAACCATGCGTCGCGCTTGCGCAACCGGACCCGAGGCCGCCTGAGCTGCCCGATGGTGTTGCGCGCGCCCTGCGGCGGCGGCATCAAGCCGCCGGAGCATCACTCCGACAGCCCCGAGGCGATCCTCGCGCACATTCCCGGGCTCAAGGTCGTCATGCCGTCCACCCCGTCGCAGGCGTACGGGCTGCTGCTCGCCGCGATCCGGGATCCGGATCCGGTCGTCGTCCTGGAGCCCGCCCGCCTCTACCGCGCCGGCAAGGAGGACGTGCCCGACGACGGGGCCGAGCTGCCGATCGGGATGTCCTTCGTGGTGCGCGACGGCGCGGATCTGACGCTGGTCGCCTGGGGCGGCATGGTCGCCGAGGCCCTCGGCGCGGCCGACGAGCTCGCCGAGCAGGGCGTCGGCGCCGCCGTCATCGACGTCGCCTCCATCTCGCCGCTTGACATGGACCCGATCCTCGAGTCGGTTGCCCGAACCGGTCGGTGCGTCATCGTCCACGAAGCGCCGCACACGTGCGGCTTCGGCGCCGAGATCGCCGCGCGCCTCGCCGACGAGGGGCTGGCGTCGCTCGTCGCGCCGGTGACCCGCGCGACCGGGTTCGACGTGATCTTCCCCCTCGCGCGCCTCGAAGCCAAGTACATGCCCGACCGGCGGCGGGTCCTCGCGGCCGCCCGGCGGGTTCTGGAGTACGCATGAGGACGTTTCTGCTCCCCGACCTCGGCGAGGGCCTTCACGAGGCCGAGATCGTGACGTGGCACGTGTCGGTGGGCGACAGCGTCGTCGCCGATCAGCCGCTCGTCGCCGTCGAGACCGACAAGGCGGTCGTCGAGATCCCCGCCCCGTGGGCCGGGCGTATCGCGCGCCTCTACGGCGAGCCAGGAGAGCTGGTCGAGACCGGCACGCCCCTCGTGGACTTCGAGGAGGCCGGCCAGGTCCAGGAGTTCAGCGGGATCGTCGGGTCGCTGCCCGACGGCGCCGAGTCCGAAGGCGGGGCCGGCGCCGCGGCTCGAAGCGCGACTCCGCCGCCCCGGCCGGCCGTGCGCGTCGGCGGCATCGTCCAGGCGCCACCGGCGGTCCGTGCGCTGGCGAAGCGGCTCGGGGTCGACCTCTCCGAGGTGGTGCCGAGCGGTCCCGGAGGGCTGGCGACCGCTGCCGATGTCGAGCTGGCCGCGCGCGCCCCGAGCGAGGAGACCGCATACGAGCCGCTCCGCGGGCCGCGGCGGGCGATGGCGGACGCGATGGCTCGCTCGGGGGCCGAGGTCGTCCCCGCGACGATCACCGACGAGGCGGATGTCGACGCCTGGACCCCGGGGACCGGCGCGACGGTCCGGCTGGTTCGCGCGATCGTCGCGGGATGCCGCGCCGAGCCCTCGCTCAACGCCTGGCTCGAGACCGGCGCCACCGGCCGGCGCGTCCACTCGCAGGTGGACCTGGGAATCGCCGTCGATTCGCCCGAGGGACTGTTCGTGCCGGTGATGCGGGGGGCCGACACCCTCGACGGGTCCGCCGTGCGCACGCGCCTTGACGAGCTCATCGCCTCGGTGCGCGACCGGTCCATCGCGGTGGAGGACCTGCGCGGCGCGACGATCACGCTGTCGAACTTCGGATCGCTCGGAGGCCGCCACGCCGTGCTGGTCGTGGTGCCGCCCCAGGTGGCGATCCTCGGTGCCGGTCGCGCCACAATGCGGCCGGTGGCCGTCGAGGGCCAGCCCGTCGTGCACCGGGTGCTCCCCGTGTCACTCACCGTCGACCACCGAGCGGTGGCCGGTGGCGAAGCGGCACGCTTCCTGGCGGCAGTAGTCGCGGACCTCGAGTCGCCCGACTGATCCCCACCCGACCTGGCGCGCTGACTGGACGCTCGACCGGGGTTACGGGACCCATCCCCGCTACGATCATCGGTGTGAAGCGCATCCTCGTCCTCGGTTCGACGGGCTCCATCGGCGTGCAGGCGCTCGAGGTGATCGCCCGCGCCCCCGACCTGGTGGCGTGCGGGCTCGCGTGTGGCTCGCGCGTCGACCTCATGGCCACCCAGGCGCGGACCCATGCGGTCGAGCACACCTGCGCGGAGGCGGGTGGAGGCACCGTGCCGCACGACCCGGATCTGCGTCGGCTCATCGACGCGTGCAACCCGGAGCTCGTCCTAAACGCGCTCGTGGGCGCGGCGGGGCTCCGCCCGACGCTGACCGCGCTCGAACTCGGGATTCCCGTGGCGCTCGCGAACAAGGAGAGCCTCGTGGTCGGCGGCGACCTCGTCGCCGACGTCCGGCGCCGGTCGGGTGCCGGGCTCGTCCCGGTGGACTCGGAGCATTCGGCCCTCTTCCAGCTGGTGAGCGGCGTGGCGGGCGAACGGGTGGCGTCGGCCGTGCTGACCGCATCGGGCGGGCCCTTCCGGGGACGCGGGGTGGAGGAGCTCGCCGACGTCACCGTGGCGGATGCGCTCGCGCACCCCACCTGGACCATGGGCGCCAAGATCACCATCGACTCCGCCACGCTGATGAACAAGGGCCTCGAGATCATCGAGGCGCATCACCTGTTCGCGCTCGCGTACGACCGCATCGAGGTCGTCGTGCACCCGCAGTCGTTCGTCCACGCCATGATCCGCCTGGACGACGGCAGCCTCCTCACTCATTGCGGGCCGCCCGACATGCGCGTCCCCATCGGATTCGCCCTGCGCTGGCCCGACCCGCCGCCGCCCGCGCCACCGGTCGACCTCGTCGGCCGACGGCTCGATTTCGACGCTGCCGATGAGGAGGCGTTTCGGTGTCTCCCACTCGCCCGGGAGGCGGGGCAGACCGGCGGCACCGCCCCGGCGGTGCTGAACGCAGCGAACGAGGTCGCGGTGCAGGCGTTCCTGGATGGACGGATCGGCTTCCTCGACATCGCGGCGCTCGTCGAGCGCGCCCTCGGTGAGATCGCCCCGGTCCCCGCGGACTCGCTCGACACCGTGCTGGACGCCGACCGCTCCGCCCGTGCGAGCGTCCAGACGGCGCTCGAGGTGCGCGCGTGACCGGGGTGAACATCGTCGTGTTCGTGATCATCATGATCGTGCTGATCGTGCTGCACGAGTTCGGTCACCTGGTCGCCGCGAAGCTGTGCGGCATGCGGGTCGAGCGGTTCTCGGTGTTCTTCGGCCGCCCGATCTGGTCGGTCCGGCGCGGCGAGACGGAGTACGGCATCGGCTGGATGCCGCTCGGCGGCTACGTGAAGATCACCGGCATGACGCGCGAAGAGCTCGTTCAGCGCGTCTACGACCCCGAGACCGGGAAGGTCATCGAGGAGATCCCCGAGCCGCCCGAGGTTCAGGCCCGGGCGTACTGCAACTCCACCACCCCGAGGAAGGTCGCGACGATCGCCGCCGGTCCCGCCGCGAACGTCCTCGTCGCGATCATCGCGTTCGCGATCTCGTTCTGGATCGGTCAGCCGCAGTTCGCGAATACCAACGTGGTCCGATCGGTCAACGCCGACACCCCGGCCGCGACGGCGGGTCTTCAGGCCGGCGACCGGATCCTGTCCATCAACGGCGTGACGGCGAACGGCAACGACCCCGCGCCGCTTCGCGACGTGCTGCAGCGCAACGTCGGCAAGTCGGTCACGCTCGAGGTCCAGCGCGACGGGCAGCCCGTGCGCATCGTGACCCCGCCGCTGGTACCCGATGCGACCGACCCCTCGATCGGGCGGCTCGGGTTCGGCTTCGACGCCGAGAAGGTCGGTACCGTGCGGTTCGGCGCCGCCGGAGGATTCCGCGAGGCGCTCCAGTACACCGGCTTCGTGACGAGGGAGCAGGTGCGGGCGCTCGGCAAGCTCTTCACCGACGAGAAGACGCGTGAGCAGGTCTCGAGCGTCGTCGGGATCGGCGCCACCTACGACGAGTTCGCGCAGGAGGGTATGGGGACGATCATGCGCTTCGTCGGCATCATCAGCCTGGTGCTTGCGATCATGAACCTCATCCCGCTGCTCCCGCTCGACGGCGGGCACATCGTGTTCGCGCTCGCGGAGCGGATCCGGGGCAGGCGAATGGACATCAGCGTGTACCAGCGCGCGTCAGTGGTCGGCATCGCGCTCATCGCGGTGCTGTTCGTCTACGCGCTCAACAACGACATCGGGCGGCTCACCGGCGAGGGGTTCCGGCCGTGACGCGCCGCACGAGCGTGGAGTGCCGCATCGGCGGCGTGCGGGTCGGCGGCGGGGCCCCGGTGGTGGTGCAGTCGATGACGAACACCGACACCGCCGACGCCGAGGCCACGGCGCGGCAGGTCGCCGAGCTCGCCGCCGCCGGATCGGAGATCGTGCGCATCACGGTCAACAACCGCGCGGCCGCCGCGAAGGTGGCGGAGCTTCGGACCCGGCTCCGCGACGAGCACGGCACGGACGTCCCGATCGTCGGCGACTTCCACTACAACGGACACACGCTCCTCCGCGAGTTTCCGGATTGCGCCACGGCGCTCGACAAGTACCGCATCAACCCGGGAAACGTCGGTCGCGGCGCCCGCCACGACGCCAACTTCGCGGCGATCGTCGAGGCGGCGGTCGAGTACGACAAGCCGGTGCGCATCGGGGTGAACGCCGGGTCGCTCGACCCCGAGCTCCTCGACAGCCTCATGGACGCCAACGCTCGCCTCGCCGAACCCGAGGGTGCCGAGGTGGTGGTGCGCAGGGCGATGGTCCAGAGCGCGCTCAGCTCCGCCGAGGCCGCCGAGGAGCTGGGGCTCGGCCACGACCAGATCGTCCTGTCCTGCAAGTCGAGCCGGCTGCAGGACATGGTGGCGGTCTACCGCGACCTCGCCGCCGTGTGCGACTTCCCCCTCCACCTGGGGCTCACCGAGGCCGGGATGTCGAGCAAGGGGATCGTGGCGACATCGGCCGCGCTGGCGGTGCTGCTGCAGGACGGCATCGGCGACACCATCAGAGCCTCGCTCACGCCGGAACCGGGTGGTGACCGCACGCTCGAGGTCCGGGTTTGCCTGGACCTGCTGCAGAGCCTCGGCCTGCGCTCGTTCCGTCCCGAGGTCACGGCCTGCCCGGGGTGTGGACGCACGACCAGCACCGTCTTCCAGGAGCTGGCGCAGCGCATCGAGACGCGACTCGAGGAGCGCATGGCCGTCTGGCGGGTCGAGCGTCCCGGCGTCGCCGACCTCAAGGTCGCCGTGATGGGCTGCATCGTGAACGGCCCGGGGGAGAGTCGCGCGGCCAACATCGGCATCAGCCTCCCGGGCACGGGCGAGGAGCCGCGCGCGCCGGTGTACGTGGATGGCGCGAAGGTCGCGACACTGGACGGCCCGACCCTCGCCGACGACTTCATGGCGATGGTCGAGCGGTACGTCGAGGAGCGCTTCGCGCCCGCCGGGGGTGGCGCTGGTACGCTCCTCGGCCGATGAGCGCTCAGGAGATCCCTGACGGGTGGGCGATGCCCGCCCCGCCACGCGGCGGGTCGTGGCGGCTCACCGGCAGGTTCTGGCCGACGCTGCGCGACGCGCCGGCCGACGCGGAGGCCGTCAGCCACAAGCTGATGGTGCGCGCCGGCCTCGTCCGGCAGCTCGCGTCGGGTCTCTACACGATCCTTCCCCTGGGGTTGCGGGTCATCAAGCGGGTCGACGCGATCATCCGCGAGGAGATGGACCGCATCGGCGCGCAGGAGATCTTCATGCCGGTGCTCCACCCGGCCGAGATCTGGGAGCAGACCGGCCGCTACGGGCTCGCGGAGCAGTTTCGCCTCGAGGATCGCACCGGTCGGCGCATGGTGCTTGCGATGACGCACGAGGAGATCGTCACGTGGCACGCGGCGCGCGAGATCCGCTCCTACCGCGACTTGCCTCAGAGCTGGTACCACCTTCAGACGAAGATGCGCGACGAGCCGCGTCCGAAGAGCGGCATGCTCCGCGTGCGCGAGTTCATCATGAAGGACTCGTACTCGTTCGACCGCGACGACGCGGGGCTCGACGCCAGCTACGAGGCCCATCGCGGGGCGTATGCCCGGATCTTCGATCGCTGCGGCCTGCGGTGGTACATGGTCGAGAGCGACGTCGGGATGATGGGCGGCGCAGGTGCGCACGAGTTCATGGCCCCGTCGGCGGTCGGCGAGAACGTCGTCGCGCGCAGCGACGCGTACGCCGCCAACCTCGAGATCGCGACATCGGTCGCCCGCGAGCCCGTGTTCGGCGAGGATCCCGGGGGCCCGGAGCCGTTTGACACCCCTGGCATCGAGACGATCGCCGAACTCGCGGACTTCACCGGTCTCGACGAGGCCGTGCTCGCGAAGAGCGTCGTGGTGGTTACCGATGCGGGACCGGTGCTGGCGATCGTCCGTGGCGAGCACCAGGTGAGTCCGGTCAAGCTCACCAACCTGATCGGCGCGCACCGCGCCGCCCATCCGGAGGAGATCCTGGAGCTCTTCGGCGCCAGCCCGGGCTCTCTGGGGCCCGTCGGGATGGAGGGGCGCGTACGGATCGTGGCCGACGCCACCGTCGTCGGCGGGCACTACGTCACCGGCGCGAACCGCGACGCCGTCCACTTGCGCGGCGTGATGCTCGGCCGGGACTTCCAGGCGGAGACCGCCGACATCCGCGAGGTCCTGGAGGGCGAGGGCTGTCCGGTCTCAGGCGCGCCGCTCGTGCTCGAACCCGTGATCGAGGTCGGCAACATCTTCAAGCTCGGTACCCGCTACTCGGAGCCCCTCGACGCGACGTACCTCGACCAGGACGGCCAGGAGCGCCTGATCGTGATGGGCTCCTACGGCATCGGCCCGGCCCGGATTGCGGCCGCCGCCATCGAGCACGGCAACGACGACGCCGGCATCGTCTGGCCGAAGTCGATCGCCCCCCTCGACGTCCACCTCGTGCTGATCGGCGACGAGGGCACCCCTGCCGCGGAGTACGCCGAGGATCTCTACGGCCGGCTCTCGGACCTCGGCCTGGAGGTGCTCTTCGACGACCGCGCGGGGATGTCGCCGGGGCAGAAGTTCGTCGAGGCGGAGCTCCTGGGCTGCCCGCTCCGCGTCACGGTCGGCAAGCGGACGCTGCCCGATGGGCCGATCGAGGTACAGATCCGGCGAGGACGTGAGAAGCGCGAGGTCCCGCTCGACGGCGCGCCCGCCGCGATCCGGGCGCTCTGGGAATCGCTCTGATCAAGTGGATCGTGATCGCGCTCCTCGTGGCGGGGACGTTCGGCGTGGTGTGGACGGCACCATGGAAGGACGACGTGGAGCGCCTGACGGGCGCTGTACGCGAGCGGGTCGGCAATGCCGTCGACACGCTTGGGGTGCGAGCCAACGACTGCAAGGCGGTGACCCGGCCACCAACGGTCGAGGAGCGTGCGGCGGTCGACACGCTGGTCCGCCAACTCCGGGAGAACCCGGACGCGCGCACCGGATCCAGCGATGCGCCCAGCGTCAGGGACGCGGCCGCGAGCAAGGCGAAGGACATTGGCGACTGCCTGCGGAACATCACGGCGCGCGGTAGCGGCTGGGGTGACCTCCAGGGCAAGCTGAACGAGGGGCTGGCGGCGGCCGGAGGCTGAATCGGCGACCGGGCCGAGCGGTCCTCCCGAGTTGCCCTTTTCGCGCGTCGGGTGCCAGGCACCAGGGTCAAGAACTCGCCGGATGCTTGGCCGGATCGTGCTGGTGGTGACGGGGCAACCTTCACAAAGACTCAACCATCTCGGGCGGGCGGTGGGCGGGGAAGAAGGTCGCGGCGAGGACCTGTGGTAGCCTCAGCGGCGTCACGGGGCGTGGCGCAGCCTGGTAGCGCACCCGGCTGGGGGCCGGGCGGTCGGAGGTTCAAATCCTCTCGCCCCGACTCACGTGGAGGGGACCCCCAGGACGACACGCCTCGGATGGCTCCCCAACGCCATCACCATTCTGCGGCTCGCGGGGCTGCCGCTCCTGATCTGGTTCCTGGTCGTCGATGACGGGCCCACCTCCACCCGGGCGGCCATCTGCTTCGGTGTCATCGGGGCGACCGACTACGTCGACGGCAAGCTCGCGCGCCACCTCGGCGCCGAGTCCAACTTCGGTCGCATCGCCGACCCGTTCGCCGACCGCATGCTCATGGCGGTCGGCCTCGTCGGGCTCATCACCTTCGACAGATACGCATGGCCGGGGCCGACGATCATCCTCGCCCGGGACGTCATCGCCATCGTGGCGTTCGTGCTGCTCGCCGGTCGGGGCGTCGTGCTGCACGTCGACACACCGGGGAAGATCAGCTCCGCGCTTGCGATGCTCGCGGTCGGATTCTCGCTCCTGCTGGATGTCCCCTGGGTGGACGTCTTGTTCTGGATCGCGGTCGCGGTCTCGGTCGTCACGTTCGTGAACTACGCGCGCGGCGTCGCACGGAGGGTTCGAGTCTCAGGCTCCACATGAGGTTCGGATCGCCGTTGGGCTATGCTGCCCCGGATGGACCGCCTGGAAAACGACGCAAATGGCGAACACTCCGTGCCCGCCGCCGATCTGGCCAAGCTTGACGACGCCGACCTCAAGGCCGAGATCCACCGCCTCACGCGGCGCGAACGCGAGATCTCGTTCCAGCGGCGGTACCTCCATGGACAGATCGAGGTCGCGCGAGCCGAGTTGATGCGTCGGCTCACCGAGGTCGGTCCGGGCGATCTCACCATGATCGACGTGGAGGAGCTCAACCGCATCCTCTCCGACGATCCTCGGAGGGGTGACGGCTGATGTACTGCCCCGAGTGCGGCTTCCACCAGAGCGAGGCGCACAACTACTGCGAGCGCTGCGGCGCGCTCTTGCACGTCGAGGCGGCGACGGGGGAGACCACCGGGCCGTTCGCCATCGGCGAGCACGACGGCGAGGCCGCGGGCGGCGGCGCGACCGTCGAGGGCCCTGCGCTCGCGGTCCGGTCGGGCGGGGGGCTCTCGGGCGAGATCTTTCGGCTGACCGGCGGGCAGGTGAGCGTCGGACGCGACTCCGACAGCGACATCTTCCTCGACGACGTCACCGTCTCGCGAAACCACGCGGTGCTCGTCGTCACGGGCCAGACCGTCACGCTGCAGGACCTCGGCAGCCTCAACGGGACCTACGTGAACCGGCGCAGGATCGACACTCCGGAGGCCCTCGTCGACGGCGACGAGCTCCAGATCGGCAAGTTCCGGCTGGCGTTCATCGCATGACCGACGCGAACCCCACAACTCCGCAGGATATGGACGAGAAGGGCCTCACCATCGGTCGGGTCTGCGAGGACCTCAAGGCCGAGTTCCCGTCCGTGTCGATCTCCAAGATCCGGTTCCTCGAAGACCAGCGCCTGGTCACTCCGCAGCGGACCCCCGGCGGCTACCGCAAATACTCCACCCGCGACGTCGAACGGCTCCGCACCATCCTGCGGCTGCAGCGCGACGAGTTCCTGCCGCTGCGCGTGATCCGTCAGGAGCTCGAGACCTCGGCGACCGGGAGCTTCAGCGTGGCGAACCAGGCCCGCCAGCTTAAGCGGGCGAACCTCACCGAGCCGGCCCCCACGCTGAGGGTCAGCGCTGAGGAACTGGTCGAGTCGACAGGCGCTCCCAGGTCGCTCGTGCAGGCGCTCGAGCAGTTCGGGCTCATCGGCGACGAGGACGGCTACACCGACACCGACCGCGAGACGGTGCAGACCGCGCTCGAGCTCTCGTCGTTCGGCGTCGAGCCGCGGCACCTGCGGCTCTTCCGGGTCGCGGCCGAGCGCGAGGCGGGCCTGCTGGAGCAGGTGCTCGCCGCCGGGCTCCGCTCCAAGACGCCGGAACGGCGCCGTGACGCGCTCCAGGAACTCGAGAAGCTCGCGGCCCTCGCATCGCACATGCGGCACCTCATGCTCGTCTCAGAGCTTCGCAAGATCGTCTCCACCTGACCACCACCCACCCCGGGAGGACCCGCTTGCCCGCGACCTTCGACATCGAGGCTGCCATTCGCAAGATCCCCGACCATCCGAAGGCCGGCATCCTCTTCTACGACCTCATGCCGCTCTTCGCGAACCCTGAGGGGCTCGCCGCCTGTATCGACGGCATCGCAAGCTGGGCGCGGCCGCGTGACGTGGACATCGTGCTCGGCGCCGAGGCCCGAGGCTTCATCATCGGTGGGGCGGTGGCGCACGAGCTGGGCGTCGGGTTCGCGGCCGCTCGCAAGCCTGGCAAGCTTCCGTGGAAGACGGTCCGGAAGGAGTACGAGCTGGAGTACGGGACCGATTCCCTCGAGCTCCACGAGGACGTCATCACGCCGGGAATGCGGGTACTCGTGCACGACGACCTGCTGGCGACCGGCGGCACCGCGAAGGCGAAATGCGAGATGGTTGAGCACCTGGGCGGGATCGTCGTCGGCGTCGCCTTCGTCGTGGAGCTGACGTTCCTCCCCGGGCGGCAGCGCCTCGCCGGGTACGACGTGCTGTCCCTCGTGGAGTACGACTCAGAGGCGGTTCCCGCCACGTGATCGAACGCTGGGAGGCGCTGTCGGCCCGCGCGCAGGGGGTGATCGCCTTTCCCGTCGCGACGGTGCTGATGTTCCTCATCCACATCGGCCCGTTCAACCAACCGCTTGGCCGGGCGATTGGCTACGCACTCTTCTGGGGGGCGATCCTCACGGCGCTGCTTGTGATCGCGAGCCGAGCCGAGCGCGCCAAGCGGCTCGAGCGGGAGCGGACGCAGGGGAAGGATCGCGGCGATCGCTGACACCCCCCGAGTGCGGTCGTACGGCGCCGCCATGACCGTCACCGGGTCCTGCCATCTCCTCGACACCGGCAGCGTCAACGTGCTCGTCGACTGCGGGGCATTCCAGGGGTCCGAAGCGCTCTCGGACCTCAACCGCGAGCCGTTCGGATTCGACGTGCAGGCGATCGATGCCGTACTGCTCACCCACGCGCACATGGATCACAGCTCTCGCCTGCCGCTCCTGGTGAAGCGCGGGTACACGGGCCCGATCTACGCGCTCCCCGCCACGCGCATGCTCTCCCAGCACCTGCTCCTCGACGGCGCGAAGATCCAGACGGAGGACGCCGAACGCGACCGGCGCCGCGGGAAGACGCCCGAGGAGCCGCTGTTCGACGACGACGACGTGGGCCGCACCCTCGAGCTGCTCCAGCCGATCCACTATGGCGAGCGGCGCGACGTCGCGGGCCTCGCGGTGACTCCCCAGCGAGCCGGGCACATCCCCGGATCGGCGAGCTTCCTGGTCGATGCCGCGGGAACGCGACTGGTGTTTAGCGGCGACCTGGGCAACGCCCGCAAGGACGTGCTCCCCGACCCCACGCCGTGCCCGCCCGCGGACGTGGTCTTCATCGAGTCGACCTACGGTGATCGCGACCATCGCGACTTCGACGCCACCATCGCCGAGCTCGCGGACGTCCTCAAGGAAGCCCATCGCCGCAAGGGCAAGATCCTCATCCCGTCGTTCGCCCTGGAGCGCACCCAGGACGTGCTGTTCCACATCGCACGCCTCGAGGAGGCGGGTGAGATCACCCCGATGCCGGTTTACGTGGACTCCCCGCTCGCCGACCGGGTAGAGGACGTCTATCAGGCGTGCATGGATGAGATGAGCGACGAGGTGAAGGCGATCGCCGCCACGGGCCGCGACCCGTTCGCCCCCGCCCGTCTCACCTATACGCAGTCGGTCGACCAGTCGAAGGCGATCAACGCCTCCAACGAGGCGGCGATCATCATCGCCGGCTCCGGGATGATGACCGGGGGACGCATCCTCCACCACCTGCTGGCGCACCTCGACGACACCCACACCACCGTGATGATCGTGGGGTTCCAGCCGACCGGCGGGCTGGGACGCCGGCTCGTCGACGGGGCGCCCGAGGTGCGCATCATGGGGCAGACCGTCCGTGTTCGCGCGCGGGTGGCCACCATCGGCGGCCTGTCGGCTCACGCGGACCGCACGGAGCTGCTGAATTGGGCCTCGGGCGCGGGGCCCGGCGCGGTCTTCCGCCTGGTGCACGGAGAGCCCGGCGCACTCGAGGCGCTGCGGGAGCAGCTCGCGGCCCGCGGGTACCACGCCGAGATCCAGCCGAGCGAAGTACGGCTTCCGGACCATGGGCGGCGCAATGAGGGCGGCGAGTAGACTCCGCGCGGCCGATCCAGGAGGTTCTCGACATGATGATCCAGCAGGAAGTGGCGGACGCCTTGAACGTCCACATGGGGCGCGAGTTCGGCGCCCACTTCCAGTACCTGTCGCTGTCGGCGTGGTTCGACGAGCAGGGCCTCCCGGAGCTTGCCGGCTTCTTCGAGACGCAGGCGAGCGAAGAGCACGTCCACGCCATGAAGTTCTGGCGCTACATCCAGGACGCGGGCGCCGCGATGGAGATCCCGAGCGTCGAGAAGCCGCGGTCGCGGTTCGAGACCGCGGACGACGCCGTCACCGCCGCCGTCGACTGGGAGGTCGCGGTGACCCGGCACATCGATGATCTGGTGGGTCTCGCCCGGCAGCACAGCGACTACGCCACGGAGGCGTTCCTCCAGTGGTTCGTCACCGAGCAGGTCGAGGAGGTCGCCACGATGACCCAGCTTCAGCAGGTGGTGCGCCGCGCCGGCGAGGGCAACCTGCTCCTCGTGGAGGACTACGTCTCCCGCAAGCTGGCAGCAGGAGTCGGTTCGGAGGCCTGACGCAGGCGGCTCAGGACGTCGGGAGCGGCGTCAGCGAGTAGACGTTGAGCGTGTTGGCGGCGTCGGTGCCGGTCGCGAGCGAGTACCGCGTGCCGGCGGCCTCCTGCTCGATCGCCGCCGCCTGAGACGGCGAGAGCGTCGCGGGAGTTGGCGGAGGATCCGGGAGGGTCGTGGTGATCGGCTCGTCCACCACGTCGCCGAGGTCGGCGCGGCGGTAGAAGTGCACGATCTTCGGCACCTCCCCCGGGGTCGTGGACGTCGCGAAGCCAGGTGGCAGGAGCACCAGCACGAAGTTGGCCTCATCGACGTACTTGGTCCCGTAGAGCGCGAGCTCCTTCGCCTCGCGCGCGAGGATCGGCGCCAGCACCGCCGGGTCGTCGCCGGGCGCCAGGCCGCAGTCGGGGCCACGTCCGCACATGCGGTAGAAGAGGATGTCCCCGTACTCGTATGAGACGACGCCGGGTGGGTTGGAGCCCATGGCGATGACCTGCCCGCCGAGGGGCAGGGCGGGGGTGTCGGCCTCGCCGGCCTGGACCGTCACGACAGGCGTGCCGCCCGGGGTTGTGAGGTACCGCGCCGCGACATGGTCGGCGATCTCCTGGGACCGCTCGACCGGATCGCTCGCCTTCGGAGCGAAGGACGAGAAGGGCTCCTTACGGTCCGTCCCGACGAGCACCCAGGTCAGGACGGCGGCCGCGGCGAGGACGACCACGAGCGCGCCGATCGCCACGGCGAACCGCCGCGCGTGCGGGCCCGCGTTGATGGGCGCCCGGGCGGTCAGATCCTCGGCCAATTCGCCTCGTCGAGAGGGTCGACCTCGGGGACGGTCAGGTCGAGCGAGTCGAGGAGGTCCACGACCTCGTCGCCGTAGATCTCGCGGCGCTCCACCAGGGCGTCGGCCACGCGGGCAGTGCCGGTCCGGTTGTGCTGGACGAACCAGTAGGCGGCGAGGAACGCCTGCCCCAGGAACTCGGCGACCATCGCGCGCTTTGTCGGATCGTCGAGGATCGCGGCGATCGGATCGCCGTCCAGCGCGCCGCCGGCGCTGGCACGGTTCATGATCCGCGCGCCGACCTGCTCGTATCGGCGCATGAGCCTGCGCTCCGCGACCTCCGCCTCCGCCTTGGTTGCGAAATGGGCGCTGAGATCGGGGCGGTTGGGAGCCATGCCCCACATCCCGACCATCATGGCCGCGTCGGTCGTGGCGCTGTCGATGTCGCCGCCGACGCCCTGGCCGTTCTCGCCGTAGAACACCCGCTCCGCGGCCATGGCCCCGAGGGTCCAGACCAGCTCGGCGAACTGCTCGTGCTGCCACCACGCGAAGCGCTCGTCGACCTCCCGCATCGAGTGGTGGCCGGCCGATGCGCCGCGCGGCTTGATCGTGAGCCGGGTCGACATCCAGTCCTTCATGAAGACGTGACCGGTGACGGCGTGCCCCGCCTCGTGAATCGCGATGGCCCTCGCCTCGGCGGGAATGAACGTGAATCCCGTCTCCAGGCCGTACTCGACGACGGTGATCGCCTCCAGGACGTCCCTCCACGCGAACTGGCGGCGACCGTCGTAGTGCGCGTTGGTGAGCGCGAGGGAGCAGACCTGCTCGATCATGGCGGGGGAGTGGCCCATCGTGATGCGCGCGAGCTCCTCGCGGCGCCGGTCGGCGTCGAGGTCGGGGTCGTGCGCGACCCTGCCGAGGTACAGGTCGAAGATGTCCTTGCGGTCGTCCTTGTTCGGCGTGCGGAAATGCACGTGGCGGCCCATGCGGCCCGGCCGCACGAGCGCCGGGTCGAGGGACGCGAGCGGCGCGTTGCACGCCCCGATGAAGTACAGCTGCTCGGGTTGGGGCTTGGCCGGGCGCAGGCGCATCGGCACGTTGCGTATGCGCGGCGGGATGACGTACATGGCGTCGAGCAGCGTGTTGATCCGGTTCACGAGGATCCGGCGCGTGGGACGCGGGGAGCTCACCCCGTCCATCACGACGAGGAGCTGCTGCAGCCCGCCCTGGCTGGTGCTTCCGGTGCCGGGCATCACGAACTCGCGGACGCGATCGGCGATCCGCTGGATCGGCGCCGGGTATACGGACGTTCCGCCGGGCGCGCGCTCGCGGAACAGCCGCTCGCGCCACGCCTCGGTTTCGACGATCAGGTCGCCCGTCGGGTTGATGGCGCCCATGGGACCGTGGAAGGACAGGTCGTGGATGCTCGCGGCCCTCGCGTTCGCCGGGGCGCCGCCGAGGGTGGCGCGTCGCATTCCGACCGCGTCGATCTCGTCGATGAACACGATGCACTGCCCGCCCCACTTGCGAGCGAGGCGGCGAGCCCGCCATGACAGCCACATGACCAGGACCACGTCGACGCCGATGAACGTCTGCGCGAACGCCGAGCCCGGGAGGGACACGAACGGGCAGTTGAACCCGGTCGCGACCGCCTTGGCCAGCATCGTCTTGCCGGTCCCCGGAGCTCCGAGGAAGAGCACGCCGCGCTCACGTTTGCCACCGGCCTGCTCGAACTGCTCGCCGGATTGCCAGAGCGAGACGATCTTGCGAACCTCGTCCTTCGGCCGCGCCTGGCCCCGTACATCGTCGAAGCGGACGCCCCAGTCGGCGTCGCCCGGCTCGAAGTACTTGATCTGCTTGATGCCCGCGTACAGGAGTGGGCCAAGGAAGATGACCGTGTTGACGAAGAACAGGAGGATGATCGTGATGGCGAAGCCGATGACCTGCGTCCGGCTGTCGCCGGAGTCGAACTGGTCGGCGATGGCGTTGTAGGGGGCCTTGAGGGCCTCGGTGACGCTCGCGTCGCCCTCGATCGCCTGCGCCACGTAGGCGATCGCGGCGAGCGTGAGGTAGAGCACGCCGAGCCAGAACGCCAGGCGGTACCAGAAGCGCCAGAACCACACGCGCCGGCGCGCGGTGAT
Source organism: uncultured Thermoleophilia bacterium (assembly GCA_963706315.1). Lineage (GTDB taxonomy): Bacteria > Actinomycetota > Thermoleophilia > Miltoncostaeales > Miltoncostaeaceae > CALMEC01. The sequence goes on along the minus strand of CAVPMA010000005.1, from coordinate 196,859 downwards.
GTCGGCCTCGCGCAGCGCGGACTCAGAGCTGAACAGTCTGGGGTAGGGGATGAACCGCCGGGTGACCACGTCGAACAGCCCGCGGAAGGCAAAGACCGCGAGCGCCGTGACGATCGCGGCGGCCCCGGCGCCCCAGCCGAGCGTGCGGTACAGCACGAGGAAGAACACCGGTGCGGTGAGCACGGCGACGCCGGTCGCGAGCCGGCCGAGCACCCGCCACTGGCGGGCCAGGGCGGCGGCCTCCTCGTCGAGACCCGGTGGCCGCAGATCTGGCTGCAGCTCGGGCGCGGTCGCGGGCAGTTGCTTCTCGGCGAACGTCGCATCCCGCGACGGCACGGAGGAATGTCCGCCCTGAGGGGCGGAGGAATTGGGCTTGCGGGATCCCATGTGCGACAAAGGTACTACGAACAGGCGGAATTCCCTGCAAGCGGCAGGGACCGGGATCAGCTCCGGACGGGCTCCGACGCGCGGTAGCGGCGTGGGTCGGTGGCGCGCATCGTCTTCGAGACGTTGTGCTGGTTGAAGCCCTTGAATCCGCCGCGCCGGGCGAGGTTCTCGAGGTGGGATCCCGGGGCGCCGTCGCGGATGAACGCCTCGGCTCGTTCCGGATCCACCTGCCCTGCGGCGACCAGCCGTCCGACGCAGGCCGGGTCGACCGGCCACATCTCCGCCTGCGTGAAGCACTGCCGCAGGTGCGGCATGTCCGAGAACGGCGTCATGAAGCCGATTCCGACGTGCCCGAGATCGTCACGGAGCCGATCGAAGTCGAACTGGCCCTCGAGGTGATGCATCCCCGCCGACAGGAGCGACTCGCCGTGGAGCTCGCACCACAGGCCGACGGTGCTCATCTTCTCCGACGGTCCCAGACGCGTGGCGGCGAAGTCGAGATCGCGCTCCTGTGGATCAAGATCGACATCCGCGAACACGACGATGCCCGCTCCGGTCTGCTCCTGCACCTGGGCGCCCCATCCGGCCTCGTCGCCGGCGTAGAACCGCTCGCGCGCGGTGAACCCGAGCGTCGCGAAGAACGCCATGAGGTCGGCGAACGCCCGCCGGGAGCTGCGAAACGTGTGATGGTCCTGATTCCCCCAGCCCATGCCCAGGCGGTCCTGGCGGGCGTGCTGCACCTGCGCGGCGCGGTTTCGCCGTTGCCAGTAGCCGCGTTCGCCCTCCATCGCATAGCTCGTCGCGAGGTCCGGGCCGACCATCGCCACCATCCTGGCGGCGATCGAGACGGCGGAGGCCATCCCCTCGGCCGCCGGGAGGTGCCGATCGCGCCGGAGCCACATGTCGCGGGCATCGACGGCGAGGGCGAGGTCCGACGCCGCGAGGGTGGTCGCGTGGATCCCGGCGCCCCACGAGCGGCGCTCGACTCCGATGAGCCGCACGCCCCCGTCGTCTGAGACCTCCACGCGGCGAAGCTCGGAGAGCGGCGATCCCTCCACCGGCCCGGTGGCACGCTGAGCTTGGCCGAACGCGGCGGCATCATCGACTCGGACCGCAATCGTGGTCGCCGCGGCGGGAACCAGGGCGGGGAGCTGCGCTTCCGGGTGGCGCCAGACGTCGCCCGGCAACCCCGTGGGGGCGTACCCGGCGGCGCGCAATTCGGCGAGGTCGAATGCGGCGGCGACGTGGTCCACCCAGTCGGTGAGGATCGTGGAGGTCTCGCGCTCGAGGCGTGCCGCGAGCATGGCCAGGCCGGAGCTGCGGTCGATTGCGCGCTGCAGGCTGTCGTGAACGATCGCCTCCGCCTCCGGGTGCGTCGTCCATTGGAAGTCGCCCATGCCGCCCTCCTCGATCGGTCCCTGCCGGGAAATGGTACTCCCGCGGTCAGCTCGGCAGACGGAAGCCCAGGTGGGCCGGTACGTCCTCGACATCGATCTGCGCCCGCTGCAGGTGGCCGGCGTAGTCCCAGTTCATCGCCTGCCAGCGGGTGAACTGATCGAGCACCCAGACGCCGGACTGCCGCCCGCCGTTGCCGGACTTGCCGTTGCCGCCGAACGGCAGGTGCGACTCGGCGCCCGCCGTGGAGTTGTTGACCGACAGCATCCCGGCCGACACGCCGGCGCGGAACCGGAAGACCGACTCGGGATCGTTTGTGTAGATGGCCGACGACAGGCCGTATCCGTGCCCGTTTGCCAGCGCGACGGCCTCGTCCATCGTGGCGAACGTGCCGACGCCGACGAGCGGTCCGAACGTCTCGGTGGCGTACAGGGCGTCGCCGGGTCGTACCCCGTCGACGATGGTGGGGTGCACGAACAGGCCCTTCGCCGGGCTCCCCACGAATCCGCGTCGCGGGTTGTGCTTGGTGATCTGGCCGACGCCGTCGGAGCCGTGCACCGTGTGATGCGGCTGGATCAGGTCCAGGTACTCGAGGAAGCGCTCGAAGAACCGCTCGTGCATGAGCGGCCCGAATAGGACGTTCTTCGTGGGGTCGCCGATCCGGGCACCCTCGAGCGCGCCGCGAAAGCGCTCCAGGAACGCGTCGTGCACCTGCTCGTGCACGAAGACGGTGCCGAGCGAGGTGCACCGCTGACCGCCGAATGCGAATCCCGAGAAGATCGCGCCCTCGACGGCGAGATCGAGGTTCGCATCCGGCATCACCACGAGCGGGTTCTTGCCTCCGAGCTCCAGGCACGGGCTCTGCAGATGGCGGCCGCAGAGCTCGCCGATGCCCCGTCCCACGGCGGTCGAGCCGGTGAAGCCGACCTTGTCGACGAGTTCCTGCTCGAGGGCGGCTTCCAGCCCGGCCGAGGTGGTCGGGCCGTCGGCGTGCACCACCTGCAGCACGCCGCTGGGGAGCCCGGCGTTGATGAAGAGCGACGCCAGCGCATCGGCGAGTGCCGGCGTGTACTCGGCCGGCTTCCATACGACGGTGTTGCCGCAGACGAGTGCCGGGACGATGTACCAGGCGGGTACCGCCACCGGGAAGTTCCCCGCGGTGATGATGAACGACACCCCGACGGGCACCCGGAACGTGAAGAGCTGCTTGTTCTGCATCTCACTCGGCACCGTCTGCCCGTACAGGCGCCGACCTTCGCCGAGGAAGAAGTCGCACTGGTCGATGATCTCCTGCACCTCGCCGAGCGACTCGACGTACGGCTTGCCGATCTCGCGTGTGAGCAGGCGCGCGAGGGCCTCCTTGTTGGTCTCGACGAGGCGGCCGGCCTGCTGGATGACCCGGGCTCGACGTGGGGCGGGGGTGGCGGCCCATGCCGTCTGGACGGTCCGAGCGGCGCTGCACGCGGCCACCACGCCGTCCGGTCCCACCAGCGCGACCTCGGCCACGACGTCGTCGCGGTTGGCGGGGTTCGTCGAGATGTCGATCCGGTCGACGTGCCTGCGGGAGGGCTTTCCCCCGATGAGCGAGGTGATGCGCGGGACCGTCGTCGACCGTGTCTGGGCCATGCGTTGCTCCTTCCGGTGGCCCGAGTCTACGTCGCCTTCGGCGTCGCCGCGGCGAGGCGCCCTGCTACCGTTCTGCGGGATGACGACCGCCGCCCCTCCCGCTCATCCGCTCGGAGACCGCGATCCGGAGGGCCTCCACGCGGCGCAGCTCGTCGAGGCGCTGGCGGCGCGGTTCGGCGCGGGACTGGTCCTCGCCTGCTCGTTCCAGAAGGAGGAGGCCGTCCTGCTGGACCTGCTGTTCGCAGCCGATCCCGCGGCGAGGGTCTTCGCGCTCGACACCCACGTGCTCTTTCCCGAGACGTACGCCTACTGGCGGGAGGTCGAGGAGCGCTATGGCACGCGCATCGAGGTGTTCGAGGGGCCGTCCCTCGGCCGTCAGGCGGCCGAGCACGGCGCAAATCTCTGGGAGACGGCGCCGGATCGCTGCTGCGGGATCCGCAAGGTGGAGCCGCTGGGCCGGGCGCTGGCCGGGCGCGACGCATGGATCACCGGGGTGCGCCGCGACCAGTCGCCGACGCGTGCCAACACCCCCAAGCTGACGTGGGACGCCGCCCACGGCCTGTGGAAGGCCAACCCGCTGGCGGATTGGGACGACGCCGGGGTCTGGGAGTTCATCCGCTCCCGCGAGCTGCCGTACAACGCGCTTCACGACGTTGGCTACGCCTCGATCGGCTGCACGTACTGCACGATGCCCGGCAGCGGCCGGGAGGGCCGTTGGTCGGCCTCCGACAAGACCGAGTGCGGCCTGCACACGACCTGAACGTCGCGAACGACGGCGGGGCGATCCGAGGGAGGGTGCGGACGTCCGGGTCGACTACCCCAACGCGTCGTAGTCGGCGAGCCACTGTCGCTCGGCACCCGGCGGGGCGTAGGCCAGCTCGGCGGACTTGGCCAGCTCGAGGCCCAGTCGGGCCTCTTCCATCTCGATGAGCTGCTGCGTCTGAATACTTCGGAGGAGACCGGAGCTGGTTACGCGTGCCGAGAACGCGGAGGCCGCCGCGGTGTCGGGAACCTCGAAGATCACCAGTCCGTCCCACTCACCGAACATCCAGTAGAAGGCCTCCATGCGCCCGCCGATCTCCTCGATCAGCCGACGCGCCGCCACCGCTCGGTTCTCGGGTGTCTCGACCATGCGACTCCAAGCCTCGCCGGTGTAGCTGAAGAAGCTCACGTACTTGGGCATCGCGTCACCCCGTGTTCTGTGCGGGACCTTTGGTCAAGCATCGTCCCAATCGCTGCGGCATGTCAAGGCCGTCGCGGCCTTCGGACAGCGACCGTCACGGGCGTTCCCGGCGTCCGCCGGGGCGCTAAAGGATCGACTTGCCGAGGAGCGAGGCCATCAGCTCGACGGCCATCTCGGCGGTCCGGTTGTGCTCGTCCAGGATGGGGTTCACCTCGACGACGTCGGCCGAGCGGACCCGGCCGTCGCGGCAGAGCAGCTCCATCAGCAGGTGCGCCTCCCGGTATGTCAGCCCTCCCGTCACCGGCGTTCCGACGCCCGGGGCCTCGAGGGGATCCACAACGTCCATGTCGAGGCTCACGTGAAGCCGGTCGACTGCCGCGAGATGCGTGAGCGCCCTGCGGGCCACCTCCGCGATTCCGAACTCGTCGACGTCGGTCATCGTGAACGCCGCCACCGCGTGCGCGCGCAGCAGGTCGCGCTCGCCGGCGTCGAGGTCGCGCAGGCCGATCAGGGCCGCGCGGTCGAACGCGACCTTCGGGCCCGGGCGCCCCAGATCGACGAGCGCGGGGGGGCCGAGGCCGAACAGGGCGGCCAGCGGCATCCCGTGGATGTTCCCCGACGGTGAGGTCTCCGGCGTGTTCGCATCGCCATGCGCGTCGATCCAGAGCAGCCCCACCGGGCCGTCATGCGAGACGCCGCCCACCGTCCCCGCCGCGATGGAATGGTCGCCGCCCAGGAAGATCGGGAAGCGACCGGCTCCGATCGCATCTCGACCGGCCGCGTACGCGGCCTCGCATCCGTCCACGACGGCGGAGAGGAACGACCGGTCCGCCTGGGCCGCCAGGGTCGCGCGCTCCGGGATCTCGACGTTGCCCGCATCCTCCGTCACGTACCCGAGCGCCGTGAGCCGCTCATGGACACCGGCGTGCCGGATCGCCGACGGCCCCATGTCCACGCCGCGTCGCGACTGGCCGAGGTCCATCGGCACCCCGATGACCCGTACGGTTGGGCTGGCCCTCACGCCTGCAGTCTTTCAGGGGGCGGGCGTGACCGCCTGCCCCCGGCGGGACGGGAATCGGCTCGCCCGAGGAAATCTCGTTCGTTCGACCCCAATCCCCTCTTCAGGGAGCGGTGGCCTCGCGGCGGATGACGTCCCACGCGCGGGCGACGTCCTCCTGCGTTGTGCGGTCGTGGCCGATCGCCATGCGGAGCACGTACCGGCCGTCGAGCCGGGTGTGGGAGATGAAGATCTCACCGCTCGCGTTGACCCGGTCGACCAGCGCGGCGTTGGCATCGTCGCTCGCCTCCATGCGGAAGCACACGGCTGAGAACGGCCGGGGGGCGCACAGCTCCCAGCCCGGCTCGTCGCGAACCCAGCCCTCGAAGAGTTCCGCGAGGCGCAGGTGCTCGCGGATGTGGGCCTCCAGGCCCGCCCGGCCGTAGCACCGGATGACCGCCCAGAGCTTGAGCGCGCGGAACCGCCGACCGAGTGCGGGCCCGTAGTCGCTCAGGCTGTCCGTCTCGTCGTCGGTGCGCAGGTACTCCGGCACCAGTCTGAACGCCCGGCGAAGTGCCTCGGGACGGCTCGTCCAGAGCACCGAGCAGTCCATCGGCACGAACAGCCACTTGTGGGGGTTCACAACGAGCGAGTCGGCGAGGTCGGCGCCGGCGGCCGACCAGCGCGTCTCGGGGCACACCCAGGACGATCCCGCATAGGCGGCGTCGACATGCAGCCAGGCGCCGGCGGCTCGAGTGCGCGTGCCGACGTCGGGGACGGGATCGACCGACGTGGTCGAGGTCGTGCCGACGGTCGCGACCACCACCGCGACGTCACCCTGCGCCAGCGCGCCCTCGAGCAAGTCCGGGCGCATGCGGAACGCGGCGTCGGCACCGACCTTCCGCACCTCCATGTCGAGGAGCTTGGCCGCCGTGTCGACGGACGAGTGCGCGTGCTCCGAGCACGCGACGACGCGCCGACCGGTCGACTCGCGCCCCGCGGCCAGGGCGGCGATGGTCGAGGTCGAAGCCGTGTCCTCGATGTGTCCGTGCCACGCGCCGGGCAGCCCGAGGAGCTGCGCCAGCCAGTCGACGACGAGGTACTCGAGCTCGGTCGCGAGCGGGGAGGTGCGCCAGATGAACGCCACCTGGTTGAGGGTGGCCGCGACGAGCTCCGCGAGGATGCCGGGCGGCGACGCCGTTGTGGCGAAGTACGCGAAGAAGCGCGGGTGCTGCCAGTTCGTGATCCCGGGCAGCAGCGCGTCGAGATCGTCGAGCACCGCAGCGAACGGTTCGCCCTGATCGGGTGGGGCGGAGGGGAGCGATGCGCGGATCTCGCCCGGGGCGACCTGCGCGAGGATCGGTCGGTCGGCGACTCCGTCGAGGTACCGGGCCACCCAATCGAGGGTGAGCGCTCCGTCCTCGCGGAGTGCATCGCCCCAATTGTCGCCGTACACGTCCATCAGGGCGGGATCGTACGCGGTCGCGAGGCCAATCCCGGACCGGTGTCGCCTGCGGCGACCGGGTCGCCGAATTCGCCGTCAGGCGGTCGTGGCGATGACGGCGACGCCGTTGACCCAGGCGGGGAGCTGCTCCTCGACGATCGCGCTCGGAACGGCCTCGGAGAAGTGGAAGCCCTGGCCCTGCTCGCAGCCGGTGAGTCGGAGCGCCGTCAACTGGTCCTGACCTTCGATGCCTTCGGCGATCGTCGTCAGCGACAGGCTCCGTCCGAGCTGAACGATGGTCCGGACGAACTCCGAGTCGCTGGTGCTCACGACCCGTTCGATGAAGGAGCGGTCGATCTTCAAGATGTCGACGGGGAATCGGTGCAGGTACGACAATGACGAGAAGCCAGTGCCGAAATCGTCGATCGCGAGTCGCACGCCGAGCGCCTTCAGGCGCTGGAGCTGCTCGATCATCTGGGTGCTGTGCTCGATCAGCATCGACTCCGTCATCTCGAGCACCAGGCACTCGGCTGGCAACCCTGAGTCGACGAGGCATTCGGCGACGTAGCCCGACAGGGACGGGTCGCGCAGGTTCGGCGCGGACAGGTTGACGGCGAGCGACATCCCCGCAAGCTCCGAATGCTGCGCCACCCACGCCGCGCCCTGACGGCAGGCCTCGCGCAGCACCAGCCGGCCGATGTCGTGGATCAGGCCGGTTTCCTCTGCGATCGGGATGAACATCCCGGGCTGCATAAGGCCGCGCTCCGGATGCTCCCAGCGCACCAGGGCCTCGAAACCGACGAGGCGACCCGACTGCAGCTCCCAGGTCGGCTGATAGTGCAGCACCAACTCGTCCCGCTCGAGCGCGTCACGCAGCTCGCCTTCCAGTCGGACGCGCTTCACCAGCTGCTCGTGCATCCCGGGGTCGTACAGCGCGAATCCGCCGTCCGCCGCCTCCTTTGCGCGGTACATGGCGAGGTCGGCGCTGCGCAGCAGGCCGTCGCCGTCCGAGTCCTCGTCCGCGACGGCGACGCCGATGCTCGCGCGCAGGTACACGTCCTGGCCCTGCACGGACAACTTGCCGCGGAGCTTCGCGCACACGCGCTCGGCAACGGCGACAGCGCCGAAGTCTCCGCCGGCATCCTCGACGAGGATCGCGAACTCGTCGCCGCCAAGGCGCGCGACGGTGTCACCGGGTCGCAGGCAGTCCTGCAGCATGAGGGCCACGTCGATCAGAAGCTGATCGCCGGCGGCGTGTCCCATCGTGTCGTTGATCTTCTTGAAGCCGTCCAGATCGATGAACAGGATTGCGACGTCGCCGGGGGTCACGGCACGCTCGAGGGCGTGGCTGAGCCGATCGAGGAAGAGGCTCCGGTTGGGCAGGCGGGTCAGGGTGTCGTGGAACGCGTCGTGTACGAGCTGCCGCTCGAGCGCCCGCCGCTCGCTGACGTCGCGCGTGTTCAGCACGAGACCGCCGACGTCGGGGTCATCCATCAGGTTCGTCACCGTGATCTCGGCGTGTCGGAGTCGACCGGACGCGTGACGGAGCTGGGTCTCGAGCACGCGCACTCCGTCGCTGCCGTCGAGGAACGCGAGCTCGAGCTCGTCACGGAGCTCATCGGCGGCCTCCAGGCCTGTGAGCTCGAGGATCGAGCGACCCACGAGATCCTCGGGGCGGTAGCCGAAGACCGACTCGATCGACTCGGCCTGGTAGGTGACGATGCCGGTCCGGTCGATCACGGTCACGACATCCGAGCTGTGCTGCACCAGGGCGCGGAACCGCCGTTCGCTCGCCTGCAGCTCAGCCGTGCGCTCGAGCACCCGCGCCTCGAGGCCGCGCGTGAGCGAGAGGTTCTCGAACAGAGCGAGCACCTGGCGAACCATCAGGGCGCCGATGATGAACGTCCGTACCGCGAACGCCACCCCCCCGTGAGCGCTGCTCGACGGGGCCAGCGCCGAGACGATGAAGGCAGCGGAGATGGCGGCGTACGGTACGAGCTGACCCAGTGGCCGTTGCTGGTCGTCCGTCACCTCACCGTCACCCTCCGACACCATGTGGTGCAACGCGGCGAGGCCCATCAGCGCGAAGCCCGCGAACCAGCCCAGGTCGATGACGCTGCCGGACTGATACTGCTCGATGAGGGTGAGATACGTGAAGCCGCTGTCGGCGAAAGCGAATCCCGCGATGCCGATCGCGACGAGTCGCAGCGACCAGGGCACCCGCTGTCCCTGTTGACGGAGCCGCAGGAACACGTAGAGCACCATCGTGACCAGCACGACGTCACCGAGCGGGTAGTAGATCGAGATCGCCTGGCCGAGCAGCGACTCGCCGCCGCTTGAGACGACATCGCCGAGAACGAGGATCCAGCTGATCACGAAGAGCGACCCCGCGATCATCATGCCGTCGAGGAGCGCCCGCACGCGGCCGAGTCCCTTTGGCGCCGAGGCCAGCCCCATCAGGCCGATGCAGAACAGCGGGGGCAGCCCGGTGTAGCCGACGTCTGCCGGTGAGGGGAATGGCTGCTTGTGGAGGAAGGACTCGTAGATCGTCCACACCGTTTGACCGAGGCCCCACGAGAGGCAGCCGAGGCCGACGAATCCCCAGACCCGACGCTCATTCCGATCGCCCCGACGCGCGACCCAGCCGCAGGCTGCGGCGGCCGCGAGCGCCACCAGCGCGAGACCCATGTTCGAGACGGTCTGCTTGACGTCGGGTCCGCCGAGCTCGAGGAGCATCGTCCCCGTCCAAAGAACGAACGCGATCGCGGTTGCGCCGACGCCGACGACGAAGGGAAAGTCCCGTGTCCTGAAACGACCCATGACACTCAAGTGATCGACGAAACTTGCCGAAAACTTGAGAGAACCTTGTTACAACTATTGATAGGTATCGAAGGACGATTTTCGTGAGTCGCACCTCATTTGTGGACACCAAGCCCGGGCGCGCCCGGGTCCCGGAGCATTGGCCCGAGCCGCTGCGGCCGGCCGCGCTCGACGCCGTCGATCAACCGACCCCGTACCTCGTCTGCGACCTCGAGACAGTCCGGCTGCGCTACCGCGAGTTCACCTGGGCGCTCCCTGACGCGCAGACGCACTACGCCGTGAAGTGCAATTCGTCTCCGGAGATCCTCTCCGCGCTGGCCGAGATGGGCTCCTCGTTCGAGGTTGCGTCCATCGGCGAGCTCGAGGCGCTCGCAGCTCTCGGCGTCGCCCCGAGCGAGGTGCTCTACAGCAACCCGGTGAAGCCGACGAGCCACATCGCAGCGGCGCGTGAGGCAGGCCTCTGGCGCTTCGCAGTGGACAGTGAATGTGAGCTCGAGAAGATCGCCCGGCTCGCCCCGGGAGCGGCCGTCTACGTCCGGACGCACGTCGACGACAGCGCCAGCCTGTTCCCGCTGTCGCGGAAGTTCGGAGTGGATGCGGACCAGGCCCTCGAGCTGCTCCTGCTCTCACGTGATCTCGGTCTCCAGCCGTACGGGCTGACATTCCACGTCGGCTCGCAATGCACGACCACGCGATCGTTCCGGCGTGCGATCACGGTCATGGGCCGGTTGATGCGTCGACTCCTCCAGGTGGGGATCACGCTGGAGATGATCAACGTGAGCGGTGGATTTCCGGCGCGTTACGTCGATCCCGTTCCGTCGATCGAGGAGATCGGTCGCTCCATCACCGAAGCCCTCGGCCAGCTGCTTCCGTATGTACCGCGGGTGATCGCCGCGGAGCCCGGCCGCTTCCTCGTCGCCGAGAGCTCGGTGCTCGCCTCCACCGTCATCGGACGCGAGGTCCGCGCGGGCCAGAACTGGCTGTACCTCGACGTGGGCGCCTACCACGGTCTGCTCGAGGTCAAGCAGACGTCGACGGAGTGGCGGTACCCCATCTGGAGTTCGCGCGCCGACCACGCCGTCGCCCCGACGATCCCGTTCACGATCACAGGGCCGACCTGCGACAGCACCGACACCGTGTTCTTCGACATCGAGCTGCCGGCGACGCTCGACGTCGACGACCGGCTCTACATCGGCTCCGCCGGGGCGTACACGCTGTCGTACGCGACCTGGTTCAACGGCTTCCCGCCACCCACCCCGCTCTTCATCAACCGGTAGTCGCGCGCACGTACAACAGCTAGCCGGCGGCGATCATGCCGACCCCGGCGAGAGCGGCCACGACGCCGGCGGCCTGTCCGACCGAGAGCTGCTCGCGCAAGACCCGCTGAGCGAGCACGACGGTCGCGACCGGGTACAGGCCGGCGAGCACGGCGACGATGCTGAGATCGCCATGGCGGGTCGCTGCGGCAAACGCAACGTTCGCGAGGATGTCGAGCGCACCCGCCGCGACGACCAGCCGTCGACGGACCCGGTCCATCCTCATCGACGCGCCAAGTGCGACGCAAACGACCACGAGGATGGGCACGCTCGAAACCCGGGTGGCGAACCCGGCCCAGAGGACGCTCGTCTCGGCAGCCGGCTCGATCAGCACGAAGAACGCTCCGAAGCCGGCAGCGGCGACCACGGCCCCGCCCAAACCGCGGCGACTCACGGTCCCCGGGGATCGGCTCGCGAGCACCGCGCCGGCCAGGGCGACGAACGCGCCGGCCAGGGCCAGCTGTCCGGGGCGTTCTCCCCGCAGCAGTCCGACTGCGACCGGGATGACGGCGCCGAGGGCCGATACCGGTGCGACCAGGCTCATGGTCCCCACCGCGAGCGCTCGGTAGAACGCCCAGACTGCAAGCCCTTCCGCGACCCCGGCCAACACCCCGAGACCGAGGTCGCCCATCGGCGGGAGCGTGGGGCGCCAGATCGCGATCGCGACCACGACGAGCAAGGTCCCGACGATCTGCGCGACGGCTGCGACGGCCGCCGCGTTCATCCGCCGGCTCGCGAACCCGCCGAAGAAATCGGCCACGCCCCACGAGACCCCCGAGCCCAGCCCCAGCAGGATCCCGATCAGCCTGGTCCCTCCTGTCGACCCCTCACAGCTGGCCACGCTACAGACGGCAGCGGGAGCGGCCCTCGCCCGTGATCGAAAGTCGCGGACCCCGCTGGGTGAACTCGCGGGCCCGGTACCGCGGACACGTGAGGAATTCGCTGCGCGGCGTCAGGATCGCGTCAAGAGGTCTTTCGCGGCATGGAACGTCCTAGAACAGGATCATCAGCGTTGCGATCACCATCGGACTTTGGTGCTGCACTGGTCGCAGTGACGCTTCTCGTGCTCGTGGTGTGCGACCGGGTTTGCGGGGGTGGGCATGGACGAGTTCCTCGGTGAGCTCTTCCCACCCATCGGCGAAGCCTGCTCGCCTGGGTGTCCGCGCAGCGACGCCAGGTGAGGGACGCGCTCAGGCGATGGCGGGCTCCGGCCTGCCCATGCGGCGCAACCAGCGGGCGTGGGACGCGAGGGCGGCCCGCACCGATGGCTGGGCCGAGTGGGTCACGCCGAACTCGTCGCACGTCTCCCGGACGACCGCGAACAGCTGGGGGTAGTGCACGTGGCAGACCTTGGGAAAGAGGTGATGCTCCACCTGGAAGTTCAAGCCGCCGAGGTACCAGCTCAGCAGGCGGTTGCCGGTAGCGAAGTCGACCGTGGTCTCGACCTGGTGGACTGCCCAGTTGCGTGGCTCGCCGGTCCGCATCTCCTCGACGCTGGAGAAGTGGGCCTCGTCGACGCAGTGGGCGAGCTGGAAGACGGTCGCCAGGGTGAATCCGAGGACCCACGACGCCAGCACGAACAGCAGGAGCACATGCCACCAGGTGTGAAGGAGCATCGGGATCAGCAGCGCCCAGGTAACGAACGCGGCCTTGCCGGTGAAGAATACGGCCAGCTCGTGGCCCCTCGGGCGCTTGAGCTGACTGCCCTCGCCGAAGCTGCCGCCGGTGACGCCCTTCATGTCGCCGACGAGGTGATGCTTGATCGAGAAGAGCCCGTACATCGCCCACATGTAGATGTGCTGCCAGCGGTGGAACCACCGGCGTGGCTGGTCGGGGGCGAAGCGCGCAAGGGGCATCTGGTCGATGTCGCTGTCCGCGCCGACGACGTTCGTGTAGGAGTGGTGGGCGTGGTTGTGCTTGGTGCGCCACACGTACGAGCTCGCCCCGATGAGGTCGTACGTCCAGCCGAGCATGCGGTTGACGCGCTTGTTCCGACTCAGGCTCCCGTGGTTGGCGTCATGCCCGATCGAGAACGCCACGCCTGCCACCGCCAGCCCGAGCGAGATCGCGAGCGGAATCGCCGTCATCCAGCCGTGAGCGAGCAGGAGGAGCGCGAGGTACGACCCCACGGCCCAGGTGACCAGCACGACGCCCTTGAGGCTGATCTGCCATCTGCCGCGGCGCACGCGATCCGGCGTGAGCTCGGCGGCGACCCGCCGCTTCAGCTCACGCTGGAACTCGCCGCCGCCGGTGAACATCGCCTGCTCAGCCATTCGTCCTCATCCTCCGGGTTGGAAACGGGGTGGCCTGCAACAGCCGACGCGACCTGGATGCCTCTACCAACGCGACCGGCCGCCACGGCGACGGGTGCGGTACACCTGGCGCGGGGGAGCCGTCTTGAGCCCTTCGCGCTCGAACTGGTCGCGGTGCCCGAGGCGTGCGGCGACGCGACTCATGTCGGCCACCTGGTCGGGAAGGACCAGGGTGACGCCGTTACCAGCGCGACCCGCCCGCCCGGTGCGACCGACTCGGTGGACGTAGTCCTTGTCGTCGCCCGGCGGGTCGTAGTTGATGACGTGACTGATGTCGTTGAGGTCGAGGCCTCGTGCGGCGACATCCGTGGCGACCAGGGTGCGCACCCGGCCGGAGCGGAAGCGCTCCAGGGCGCGCTGACGCGCCGCCTGCGACATGTCCCCGTGCATCGCCTCCGCCGCGACCTCCCGGCGGGCGAGGGTCTTCACGAGGCGGTCGGCGCCGCGCTTGGTACGGACGAAGACGAGGGCAAGGCCCTCGGCGAGGTCGATCTCGCTCACGAGCGCGTCGACCTTGCCTTCCTGCGTGACCGGCACGAACCGGTGCTCCACCTCGCCGGCGTCCTCGATCGGAACGAGGGGCTCGGCCTCGAACCGGGCGGGCTGGCGCGTGTACTTCGCCGCGATCTCGCCGACCTCGCCGTCGAGCGTCGCGGAGAAGAGGAGCGTCTGACGCTCGGTCGGCAGGTGGCGGACGATGCGCTCGACCTGAGGCGCGAACCCGAGGTCGAGCATCCGGTCGGCCTCGTCGAGCACGAGAATCCGCACCGCGGAGATGTCCACGAGCCGGCGGCGAAACATGTCCTCGAGCCGGCCGGGCGTCGCCACGAGCACCTGCGCGCCCTTGGACTTCTTCGCCTGCACCGCGATCGATGCTCCGCCGTAGACCGCCGCGGTCCGCAGGCCGAGGGCGGCGCCAAGGGGCGCGATGGTCTCGGCGACCTGCAGCGCGAGCTCACGGGTCGGGACGAGCACGAGGGCGCGCACCGAGCTCGCCCGCGCGTCGATCCGCTCGATCAGCGGAAGGCCGAAGGCGAGCGTCTTGCCGGAGCCGGTCGGGGACTTCGCCAGCACGTCGCTGCCCTCGAGGGCCGTCGGGATGACGAGCGATTGGATCGGGAACGGCTCGGTCACGCCGCGTTTCGCGAGCGCGCGCTCCACGTGGGCACTGATTCCCAGTGCGGGAAAGGACTTCGTCTGCATTCACTGCTCCGTTCGGACATCGGGTTGAGATTCGCTGACCCGAACCCGAACGAACGCGGAACACGGAAGCTGAGTCTCACACGGCGACGGGGTGTCGCCCGATGAGATGACAGTAGCAGGGCCTTCGGGGGATGCACGAGTCGTCATGCCACCGGTGACATTCAGCAGGCCGCGCGTGAACCCTTCCCGTTTCGCCGGACACCCGGCCCGTGCCCTCCGTCCGGGGGGCTCACTCGGCGTGCGCGTGCTCCTCGGCCGGCAGCACCGACGGGGGAGGGGTGAGCGCCGCCGCGGCGATCACCAGGCCGAAGGCGAACAGGCGCAGCGCCACCGCGCCCGGGGCGTCCGGAAACGGCTCGTTGAACACGACCGGCCCGGCCAGGATCGTGCAGATGTTCGCCGCGACCGTCGTCATCGCGATCACCACGACCGCCGGCCCGACCTGGAGGCTCCGCGCCGACACGGTCAGGCCGACGAGCGACGCGGTCAGGATCACCAGGGCGAGGGGGTGGAAGATCGTTCCGAGCGGGTCGCTCCCGAGGTCTCCGGCGAGGGCCTTGATGCACACGTCGGACGCCCCCCACAGCAGGCCCGCCGAGATCCCGAGCAGCGGTCCTCCCGCTGGGATGCGCGCCGCCCAGAGCGCGGCGAGCGTGCCGCCGGCGATCGCGATGCCGACGTAGGTGAGTATCGTCGCCGTCGAGTACTCGTCGTGCGCCGAATCGGCGGTTCCGCCCACGGTGGCGGCGAGGATCGCGAGCCCGACCGCCGCGGCCCCGACGCCGAGCCACTCCCGCCGCGTGACCTCCAGGCCGAAGACACGGTCGGCTACCACGGTGAGGAACACGAGGCCTCCGGCGATCACCGCCTGCGCGAGCGAGATCGGTGCGAACGCGAGCGCGGCGACATGGAATCCCCACGAGCCGATCGCGACCAGTATCCCGATCACGTACCAGCGCGAGCCGAACAGCGCGAGCGAGGTCCGCACCGGCCGACGCGCCTCGACCGCCGGTGCCGAGGCGGCTCCCCGGTGCTTGAGCAGAAAGCCGATCACCGCGGTGAGTGCGGTTGCTACGGCGAACACGAGGCCGAGCAGGACGGACGAGCTCATCCCGGGCAGTCTCCCATGTGCTGCGGGGCCGGTTGGCCGCCACCGGGAACCGCGGCCGCAGCCGGTTCGGACGCTATGGTGACCGGATGCTCGGCGTGTACTCCTCCGCTCCGTGCGGGCGGCAGTCCGCCGGACGCATGCGGGCAGTCGGCACGATGGCTGGCACGACCTGAGCGGGCGCCGAGCCGTCATCACGACCCTCGTGGCGGGCGTCGCCCTCGTCGCCGGGCTGGCGGGATGCGGCAAGGACGCGGCGCCACCGCCCGTCGCGGTGGAGAACGTCGCCGCGTCGCCGATCGCGTCGCTGCAGGACGACCGGATCTACCAGTACCAGGACCTCCCGGCCGCGGAGCGGCAGCGACTTGTCGACGAGCGTGTCAGGGCGATGGCCGATGTCGGCGCGGCGGTGATCCGCGTCGACTTCCGGTGGGATCTGGTCGCGCCCCGCAAGCCGGTCGATCCGCGCGATCCGGCCGATCCCGCGTATGACTGGGACCGCTACGACCGGATCGTGGCGGCGGCGAAGCGGCACGGGGTCGAGGTGCTGTTCACGGTGTGGGGCACCCCGGCCTGGGCCGCCGATCCGGACGTTCACCCGAATCCGAACGAGGAGTTCGCGGTGCGCCCGGCGAGCGCCGAGGATTTCGGGGCGTTCGCGGCTGCTGCTGCGGCCCGGTACACGCCGCTCGGCGTGCGCAGGTGGGAGGCGTGGAACGAGCCGAACATCCGGCTGTTCCTCTTCCCGCAGTACGAGCTCCGCGACGGCCGATGGGTGGCGGTCTCGCCCGCGATCTACAGCGACTTGTTGAAGCAGTTCTACGACAACGTGAAACGTGTCGCCCCCGACGCGGAGGTCGCGGGGGCGGTGATGGCGCCGACGGGCGACGAGTGCGACCTGTCGTGCTCACCGCGGCGGGTCGCGCGGCCGGCCAGGGTGGCGCCCGCGGCGTTCCTGCGCGGCCTCGACGCCGCGGGGCTCCGCCCGCCGATGGACGTCGTGAGCCACCACCCGTACCCGACGATCCGGCCGGAGCTGGCGTCGCGGCCGCGCCTCCGTGCGATCGACCTCTACAACCTCGACCGGCTCACCCTCGCGATCGACCATACGTACCTGCGCGGCAAGCCGATCTGGCTCACCGAGTACGGGTTCGGGACGGAGGCGGTGCCGAACCTCGCGATCTTCATGTCGCCGGACCAGCAGGCGACGGCGATCTCCGATGCGCTGCGGCGCGCCCGCGAAGTGCGGCGCGTCCGGCTGATGACGTACTACTTCCTGCAGGACAACGAGGAGTGGAAGTCGGGTCTCACGAAGGTGGACGGGACGCCCAAGCCCGGCCGGGATGCGTTCGCGATGCCGCTGTTCGCCGAGCCGCCGGGCGAGATCCCGTCCGGCGGGCGCGTGAGCGTCCTCGGACAGGTCCGCCCCGCGACGGGCCGGACCACCGTGACCCTCGAATGGCGGTCGGGCGACAAGTGGAAGCCCCTCAGAGAGGTTCGCACGCTCGCCGACGGCACCTACGCGGTCGAGGTGACCCCGACCGAATCGCTCACACTGCGGGCGCGGTGGAGCGGCGAGACCCGGTCGGGGGCGACCATGGACTGGACCAGTCCGACGGTCACTATCCCCGTCCGGGCCGGCGGGTAGCGCCGGCCCGGAATCGAGGAGACGGCGGCGACAGCGAGGGCGCCGAATGCCACGAGCGGAAGCGTTCTGCGTCGCACGAAGCTCCTTTCCCTGATGTGCGGGAGTGGATCACGCCTGTGGTACGCCGTCGCCGGACGGCTTGGAGCATCGAACCGTCGCGCGGGTTCGCGACCCGCGCGGGGGGCCGCTTGCTAACGTTGGCGGCTGCGCGTCCCGCGTGCCGTGAGCCCCGCGGGGCACCCGCCCGGGCGTGTTCGACCGCCGCTTCCGAGGAGATCGCATGACGACCGTTGCCCAGCCCGCTGCCGACTTCAAGGTGGCCGACCTCTCGCTCGCAGAGTTCGGCCGCAAGGAGATCCAGCTCGCCGAGCACGAAATGCCGGGGCTCATGGCGACGCGCCGTGAGTTCGGCCAGTCCCAACCCCTCAAGGGCGCCCGCATCATGGGATCGCTGCACATGACGATCCAGACTGCGGTCCTGATCGAGACGCTCGTCGCCCTCGGTGCACAGGTTCGGTGGGTCAGCTGCAACATCTTCTCGACGCAGGACCACGCCGCGGCCGCAGTCGCGGTCGGCCCGGACGGGACGCCGGACGACCCCCGGGGGGTGCCGGTGTTCGCATGGAAGGGCGAGACGCTCGAGGAGTACTGGTGGTGCACCGAGCAGGCGCTCGTGTGGCCTGACGGCGGCGGCCCCAACATGATCCTCGACGACGGCGGCGACGCCACGCTGCTCGTGCACAAGGGCGTGGAGTACGAGCGCGCCGGCCGTGTTCCGAGCCCCGCGACCGCCGAGTCCGAGGAGTTCCGCGTCATCCTCGAGCTTCTCACCCGATCCCTCGAGGAGGACCCGCGGCGCTGGACGAACATCGCGGCCGGGATCAAGGGCGTGACGGAGGAGACGACGACCGGGGTGCACCGCCTCTACCAGCTCGCCGAGCGCGAGGAGCTCCTGTTCCCCGCGATCAACGTCAACGACTCGGTGACGAAGTCGAAGTTCGACAACCTCTACGGGTGCCGGCACTCGCTGATCGACGGGATCAACCGGGCGACCGACGTCATGATCGGCGGCAAGGTGGCCGTGATCTGCGGCTTCGGCGACGTCGGTAAGGGATGCGCCGAGTCGCTGCGCGGGCAGGGTGCGCGGGTGGTCGTGACCGAGATCGACCCGATCTGCGCGCTCCAGGCGGCGATGCAGGGCTATGACGTCAAGACCCTCGAGGACGTCGTCGAGACCGGCGACATCTTCATCACCGCGACGGGCAACAGGGACATCATCACCGCCGACCACATGGCGCGGATGAAGCACCAGGCCATCGTCGGCAACATCGGCCACTTCGACAACGAGATCGACATGGCCGGCCTTGCCGCCTACGACGGCGTCGAGCGCATCAACATCAAGCCGCAGGTCGACAAGTGGGTGTTCCCCGACGGCCACGCGATCATCGTGCTGTCGGAGGGGCGGCTGCTGAACCTCGGGAACGCGACCGGGCACCCGAGCTTTGTCATGTCGAACTCGTTCACCAACCAGACGATCGCGCAGATCGAGCTGTTCACGAAGAACGCCGCGTACGGCCGCCAGGTCTACACGCTGCCGAAGCATCTCGACGAGAAGGTCGCACGGCTGCACCTCGACGCCCTGGGGGTCAAGCTGACGGCCCTCACGCCGCAGCAGGCGGACTACATCGGCGTGTCTCCGGAAGGCCCATTCAAGCCGGACCACTACCGCTACTGAGGGTCGCCGTCGCTCGGCGGTGCCCGGCCCGGCGCCGAGTCGCCGTTCGGCGGGCCTTCGGCGACGAGCCGCCGGATGACGGGGAACACATCTGGCTTTCCGATGACCACGAGGACGTCGCCGGCCTGCAGCACCTCGTCGGGGTGGGGCATGGCCATCGCCCCGCCCCGGCGGAGGATGGCGATGATCGTCGACCCCGTCTCGCGGCGGATGCGGCAGGTCATGACCGTCAGCCCGACCAGCGGGCTGTCAGCCGGGAGCTCGATCCACTCGACGACGAGGTCGCCGAGCGCCAACTCGAGGTCCTGCACGAGCTGCGGCCGGTAGATCACCCCGCCGAGGAGGGCGCCGACCTGCCGCGCCTCGTCGTCGTTCAGGGCGATCCGATACGGCTCCTCGTCGGGGTCCTCGCGGTGGTAGAGCTCGCGCAGGCCGTCGGTGTGGACGACGAGGGACAGCGTCTCGCCGCGGTGGGTCTCCATCGCGAACTTCGTTCCGACGCCTGGAAGGCGCGTCTCGCGCACCTCACGCATTTACCGGCTCCTTGGTTGACGTTGTATCCCTCGCGCGCTGGCGAAGATCGCACGGCCGATGCGGCGGGACTCCTTCATGAATAGCACTCCGATGAGGGTCGTCGCCACGACGAACACGCCCGCGAACGGCTCGATGCGCTCCCGAAAGCTGGCGTCGAGGGCGACGCCCGCGGCCGCCAGCTGCGAGAGGATGATCGTGAACTCGCCACGGGCGACGAGCGCCGTGCCCGCATTGAAGCTCCGGGCGCGGGTGAGGCCCGTCACCTTGCCGGCCATGTAACCGCCGATCATCTTGGTCGCGACGCCGATCGGGATCGCGGCCAGCAGCCATATCCACACGAGGTTGGTCTCCCCGAGGTCCACTCCGAGGCCGAACGAGAAGAAGAAGACGCCCGCGGCGAAATCGCGCAACCCGAGGAGCTCCTGCTCGATCTGGTCCCGCAGCTGGCTGCCCGAGAGCAGCACGCCCGCCAGGAGAGCGCCGATCGCCTCGGACAAGCCGGCGCCCTCGGCGATCGCCGCCGAGCCGATTGCGATGGTGAGGGTCAAGAGCAGCAGCTGCTCGCGCTCCAGCCGGGGCGCGAAGCGATCGAAGATCTGTGGCGCGTACTTGCTCGCGGCGAGGAATGCGCCAACGACGAGCAGGGCGATCGCGGCGGTTGCCGCGACCCCGGCGGGAGTCGCGTCGCCTCCGCTTGCGAGCGCGGCGGCGACCCCGAGGAACAGCGCGATGGCCACGTCTTCGAACACCAGCACGCCGAGCACGAGATCGGTCTCGGGATCCGCCAGCCGCCGGAAGTCGAACAGCGCGCGAGTGATGACCGCGCTCGACGACACGTAGATCAGCCCGGCGAGGATCACCGCCTCGGCGCCGGGGCCGAGGAGGAGGAGGGAGAGGGCCAACGCCCCGCCGCCGGCGATGGCGAGGTCGATCGCGCCGCCGACGACGGTGGAGCGGCGTGCCTGGGTCAGCCGCTCGAGCGAGAACTCCAGGCCCAGGAAGAACAACAGCAGGACGATTCCGAGATCCGAGAGGAGCTCGAGGCCCTCCGTCGGCGTGACGACATGCAGCACGACCGGCTCCCCCGGCCCCAGGATGATCCCGGCGCCGATGTAGAGGGGGATCGCCGAGAACCCGAGGCGCACACCGACGAGCCCCGCCACCGTGAGGGCGAGGAGGACGACTGCGAGCTCGGAGAATTCGAAGGCAGTGCTCCTGGTGGCGGCCGGTCGGGGGTCGCGACTTTACCGAATGCGGTCACGGATGCATCTGCCGCGAAGTGTGCCCGCCGCCCTCGGTACCCGGTGGTCGGGCGATACCCGGGGGCGGGCCGCACGCCCGACGAGGCTGCGAAGATGCCAAAGGGGAGGTGGTGCCCGCCGCACCCGAAGTGACCCGAGGGACGCCCTGAGGACCTGCCGTGATGAATCAGCCGGCCGAGATGATCGATCGTCTCTACACGGCGTTCAATGCGCGCGACATCGATGCGGTCCTGGCAGGGTTCGATCCCGAGGTCGACTGGCCCGACGTCTCGAACGGCACGCGGCTCCACGGGCACGCCCAGGTGCGAGCCTACTGGGAGTTGCAGTTCGCGACGATCAACCCGACGGTTGAGCCGCTGAACGTGACGACCGACGATGCAGACGTCGTCGTGGCCGTGCGGCAGGTCGTCCGCGATCTCGAGGGCAATCTGCTCGTGGACGCCGAGGTGGAGCATCGATATACGTTCCGCAACGGCCTCGTGGCGCGCATGGACGTCGTGAGTCCCGGCGGTGAAGCCGGCTGAGCCCGGATCGGCCGGGGGTACTCTGCACGCTCGGAACGTCATGCCCGACTCCGCCCCCCGATGGCTCTCAGCCGCTCGCCCGGTCGATCTACGGCCGATTGTCGGAGCTCGACGCGCTGAGGCGGCTCCTGGCCGGAGGGGAGGGTCCGCCCGTGCTCGCTCTGGTCGGGGAGGCCGGCATCGGAAAGACCCGCCTGGCGCGATGGGCCGTGGATGCGGCTCGCGAGCAGCGTTTGGAACGTCGTCGAGGGGCAGACGCACCTGGGGTTGCCCGAGCCCCTGGGGGTCGTTCGCGACGCGGTCCGCGGCGCCCGCCGTGCGGGACTCTCACCGACGGGCGACGATCCGTGGCGGCGGCGCTTCCCGAGCAGCTTCTCCCGGAACTGGGTGAGGGGCCACGCGACCTCGGTGGGGATTCGGGTGCGATGTTCGAGTCGATCATCCCCTACGGCAAACTCGGCGCGAAGAACCGCGCCGCCGCCGTGCGCATCGCGGCCGAGCGCGGCTTGATCAGCGGTGACGACCCGGCCTGAGCTGGCTCATCGCGCCGGGTCGTCCGCCGGAGACGTGGGGGGCACGGGATGCGGCGAGTTGCCACCGCCCCGTGAGCGCCACAGCGACGCTCCGATCGCGGTGCCCAGCGCGACGACGATCACAAGGAGCGAGATCCCGATCGGGATGTGGTAGACGCCGCTGAGGAGCATCTTCGCTCCGATGAACACCAGGATGACGGCGAGCCCGATGTGCAGGTACTCGAAGCGCTGGATCATCCCGGCCAGGAGGAAGTAGAGGGCGGTGAGCCCGAGCAGCGACATCGCGTTCGCCGCGTAGACCACGAACGTGTCGTCGGTGACCGCGAAGATCGCCGGGATCGAATCGATCGCGAACACCACATCGAACGCGGCGACGAGCACGAACGCCGCGACGAGCGGGGTCGCGAGCCGCCGGCCGTCGATCCGAATGAGGAAGCGCGCTCCGTGATGCTCGTTCGTCATCGGCACGATCCGGCGGAGGAGTCGCAGCACCGGATTGCGCTCCGGATGGACCTCCACCTCCGAGTGGCGGGCCATCCTGATACCGGTGAGTACGAGGAACGCCCCGAACACGAAGATCATCCAGTGCACCGCGTCGAGCAGCGCGGCGCCCGCGAAGATGAAGACGCCCCGCAGGAGGACGGCCCCAACGATGCCCCAGAAGATCACCCTGCGCTGGTGGATCGCGGGCACGGCGAAGTAGCCGAAGATGAGGGCGAAGACGAAGAGGTTGTCGATCGAGAGGCTCTTCTCGACGAGGTAGCCGGCGAGGTACTCGTTGCCCGCCGGGCCTCCACGCAGGGCCCACACCACGGCGGCGAAGGCGAGGCCGACGATGGTCCAGATCCCACTCCACACTGCGGCCCGCCGGAACCCGATCACGTTCGCCCCGCGACCGAACATGAGGAGGTCCACGGCGAGCAGACCGACCACCACGAGCCCGACGACCGTCCAGGGGAGCACGTCGCCGCTCATGCGCGTCCACGCCCGTTGCCAGCGGGTTCGGCGCCCGCCTCGACACGTTCGAATGGCTCCATGCAACGACCTCCCGGCTGCTCGCGGATTCAGCCGGAGGTCTCTCCCTGGCAGTCGTGCTGCCGGCTCCGCCGGGTCGGGTGACCGGAATGACGACGGACGCGCTTGGCGGGATACTCCCCTCCGAGGGCGACCGATGCCGCCCCTTCCAACGTTCGCGACGTTACCGCAGGCGCCTGGGGGAGGCAACGAGTGCCGGTACGGGGGTTCGGTCCCGCGGTACCTCGGGCTGGCCCCGTCTCAGGCGGTGGCAGCGTCGTTGCAGCCGACCGGCTCGCGGGCCTGGCCGTGCGCCGCCGCGGCGCGCCCGGTGCCACTCCAGCGGTCGCGCCGGTTCCAGAGCGTGGTCGCACCGACCGCCAGGCCGACCACCGCGGCTCCGGCCGCCGCGTCAAGGAGGAAGTGGTTTCCAGTGGCGACGATCATCATGAGCACGAACACCGGGTAGGCCAGTCCCATCACGCGCCAGACGGGCCGGCGAACGAGCAGCGCGATCGTGACGCCCACGACGAGGGCGTACCCGAAGTGCATCGACGGGACCGCGGCATACGGGTTGAACCAGCCGCTCAGGCGCCCACCGTGCAGGTCGACGTCGCTGACCGTCTCGAGGGTGTCGACGAGGCCGGCCCCATGGAGGAGCCGAGGGGGCGCGGCGGGGAA
Organism: uncultured Thermoleophilia bacterium; assembly: GCA_963706315.1. Lineage (GTDB taxonomy): Bacteria > Actinomycetota > Thermoleophilia > Miltoncostaeales > Miltoncostaeaceae > CALMEC01. The sequence continues at coordinate 173,137 of CAVPMA010000005.1, read as the reverse complement.
CACCACGAACACGAACGCCGCGATCGCGTTGGCCGCGATGAACATCGAGCGCACCATGGGGTACGCCGACGGGCGACGCCGGTGCAGCCAGACGAAGAACGCGATCGTGACCGGCAGGTGCAACGCGAGATACGCCGTGTTGAGCGCCTCGACGAGGTTGGTGTGCCCGAGCGCCCACGACTGGATGGCAGGCTCGACGAAGATGCCCGCGGCCTTCTCCAGCCCGACGACGTCCCAGGAATGGGCGAACGCGTCCTGCGAGCTGCCGATCGACAGTGCCCGCGTCGCCTGGTACGCGACCAGCGCAAGCGCGAACAGCGCGACCTCGCGGAGTCCAGAACGTGAGAATGGTCGCCAGCTCATGACGGCGACGATATGAAGCGGTGTCGACGCGGGAATCGGGGATGACCCCAAACCCCGACCCCAATGTTTGGCCAGGACCAGGCGTTCGGGACCCCCGACACCGGTGGTGCGACGCCGGGGCGGAGCGGGATCGTTCGGGGCGAAGCGGTGATGGGATCGTCCTCGGGGTGCTGTGGATCGGGATCGAGCCTCGCGACGGGCACGACATCGCATTGGCCGGCAGCCGCCGCTGCCGAACCCGGACGTCGCGACGCTGGGACGCGCCGATCCGGCGGTGGTCACTCATAGAGATCCCGCTGGACCGGCGGTGATACGTCGTGCGACCTGCGTCGCATGTGAGGCCGGCCCGGTGGTAGCTCAGGGGCCGGAGCCAGCGGATGGCGAGGCCGGACTGACCGCGAGCGCTTCCTGGCGGGTACGCAGCGACCGGCGCTCGACGTCGTTGCCGGCGAGCTCGATCGCCCGACCGTAGGCGTGCCACGCCTCGTCGTCGCGACCGAGCCGCCCGAGGAGGTCGGCCCGTGCGGCGTGCAGGAGGTAGTAGCCGTCGAGATCGAGCTCCTCCACGACCGCCAGTGCGACGGCCGGCCCCTCGAGTTCCGCGAGGGCGATGGCCCGGTTGAGCGCCACGACGGGCGTGGGGTGGAACGCGACGAGCTGGTCGTAGAGCGCGACGATCTGCGCCCAGTCGGTATCGGCGGCCGTTCGCGCGTCGGTGTGGACGGCCTGGATGGCCGCCTGGATCTGGTAGGGGCCGGGCTGCCCCCGGCGCAGGCAGGCGCGAACGATGGTGTGCCCCTCGGCGATGAGATCCCGGTCCCACGCGCGTCGATCCTGGTCGGCGAGACGGATGAGATCGCCGGCTGCGGTTGCCCGCGCCGGCTGGCGCGCCTGGGCGAGCAGCATCAAGCCGAGGAGCCCCTCGGCCTCCGGCTCATCGGGCATGAGCGACACGAGCAGCCGCGCGAGCCGGATCGCCTCGCCACTCAGGTCGTCGCGGGTGAGCCGTCCGCCCGCCGACGCGACGTGCCCCTCGTTGAACACGAGGTAGATCACCGCCAGGACCGGCCGGAGCCGATCCGGCAGCTCGGCGTCGTCGGGGACGCGGTAGGGGATGTTGGCGGCGCGAATCTTGTTCTTCGCGCGGACGAGCCGCTGCGCCATCGTCGGCTCGGGCACGAGGAACGCCCGTGCGATCTCGTCGGTCTGGAGCCCCCCGACGAGGCGGAGCGTCAGGGCCACCTGGGCGCTGGTCGCGAGGGCCGGATGGCAGCACGTGAAGATCAGCCGAAGCTGGTCGTCGACGAGGGTCTGCGGGTCGAGTGGATCGTCTTCCACGTTCGTGTGCACGAGGGTGGCCTGGACGTGCCGGTCGTGGCGCGATGATTCGCGACGGAGCCAGTCGATCGCGCGGTTCCGGGCGGTCGTGATGATCCAACCGGCAGGGCTTGGTGGGATCCCGGTCTCCGGCCAACGTCGCAGGGCGATCTCGAAGGCGTCCTGGACGGCGTCTTCGGCGACGTCGATGTCGCCGCAGACGCGTACCAGGCTCGCGATCGCCCGGCCGTGTTCCTCACGGAAGACCCGGCCGACGTCGACGTCCGAGGTCACGTCGCTCAGCCCTCCGGCATGTCCTGGAAGGGACGCACCTCGACCGGGCCCTCGCAGGCGACCGTGGCCTTCCTGGCCCAGGCGAGCGCGACGTCGAGATCGGCGGCCTCGATGACCCAAAAGCCACCGAGCTGCTCCTTCGCCTCGGCGAACGGCCCGTCGGTCACGAGGATGTCGCCGTTCTGCTCGCGCACGACCGTGGCCGTCGAGGCCGGGTGCAGACCGCCCGCGAACACCCAGGCGCCGGCCGCCTTGATCTCGTCGTTGAGCTCGTCGACCTGGCGGTAGAGGCGCTGCATCTGCTCCGCGGACGGCTCGGGGGCGCCCTCGACCATGTGGACCGACAGTAGGTACTGGCTCATCACGTTGCTCCTCGCGCTGCGGGCCGACCCGGTGCCGGCCCTGTCTCACCCTCTACACGAACGCCGCTCGTCGAAATCGACACTCCGGCGAATCTATCGCCGGGATGCGTTCCGATTGGTCGTCGGGTTCGTCTGAATGGGAGATTGATGCTACGATGTAGCACATGGGATCGGTCGGAGTCAGAGAACTGCGTCAGCACGCAAGCGCTCTGCTGCGCAGGGTCAGCGCCGGGGAGTCCATCATCGTGACCGATCGGGGACGGCCCGTCGCCCGGCTCTCGCCACTTGTCGGTTCGGACGCCGCTGATCTGCGCGGAGCGGGTCTCGTGCGAGAGCCGTTGCGAAGGATGCGCGACGCGCCGGCGCCCGTCGCGGTGGGCGATGGGCATCTCACGGCGACCGAAGCGCTCGCGATCGCCCGTGACGCCGAGCGCTGACCCCTGCCGTGGTATCTCGATACCACGGCATTCCTCAAGCTCGCCGTGGCGGAGGCGCGCAGCGACGAGATGCGCGCGTGGTCGGTGGAGGAAGAGGCGCGCAGTGGGGCGCTGTGGTCCTCGGACCTGCTTCGTGTGGAAGCGGTTCGAGCAGCGCGCCGAGTTTCACAGGGTGCGCTCGAGGCGGTCCGTGACCGCCTCGAGCGGGTCGCGATCATCGCCATGACGACCGATACGTACCAGCGGGCCAGCGAGCTCGACCCGAGCGTGCTCCGGTCGCTCGACGCCCTTCATCTCGCGGCGGCGCTTGGCCTCGGCGACGATCTCGAGGGGATCGTCACCTACGATGGGCGGATGGGGGAGGCGGCGCGGGCGCTGGGACTCCGGGTGATCGCGCCGTAGGACGCAGAACACGACATCTGCCGATGCGTGTCTCCGTTGCCCGATGGGCGGCATCATGTCCGCACCGCATCCGACGGAGGTCACGCACATGAAGCGCCTCGGCATCATCACGGTCGCCATGCTTGCCGGCGCGGCCATTACCGCGCCGGCGATCGGCGCAAACAACCGAATCGTGCTCGGTCGGTCGATCGGGGCGCTCGCGATCGGCGACGAGCGGGCAACCATCGAGCTCCGCCACGGCCCAGGGGTGGTGCTCTCCAGCGTGCCGAACCCGGACTTCCCGCCCAACCCGAACTGGGTCATCCAGGTCGTCCGGTTCCCGCGGGTCGCGGTGAACGCGCGCTTTCCCACCGCCGAGGCCAGCATCACCTCCGACCGTCTTACCACGCGTGCGGTTCGCTACCGGACGAGCAAGGGAATCGGGGTCGGCTCGACCAGGGCGTCACTCGTCGCGAAGCATCCGGCCGCGGTCTGCAGCGCGCTGATCTGCCGGATCGGCGTGAAGGCGGCGGGCCGGACCATCACGCGATTCCACATCCGAGCCGGCGCCGTCTGGAAGGTCGAGGTCGTGCTCCTGTAGGCAGATGGGCGGACCTGTCGAAATCGGCGATGGTGCGGCGTCGGAATGAGTGAGGCCGCAGACAGCGGCGAGCAACCCCGAGGGAGACCCGATGCCCAGATACATGCTCCTGATGTACCACCCCGTGGACGGGGGACCCGCGCCAGAGGAGATTGCGGAGCAACACGAACGCTGGATGGCGTACATGAACGCGCTCAAGGACGCGGGGCTCTTCGTCGCCAACCACGGCTTGCAAGGCGTCGAGGCCGCCACGACTGTACGTGTGCGCGCCGACGAGACGCAGATCACCGACGGGCCGTTCGCCGAGACGAAGGAGTACCTCGCCGGTTTCTTCCTGATCGACGCCGCCGACCTCGAGGTCGCGCTCGAGTGGGCAGCGCGGATCCCGAGCGCGACGTACGGATCGGTCGAGGTGCGCCCGATCTGGGGATGAGCCGCGCGGCAATCACGAGACATCAAAGGAGGCCAAGATCCTCTGCGTCAACGCCTACACCAAGGAATAACGACGTGCGGGTGCTCTGCAACTCGATGATCGAGGGCGGCGGCATCATGCGTGCCGAGAAGTCGATCGAGCTGGATCCCGTGAAGTCGGTCCTGCGGTATGAGAGTCGCCTCCGTGAGGCCGACTTCGCCCGCATCGTCGACGCGTTCCTCGCCGACGTCGAGAAGAAGTTCCTCCCCGCCGGGAGATGACCTGAGCGCCCGCAGCTCAGGTCCCCCCGTCGCTCCGGACCCGGCCGCCGCCGCGGAGCGTGCCTTCCGGGAGGAGCGCTCGGCGCTGCTTGCGACGCTGATCCGCCAGGTCGGGGACTTCCAGTTGGCGGAAGACGCCGTCCAGGATGCGTTCGCGGCAGCCGTGGCCACCTGGCCGCGTGACGGGGTGCCCGCCAACCCGGGCGCGTGGATAACGGTCACGGCCCGCCGCCGCGCGATCGACCGGCTTCGCCGCGAACGGGCGACCGCGGATCGAACCGCCCGACTCGCCGAGCTCGCGCGCATCGACGCCCAGGAGCACCGCGCGGATGGCCCACCGGCTCTGCCGTGTCGTGGGGGATGCAGAACGATCACCGTCCAAGGCGACAGAACTGCAGTTTGCGTGCGTTCAGCCCCGTTTGCGAGATCGTCGATACGCGGGCCGGTGCGAGACCGCGTCAGGCGCCGAGCGCGAGCGGCGTCACGCGGCACTGCTCGGCGAGCCCGCGAGCCGGGGGTCCCGCTCCTGTCGCGGCGGGATCACCCTCCCGAACGATGCGAGCGTCGCCTTGCGCCGCGCCTTCGGCGTTGTCTCGGTTTGGAACGGTGCGCGGGGCCGGGTGGAACTTTGGGAGCTGGCACGACGTCGAGTCCTGGCAGAAGTACGACGCCGGGGACGCGCCCCCTGTTCAGCGAAAGCGCTGCACCAGGTCCAGCAGCTCGTCGACGGGTACTCGCGACGCCGCCGCCCGGAGGATGTCGGCCTGCCACCCGCGCAGCGCCTTCGCCTCCTCCGCGTCGTCCACCGCCCGGACGAGGCCGCGTCGCACCGCTTCCTCCAGCGCGCCGTCGTCGATGCCGTGCTCCCGCGCGAACCGCGCGCGCGACTCGTCGGTCGCGAGCGCCAGCACCAGCTCCTCTCGCGACACGTGCAGGTCGCAGGCGGCGCCGTCCAGGCTGGACAGGACGATCTGCTCGGCCACGCGCTCGATTCCGTCGGGGTTGCGCCACTCCCGCGTCACGCAGGGGTCGGCGACCCCAGGGGTGGTGTACGACCCGCCGCCCAACGCCAGATAGGCGCCGGGGAGACCCGCGCCGAGCGCGACCGCGGTCGCCAGGATCCACGCGGGCCTCACAGGCGCACCTCGCGTGACATCGCCACCGGGATGAGCCCCAGGACGGCGAGGAACGCCGCGAACAGGAACGAGCGGGAGAAGGAACTCGTCGCCGCGCGGTCGAGCTCGCTGTCGAGGCGCGCGGCGAGGGCCTGGTACGCCACCCGGTCGCCCGGGCCCGGCTCCACCTTCGCGAACGAGCGGGCGATGTCCGGAAGCCGTCCCGGCTCACCACGCACGTCCTCCACGAGCACGTTCGCGAGTGCCAGCTTCGTCGTCGGCGCGATCCGCGAGTCGAGCACCAGCTCCACGCCGCGTCTCTCCGCCCGGTCGCGCTGCCGGTCGAGATCTCCCACGAACACGGGTGTCAGGAGCACCAGTCCGAGCACGATGCCGGCGTGGCGCGACGCGATCGTGACGCCGCCGTGCAGCGCCACGCGGGAACGTCCCGCCAGCGCCGCGTCCGTCAGGCCTCCCAGCGCCAGGGCGAGCCCGATCCCGACGAGCACCTGGGCGGGCACCGTCCACCACCATCCCGATCCCGGCATGAGCCCCAGGGCGGCCAGCCCCCCGGCTCCCACGATCGCGCCGGCCGCCACCCGCACGCGGACCGGCAGCAGGTGGCCCTCGAACGGGGCGGTGATGATCGAGGCCGCTGGCAGCACGGTCACCACGGCCGCCGCCGCGATCGGCGACATGCGCCACCCCTCGATTAGGAGCAACACGAGGAGGAACAGCGCAGCGGTCAGCCCTGCCGACAGCAGGGCGAGCGCGGCGTTTGCGGCCAGATGGGGGCGACCGGCGGGCTCAGGCCTGCTGCGGGTGACGCGGAGGCCGATCAGGCCGATCGGCGCGAGCGCCAGCGGGACCTGCACGATGAAGATCGTCTGCCACGAAAAGACCTCGGTGAGCAGCCCGCCGATCGCCGGGCCGAGCGCCGCGCCCGCCACGCCGGCCGCCGCCCATGCGCGCGCGGCGTTGCGCTCGCCTCCCGTCACCGCCGGCAGGATCTCCAGGGCCGAGCACACCGCGGCGGCGCCCGCCATGCCCTGCACGAAGCGCGCGCCGATCAACACCTGCAACGAAGGGGCGAGCGCGCAGGTCAGGGACGCCGCCGCGAAGCCGACGAGGCCGCCGACGCAGACCCGCTCCGCCCCGATCCGGGGCACCAGCGCGGCCGCGGGCACCGCGGCCACCGCCAACGCGAGGTTGAACGCCGTGATAACCCAGGCGACCTCGGAGACCTGCGCGCCGAACTCCCGGTAGATCGCCGGGAGCGCGAGGATGACCACGGAGGAGTCCGCGAGTACCAGCCCGACGACGAATGCCACCGATCGGCGCCGCCACCGGCCCGCCAGGGATCTGGGGGATCCGTGAGGCCCCTCGACCGGCGGGAGGGGCGCTGTGACCGTCTCAGCCATTCCGGGGCCCATTGTGGACCACCATCCACCGGGTCATGGCAACGGTTCGGTTTGCGGCGGGTCACGTCGCACGGTCAGGGTGAGGCCCTCGACTCCCGTCACGGTGACGCGCTCCCCCGCTTCGCAGCCCTGCGCGCATCGTGCGGCCCAGATCTCGCCGTCGATGCGGACCTGTCCGTCCGGCGCGCACCGTGTGGCCGACACGGCCCGTCGCCCGACGAGCGCATCGACGCCGACGGTCGGCCGCGCGCGCCGGCTCCAGCGGAGCATGAACGTGGCCTCCCCCACCTCGACCAGCGCGCCGGCGATGATCACGAGCCAGCGCGAGGCTCCGTCGAGGAAGACCAGGCCGACGATCAGCGAGACGAGGAAGGCCACGTGTGCCTACGGCGCGATGGCGAACTCCACCCGGCGGTTCTTCGCCCGTCCGGCCTCGGTGTTGTTATCCGCGATCGGAACCGTCTCACCGAGGCCCTTCGCCGTCAGGCGCGCCACCACGATGCGCTTCTGGACCAGATAGTCGACGACGGCCTGGGCGCGCTGCTGGCTGAGCTCGAGGTTCTTCTGCGCGTCCCCCTGGCTATCGGTGTGGCCGCGCACCTCGGCGTTGACCGCCGCGTTCGCGGCGAGGATCGCGGCGACCCGGTCGAGGGTGGTCCGGCTCGCGGCGGTCAGGTCGGCCTTGCCGGTGACGAACTGGATCCCGCCGGATTGGGTGATCTCGCTGTTGATCTGGTCGATCACCTCGACCCCGGCGGCGGCGCCGGTTGACGTGGTGGGCGACTGTGCCGCCGGCGAGTTCGACTCGGAGTCGCCGCATCCCTTGCTCATCGCCGCGATGACCAGCGCCAGCACGATCAACCCCAGGAGCACCATCCAGCCCGCGGGACCTCTGGCCGCCGAACCCTCACGTCGTGCCTGCGCCATGTCAACTGTCCTTCGGACGCGATGGATACGCACAAAAGCCTACAGCGAGCCCCGGCCGGCCCGCGCCGGCCCGGCCCCGACCCGTCCGCATCGTGCGGCATCCGCCCAAGCCGTGGGCCGGAGGGACTTTCCCCGCCCAGGAGCCGTTTCTCACCCGTTTCGGGCCGCAAGACCCTGTACGAACAGGTGAATGCGGTCTACACTGCCCGAATTCGTTGACGGAGCGATGTCCCGAATGTCCGCGTCGGCCACCGACTCGGAGTGCGGGGGACGTCGGGATCTGGGTGACTTCACCGGCGCAAGTCGGTTCGTGGCGCGACCGCGACGGCCGCGTGCGGGGCGAGAAACATCGATCAAAGGACGGACGCGACGGGACTTCAAGAGCTGATCTACGAAGGAGAGCTCAGGGCGCTCATCTCACGGGGCCAGGAGCTCGGTTTTCTCAGCGTCGAGGAGGTCGGAGAGGCGTTCGACAGCCTGAACCTCGACGCCTCGGCCCAAGCGGAGCTCTACCAACACCTCGACGAGTTGGGCGTCGACATCGTCGATGTCATCGAGGCGCGAGCCCGCGCCGCCGAGCTCGAGGAGGCGGAGCGCAACCGCCGTCACCACCCGGCCGTCGAGCAGACCACCGATGCCCTCCAGCTGTTCCTCAAGGACATCGGCCGGGTGCCGCTCCTCACTGCCGCGCAGGAAGTCAGCCTCGCCAAGCGGATCGAGTCGGGCGACCCCGACGCGAAGCGCCAGATGGTCGAGGCGAACCTCCGGCTCGTGGTGTCGATCGCGAAGGCCTACCGCGGGCGGGGGCTTCCCTTCCTCGACCTCATCCAGGAGGGCACGCTCGGCCTGGTACGCGCGGTCGAGAAGTTCGACTGGCGCCGCGGGTTCAAGTTCTCCACGTACGCCACGTGGTGGATTCGCCAGGCGGTCACCCGCGCGCTCGCCGACAAGGGTCGCACCATCCGGATCCCGGTACATGTCGTGGAGAAGCTCAATCAGATCAGCCGCGCCGAACGCGTGCTCATCGGGCAGCTCGGACGCGAGCCCACGGTCGAGGAGCTCGGCGAGGCCACCGGCCTGCCGCCCGAGGAGGTCGAGGACATCCTCCGCAGCGCACAGCCCATCGTGTCGCTGGAGAAGCCGGTCGGCGAGGACGAAGAGGCAGAGTTCGTGCGGTTCCTGGCCGACGAGAACTCCGTCGCGCCGGAGGCGGCCGCCGAGACCGCGCTTCGCCACGAGGCGCTCGGCGACCTCCTCGACCAGCTCTCCTACCGTGAGCGGCGTGTCCTCGAGCTTCGCTACGGGCTCGGCGGTGAGAAGCCGCGCACCCTCGACGAGCTCGGGCGGATGTTCAACGTCACGCGCGAGCGGATCCGGCAGGTGGAGCACCAGTCCCTGCAGAAGCTCGCGAGCATGGCGGAGGCCGCACGCCTGCAGTAGCCACGCCGGCGATGGCCGGGAATGCGTTTGAGATGGTGATTCGGGGGAGCTGACGCTCCCCCGAATCAGTTCAGGCTCGGGTCCATGGGCATGCGGGCCACCAGCCGGAAGTTGCCGCCCTTCCTGTCGAGCACCTCGCTCCACAGAAGCTCCGGCTCGGTGGTGAAGACGTCTGACGCGAGGCACACCGCGTCGATCCACGCGTCCTCGTCGATCTCGGCCTCGAGCTGGCCGGCGCCCCACCCGGCGTAGCCTCCGAACGCGCGGATCGCCCTGACCCGGTCCGCAAGGGTGTCGAAGTCGGTCGAGGGATCGACGATCCCGATCGATCCGATCGACAGACCGGCGTCGGAGGCCGCGTCGATGAAATCCGCCAGCAGGATCACGCTCTCCGGCTCCACCGGCCCGCCCTCGTAGATCCGCTCATCATCCGGGATCGCGGCCGCGAACGTCTCCGGCAGCGTCTCACGGGTATTGAGCAGCGACGGCCGGTTGAGCACGACGCCGAGCGCGCCCTCGGTCGAGTGCTCGAGCAGCAGCACGACGGTGCGATGGAAGTTCGGGTCGATCAGGCTCGGCGACGCGACGAGCAGGCGACCTTTGCGCCAGGTCGGCGCGGTCATCCCATCTGGTGGATCAGTCGGCGTGACGCCGGCGGTCCCGCGTCATATTGAACACGATGCCGACGACGACGCTGACGGCGCCGATCAGGAGCGCGAGCCAGAACAGCGTGTAGTGCCCCGGCAGGCTCGTCGGACCGGTGGTCACCGCCGGCGGCGGGAGCTTGCGGTCCTCGAGCGCGAACCCGAGGCAGAACCAGACGAGTGCGAACACGAGGCACAACCCCGCGAACGTGAAGGGCCAGGAAATCGAGAGGCTCTCTTCGTTGTCGTAGTGCCCGTGGGCCATCGAATCGCTCCTGTGGACGGCGTCGTGCTGGCGCGCAGGCTACCACGGAGCGATGGATGCTTCGGCGCCTCGGCGCGACCTCAGATGACGGACGTCCCGCGACGTCCCGCACTACCCCGCCCCGTCACCTCCGGGCGGGGGCTCTGACATGCGCTCGGCCCAGTCGGCGAGGCCCGCGACGGTGTTCTCGACCCAGCGGAGGTCCGTCCAGCGGTCGATCGCGGCTTGGCTCGCCCACCGTCTCGGCGAACGGCAGCACCCGCTCCACCGCCGCGGCCACCGCATCGATCCCGCCCCCGCGCCATGCGTCCCGAACAGGTCCCGCCAGCGCAGCCTGCTGCGCCGTTGCGACCGCGAGCGCCTCCTGCGCGTCCGGCACGGGCCCGAAGTGGCCCAAGAGGAGGGTCTCCGGCGTGAGCTCCGCGAGCGCACGCAACGTGGCGAGCGACCGGTCGAGATCGATGTCCGGCGGTGGCAGCGCCTGGTAGAGCCCCGCGCCCGCGAACTGCACGCCGAGTGCGTCGCCGGCCATCAACGTCCCCGTCGCCTCGTCGAGCACCGCCATGTGGTGCCGCGCGTGTCCGAGCGCTTCGAGCATCACCAGCTCTCGGCTTCCCCCAAGCGAAATGAGCTGGCCGTCCTCAACCGCCATGATGCGGTCCTCGGGAACGGCCCTCAGCCCCCCGTAGAGCGGCGCAAGCTCGCCGTAGACGGCGGCGGATGCGGACACGAGCCGATCGGGGTCCGCGAGGTGCCGCGCACCTCTGCGGTGCACGACGACGGTTGCCTTCGGGAACGTCGCGGCAAGGTCGCCGACGCCTCCGCAGTGGTCCAGGTGGATGTGCGTCAGGACGATCCAGGCGAGGTCGTCCGGGGCCATGCCCATCGCGGCGAGCGCGTCGAGCACCGTACCGGCGGACGTCTGAGCCCCGGTCTCCACCAACGCCGGGCTCGGAGCGGCCAGCAGGTAGGCGGCCGTGATGCCCTCAGCGCCGCCGAGGAGCGTGTCGATCATCGTGATGCCGGGAGCGACCTGCATGCCGTCCCGAGTCTCGCATAGCCTTCCGGCCCGTGGGCGAACGTGAGCGGCAGCATGCGTGGGATGCGGCGGGTCGTTCCGCCGCGGCCCTCGTCGAAGACGGAATGCGGGTCGGCCTGGGAACCGGCCGGGCCGCCGCGGCCGGCATCGTCGCCCTCGCCGCGCGGGTGCGCGAGGGCCTGCGCTGCACCGGCGTGCCCACGTCGCGGGCCAGCGCGGCGCTCGCCCGGGCCGAGGGGATTCCGGTCGGCCGCCTCAGAGGCGCGCTCGACCTCGCATTCGACGGCGCGGACGCGGTCGATCCCTCCGGGCTGGTCGTCAAGGGCGCAGGCGGCGCGATGGTGCGGGAACGCGTGGTGGCCGACGCCGCAAGCCGGTTTCTCCTGCTGGTCGACGCGCCAAAGCTCGTCGCGAGCCTCGACGAGTGGGGCGTCCTGCCGATCGCGGTCGTGCCGTTCGCGGCCGAGCGGGTGCGGAGGTCGCTTCGGGAACTCAGGCCGGTCCGTCGCGCAGAACGCAGCGACGACGGCATGGTGCTCATCGACCTCGCCGTCCCTGCCGGCGCGGATTGGCGGACGGTCGCCGGGCGCGCCCGCTCGCTTCCGGGGGTGCTGGACCATGGCCTCTTCGAGGTGTCGCTCGCCGACGTGATCGTCGGCGCGCCGGACGGGACCGCCTCGCCCGCCGGGTAGCCCGCGGCGGTCCACTACCATACGCCGGTGGCAGCGCCCGCCTACGCCATCGCCCGCGTCGCGGGCGTTCTGTCACGGCGTCTCGGTCGGGGCGGCGGTACGAGCCTGCCGGGAAAGCTCCTCATCAGGTGGCGCCCCGAGGCGATCCGGGACCTCTCCGGAGCGCTCCCGGGCGGCGCGATCGTGCTGAGCGCGACGAACGGGAAGACGACGACCGCACGGCTCCTGGCGGCGTGCCTGCGCGCCGGTGGGCACCGGCTCGTGACGAACCCGAGCGGCGCCAACCTGATGTCGGGCGTCGCCACCGCGCTGCTCGCCACGAGCACGGATCCCGACGGCGCCGACCTCGGCCTCTTCGAAGTGGACGAGGCGGCCCTTCCGGCGGTCGCGGACCAGCTGCAGCCCCGCGTCGTCCTCCTCATGAACCTCTTCAGGGATCAACTCGACCGCTACGGCGAGCTCGAGGAGCTCGCGGCGCGCTGGCGGACCATGCTCGAGGCGCTCCCGCGTGAGACGGTCGTGGTCCTGAACGCCGACGATCCCGCCGTCGCCGCCCTCGGCGACGCCCACCCCGGCGCCACCTACTTCGGGATCGACGACCCCGCCCCGGCGCTTCCCGGCCTACCCCACGCGGCGGACTCCAAGCGCTGCCGCCGGTGCGATGCGCCTCTCGCGTACGACGTCGTCTACCTGGGCCACCTTGGCCACTGGCGGTGCGAGGCGTGCGGGTGGTCGCGGCCACGACCGGATGTTCGCGCGACCAAGGTCGTCGTCGACGGGCTCCGCAGCGTCGAATTGGAGGTCGCCACGCCGGCGGGTGCCGTTATCGCCCGCCTGCCGCTCCCGGGCCTTCACAACGCCTACAACGCGACGGCGGCGGTCGCCGCCGCCTCGGTGCTCGGAATCGCGCCCGCGCTCCTTGCCCGCGCGCTCCAGGAGAGCCAGGCGGCGTTCGGGCGCGCCGAGCGCGTCCAGCTCGACGGGCACGACGTGCTGCTGCTGCTCGTGAAGAACCCCGCCGGAGCAAACGAGACGATCAGGACGCTGCTGCTCGACCCCGACCCGATCGACCTGCTCGTCGCCCTCAACGACCGCACCGCCGACGGGCGGGATGTCTCCTGGATCTGGGACGTCGACTTCGAGCCCCTCCTCGAGCACATCCGCCAGCTCACACTGACTGGCGACCGCGCGTACGACCTCGCCCTGCGCTTTCGCTACGCGGGATTCCCGCCCGAGCGGATGCACCTCGTCCCGGACCTGGAGCAGGCCGTCGACGCCGCCGTGGCGGGTGCACCCGAGGGGCGGCCGATCTCGATGCTGCCCACCTACACCGCGATGCTCGACCTGCGCAGGATCCTGGTGCGGCGCGGGGCGGCGGAGGCGTTCTGGCGTGATCGCTGAGGGCACGCCACCCGAGCGGTTCGCCCTCGAGCACGCCCATTACGGGGAGGATCTATCGTTTTGGCGAGCGCTCGCGGCGGGAGCCGCGGGGCCGGTGCTCGACCTCGGCGCAGCCGTCGGACGCGTCGCGATCCCGCTTGCTCGCGACGGCCACGAGGTCTGGGCCCTCGACGGGAGCCCGGGGATGCTGCGTGAGCTCGGGCGACGCCTCGAGGCGGAGCCTGCGGACGTCGCCGCGCGAGTCAGATGCGTCGAGGGCGACCTTCGGGACTTCACGCTCGGACGGTCCTTCCCTCTGGCGATCATGCCGATGAACACGCTGCAGGCGCTGCTGCCGCGTGAGGAGCAGCTGGCCTGCCTGCGCCGGGTCAGGGCGCATCTCGACGCCGACGGCGAGTTCGTCTTCGACGTCGCGGTTCCGGATCTCGACGCGATCGAGGGCCAGCTGGGCGTCGTCACCCCCGGGGGCGTCTGGCGCGACGAGGCGACCGGGGTGACCCTCGTGCACTCCGCGCGCTTCGACCGCGTGGACCGCCGGGCGGGGAACGTGGCGTTCACCGCACAGATCGACGAGATCGACCCGGATGGCGCGGTCACGACGCACCTCCGGTCTCATCTCGTGCATCTCTTCGCGCCGTCGGAGCTCTGGGAGCTCGTCGTCGAGGCCGGGCTGGAGATCGGGGCGGTGTTCGGCGACTTCGACGGCGGCCCGCTCGAGCGGGGATCGGAGCGCCAAGTCGTGCGCTGCGGGGTGGCCGCATGAGCGTCCTGCGACTGTGCCACCTGTACCCGCACGAGCTGAACATCTACGCGGACCGCGGGAACATCGCGGTCTTCGAGCGGCGCCTCGCGTGGCGCGGCATGCGGCTCGAGGTGACCGAGGTCGGCGTGGGCGAGCGGATCCCCGTCGACGCCGACGTCTACTACCTGGGGGGCGGGCAGGACCGGGATCAGGCCATCGTGGCCGCGGATCTGCGCGAGACGAAGGCGGCGGACCTCGCCGCCGCGACCGCGGCAGGCGCGGTGGTGTTCGCGGTATGCGGCGGGTACCAACTCGCCGGGCACGGCTATACCGGGGTGGACGGGTCCCGCATGCCGGGCATCTCGCTGCTCGACGCCGACACGATCGCGGGAACCACGCGGCTGATCGGCGATCTCGTGATCGAGGCGGAGGTCGACGGCGAGCGGCAGACGGTCGTCGGGTTCGAGAACCATGCCGGGCGGACGCGCCTGGGTCCCGGCGCACGGCGGCTCGGACGCGTCGTGTCCGGGAACGGCAACAACGGCGAGGACGGCGGCGAGGGAGCGGTCCAGGGACGCGTGGTCGGGACGTATCTCCATGGACCGCTGCTTCCGAAGAACCCGTGGCTCGCCGACCGGCTCATCTCCTGGGGCCTCGAGCACGCGACGGGGCGGACCATCGAGCTCGATCCGATCGACGACGCCCTCGAGTCGATGGCTCACGCGGCCGCGATCGCACGCGCCAGGCGTCCGCGCCGCTGAGCTCGGGCCTCCGGGCGGGCTCGTCGCGCCCCGGCTGATACCCCCCAAACCTCGAGGGTGCGAACTCCCGAGCGGAGAGGTCCGCTGGCGCCAGCAATCGTGCCTGATGCTGACGTTCGTCGTCACTCTTCAAGGCACCACGATCACCTTCACCTCGGTCCTGGGTGGCGCTACCGGCCCGTCGAGCCGAACCCGCCGTCGCCGCGCCCGTCCGACGGGGGCAGCTCGTCGACGAGTACCGCCGGCTCGGTAGCGACCGGTACGCACACGAGCTGGGCGACGCGATCACCGGCCTGGACCCGATGCGGCCGGTCGGACAGGTTCACCAGGAGCACCTGGAGCTCACCGCGGTAGCCGGCGTCGATGAGGCCCGGGGCGTTCGCGACGGTCACGCCATGCCGGCGCGCGAGGCCCGACCGGGGAACGACGAGGCCGGCCCAGCCCGGCGGGATCGCCACCGCGAGCCCGGTCGGGATCGCCTCCCGTCCTCCCGGAGCCAGATCGCACGGCTCCACGGCGCACAGATCGAGGCCGGCGTCGCCCGGGTGTGCCCGGGTCGGGACGGTCGCGTCCGGACGGAGCTTCATGATCCGGATCAAGCCGTGCTCAGCCGACGAGCTTGGCGATGCGCTCGGCCGCCTCGTTGAGGCGGTCGTCGGGAACGGTGAGGCTCATGCGGACGAACCCCTCACCGCTCGGGCCATACGCGGAACCCGGCGAGATCACGACGGCGGCGTCCTCGAGGACCCGCTCGGCGAACGAGGCCGACGTCTCCCCGTCGGGAACGCTCGTCCAGAGGTAGATCGTGCCCTTCGGGGAGTTGACCTCGAGGCCGATGGCGCGGAGCGCATCCACGAGCACGTCGCGCCGACGGCGATAGATCTCGCACATTTCCGCGACGGACGACTGATCCGAGAGCAGCGCGGCGACGCTGGCCTCCTGCACCGCCTCGAACATCCCGCTGTCGATGTTCGTCTTGAGCTGCCAGTAGGCCGACACGAGATCGGCGTTCCCGACGACCGCCCCGGATCGCCACCCGGTCATGTTGTAGGTCTTGGAGAGCGAGAACACCTCGATCCCGACCTCGGCGGCTCCCGGCGACTCGAGGAACGATGGGGCCCGGTAGCCGTCGAAGGTGATCTCGGAGTAGGCGTTGTCGTGCACCACGATGATGTCGTTCCGGCGGGCGAAGTCGACGACGCGGGCGAAGAAGTCGTCTTCGATGACCGCCCCGGTCGGGTTGTTCGGGTAGTTCACGAACATCAGCCGCGCGTGGGCCGCCACGTCGGCCGGGATCGCCTCGAGATCGGGCTGGAAGCCGAGGGCGGGAACCAGGGGCATCGGCACCGGCTCGGCACCCGCGATGATCGGCCCATTCGTATAGACCGGGTAGCCGGGGTCGCTCGCGAGGACGATGTCGCCGGGATCGGTGTAGGCGAGGTTGATGTTGGCGATCGCCTCCTTTGCGCCCAGCGCGGGCATGACCTGAGTGTCGGGGTCGAGGCTGACTCCGAAGCGCGTCGCGTAGAACGACGCGATCGCCTCCCGGAACGACGCCCGACCGCGGTTCGACGGGTACTGGTGGGTGTCGGCACGGCCAACCTGCTCCCGCATCGCGTCGACCACCAGGCCGGGTGTGGGCGTATCGGGATCGCCGATGCCCAGCGAGATCACGTCGACCCCGGCCGCTCGCTTGTCGGCGATCTTGCGCTCGAGTTGAGCGAACAGGTATGGCGGGAGCCGGCGCAGCCGCGCCGACCCGACGTCGGCGCTCAGAGCGCCTCCAGCCGTGCCTGCAGGGCCGGCGACAGCCGCCCCTCGTAGATGAGCTCGGCGGGGCCGGTCATCGTCACCTCCAGTTCGTCGTCAACGGCAATCTCGAGGTCGCCGCCCGCAAGGTGGACGGTGACCGGGCTCGCGAGGCCTGACAGCCGCACCGCGGCGACCGCCGCGGCGCACGCGCCGGTGCCGCACGCCATCGTCTCTCCCACCCCGCGCTCCCACACGCGCATCGTGAGCTCCGACGGTCCGTCCAGGCGGATGAATTCGACGTTCGTGCGCTGCGGGAACCGCGGCGCGACCTCGATCTCCGGCCCGAGCGTGCGAACGACCGAGCCCGGGTCGGGATGCTCGATGACGGCATGCGGGTTGCCGGTCGTGACGAACGCGAGGTCCACCTGGGTGCCGTTCACCGCGAGCGTCTCGCGCCCCTCCCCGTCCGGGAAGACGGCGCGTCCCATGCCGACCTCGACGCGTCCGTCGTCAAGCGCGGTCACCGTGACCGGTCCGCCGCCGGTGAGGACCGTCGCCCCGTCGGGCAGGGCGCCACGCGCGTGGAGATGACGCGCGACCATGCGGATGCCGTTGCCGCAGTTCTCCGCATGGCTCCCGTCCGGGTTCCAGACGGTCATCCGCGGTGTGCCCGACTCCTGATCGAGCTCGAGGATTCCGTCGCCACCGACCCCGAAATGCGGGTCGCAGATCAGTCGTGCGCGATCGGCGGTGAGATCGAGGGGCCACTCCTCACGCCGCACGATGAGGTAGTGGTTGCCGAGCCCTTGCCACTTCTCGAATCTCACCGGCGGATCGTACTCGAATCCCGCGTCGGCTCGAACCCGCGCCGATCGGCGTCATCGTGTCCAGAGCGACATCAGGGCCGGGAGCCCGTCCTGTGTCGGCGCCTCGCCGAGGTCGAGTTCCGCCACGCCCGGGGTCTTTCGCAACCAGGTGAGCTGCGCCCTCGCGAGCCGGCGTGTCCTGGCCGCGAGCGCATCTGGGAGCGCCGAGCGCTCGAGGGTACCGTCGCGCATCGCCGTGACCTCCCGCACCCCGATGATCTGCAGAGCCGACCGCGAGACGCCGGGCGTCGCGAGGGCCGCCTCCAGCTCTGCCACGAGCCCGTCTCCGAGTTCCCGTCGCACCCGCAGCGCGATCAGCCGGTCGAGGACCGGTCGTGGGCGCACGACTCCCACGAGGCACGTCGGATGCCGGGTGACGGCGGTCCACAGCCGGTCAGGTCGGCCGTCGCCGGCGCCTATCCGCGCGAGCTCGAGCGCGCGGCAGACGCGCCGGGGGTTGCGCGTGTCGATCCTCGCCGTGGTCACGGGGGCGCGGCGCTGGAGCTCGGCGAGGGCTCCGTCGAGGTCGGCGGCGACGAACCGCTCGACCTCCCGCCGCACCTCGTCGGGCACGTCCGCCGGAAAGTCGAGGTCCGCGAGCGCGGCGCGCAGGTACAGACCCGTCCCGCCGGCGACGATCGGCACCCGCCCCCGCGCAAGGACGTCGTCGATCGTCCCGTGCGCCGCACGGGCGAAGGCTCCGGCGGACGAGGTCTCGGTGAGGCCCAGGTCCCCGACGAAGTGGTAGGGCACCTCCCGCAGTTCGCGCTCGTTCGGGCTGTCCGCGGCGATTTCGAGGCCCCGGTAGCGCTGGAACGGGTCGGCGACCACGATCTCGCCGTCGAGTGTCCGGGCGGCGGCGTGCGCGAGCGCGCTCTTCCCGGCCGCGGTCGGTCCGAACAGCGCGAGGATCCGTGGTCGGGTGCTCCCGCTCGCAAGTTCGCCAGCGCGTCCCGGCTGCAAACCGTCGTCAGGCGTCGTCCTCGGTCCCACCGTTACATCCTCCAGGAGCGGCGCGACAGTGCGTCTTCGCCTGAGTTGGTCTTCGCTCGGGAAACGCCGGTGTTCTCACGATCGGGAGCACCTACGCGCGAGCGGAGACCTCGATCTGGCGTCCGGTGAGTGTCGTGCTCGTCGAGCCGGTGATTGCGACCCTCGCGAGGGTTCCCGGCGCGGCGTCGCCGTCGAAGTTCACGGTGATGTTCTGCCGCAGGCGGCCCCGCAGGCGGGCCGGGTCGGTCCGGGACGGACCCTCCACGAGCACCTCCCGGTCGGTACCGACGAACCGGGCGGAGCGCTCCGCGGCCGTGCGCTGAACGACCTCGACGAGCCGCTGCATGCGCTCGCGCTTGGTGTCGGCGTCGACGTCGTCGGTCATGCGGTCCGCGGCCTCGGTTCCGGGACGCGGCGAGTAGACGAACGTGTACGCGCCGTCGAACCGGCACTCCGCCACGAGGCTGAGCGTCTCGGCGAAGTCATCCTCCCGTTCGCCCGGGAACCCGACGATGAGGTCGGTCGTCAGCGACAGGTCCGGGATCGCGTCACGCAGGCGAGCGACGAGGTCCAGGTACCGGCCGCGGTCGTAGGTGCGCCGCATCGCCTTGAGGATGCGCGTGGAGCCGGACTGGGCCGGCAGGTGCACGTGCTCGCAAACCGCCGGGGTCTCGGCCATGGCGGCGATGACGTCGGCCTTCATGTCCTTGGGATGGGGGCTCGTGTAGCGAACCCGCTCGATTCCGTCGATGCCCCCGACGGCCCGGATCAGCGCCCCGAAGTCGGTGCGTTCCTCGCCGCGCAGATCCCGGCCGTAGCTGTTGACGTTCTGTCCGAGCAGCGTGACCTCGCGTACGCCGTCGCCCGCGAGCGTGCCGATCTCCTCGAGCAGGTCGGGCACGGTGCGGCTGCGCTCACGGCCCCGCACGCTCGGCACGATGCAGTACGAGCACACCGAGTTGCATCCGACGGAGATCTGCACCCAGGCCTGGTGCGGCCGTTCCCGCCGGCTCGGCAGGGTCGCGCTGAAAGCGCCGTCGAAGCTGAACGCGCCAACCGACTGGATGCGCTCACGAGCGACGAGCTCACCCAGGCGGGTGACCTCCCCGGGGCCGAACGCGATGTCGACGAACGGGAACTGCTCGAATACCTGCTGCTTCTGGCTCTGCGCCCAGCAGCCACCCACCGCGACGACCACGTCGGGCCGCTCCCGCTTGATGCGACGCGCTTCGCCGAGATTGCCGAAGAACCGGTCGTCGGCGCTGGCCCTGATCGTGCAGGTGTTGAACACGATCAGGTCGGCATCGTCGCGGGTGTCCGAATGGGCGTAGCCAAGCGACTCCAGGAGCCCCTTCATCCGCTCCGAGTCGTGCTCGTTCATCTGGCAGCCGAACGTCGTCAGGTGGTAGCGCACTCCGACGAGTGTATCTCGGCGGGTACCGCGACCCGATGATGCTTCACCCGGTCCTGCGACGGTGGACCGCCCGTGCCAGCAGGATCGCGCTGCGCGACCGTCAGCTCGGTGTTTGGGGAACCGGGCCACCGGCGTGCCCGTCCGCGGACGGCGAAGGTGTTCACGATGCGCCTCCACCGTCCGCGATGCACGCCTGGCGGCTGCGCCGCGCGCGTTCGCTCCGCGTCAGCTCGCGAGCGCCTCCGCTTCGGTCTGCTCGGCGTCCGCGAGCGGCGTGATCTCCGTCACCGCGAACTCCTCCGCGCTCGGAGCCTTGACCCCGTGATGCTCGCGGATCCGTGCGTCGAGTTCCTCGGCGATGTCGGTGTGCTCGCGCAGGAATGCCTTCGCCGCGCTGCGTCCCTGGCCGAGTCGCTCCTCGCCGTACGAGAAATAGGCGCCGCTCTTGGTGATGAGGCCGGCCTCGACGCCGAGGTCGATGAGGTTGCCCTCGTAGGAGATGCCCTCGCCGTAGACGATGTCGAACTCGGCCTGACGGAACGGCGGCGCGACCTTGTTCTTGACGACCTTGACCCGGACGCGGTTGCCCACCGCCTCGGCGCCCTCCTTGATCGTCTCGATGCGCCGGATGTCGAGCCGGACCGAGGCGTAGAACTTCAACGCGCGGCCGCCCGGGGTGGTCTCCGGCGAGCCGAACATGACGCCGATCTTCTCGCGGAGCTGGTTCGTGAAGATGCAGATGGTCCCCGCGCGGTTGAGGGTCCCCGCGAGCTTCCGAAGCGCCTGCGACATGAGCCGCGCCTGCAGGCCCACGTGGGTGTCGCCCATCTCCCCCTCGATCTCGGCCTTCGGAACGAGCGCGGCGACGGAGTCGATCGCGACGATGTCGAGGCTCCCGGACCGGATGAGCAGGTCGGCGATCTCGAGTCCCTGCTCGCCGTGATCGGGCTGCGAGACGAGGAGCTCGTCGATGTTGACGCCGATCCTGCGGGCGTACGCCGGATCCATGGAGTGCTCCGCGTCGATGAACGCGGCGAGCCCGCCGCGCCGCTGAGCCTGCGCGATGACGTGATAGAGCAGCGTCGTCTTTCCCGAGCTCTCCGGGCCGAACACCTCGACGATCCGGCCGCGTGGCAGCCCGCCGATGCCGAGCGCGACGTCGAGCGCGAGCGATCCGGTCGGCACGACCTGGACGTCGACTTGCGCGCCGGGGTCGCCCATCCTCATGATCGAGCCCTTGCCGAATTGCCGTTCGATCTGCTGAAGAGCGGAACCGAGTGCCTGGGCCTTATCCATGTGAGGAACTCCTTTCGGCATGCGAGCCATCGAGTCGGGCGTCCATGAGCGCTTCGTAGCGTGGAGGCCGGCTCGGTGCGATGTGGGAATCATAGAGCGCGACGCGGGTGATTGCGAACACATGTTCGCCGTCGGCGGATGGGGACCTTCTCAGACGGGTCGGACGGCTGAACCGGGCGATCGTGACGTGCGGCCAGAACCGTCGTGGCGGCGGGGCGAGGGCGCCAACTCCGGCAACCGCGTCCGCGACGCGGGCGGCCAGCGATGTGAGCGCGCCGTCCACGTCGTCGAGCTCGGCGGCGGCGAGGCGTGCTCGGTGCGGCGCGGGACGGGCGACGACACGCCCGATGCGCACGTACGCCGGAGGCCCGCCGAGCGCCGGGATGAGCCGGTCGCGAAGCGACGGCGCGTCGTCGACCGCCACCGTGCCGAGGAACGCGAGGGTCAGGTGGAGGTTGTCCGGGGGGATCCTCCGGATCCCGCCGCCGTCGAGCTCGTCGCCGAGGGCCGCCAGGGCCTGCCGCAGATCGGAGGGCAGGTCGAGCGCGACGAACAGCCGGTTTGCGGGGCGGAGCCGGAGCATGCGTCGAGCGTACGCCCGAGCGTGGTGTCGTGTCTCACGCCGGCTGTGTCAGGCCGGTCACGTCTCTGTGCCGATCGACGCACCGGACCACTGCAGGAGGGCGGTGCGCAGATGGTGAAGCGCCGCGGTCTGCGCCCGGTGGCGGATCACCTCGCGGTTGCCGCGGAAGCGGTGCTCGGCCGCGACGACGCCATCGGGTCCCGCAAGGCCGACGAACACCAGCCCGACGGGTTTTTCCGGGCTGCCGCCGTCCGGTCCGGCGATGCCGGTGATGCTCAGCGCCCAGGTCGCCCCCAGCGCGGCGCGGGCGCCTGTCGCCATCGCGGTGGCGCACTCGGCCGAGACCGCCCCGTGCGCGGCGATGATCGCGGGATCCACGCCGAGGAGCGCGACCTTCGCCGTGTCGGCGTATGTGATGGCCCCGCCGAGGAACCACGCCGATGCCCCCGGGATGGCGGTGAGACGGGCGCCAAGCCCGCCGCCGGTGCACGACTCGGCGACGGCGAGGGTCGCGCCGGCGTCGAGAAGGAGCTCGGCGACCAGGGCATCCACGTGGCGCTCGTCGGTCGCGAAGAGCGCATCGCCGAATGCGTCGCGAAGGAGCGCCTCCACCCTCGGCCCGAGCCGCTCCGGAACGACGATCTCGAGCTCCCCCTCGCGGGTGTAGGTGCCCACGGCCGCGAGGTCGTCTGCTCCGAGGGTCTCGAGGTGGTCGACGATCTCCGCCTCGAACACCGCCCACAGACGGAACGTGCGTGCCCGCTCCGCGGGAGCGGCCGGGAGGAGGTCGGCGACCGGCCCGTCGGCGAGGGCGTGGAGCCACATCGCCTCGAGCTCGGAGGGCGGCCCGGGGAGCACCACGACGAGCGTGCCGTCGTCGTGGGTCAGGGCGCATCCGGGTGCGGTGCCGATCGGCGGGAGCACGGTGGCGCCGGCCGGGAGCGTCGCCTGTTTGCGCCGGAGCCGGTCGAGCGTGACCTCGTCGACGCCGGGCCTCGGCGGCAGAAGACGGCTGCGCTGAGTAACGAGCGCCAGCGCCTCGTCGCTCAGCGCGAGCGGCCGCCCCGTCGCGGCCGCGACGGCGGCCATGGTGAGATCGTCGGCGGTCGGGCCCAGCCCGCCGGTGGTGCAGATCAGGGCGACGCCGGTCGCCAGGAGCTCGAGGAGCGCCTGCGCGACGTCGCTGACGGAGTCGCCGACGATGACGGTGCGTTCCACCCGGACCCCGTGCGCAGCGAGCGACCTGGCGAGGAATCCCGCGTTGCGTTCCCCCACGCGTCCGCCCAGGACCTCGTCGCCGGTGACGAGGAGCGCGGCCCTCATACGCCCCGCGTGCGACCGTGCGGCGTGGTCACCGGCGCTCAGCCGGCTGCGGTGGGCTGGATGACGCCCCCTGCGAGCACGCGGAACTCCGTCGTGCCCCGCGGCGTGGCGACGGCGCGCCCGTCGACCGTCAGCTGCAGCCCGGAGCCGTCACCGACGTGCACCCAGATCGGCGGGGCGACCGACACCTGCTGGGACTGGCCCGGCGGGATGGACCCGGGGGTGAACAGCGCGCGACCCTCGGGGCCCCCCTCCCTGACCTCGACGTACGTCCCGCGCCGCCCCGCCGGGGCGAACACCGCGGTGATCTGTTGAGCGGCCGGCTCGCTGCCTCCCCCGGACGAGTCGCTGGCGAAGCCCGCCCAGAGGCCCAGCGCGCCGACCATGACGAGGCACGAGGCGATGAGCAGGACGCGCCCCTCGCGGTTGCGCCGCTTCTTGGCGCGTCGCCGTGCCGTGTCGGAGTCGGCATGGCCGAAGACGCCCTCGGGGCGCGTCGAGAAGCGGGATTCGTACTCGTCGAGGACGAGCCTTCCGTCCAGCTCGAGGAACTCGGCGTAGGTGCGCAGAAAGCCTTTGACGTAGGTCGGCCCGGGCAGCACCTCGAAGTGCTCTTCCTCGAGCGCTCGGAGGTACTTCGTGCGGATCTTGGTCGCCGCCTCGCAGTCCGAGATGTCCAGTCCGCGCCGGAGGCGTGCTTCCCTGAGCGTGTTTCCGATTTCGAACATGAGGGCGACCGCCCCGGAGAGGGGCGAGTCGGCCAGGATAACAGGGGTTATTCAGGCCCCGAACTTCGTGCGCCCGCGGGCTCAGTCGTCCCCGTCCGGCTCGCCCTCATCGGTGTCCGAGCGCCGCAGGATGCGGTCGAGGTCGCCCTCGCCCACCAGGACGGTTCTGGGCTTCGAGCCCTCGTGGCCCGAGATCACGCCCATGCGTTCCATCACGTCCACGAGGCGTCCGGCGCGGGCGTACCCGACGCCGAGGCGTCGCTGCAGCAGCGACACGGAGGCGGTGCCCTGGCTCACGACCATCTCGATCGCTCGCACGATGAGGTCGTCGGCGTCCGGGTCGAGCGGATCGTCCTCCGGGACCTCCGGCCGCTCGAGCAGATCCTCGCGCAGCTCCGGCTTGCCCTGACGGCGCCAGTGGTCGGTGATGGCGAGGATCTCCTCCTCGCTTACGTAGGCGCCCTGGAGGCGCTGCAGCCGCGACGTGCCGATCGGCCTGAAGAGCATGTCGCCGGATCCGAGCAGGCTCTCCGCCCCAGTCGCGTCGAGGACGACGCGCGAGTCGACCTGCGAGGACACGGCGAACGCGATCCGTGACGGCACGTTGGCCTTGATCATCCCGGTGATCACGTCAACGGAGGGCCGCTGCGTGGCGAGCACGAGGTGGATGCCGACGGCCCGGCTCTTCTGGGCAAGCCGGATGATGGCGTCCTCGACCTCGGCGGGCGAGACCATCATGAGGTCGGCCAGCTCGTCGATGAGCACCAGGATCGTCGGGATCTGCTTCTCGCCGCGGGCTGCCCGGGCGGCGTTCCAGTCGCGGATGTTGCGCGCGCGGTCCTGCCCCATGAGCTCGTAGCGGCTCTCCATCTCCCGCACCACGTTCGCGAGCACCGCGGACGCGTTCTTCATGTTCGTGACGACGGGGGTGAGCAGGTGCGGGATCCCCTCGTAGTGGTTCAGCTCGACCTTCTTCGGGTCGATCAGGATCATCCGGAGGTCGTCGGGGGTCGAGCGCAGCAGGATCGACGCGAGGATCGCGTTGAGGCAGACGCTCTTGCCGGTGCCGGTGGACCCCGCGATCAGGATGTGCGGCATGCGCGCCAGGTCGAGGTACACGGCGCTGCCGCCGATGTCGATGCCCAGCCAGCTCATCAGCGGCCCGGCGTTCTCGGGGAAGTCGCGGAACAGGTCGCCCAGGGTGACCATGGTCGCGTTGGGGTTGGCGACCTCCACTCCCACCGCCTGCTTGCCGGGGATCGGAGCGATGATGCGGATCTCCTCGCGGGCCGCGAGCGCGTACGCGAGGTCGTCGCGCAGCGCGGTGACGCGGCTCACCTTGGTGCCCGGCGCGAGCTGAAGCTCGTAGCGCGTCACACGGGGACCGCTGACCGCCTCGGTGACCTCCGCCTGCACGCCGAAGTGGCCGAGGGTCTCGACGAGCCGCCGGCTCGTCTCCTGGATGACCGACGCAGGCTGCGTGCTCGGCCCGCTCGAGCGCTTGAGGACGTTTCGGGACGGCGGCCGGTACCCGCGCCGGGGCGTGACCGGCGGGATGAGGGTCTCCATCGGCGGCGCGAGCGCCTCGTAGTCGTCGTCATCGGCGATCGCGCGGCCGCTCGACGGTGCCGAGCCCTGCCGTGCGGTGACCGCCGGCTCGCCGGGGTGCTCATCGCCGACCGGCCCGAGCGCCGGCGACGGCGGCATGGTCCCCGCGCCGCTGAAGAGGTCCGGGAAGTGGTCGGCTCCGTCCAGCAACGGCGTCGACGCGCCGGAACGGCCGGGGATGACCACGGTCGGCTCGTCGCGGATCTCACGCTTGGCACGCACCTGCTCGCCGAGCATCTGCCCGCCCCGCACCGCCGAGACGGTGACCGCCCGCGCCCCGCGTCCGACGGCGCGTCCGGCCACCGCGGCCCCCTTGCCGGACCGGCGCAGGAGGACCCCGAGTGAGGCGCCCGTCACCAGCACAGCGCCCGCCACCAGCCCGAGGAAGACCAGGAGCGTCGTCGCAGCCTCGCCGATGGTGTGCGCCGTGACGAAGTATTCGAGCTCGCCGATGAAGCCGCCGCGGCCCTCCATCACCGTCGGATCGAACCAGCCTTCCCGCATCCGGCCGTTGAGCCCGAGGCTTCCCGCGGCGAGGGCGAGGAGCAGCGCTCCGGCGAGAACGCCCGCGCCGAGTTGGAACGGGCGCCGGTCGAGGATCTCCCAGCCGAAGATGACGCCGAGCCCGGCGGCCATCAGGACGAGCGGCGCCAGCGCCACGGCACGTCCGATGCCGAGCCGCACGAGGGTCTCCAGGCCGCTCCCCAAGGGACCGACCGAAATGCCCATGAAGAGCGTCATGCCCAGGAACGAGCCGAGGCCGACGAGCCCGAGGCCCATGATCTCCCTGGACTGCATCTCGTTGTGCTTCCCGGCGGTGCGCCGGCTCGAGCTCTGACGGCGTCTGCGAACGGCGGTGGTTGCGGCCATGACTTCCCCGTGGTGAGGTGTGCGGACGGACTGCTCCCAGTCCAAGGGAATTGGCGGTGCGCCGGCGGGTTCCTGCCGGGCCGCGGGTCCCCGCTGGGAGTAGGGTGCCGACCAAATCACGTCCAACGCACAAGGAGCCCGATCGGTGGCGAATCTCCACAAGGTCACGGCAATGGCCAAGCCGGACAAGATCCTGAAACTCGACGGCATCTCGGCCGAGTCCGTCGAGGCCCACTGGGCGCTCTACGAGGCGTACTGCAACAAGTACAACGAGATCGCGGAGCGCCTCCAGGCGGCGGACCAGGGCGCCGCAAACCAGATCTACTCGGACTATCGGGCGCTGCGCGAGAACCTCACGTTTGCGATCGGCGGCATCAAGAACCACGAGCTGTACTTCGACAACCTCGGTCCCGCGGGCGGCGCCCCCAGCGACGCGTTCGGCGGGATGATCGATCGCGACTTCGGCGGCCTCGACGCCATGCTTGCGGAGCTGAAGGCCGGCGGGATGGCCGGGCGAGGGTGGGCCTGGGTGGCGTACGACTGGGACTGGCAGCGCATCGACGTCTACATCGGCGACGCCCAGCACACGTTCCCCGTGTGGAACGCGACGCCGCTCATCGCGCTGGACGTCTACGAGCACGCGTACATCAGGGACTTCTCGACCGCGCGGGCCAAGTACATCGACGCGTTCCTGGCGAACCTCGACTGGGCCGCGATCAACGACCGGTTCGACCGGTACCGCATCGGCCAGATGGGCTGACGGAGCGAGGGCCATGCCGTTGACCCCGGGCGTCGCCGATCTCGGCGACGTCCGGCTGCACTTCCTGGAGGCGGGGGATGGGCCGCTCGTCCTCTGCCTCCACGGCTTTCCAGACCACGCTCCGACGTTCAGACCGCTGCTCGAGGATCTCGCGGTGGCGGGATACCGGGCGGTCGCGCCGTTCATGCGCGGCTACGCGCCGTCGACGGTGGAGTGCGCAACCTACGAGTCCGCGGCGCTCGCGCGCGACCTTGTCGGTCTGATCGGCCAGCTCGGCCGGGATGAGCCCGCGTTCGTGGTGGGTCACGACTGGGGCGGCGTCGCCGCGCAGCATGCGGCGGTGCTGGCGCCGGAGCGCATTCGTCGCCTGGTCACGCTCGCGATCCCGCATGCGGCGGCGTTCGCGCGGTCGCTCCGCGCGGACCCTGAGCAGCTGCGCCGGTCGTGGTACGAGTTCCTGTTCCTTGCGGAGGGGTTCTCGGAGCGCGTCGTCGCCCACGACGGCTTCGCCTTCGTCGACCGGCTCGTCGCGGAATGGTCGCCGGGCGGGGCGCTGGAGCCCGAGGAATGGGTCGCCATCAAGCGGACGCTGGGGACGCCCGGCGTGCTGCACGCCGCCCTCGGCTACTACCGCGCCGCGTTCCAGGCGGACCGCCGCGACCCCGCCCTCGCGGGGGAGGCCGCCCGGTGGGCGGATCCGGTGCCGGTGCCGACCCTCGTCGTGGTCGGCGCCGACGACGGCTGCATCCCGCCGTCGGTGAGCGCCGACCAGGCCGAGCGGTTCACCGGCGAGTACCGCCGTGAGGTGATCGCAGGGGCCGGCCACTGGCCGCACCGCGAGACGCCGGACGCCGTGACGGCGCTGATCCTCGAATGGTTCCGGTCGTGAGCACCACAGGGTACTCGGGCACCCCGCTGCCGCGCAAGCTTGGGATCAAAGAGGGTGCGAAGCTGGTCCTCGTGCGCGCGCCCGAGCATTTCGAGGAACTCCTCTCCCCCCTCCCGGACGGCGTTCGCACGATCCATCGCCTCGGCCGGGACGCGGATGTGATCGTGGCGTTCTTCAAGCAGCGGGTGCGCCTCGAGGCGGCGTTCGATCGACTGCGCGCGGGGATGCACGTCGCCGGCGGCCTGTGGATCGCCTGGCCGAAGCGGGCCTCCGGCGTCCCCACGGACGTCACCGAGGACGTCGTGCGCGAGATCGCGCTCGCGAAGGGCCTCGTCGACAACAAGGTCTGCGCGATCGACGAGACCTGGTCGGGCCTGCGGGTCGTCGTGCGAGTTGCTGACCGAACTTCGGCCTGAGCTCCCAGCATGAACATCGCTCTGATCCTCGAGGCAGGAGCAACCCTGGCAAATGCCCTGCACTTCAGGCCGGAGCGGATCGAGGAGTCCAGGCCCCCTCTCTGGATGCCACGTTCTTCCAAACGGTCGCGGCGCGTCTGGTTGGCGAGTCGGGAGGCGCAGGAGCGATGAGCAGGGAACCAGACTGCGCTACACCTCGACGATGACCGGGAGCACCAGCGGGCGTTGGCGCACACGCTTCCACATGAGCGACGCCACGGCGTCGTGCAGGAGGCGGTGGAGCATGTCCATCTCGGTGACCGAGACGTTGAGCGTCCGCTCGACCTCCTCGCGGGTCGCCTCGATCAGCTCGTCGGTCGCCGCCGCGAACCCACGGGTGACGATGTCCACGTCGCCGATCGGCAGGCCGTCGCGTGCGGAGAGCGTCGCTACGATGAGCACCAGGCCGTCCTCGCTGAGATGGCGCCGGTCGCGGAGGATCCCGTCTGCGACGTCGCCCATGCCCAGCCCGTCGACGTAGACGAGGCCGATCTCCAGGCGGTCGACGACCGCGGCGCCCTCGTGGTTCACGTCAAGCACGTGGCCGTTGTCGAGGAGGAAGGTGCGGTCGGCGGTCACGCCGACGGTCTTCGCGATCTCGGCGTGGGCCTTCTGATGGCGGATCTCGCCGTGGATCGGCGCGAAGAACCGTGGCCGCACCAGGCGCAACATCAGGCGCATCTCGTCCGCCGCCGCATGCCCGGACACGTGCACGGGCGCGGAGTCCGGCGAGACCACCTTGGCGCCGGACCGGATGAGGCGGTTCATTGTCTCGTTGACCGCCAGCTCGTTGCCGGGGACGATCCGGGAGCTGAAGATCACGGTGTCGCCGGGCTTGATCGTGACGTTCTGGTGGTCGCCGTAGGCCATGCGGCGGAGCCCGGAGAGCGGCTCGCCCTGGCTCCCCGTCGTGATGATCACGAGTTCGTCGTCGGGGTAGTCGTCGATGCCCTTGATGTTGACCAGCACCCCGTCCGGCACGCGCACGATGCCGAGGTTCACGGCGATGTTGAAGTTGCGAAGGAGCGAGCGCCCGACGAGCGCCACCACCCGCCCGTCGTGGTGGGCGGCGTCGAGCACCTGCTGGACGCGGTGGATATGAGACGAGAACGACGTCAGGATCACCCGGCCGGGCGCCGATGCGAACTGGCGGCGAAGCTCGGGCCCGACGGTCCGCTCGGGGGCGATCACCCCCGGCACCTCCGCGTTGGTCGAGTCGGCCAGGAGCAGCAGAACGCCCTCGTCGCCGAGCCGGGCCAGCGCCGCGACGTCGGTCTGCTGGTCGTCGATGGGCGCGTGGTCGAACTTGAAGTCGCCGGTGTGCAGTACGGTGCCCGCCGGCGACCGCAGCGCGACCGCGACGCAGTCCGGGATGCTGTGGCTGACGCGGATGAACTCCGCCTCGAACGGTCCGATCTGGCGGCGCTCGCCGGCGGCGATCTCGATGAGCTCGACGTCGCCGAGACGGTGCTCCTCCAGCTTGCTTCGCACGAGCGCCAGCGTGAACCGGGTGCCGTAGATCGGCACGCGGCCGACGCTCTTGATGAAGTACGGCACCGCGCCGATGTGGTCCTCGTGGCCGTGCGTCAGCAGGAGACCCTCGATGTCGTCCAGCCGGCCCGCGAGCACGTCGAAGTCGGGAAGCACCAGGTCGACGCCGAGCTGCTCCGGCGTCGGGAACTTGACGCCGCAGTCGATGACGACCAGCCTGGCGCCCAGCTCGACGAGGTACATGTTCTTGCCGATCTCCCCCGCCCCACCGATCGGGGTCGCGCGCAGCGCGCCGGAGTCGGTCACGAGGCGCGCACGAGGATGTCCTGCGCCTCCAGCACGGCGGCCAGCGCCAGCCGCTCCTCGGGGGTCGCCTCCACGAGCGGCAGCCGCACCCGGGCCGACGGGATCGCGCCGATCATCTCGACGGCTGCCTTGATCAGGATCGGGCTCGTGGTCGTGAACAAGCCCTCGTACAGTCCGTGCAGGGCGGCATCGAGCCGCTCGGCCTCGGCCCGGTCGCCTGCCCGCGCGGCCGCGCACACCGCCTGCATCTGCGGGCCCACGAGATGTGATGCGACCGAGATGACGCCCGCACCGCCCCCGGCGGCCACCTCGCAGAGCAGGTCGTCGTTGCCCGCGTACACCGCGAGTCCCTCGATGCGCAGCACCTCGTCGACCTGGTCGGGGTTCGCCTCCTTCAGCGCGACGATCCCCGGAATCTCGGCGAGCTCCGCGATGAGGTCGGGCGGCAGGTTCACCACCGCGCGCGACGGGATGTTATAGAGGATTACCGGCACCCCGACGGCGGCGATCGCCGCGAAATGCCCGATGAGGCCGGCGCGCGGCGGCCGGTTGTAGTACGGCGTGACCGCGAGGACCGCGTCGACTCCGAGCGCTGCCGCGACCTCGGTGAGATGGACCGAATGGGCCGTGTCGTTGGACCCGGTGCCCGCCACGACGGTCGCGCGTCCTCGCAGTTCCTGGACGCCCAGCTCGAACAGGCGGATCTTCTCGGGGTCCGTGAGCGTCGAGGCCTCACCGGTCGTACCCGACAGGACGAGCCCGTCGGAGCCGTTGGCCACCAGGTGGTGCATCAGCGCGACGGTGGCGTCCTCGTTGATCGCCCCGCGATCGTCGAAGGGCGTCACCATGGCGGTGAGGATGGATCCGAAGTCCGGCACGGGCGCGAGTATAGCCGGGTGGCTCGGAGACCCCGGGTCAGCCTTTCGGCCCGACGAGCCGCCAGGCCCGCCCGTCGCTGGGGACGCCCCGGAGGTCGGGCGGCGTGATCGGGCCGGTCGGTGAGAGCCGCGTGAACCCCGCCGATTCGAGCGCCGCCGCGGTGTCGGCACGGGCGCGATTCCACGAGGTGACCCGGTGGGCGCCCCGGTCGTTCGCGATCTCGTGGTGCGCCGCGATCAGCGTCCCGCCGCCGAGCGTGAACAGGCGCACGTGCACGCGTTCGGCGCGCTCGCCGAGTGCGAGGTGGTCGTGCATCCGCCGGAACGTCCCGTTGACCCACGTGCGGTGCGTCGCGCCGTCGTCCGGTCGTCGCCACCCCTCCCGCACCAGCGCATCGCGAACGGCCTCCGGCGGGGCCCGCAACACAAGCAGGTTGACCGGATCCAGCCAGTTCGGGTTACGCGATCGCCAGGGAAAGCGCCAGCTCTGCGTGAACGGCCACAGGCGCGTGTGGCCCGGGTCCGTGCCGGCGACGAGGTCGCCGTCGGCGGTCAGGTGGACGAGGGTGTGGCGCGGGACCACTCGATCAGCCGGTACGGGGGATCTCCTGGCCCGTCTCGGGGTCGATGCGGATGCCGTCCATGATCCCCTCACCGGGCGGGCAGCCGATCGTGATCCAGATGGCCTCGCGGTCGGTGGAGTTGTTCATGATCCGCCGGGTGGTGTCCTTGGGAATGCGGAGCCAGTCACCATCGTTCACCTCGATGAGCTCCTTGCCGATCTGGACATGCTGCGGGCCGCCGGACACGAGCCGGTAGAACTCCTCCTGGGTCTTGTGGCGGTGGTAGGCCATCGCCTGGCCGGGCGCGTAGCGCCAGCACCGCAGGGTGAGGTGCTCGGCTCCGAGTGCCCCGGAGATGTCGCGTGACGCCGCCCCTCCCCCGCGCCGCTCGCGCTCCTCGACGTCGTCGGTCGCGACCTTGACGTACTCATCGCTCATGGTGTCCCTCCTTCGTGGTGTCTGGCCGTTACGGCCCGAACAGGACCGGCTCCAGGCCCAGCGTCAGGCCGGGATGCGCCCCGACCGCCCTGACCGCCTGGAGGACGCCCGGCATGAAGCTCTCGCGCGACAGCGAGTCGTGGCGGATCGTAAGGGTCTCCCCGAGGCCGCCGAGGATGACCTCCTGGTGGGCGACGAGGCCCGGGAGCCGCACCGAGTGGATCGGGACGTCACCCTCCATGAGGCTCGCGGTGCGCACGGCGGTGCCGCTGGGGGCGTCGAGCTTCCCGTCATGGTGAAGCTCCACGATTTCGGCTTTCGGCATGTGACGAGATGCCTCCGCGGCGAACCGCATCATGAGCACCGCGCCGATCGCGAAGTTGGGCGCGATCAGGCAATTCGCCGCCCCGCCCTCGGCGCGGCGCCGGATCTCGGCGATCTCGTCCTGCCCGAGCCCGGTGGTGCCCATCACGACGTGGACGCCGGCATCGAGGCAGGCGCACGCGTTGGCGAAGCCGACGTCCGGCTGGGTGAAGTCCACCGCGACGTCGACCTTCGTCGCCGCGAGCGCGGACGGCACGTCCGCGAACCCCTCGCCGGCGTCGAGCGCAGGGTCGACCCGCGCGGCGAGCTGCATGTCGGCTGCGCCGCCCACCGCCGCCACCACGGCCTGTCCCATCCTGCCGGCGGCGCCGACGACCAGTACCCGATGCACCCGTGCAGCGTAGCCAAAACCACTGGATGCGGCGGCCTGCGGCTCCAGCGTCAGGCAGCCTCGGCGAGCGAGGGCGTGAGCCCGACGACGGCCCGTCGCACCGAATCGGGATCGGGACCGATGGCGGCGAGCGACAGGGCGTCGGGTTGCCAGAACTCGCCGGCCAGCTCCTGCACGTCCTGTGAGGTGACCGCGTCGATGCGGTCGATGATCTCGTCGATCTGGAGCAGCTCGGCGCCGGTGACGGTGGCCTTGCCGATGCGGTTCATGCGCATCGCGGGGCTCTCGAGCGACAGGACGAGTCGGCCCTTGAGGTGCTCCTTGGCGCGGCGAAGCTCGTCATCGGGGACCGCCTCGGCGGCGAGGCGCCGCAGCTCGGTTCCGATCACGGCGCAGGCCGTCCCCAGATTCTCCTCGCGCGTCCCCAGGAACAGGCCGACCTGGCCGGCGTCGGCGTACCCGACCGAGTACGAGCCCACCGAATAGGCGAGGCCGCGCTTCTCACGGATCTCCTGGAAGAGGCGGCTGCTCATCGAGCCGCCCAGGATCGTGTCGAGCACCGACTGGGCGTGGCGCCGCGGGTCGTTGCGCGACAATCCCGGGCCGCCGAGGGCGAGATGGTACTGCTCGGTCGGCTTCTCGCAGATGACGAGCGTCTGCGCACCGGGCGACGCTTGCTCGAACACCTGCGGCGGCGACGTGGCGGGGACGCCGGCGAGGAGCTCCTCACCGATCTCCACGAGCCGCTCGTGGGTGATGTTGCCGGCCGCTGCGAGGACCATGTTCGGGGCCGTGTAGTGTCGCCCGAAGTAGCCGCGGACGTCGTCCTCGCCGACCCGCCCGATGACCTGCTCGGTGCCGATGACCGGGCGTCCGAGCGGCTGCCCGGGGAACACCGCCGACCCGACGAGGTCGTGCACCTTGTCCTGGGGGTCGTCCTCGTACATGGCGATCTCCTCGAGCACGACCTCACGTTCCTGGTCGAGGTCGAAGAACCCGGGGCGCTGGAGCATGTCGGTGAGCACCGGCACCGCCTCGTCCAGATGCGTGTCGAGGATGCGGGTGTAGAAGACCGTGTAGTCCCGTCCGGTGGCGGCGTTGAGCTCGCCGCCGAGGCCGTCGAAGAGCTCGGCGATCCGCCGGGCCGAGTATTCCGGCGTGCCCTTGAACAGGAGATGCTCGATGAAGTGCGAGATGCCGGCCTCCTCGGCCAGCTCGAACCGGGATCCGACCCCGACCCAGATGCCGAGGGCCACCGAGCGCACGCCGGCGAGAGGCTCCGAGATCACCCGGAGCCCCCCGGCGGTGGTGGTGAGCGGCGGCTCGGTCATTCCCCCGCGACGTCGCTGGCGCTGACCCGACGGCGGCGGCGGCGCGGCTCGCCGTCCCCGTCGCCGTTGGCGCTCGCTCCGTTGTCGGCGTCTTCCATCCCGACGATCCGCAGGCCGATCCGACCGCGGGCCTTGTCGACCTCCACGACCGTCACGTCGACGGTGTCGCCGCGGTTGATGACGTCCTCCACCTTCTCGACGCGCCCCTTGGACAGGTTCGAGATGTGCAGGAGCCCGTCGACGCCCTTCGTAAGCTCGACGAACGCGCCGAATGCGGTGGTCTTGACGACCTTGGCACCCGTGTAGGTGTCCCCCACCTCGACGTCCTTCGTCATGCGGCGGATCTGCTCGACGCAGTCGTCGGCCTTCTGCCCTTCGACGCCATAGACGTTGACCGTCCCGTCGTCCTCGATGGAGATCTCGACGTCGTAGTCGGCCTCCAGGCCCCGAATCGTCTCGCCGCCCTTGCCGATGACAGCGCCGATCTTCTCCGGGTCGATCCTGATTGTGGAGATCCGCGGCGCCCACGGCGACAGCTCCTCGCGGGGCGTCGAGATGTGCTCGTTCATGATCCCCAGGATGTGCTCGCGCCCGGCCTTCGCCTGGGCGAGCGCGTCGCGAAGGATGTCGAACGTGACGCCCTGGATCTTGATGTCCATCTGCAGGGCGGTGATGCCCTCCGAGGTCCCGGCGATCTTGAAGTCCATGTCGCCGAGGTGGTCCTCGTCGCCCTGGATGTCGCTGAGGATGATGTAGTCGTCACCCTCCTTGATGAGGCCCATCGCGATACCCGCAACCGGGCGGGTGATCTTGACGCCCGCGTCGAGCAGCGCGAGGGTCGAGCCGCAGACGGACGCCATCGAAGAGGAGCCGTTGCTCTCGAGCGTCTCGCTGACCAGCCGCAGCGTGTAGGGGAACTCGTCCTCCGGCGGGATCATCGGCAGGAGCGCCCGCTCGGCGAGCGCGCCGTGGCCGATGTCGCGACGCTTGGGGCCGCGCATGAAGCCGGTCTCACCGACGCTGAACGGCGGGAAGTTGTAGTGGTGGATGTAGCGCTTGGACGTCTCGATGCCGATGCCGTCGATCCGCTGCGCGTCCTTGAGCGTGCCCAGGGCCAGCAGGGTCATCACCTGGGTCTCACCGCGGGTGAACAGGCCGGAGCCGTGGACGCGCGGGGCGACCGTCGTCTCGCAGCTGATCGGACGGATCTCGCTCGAGTCACGTCCGTCGGGGCGGTGCTTGTCGACCGCGATCCGCTTGCGGATGATCGACTTCTGCAGGGCGTCGAAGGCGCGTCCGAACGCGGCCTTCTCCTCCGCCGTGGGCTCGTCGCCCAGGACCGTCGCCGAGACGTCGGCCTTCGCGGCGCTCACCTTGTCACGTCGCTCCAGCTTGCGCTGCTCGAGCGTCGCCTCCTCGAGCGCCGCGCGGCCGGCGGTCTCGACCTTCGCGAGTAGGTCGGGGTCGACCGTGACGGGCTCGACCTCCCACTTCTCCTTGCCGGCCTTCGTGCGAAGCTCCTCCTGGGCGGCGCAGAGCTTCTTGATCTCGTCGTGGGCGATCGCGAGCGCCTCGAGGATCGTCTCCTCGTCGACCTCCTTCGCGCCGGACTCGACCATCGAGATGGCGTCGGCGCTGCCCGCGACGATCAGGTCCAGGTCGGATTCGTCCATCTCCTGGAGCGTCGGGTTGATGACGAACTCGTCGTCGATCAGGCCGATGCGCACCGCTCCGATCGGCCCCTGGAAGGGCAGGTCGGAGATCATGAGCGCCGCGGATGCCCCGTTGATGCAGAGGATGTCGAACGCGTTGACCTGGTCGGTCGACAGCACGGTCGCGACGACCTGGGTCTCGTTTCGGTAGCCCTTCGGCCACAGGGGCCGGATCGGGCGGTCGGTCATGCGCGCGGTGAGCGTCGCCCGGTCGCTTGGACGGCTCTCGCGCTTGATGAAGCCGCCGGGGATCTTTCCGGCAGCGTACATGCGCTCCTCGACGTCGACGGTGAGGGGGAAGAAGTCCACGCCCTCACGTGCATCGCTGAGTCCGACGGCGGTGACGAGCACCATGCTGTCCCCCGCCCGGACGACGACCGCTCCGCTCGCCTGCTTCGCGAGTCGACCGGTCTCGAATGAGATCGCAAGCTCGCCGATCTCTGCGGTCACTACCTCCACTGCCATTCCGTTCCCCTGTCCCGCCTCAGCCACCTGGCCGGGCGCGTTCCAATTCGCCGGCCCCCATGGCCGAGCGCGTGTCGTCCTTCGAACCTGCCGAGACGGTGGTGCGGCGCACCACGTCGAACGTCTCGCGGTCCGTCACCTGCGCAGGCCGAGCTGCTCGATGAGCGCGCGGTACCCCTCGAGGTCCGTGCGCTGCAGGTAGTTCAGCAGTCGGCGACGCTGACCGACCATCATCAGCAGACCTCGCCTGGAGTGATGGTCGTGGTTGTGCGTCTTGAGGTGATCCGTGAGCGAGTTGATCCGCTCGGTGAGGATCGCCACCTGTACCTGTGGCGAGCCCGTGTCCGTGTCATGCCGGCGGTGCGCCGCGATGACGCCCGCCTTCGTCTCCTTCGTCAGCATTCGCTCTCCAGTCCACGGCCGCGGCGCAGCAGGAAGGTCCCCCGCACCGGGTCGACAACATTTCGCAGGATGCTCTGTCCACCCGTGGCCCGTCTGGACCCGACCACCCGCTTTCCGCCGCGAGATGCCGCGGAAGACCGAGACGTTTCGTGTGAGTGCGGAGATCCCAGCTTCGATCCGAGTCTAGCAGAGGGGGTCGCCGGCACCCGCTGCGATCTCGCGTGTTCTGGCCACGTCGCGCCGGATCTGTGCGACCAGGTGCTCCGCCGAGGGGAAGCGCTGCTCGCCGCGGATGCGCTCGAGGAATGCGACCCCCGCGGGCTCCCCGTAGATCGTCCGCTCCGGGAAGTCGATGAGGAACGCCTCGATGCGCAACGATCCGCCGTCGCGGAACGTCGGAGCCAGCCCGACGTTGATCGCCGCGGCCCAGACCGCTCCGCCCACCCGGACACGGCCGGCATAGACCCCGCGCCCCGGTATCGCGGCCCGCTCGGACACCTCGATGTTCGCCGTGGGAACGCCGAGGCCGGCGCCCCGCCCGTCGCCGTGCGCCACGACGCCCTCCAGGCAATGGGCCCGGCCGAGGAGGCCGTTGGCCTCGCCGACGTCGCCCTGGGTCACGAGGCGCCGGATCCGGGTGGAGGAGATCGGCTTCCCGTCGGCGCTGGTCACCAGGGCGGGGATGGACACGTCGATTCCCCGTGCGCGGCCGGCGTCCTGGAGCATCTCCGCGGTGCCCGCACCTCCGTGCCCGAAGCGGAAGTTCCGTCCCACGGCGATCGTCCGAGCCCCGATCGGCGGCGTGGAGAGCAGCTCGCAGAACCGGTCCCAGCGAATGTGGGAGAACGCCTTGGTGAATGGGATCTCGAGGAGCTCGTCGACTCCGAGACGCTCGATCAGGCGCGCGCGGAACGCCGCGCTGGTGAGGCTCGTGGTCTTGAACTCGGGACGGAGAACGCTGAGCGGGTTCGGGTCGAACGTGATGACCATCGAGGTCATCGCGCCCCGCCGGGCGGCGTCCACTGCGCCGCGGATGATCTCCTGATGGCCCAGGTGAACCCCGTCGAACGCGCCGATCGCGACCGCGCGACTGCCGGCGCCCATTGGGAGCTCGCCGATGGACCGGTAGCGCCTCATGCGAGCACCACCCTCGGGCGGAGCGTCCCGTCGTCGCCTGGTTCGCCGATCGCGACGAGGCGGTCGCCGACGACGAGCATGACGGGGCCGTCCGCGGCGCCGGCGACCGGGCGGCCATGGCCAACGTCGATCGCCTCGGCCGCCGTCAGTTCGCGGATCCCGAGCGTGTCGGCGAGGGCGACCCTCGGGTCGATTCCACCCGACGCGCACACCGCCTCGGGGGCGACCGCATCCTCGATCCGCAGACGCCCCACGGCGGTGCGTCGGAGCCCGGCGCAGTAGGCGCCACATCCCAGCGCCTCGCCGAGGTCAGCGGCCACCTGGCGGATGTACGTCCCCTTGGAGCACCGGAGCTCGATGTCGACCGCCGCTTCGGCCGGGTCCACAGCGACGATGCGCGCGCCGTGGATCGTGATCTCGCGCTCCGGCAGGTCGACGGTCTCGCCACGCCGGGTTCGCGCGTAGAGCGCCTCTCCTGCGACCTTGACGGCGGCGAGCGCCGGGACACGCTGGCGCTGCGCCCCGACGAGCCGTGCGACGGCCGCGTCGATCTGCGCCCTGCCGGGAACGGGGACGCCCGTCATCGCGATCGGCCCTTCGGGGTCGCCGCTCGCCGACGTCGCGCCGAGGCGGATCCGCGCGAGGTAGGTCTTGTCGAGGCCGGTGAGGTACGGGACGAGTCGCGTCGCGCGGCCCACGACGACGACCAGCAGGCCGGTCGCGAAGGGATCGAGGGTGCCTGCGTGTCCCACCTTGACGGTGCGGCCCAGCCGGCGCCGGATGCCGGCGACCACGTCGTGCGAAGTCGGGCCGGCGGGCTTGTCGACCAGCCAGACGCCGAACGGCGACAGGTCATGCTGCATCGAGCTGTGCGGCTACGGATTCGGTGAGCCAAGCGATGAAGTCCGGAGCCGTGCTGCTCGACGTGAGGCCGGCGGCGGCGCGGTGGCCGCCTCCGCCTTCGGCACGGGCGATCGCGGAGACGTCCACCCGCTCGGATGCGGCGCGAAGCGATGCGCGCAGGCCCCCGCCGTGGAGGTGGCGGATGAGGGCGCCGACCTCGGCTCCACGGACTCCCCGGAGGGCTTCGGCGATCCCGTCGGCGTCGTCGGTCCCTGCCGCCGCGAAGTCGTCCAGATCGAGCACGGCCACGATCAGGCGGCCGTCGAGGAGCGCCTGGGCGCGCGAATAGGCGATCCCGAGGAGCCGCACCTGGGCGAGCGGGACGTTCTCGTACAGCCGCCGGCCGACGTCCGCGACGTCGACCCCCGCGTCGACGAGCCGCGCGTCGGCGCGCAGCGTCTCCCCGGTCACGTTGGAGTAGGAGAACCGTCCGGTGTCCGTCACGAGGCCCACGTGCAAGGCGCGCGCGATCGCGGTGTCCAGGGGCATCCCGGCCGCGTCCATGAGCGCAAGGACGATCTCGGCGGTGCTCGATGCGTGGCCGTCGACGAGGTTGAGGTCGCCGTAGCGCCCGTTGTCGTGGTGATGGTCGATGTTGATGATCCGCGCCCCCAGGGCGCCGGGCGGATGGTCGCTCAGGCGCCCGGCGGTGGCGCAGTCGAGGACCACGACCGTGCGCTCCCCGGCGTCCTCTGGGAGCGCGTGGGCCACGAACTCGCCGGGCTCCATCAGGAAGGCCAGCTCGTCGGGAATCGCGGGCACGTCGGGATGCCACATCACGACATCCCGCCCGGCGTTGCGCAGGGCCCTGCTCATCGCGAGAAGCGACCCGATCGCATCGCCGTCGGGGTTGCGGTGGGTCGCGACGAGAAATGGTCCGGTGGAGGTCGCGAGCTCCGCGGCGACGTCCGCCACGCTTGCGTCCCGGGGAGCGATCTCACGCACCGGGACCGGGGTCACGGCTCCTCCCGCGGGGGGAGATCGGCGGTCACCTCGTCGATGAGTCGCGTGAGGTCGATCGCGCGCTCCTGATGGGTGTCGAAGATGAACTGCAGCTGCGGCGTCTGGCGGGCCCGCAGCTCCCGCCCGATTCGGCCCTGCAGCACGCCCCGGGCCGACTCCAGCGCCTTGCCGGCGGCCTCGCGCCGCGCCGGGTCGAGCGCCGTCCAGTAGACCTTCGCCTCCTTCAGATCCTGGGTCGCGCGGACCTGGGTGATCGTGACCATTCCCAGACGAGGATCCGACAGATCGCGATGCAGGGCCTCTGCGATGACCTCACGCAGCGCCTCGTTGATGCGGCGAAGCCTCCCTCCGGGCTGTCCCATCCTAATGCTCCGCTCCAGGAGAGCTTCGTTGACATGGCGAGCGAGAATCCCGCCGGACACGGGCGCAGGGAGGGTTCGTATCTGACGATATGGGCCCGACCGAGGACGAGCCCCCGGGTGTTTGCAGACTTCGAGACGTTTGGAATCTGGCGGTGATTTGCAGCCGCCGGATCGCGAAGACACTCCTGGAGTGGAGCACTTAGGCGCCCCCGACCGCGAAGGAGGTCGTCTCGTCCACGCGGTGCAGGTCACGAGACTCGCCGAGTACCTCGAACGCGGGGTCGCAGTGGAGCCACCGCGACGCGGCGTCGAGCAGCACGTCGCACTCCCCCGCCTCGCGGGTCACGACGGCGAGGGTCAGGCGGGTGCGCCGGTGCCGGTCGTGGTAGTCGACCTCGGCGACGGCGCAGCTGAACCGCTTGACGAGGCCGGCCTTCACCCGCTGGATGTGCTTGCGCTTGTCCTTCAGCGAGCCGGCCTCCGGGAGGTGGAGGTCAACCGTGAGCGACCCGACGTAGCCGCATCCCATCGCCGGTGCCTATGAAGCGGGTTCCGGGCTGGGGGCCTGCTCGGTGCGGGCGACTTCCTTCAGCTCGAACGCCTCGATGACGTCGCCCTCCTTGACGTCGTTGAAACCCTCGATCACGACACCGCACTCGAAGCCCTGCGCCACCTCGCGGACGTCGTCGTTGAACCGGCGGAGCGAGCCGATCTTGCCCTCGAAGACCACCGTGCCGTCGCGAACGAGCCGCATGCTGGCGCCGCGCCGGGCGACCCCGTCGGTGACGTAGCAGCCGGCGATCGTTCCGATCCGCGACGCGCGGAAGGTCTCGCGGACCTCGAGCGTGCCGAGGGACTGCTCCACGATGTCGGGGGTGAGCATGCCGATGAGGGCGTCGCGCATGTCCTCGATCGCGCGGTAGATGACGCGGTAGGTGCGCACGTCGACGCCCTCGCGCTCGGCGAGCATGCGCGCCTCGGGACGCGGGCGGACGTTGAACGCGATGATGATCGCCTCGGACGCCGCCGCGAGGTTGACGTCGGACTCGGTGACCGCACCCACCCCGGTGTGGATCACCCGGAGCCGCACCTCGGTCTGCTCGAGGTTCTCGAGCGCGTCGCGGAGCGCCTCCACGGAGCCGTGCACGTCGGCCTTGATGATGATGTTGAGCTCCTTGAGGCCCTCCTGCACGCGTGCGAAGAGATCCTCCAGGGAGACGGGCCGCCGGTTTGCGAGCTCCTCCGAGCGGATGCGGTGGGAGCGCTGGGCGGCAAGCTGCCTGGCCACCCGCTCATTCTCCACCGTCCGGAACCGCTCGCCGGCGTCGGGTACCCCGTCCATGCCGAGCACCTCGACCGGCACCGACGGTCCCGCCTCGGTGAGCACATCGCCCTTGAAGTCGTGCATCGCCCGCACACGGCCAAAGGTCTGGCCCACGAGCAACACGTCGCCGACCCGCAGCGTCCCCCGCTGCACGAGCAGCGTGCACACCGGGCCGCGGCCCGGGTCGAGGCGGGATTCGATCACGCTGCCGGATGCGCTCGCGTCGGCGTTCGCCTTCGGGTCGGCGTCCGCGTCGGCCACGAGCAGCACGGTCTCCAGGAGCGTGTCCAGGCCCATCCTCTCGAGTGCGGAGACCTCGACGAACTCGTAGGTGCCCCCCCAGGAGGTCGGGATGACGTCGTGAGTCGACAGCTCCTGCCGGACGCGGTCTGGGTTCGCGTTCGGCTTGTCGATCTTGTTGATCGCCACCATGAAGGGAACGTCGGCGGCGCGGGCGTGGTCGATCGCCTCGAGCGTCGTCTCCATGACCCCGTCGTCTGCCGCCACGACGATGACCGCGACATCGGTGATCTTCGCGCCGCGGGCACGCATGGCGGTGAACGCCTCGTGGCCCGGGGTGTCCAGGAACGTCAGCTCGCGGTTGTGGTGGTGCACCTGGTATGCACCGATGTGCTGGGTGATGCCGCCCGCCTCTCCGGCAACCACTTCGGTCTGGCGGATCGCGTCGAGGAGGGAGGTCTTGCCGTGGTCGACGTGACCCATGACGGTCACGACGGGAGCCCGCGCGACGAGGCTCTCGGGGCTGTCCTCGACGAGCTCGGCGAACTCGTCCTCCTCCTCCGCATGCACGATCTGGATCTTGCGCTCGAGCTCGGCGGCCACCAGCTCGATCTCCTCGTCGGACAGGGACTGCGTGATCGTGGCCATCTCGCCCATACCCATGAGGGTGGTGATGATGCGGGTGGCCGTGATGCCGAGCGCCTCCGCCATCTCCTTGATCGTGGCGCCGGAGCGGATGTCGACCTGCGGCATGTCCGCGGGTGCGATCGTCGGCGCGGGCTCGCGCTCCTCCGTGCGGCTGGACTTCGGCCCGCGGCGGTCCCGTCCTTGGGGACCGGGCCCGCGCCGGCTGGCCTGGGCATCGATGACGACGCGGCGGCGCTTGCCGCGGCCTCCGCCTCCGCCGCCTCCCCCGACGCCGCTGTCGCGGAAGTCGGACGGTGCGGCTCCCGAGCCGCGGCGCCCGCCGACGGCGGGCGTCTCCGCGCCTCCATTGGTGCTCGGGCCCGGTTCCGGGGCGGGCTCGGCGCGCCGCAGCGGCGGCCGGGGCGGCGCGGGCTCCGCTCGGCGCAGCGGGGGTCGCGGCGGCGGCGGCGTCGGGGGCACGACCTTGCGGCCGGCCGGCTTCTCGGGTGTTTCGACGGCCTCGATGGCTTCGGGCTGCGCTGCCCCGTCGGCAGCGGCCGGTGCCTCCTCGGCGGCGGGGGCTTCGGCCGGAGGCGCCTCGGCGACCGGCGCAGCCGGCTCGGGCTCGGGCGCCGGGGCCACGGGCTCTTCCGCGACCTCCGCGGCAACCTGCTCGGGTGCGGTCTCCTCGGCGGCGGCCGGAGCCTCGGACGGCGCGGCGGGCGCCTCGGCCTCGACCGGTGGCGTCGCGGCGGGTGCCTCCGCGACGGGTGGCGCCTCCGGGGTCTCCGGAGCGGCGGCCGGTGCCGTCTTGCGGGTGCGCTTGGGCTTCGGCTCCGCTGCCGGCTCCTCCGCTTCCGCGGCCTTCGCCTTCTTCTTCGGTGGAGCCGCCTTCGCCTCGGCAGCTGCGGCCAACGTGGCATCCAGGGTTTCAGGCTTGGGGTACCGGTTCGGGTTGAGAAGATGGAGCGCCTCGCCCACCGTCACCGTCGACGAGGCCGTCTTGATGGGCAGGCCCGCACGTTGAAGTCGCTGGAGGACGAGGCTGCTCGGCAGCCCTTCGTCGCGCGCGATCTCATGAACGCGCCGTTTCTCTGTCAGATCCACCTGCATCCCCCCTCAGCTTCAGGCGACCTCCGCCAGCGACGGGTCCACAGCGAGACGTCCAGCCGTAATCCGGGCGCCGCGATGGAAGGCCCGCCGGTCAAGCGCCAGCTCGAAGCACGTCCGGTTCGCGCACACGTACAGGCCGCGTCCGCCTCGCCGGCCGGAGACGTCGCGCACCAGCTCGTGGCCATCTGGCCCGGGGAGGGCGACAAACCGCCGAAGCGACGGCTTCGGCGCGCGTTCGCCGCATCCGAGGCACCGGCGCTCCGGGACGTGTGTTGTGCCCGCCATCTTGATTCGTGCGCTACGACGGCTCCTCCTCAGACTCCGCGGCGACCTCGACCCGCTCGTCGGGCGGCGCCTCCCCCGCCCCGTCGTCCGGCGCCTCCGAGTCCGCCGGCGCCCCGCCGTTCGCGTCGGGCTCGTCGGTCACTCCGGCCACGGGCTCGGCCTCACCGGCCGGCTTGGCGGCTGCCGGCTCTGCGACGGGCCCCACCTCGGGCGCGGCCGGGGCCGCCGCCTCGACCGCGGGCTGCTCGGTCGCGCCGCCGGCGCCGACGGCCTGGTCGGGCGCGATGTCGATGCCCTGGGACTCCATCTCGGCGAGCCGGGCGTGTGCGGGCAGGCTGCAGTACCGGGTACCGGGCACCGCCGCATTGACGCAGCGCTTCCCGTTCCGCAGCAGCGCCGCG
Organism: uncultured Thermoleophilia bacterium; assembly: GCA_963706315.1. Classification (GTDB taxonomy): domain Bacteria; phylum Actinomycetota; class Thermoleophilia; order Miltoncostaeales; family Miltoncostaeaceae; genus CALMEC01. Next base: position 129,049 of record CAVPMA010000005.1, on the reverse strand, counting down.
CATCGCTGGAGCTCGCCCTCCCCGCCGCCGTACTCGGACGCCGACTCCTCGAGGGCGAAGGTCGACTCGCTCTTGATGTCGATCCGCCATCCCGTCAGGCGCGCGGCGAGCCGGGCGTTCATGCCCTCCTTGCCGATCGCGAGCGAGAGCTGGTCGTCGGGCACCACGACGGTGGCCTGCCGGTTTTCGTCGTCGACGAGGACCTCGCGGACGCGCGCCGGCGACAGCGCCTTCGCGACGAAGCGGGCTGGCTCGTCGTTGAACGGGATGATGTCGATCTTCTCGCCGCGCAGCTCGCTGACGACCATCCTCACGCGCGAGCCGCGGGGACCGACGCACGCGCCGACGGGGTCGACGCCCTGCGCCCTGGACACGACCGCGATCTTGCAGCGCCATCCGGCCTCGCGCGCGACCGCGCGGATCTCGACCAGCCCGTCGGCCATCTCGGGCACCTCGAGCTCGAACAGGCGCTTGATGAGCTCGTCCGAGCGGCGGCTCACGATGACCTGGGGGCCCTTGGTGGAGTGCTGGACCTTGACGATCACGGCCTTGACGCGGGCGCCGTGGTCGTAGCGCTCGCCGCGGACCTGCTCGCTCTCGGGCAGGAGCGCCTCGACGCGGCCGAGGTCGACCAGCGTGTAGCGGGAGTCGGACTGCTGGATGATCCCGGTGACCACGTCGCCGACGCGATCGACGTACTCCTCGTACATCATCTCCCGCTCGGCTTCGCGGATGCGCTGCAGCACGACCTGCTTGGCCGTCTGCGCGGCGATGCGGCCGAAGTTGTCGGTGCTGACGTCGACCTCTTCGAGCTCGGCCTCGTCGTAGGCCGACCAGTCGATCTCCGGCGGCGGCGGGACGTAGTCCTCGGGCGGGCCTCCCTCCGGCCATTCGGGCTCCTCGACGGGCAGCGTGCGGGGCTCCTCGTCCTCGTCCAGGACGAGCTGCAGCACGCGCATGTCGCCCTCGTCGCGGTCGATCACGATCCGGGCGAACTCGGCGGCGCCCGGCGTCTTCTTGTAGGCCGCCAGCAGCGCGTCTTCGAGCGCGAGGATCAGCGTCTCGGAGCTGATGCCCTTCTCGCGCTCGATCATCTTGATGGCCTCGAGGATCTCCCTGTTCACGACTCGCTCCCTCCGACGACGCGGGCGCGGCGGATCGCCCCGGTAGAAATCCACGTGGACCCGTCTGCGGTGGCCACCTCGACGCGGTCGTCGTCGACCGAGGTGAGGGTACCGGTGACGGACCGGGCGCGTTGTGCGCCGTCGACCGCGACGCGAAGCGCGACGCGCCGCCCGATCGCCTCGCGATAGTGGCGCGTCGTGCGAAGGGGCGGCTCCGGACCGGGCGACGACACCTCGATGCCGAAGCGGTCGAGCAGGCCCGCCCGCTCCAGGGCGCGCGTGGTGGCGACGCACAGGGCGTGGTCGACGCCGTCGGCATGGTCGATGACGACCCGCAGGGTCCCGTTGGTCGCGGAGCCCACGACCTGCACCTCGCGCAGGTCCACATCTGGCAGCTCACGTGCGAGCTGCGCCTCGACCTCGAGTTCGATGGCCTCGTGGCCCGTTGCCGTCGTCGTCATCTCCCCTTTCGCCCAATAAAAAAGTGGGCTCGACACCCACTTCTCGCGAACCAACTTTGATTGCTTGAAGCACCGGCGACAATAGCATGTCGCCGCTTTCCCCGACCGCGGTCAGGTGCCGCTGTCGAGCAGGATCGTGAGCGGGCCCTCGTTCGCGATCCGCACGGTCATCCGGCTCCCGAACCGCCCGGTTGCGACCGGCACCCCCTCGGCGGCGAGCGCATCCGCATAGGCCGCGACGACCCCCTTCGCCTCGTCGGCGGTCGCGGCCCCGGACCACGACGGACGGTTGCCACGCCGGGTGTCGGCGAGCAGGGTGAACTGGCTCACCACGAGCACGGCGCCGCCGACGTCGGCCACCGAACGCTCCGCTCCGGGCCCGTCGCCGAAGACGCGGAGGTGCGCGGTCTTGCGCGCCAGCCGCTGAGCGACGTCGTGCGAGTCGCCGGTCGCGACGCCGACCAGCGCGACGAGACCGGGGCCGATTGCCGCGACAACCCTCTCGTCGACGGTGACCGACGCCTCGGCCACGCGCTGCAGCACGATCCGCACCCCCGGATCGTAGAGCCCGGACGAGGGCGCTGCGCACCGGAGCCGGGCGTCCGGAACGCGTCAACGGATCGAGGCGAGCGGCGAAACATTCACCGGCTTGAGGCGTCGACGGCCACTAGGATCGTCGCGTGAGCGAACCCGTCGCACAGCTCATGAGCGGTCTCGGTGTCGAAGGGCATCCGGCGGCGGGCGGCGGATGGGTCGTCCACGTGCCCTGCGCCAAACGCGGACATGTCGCCGCTCAGATCACGGCTTCCGAGCGGACCCTGACGCTCCGGGCGTTCCTCATCCGGGCGCCGGACCGAGCGCACGTCGACGTCTTCCGCCGACTCCTGCGCAAGAACTTCTCGACCCGCGACTGGCGGTTCGCCCTGGACGACGCGGGCGACATCTACGCCCTCGCGGACGCCCCGCTCGACGAGCGCTCGGTCGACGCGCTCGACGGGCTCCTGGGAGCGCTGTCCGTCCTGGTCGACGAGGTGTACGAGGGCGTGCTGCGAACGGGATTCGACGTGCCCTACGGCGTCGTGGTCGGTGCGCCCCCGCCGGGCCTCGGAGAGCCTCGCCGGGACGGGTAGGCGCTAGACCAGGTTGCTGCCGAAGCAGCGGGCCAGCTTGTAGTGGCGGCGCGCGGCGGCCATGTCTCCAAGCCGCTCGAGCGCCCGGCCCAGGCCGAAATGGGCGTAGTGGTCGGTTGGCGCGAGCTCGACGGCCTTCGCGAACTCCTCGGCGGCGAGCCGGTACGCGCGCGACGAGAGGTACGCCCGCCCGAGCGCCTCCCGGATGGATCCCTTGTTCGGCTCGAGCCGCTTGGCGCGCTCGAGCGCGACGGACGCCGCGCGGAAGTCGCGGCTTTCCAGAAGCTCATGCCCCCGGCAGTAGTACTCGTATGCCTCGAACCCCTGATCCATGCAATCAGCGTAGCGAAGCGATCAGGGGTCAGCCGCGCCGAAGCGACCGCACGCTGAGGCCGGCCCGAACGCGCCTCCGCCACCCCAGTCGGCGCCGGATCCGCGCGAGCTCCCCCAGGCGGCACGGCCCGATCCGGCGGGCGGCTCGCCCGGGGCGAACCGAGCGCTCGACGCGAGGCCGTAGATGCGCTCGGCGTCGATCCCGAGATCGCGCCACACCACCCGGGCCCGCTCCGCCGGCGCCAGCGACGGGTCGATGGGGCGCCCCGCGTCGACGAGGAGCGACTCGAGCTCCCGCGCGGCGCCCAGCACGCGCGCCCGCTCTCCGCCCCTGCGGCGCCGGCTGCGCCGCAGGGCCTTGAGGGCGAGCGGCGTCGTCCCGAGGAGCAGCAGAACCCCCGGGATCAGCAGGAGCCAGCGACGGTCGAAGCCGCTGGACGACGAGCTCGCGGCCGACGGCACGCCCTCGTTGCTGCGCTGCGGGTCGGGAGCCGTCGGAAGGACGGGGGCGGCGCTGATTCCCGGATCGATGGTGATGTCCACGCCTTCGCGGGTGTAGTTCGGCGACGAGACCGACGTACTATTGGGGACGGAGCGTCCCGGCGTGGGGTCGAACGGGATCCAGCCATAGCCCGGGAACTGGACCTCCACCCAGGAGTGGGCGTCACGGTCGAGGACCTCGTACGAGGACTTGTCGGGGTCGAACCGGCCGGAATCTGCCGTGAAGCCCACGGCGACACGCGCCGGAATGCCGTTCATGCGGAGCATCAGGGCCATCGCACCCGCGAAGTGCTGGCAGTACCCGCGCTTTGACACCAGCAGGAAGTCGACGAGATCGGGAATCCCGGTGGCGGGTCGCTGGGCTCGGTCGTCGTAGCGGTACGGGCTGCCCCGCACGAAGGCCTCCACGCGGTTGACGGCCTCGTACGCGGTTCGCGCGTTGCCGATCACCCGCCGCGAGAGGCGGTACACGGCGTCGTACTGCCCGAAGTCGAGCGAGTCCGGCCGCGCCCCGCCGTTGCGCCAGACCGGCACCCGCACGGGATCCGCGCCCAGGCCGGGCACCACCGTGAGGAGCTCGGGCTCGACGTTGCCGTAGGGCGCGGCGTCGATCAGGTCGGGGATCCCGGGGTTCGGCACGAGGGTGCGGACGACGTACCGGGTGTCGCGCGCGAGCGGCGGATCGACCCGCACGGAGGCGTCGGCGAGGATCGTCAGCGAACGCCGTCCGAGGCCGTTCACCGTGATCGGCCGCCCGCCGGCGAGCAGCCAGGGCGAGCGGACGCCGGTCAGCGTGATGCGCTGCTCCACCGCGGTGTCCGTCCCGCCCGTATCGGGGTTCAGGCGGATCCCTCCGTCGACGTCCACGACCGACGTGGGTGGCGAGGCCTGCCCGAACGAGAGTCCGTCGAAACGCTCGAGCGCCAAGGCCCGCAGCGGCATCGGCCGGTCGGATTCGACTCGTGCAACCACCGCCGGGGTGTCGGGATAGGTCAGCGGCCCGTAGCTCTGACGGAAGCTGATGGCGGTCACCCCGCCGCGTCCGCCGAAGCCCCACTCGCGCCAGTTCCACCACGAGCCCGGCGACGGGTCCCCCCCGATGCTGAGGAGGATGGTGAGCGCCGCGATGACGGTTCCGAGCAGGGCCGCGCGCCCGTGGGCGTGCGTCGCCCGGGCCCGTCGCGGCGCCGCGAGCCGGAAGACGGCGAGCGCGACGACCAGGGTCAGCGTGCCGGTGAGGACCGGCCGACCGGGTGGCACCAGCGTCCACCGGTAGGCGAGGCCCACGCCGGTCGCGACGATCGCCGCGAGGGGACGGCGCGCGACGATCGCCTGCCAGGCGATGAGGGCGGCCCCGCCGCACAGGATGAGCAGCAGCAGGGCGGAGAGGGCCTGCGGCCGATCGGGCAACAGGGGCAGCGGTGTCGACGATGCGTTGCCGAGGCCCTCGGGGATGATGTCGCCGAGCGCGGACCAGGTGTCGTCATCGCCCCTCACGACCCGCACGGGACCCGCGCCGACCGCGACGCCGAGCGCGCAGACGGCGGCGAGAAGCGCCGTGAGGGCCGCCCAGAGCGCCGCGCGCCGGACCGGGGCGATCCGCACGAGTGCCGGAGTCGCGCCGAGCAGCGTGACCAACGCGAGCCGCCCCTGCGGCGCCTGCGCCCACAGTCCAGACCACGTCGCGGCCAGCAGGGCCAAGAGGAGCCCCGCCCCGACAATCGGGCCGAGCCTGCGCAGGCCGTTGCGAAGCTCGGCCTCCAGGGCCGCGACCCGCTCCTCCAGGTCGGGCCTGCGCAGCGGATCAGCCGAGCTTGGCATGAGCCCCGCCTCCCTCAAGTGCCGCCGTGAGATCGGCTGCTCCGGTGACCTCGGTCACCGACGCGCCGGCGCGGCGCAGGTCCGCCGCGTACGCCCGGGCCGACCCCACGAGCACCGCCGCCAGATACACCCCCGCACTCCGCGTCTGGCCGGCCGCCGCCGCAAGGCCACGGTCCCCGCAGGCCGTCACCAGGACCATCATGCGAACCGTTTCGCGGCGGCCGATTGCGGCCCGGAGCGCGAACGAGACGGCCTGGGCTCCGTCGTCGCGCACAAGCGCCAGCTCGCGTTCGATCGTGCCCGCCGGCGTGCCCACCGCCAGCGCGACCGGCCGTGCCGCGGTGTGCTCCAGCCCGACCGCGTCGCCGCGCGCCGCGCACGCCGCCACGAGGCTCGCGGCGGCCGACACGGCCACCTCGAAGGGCCCGTCCGGTGGGTCGCCGTTCTCGGGGTCGGCACGGGCGTCGAGCAGGACGAGGAGGGATGCACCGCGACCCGTTTCCCCGTGGAGCTCCTTCGTCTGAAGCCGCCCCCGCCGGGCCGTCTGACCCCAGTGGATCAGCGAGAGCGGGTCGCCCGGCTCGTAGTCGCGGATGCCGCCGAGCTCGGCGCGTCCGCGCAGCTGCCCGGCCTGCTGCCCCGCCCGCCGGGCCCCGCCCGCCTCCCAGAACGGAACGACGATCGGCACGGTGCGCGGCAGTACGAGCAGGGTGGCGTCGGTCGTGACGGCGCGCCGCACCCGTGCGAGCCCGAACGGATCGGCGATCGCCACCTCCGGCGGCCCGAGCCGGTGTTCGCCGCGTGGGAGCCCGGAGAAGCGGAACTCGGCGCGGATCTCCGACCCGAGCCAGGTGGGCCTGCGAGCCTCGCTCCGCGCGCTCTCGGGAAGGCCGGGTCGGATCTCCCAGGCGAGGATCGCGAGGGCCCGGTTGCGAACAGGCCACCCGGTGAGCCGAACCGTCGCGACCGCGCGCTCGCCGCTGGGCAAGGCCTCGCGGTCCACGCTGCGGGAGATCCGCAGTCCCTTCGCCACGACCTCCACCAGGGCGATCGCGCCGACCCCGAGGATGAGCAGCCCGATGCCCAGTGGCCGAAGGGCGGGGGTGCCGAACCCGCCCGCGGCGATCAGGGCGACGGTGCCCGCCGCCGCGACGGCGACGGCACGCGGATGGAGACGCTGTCTAGAGCGCCGGGGCCGGGACGGCACCGAGGGCCTCCGCGACGATCGTGTCGCCCTGCACCCCCGCCACGCGTGCCTCCGGGCCCATGACCAACCGATGCGCCAGGACAGCCCCGGCGACCGACTTGACGTGCTCCGGCACGACGTAGCCCCGGCCCTCGATGAGCGCGACAGCCTTCGCGACCCTGAGTAGGGTCAGTGCCGCGCGCGGGCTGGCGCCGAGCACCAGCCGGGTGTCGCGGCGGGTCGCGTCGACGATCTCCACGATGTACGACGCGATGGCGGGGTCGACGTGCACGCGGCCGGCGGCGGCGATTGCCGCACGAATCTGGGCGTCGTCGGCGACGGGCGCGACATCGTCGACGGGGTCGTGCCCGGCGAGGTCGATGATCATCTCCGCCTCGAGTTCGGCGGGGGGGTATCCGATCGAGAGCCGGAGCGCGAAGCGGTCGAGTTGCGCCTCGGGAAGTGGGAAGGTCCCCTCGTACTCGATGGGGTTCATCGTCGCGACGACCATGAACGGGCGCGGGAGCGCCCGGGTGTGCCCGTCGATGGTGACCTGCGCCTCCTCCATGGACTCGAGGAGCGCGGATTGGGTCTTCGGCGACGCCCGGTTGATCTCGTCGGCGAGGAGGAAGTTCGCGAACACCGGGCCTGGGCGGAAGTCGAACGTCTGCGTGCGCTGGTCGTAGACGTGCACGCCGGTGACGTCGGAGGGCAGCAGATCCGCCGTGCACTGCAAGCGCGCGAAGGCGCAGCCGGACGCCCGTGCGAGGCTCTTGGCGAGAACCGTCTTCCCCACTCCAGGCACGTCCTCGACGAGGAGATGCCCGCCGGCGAGCAGGCACGCCACGGCCGACGCGAGTGCCTCGCGCGGGGCCCGGACGGAGGCGGCGAGCGCGTCCACGAGCGCGTGTGCGAGTTCGGCCCCGCGAGCCAACTCGTGGTCCGCCAGCGGCGGAGCGGAAACGACGTGAAGGCGCTCCACGACGAGGACGGTAGCAGGGCTCGCTCCCCGGAACCCGTGGAACCGGGTGCCGGTCAGGCCGCCGTTCCGTCGGGGAGCGCCGGTGCCGTCGTCAGCGTGCCGCGAGCAGCGGCGCGACCACCGCCAGGATGCGATCGGCGCACTCGGCCTTGGAGGTTCTGGGGACTACCGTCTCCTGGTCGCCCGGGCCGATGATGGTGACGGCGTTGTCGTCACCCTCGAATCCGATGCCCCCGACGGACACGTCGTTGTGGACGATCACGTCGAGGCCCTTGCGTGCCCGCTTCTCCCGCGCGCGGGCGAGTCCGGCCTCCCCGTGTTCCGCGGCGAAGCCGACCAGGACTTGGTCGGTGTGCGCCGCGGAGAGGGTCGCGAGGACGTCCACGGTCGGCTCGAGGCTCACCGTCAGCTCGGCATGCGCCGACTTGTCGATCTTCCCGACGTGGGGCGCCGCCGGCCGGAAGTCCGCGACCGCGGCCGACATGAGGAGCACGTCGCAGCCGGCGAAGGCCGCCCTCGCGGCCTCCAGCAGTTCGGCGGCGCTTTCGACGTCGACGTACGCGATGTCCGGGCGGCGCGGAAGGTCCACGTTCGCGGCGATCACCGTGACGTCGGCCCCCTGTCGGCGTGCTGCCTCGGCCAGTGCGAAGCCCATGCGGCCGCTGGAGCGGTTGCCGAGGTAGCGCACGGCGTCGAGGCGCTCCCGGGTCCCGCCGGCGGTGACCAGCACCCTGCGCCCCGCCAGCGCCCCGCCCGCGCCGGACAGCCGGGCCTCGACCGCGTCGACGATGTCGTGGGTGTTCGCGAGGCGCCCGGCGCCGACGTCGCCGTCGGCGAGGAGCCCCTCGCCCGGCGCGATGACCCCGACGCCGCGCGTGGTCAGCGTCGCGAGGTTGGCACGCGTCGAGGGGTGATCCCACATTCGCGTGTTCATGGCGGGCGCGACGAGGACGGGTCCGTCGAACGCCAGATAGCACGACGTGAGCAGGTCGTCGGCGAGGCCGGCCGCCATGCGCGCGATCGTGTTGGCCGACGCCGGCGCGACGAGCATGAGGTCGGAGCTGCGGGCGAGGTCGAGGTGGCGGTAGTCGGGCGTGTCGTCGGCGCCGAAGAGCCCCGCCCCGACGCGGTGGCCGGAAAGGGCGGCGAACGAAGCCGCGCCGACGAACCGCTGCGCCGCCTGGGTCATCACGACCTGCACCTCGTGGCCGGCCCGCCGGAGCGCGCGGAGCGTGTCGATCGCCTTGTAGGCGGCGATGCCGCCGGTCACGCCGAGCAGGATGGTGGGCATCTAGCGCTCCGGGTCAGAGGGGTGCGCGCCGATCTCACGGGCCACGATATCGACGAGCTCGTCGACCGCGACCTCGACGTCCTCGTTGACGACGCGGTAGTCGAACTCGCCCATCGCGGCGAGCTCGCGGCGGCTCACCATGAGGCGCGTCGCGATCTCGCCGGCGCTGTCGGTGTTGCGCTGCTCGAGGCGCCTTGCGAGCTCGGACATCGACGGGGGTGCGATGAAGACCGTGACCGCGTCGGGAAGCATCGCGCGGATGGCACGGGCACCCTCCAGCTCGATCTCGATCACCACGGACCGGCCCGCGGCGAGCTTGGCGTCCACCTCGCACCGCAGCGTGCCGTAGCGGTTGCCGGCGTACTCGACATGCTCCAGGAACTCCCCCGCGGCGACCGCCGCGGCGAAGTCGTCCGCAGCCATGAAGTGGTAGTCCTCGCCGTCGATCTCGCCCGGGCGCATCGCGCGCGTGGTGGCGGAGACGGCGACCACGAGTCCGGGGAACCGGGGAAGGAGCCGCTCGATGAGGGTTCCCTTCCCGGCCCCCGACGGACCCGAGATGACGAGTACGCGAGCCCGGCTCGTTACCGGCTCAGAAGATCGACCAACTCGTTGCGTTGACGTTCCGACAGCCCCCCGACGGTCTTTCCCTGCGAGATGCGGCAATGGTTGATGAACCGCGTCGCCTTGACCTTGCCGTATTTCGGTACGGCGAGAAGCATGTCAAAGACCTTCGCGGTCATCACATAGTCGGGAGGCGCTTGGATGACATCCTTGATTTGGACCCGTCCGCTCTTCAGGTCCTTCTTGAGTTGCGCCCGGCGGGAGCGGATGTCGTTCGCGCGACGGAGGGCGTCCATTCGCTGATCGAGCGACCGTTCGGGGGCCTGGGTGGGAGCCTTCAACGTGGTGACCATCGGCGCGGATGATAAGGGGCGCGCGTGACGGTCTGCAAGGCCGTGTTTGCAGCCGTTTTCAAGAAAATTTCACGCACGTTGCAGGGACATGACGATCTGGGGTCGTTGTCGCAACAAGCGGTGATCTTCAAGCTCAAGTTGAGGTCCATTGACCCATCGCGTAAGTGCCCTCTGTGCGGAGATCTTGGAGCGCCACCGGCACGCTCCCCGGCGACCGGATCGCGTCGGCGGTCGCCTCGGCGGCCTCCATCGTGGTGATACACGGCATGCCGGCACGGATCGCGGCCCGTCGGATCGCGGCGCCGTCGGTCTGGGCGCGCCGGCCGCTCGGGGTGTTGATCACCAGATCCACGGTGCCCTCGCGGATGAGCGTGGGGATGTCGCGCCCACCCTCGTTGAGCTTCCCGACCGCCTCGACCGGGATCCCGGCGGCGGCGATCGCGGCGGCCGTCCGCTCGGTCGCGATGAGCCGGAGGCCCGCTCGCGACAGCCGCTGCGCGACGGCCACCGCGCGCGGCTTGTCCATGTCCGCGGCCGAGATCACCGCGGTTCCTGAACGCGGGAGCGTCGCGCCGGCGCCGCGCTGCGCCTTCGCGAAGGCCTCGCCGAAGGATCCGCCGATGCCCATCACCTCCCCCGTCGCCCGCATCTCGGGGCCCAGCGTCGGATCCGTACGGGGGAAACGCGCGAACGGGAGGACCGCCTCCTTGACCGCGACGTGAGAGGTCGCACGTCCGGTTGGCAGGCCCAGATCGTCGAGCCGTGCCCCGAGCATGAGGCGGACGGCGTGGTGGACGAGCGGCAGGCCCGTCGCCTTGGCCACGAAGGGAACGGTGCGGGACGCCCGGGGGTTCGCCTCGATGACGTAGAGCTCACCCTCCTGGAGCGCGAACTGGACGTTGACGAGGCCGACGGCGCGAAGGCTCGTCGCGAGTCTCGTCGTCTGTTCCTCGATGGTTGCGAGTGCACCGGGACCGGTCTCCTGCGGGGGGATCACGCACGCGGAGTCACCGGAGTGTACGCCTGCGGCCTCGACATGTTCGAGAATCGCCGCGACGTGGCATCCCTCACCGTCGCAGAGGGCGTCGACGTCGAGCTCGATCGCGTCCTCGAGGAAGCGATCCACGAGCACCGGCCAGGAGGGTTGCTCGCGCTCCAGGTACGCGGCCAGCTCCGACCGGTCGAAGACGATCGCCATGGCTCGTCCCCCCAAGACGTAGGAGGGCCGCACCAGCACGGGGTACCCGACCTCGTCGGCGGCGGCGAACATCTCGTCGGGTGACCGCGCGATGGCCCACGGCGGCGCCTGCAGGTCGAGCTCCGCGAGAAGCCTTCCGAACCGCTCGCGGTCCTCCGCGAGGTCGATCGACGCGGCCGGCGTCCCGAGCAGCGGGACCCCGGCGTCCGCGAGCCCGCGCGCGATGCGCAGCGGCGTCTGGCCGCCGAGCTGGGTGATGACGCCGACCGGGTTCTCCCGGGCGCACACGTCGAGGACGGTGTCGAGGGTGACCGGCTCGAGGTAGAGACGGTCGCTGACGCCGTGGTCGGTCGACACCGTCTCCGGGTTGCAGTTGACCATCACCGCCGCGTGGTCCAACGCGCGAACCGCCTGGGCCGCCTGGACGCAGCAGTAGTCGAACTCGACCCCCTGGCCGATGCGGTTCGGGCCGGACCCCAGCACGATCACCGCGGGCCGGTCGTCGTTCACGGGCTCGCCGGCGGACTCGAACGCTCCGTAGAAGTACGGCGTCCGGGCGGCGAACTCGCCCGCACAGGTGTCGACCGAGTGGTAGGTCGGGACGACGCCGAGGCGCCTGCGGCGCCGGCCGACTGCGAGCTCGTCGCCGCCGCTGGCCGCCGCGATGTCACGATCCGTGAGCCCGGCCCTGCGGGCGTCACGCAGCGCATCCGCGTCGAGCTCGCCGAGCGGCCTGCCGATGGCGCTGCCGGCTGCGGCTCGCGTGGTGATCTGCTCGCAGAACCAGGGGTGAACGCCGCTCGCCGCGGCGAGCTCTGCGGGCGCCACGCCTCGCCCTGCGGCCCAGTCGAGCAGGTCCCAGCGCTCCCACGTGGGCCGGCCGAGCCGACGCATCGCCTCGTCGACGCCGGACGGCTCCGGGGGCGGCGAGTCGAGCTCGCGTGCCGACATGGCCTTGCCGTAGGCCTCCGCGAAAGTCCGTCCGAGTGCGAGCACCTCGCCAACGCTCTGCATGTACGTCGAGAGCTCGCCGCTGGTCTCCGGCATCTTCTCGAAGGCGAAGCGGGGAACCTTGACCGCGACATAGTCGAGGGCGGGCTCGAAGCTCGCCGGGGTGACGCCCGTGATCTCGTTGGGCAGCTCGTCCAGCGTGTAGCCCACCGCGAGCCGGGCCGCCACGCGAGCGATCGGGAAGCCCGTCGCCTTCGACGCGAGCGCCGAACTGCGCGACACGCGCGGGTTCATCTCGATGATCACCAGCTCGCCGTTGGCCCGGTCGAGGGCGAACTGGACATTGGACCCGCCGGTCTCGACGCCGACCGCGCGGATGACCCCGATCGCGGCGTCGCGCATCCGCTGGAACTCGGTGTCGGTCAGCGTCATCGCCGGGGCCACGGTCACGCTGTCGCCGGTGTGGATGCCCATCGGATCGAGGTTCTCGATCGAGCAGATCACGATGGCGTTGTCGGCCCGGTCGCGGATGACCTCCAGCTCGAACTCGCCCCACCCGATCACCGACCGCTCGATCAGGACCTGCTGGATGGGGCTCGCGTCGAGCGCGACAGAGACCGCCGCCTCCAGCTCGTCGGGGCTCTCGACGACGCCTCCCCCCTCGCCCCCCATCGTGAACGCGGGTCGCAGGATCAGCGGGAAGCCGACGGCGTCGGCCGCCGCGCGGGCGCCGGCCAAGTCGCCGACCGTCTGCGCGTCGAGTACGGGGAGCCCGGCCTCCCGCATCGTCTCGCGAAAGGCCTCACGGTCCTCCGCGCGGTGGATCGCCTCGGCGTTCGCGCCGATGAGCTCCACGCCGTACTCGGCGAGGATGCCGGCCTCGTGCAGGCGCATCGCGACGTTCAGCGCCGTCTGACCGCCGAGCGTGGGCAGAAGGGCGTCCGGGCGCTCCTTCGCGATGATCGACTCCAGCATCGGAACGTCGATCGGCTCGACGTAGGTCCGGTCGGCGATCCCCGGATCGGTCATGATCGTGGCGGGATTCGAGTTGACCAGCACGACCCGGAACCCGTCGTCGCGGAGGGCCGTGCACGCCTGGGTGCCCGAGTAGTCGAACTCGCCGGCCTGGCCGATCACGATCGGCCCGCTCCCGATCACCATGATGGTCTCGATGTCGGTCCGGCGCGCCATCAGAGCGCTCCCACGAACCGCTCGAACAGGTAGCTGGCGTCGCGCGGCCCGGGACGGGCCTCGGGGTGGTACTGCACCGACCAGGCCCGCAGCTCCGGCGCGGCGATGCCCTCCACCGAGCCGTCGAAGAGGCTCCGGCGGGTGACCACCACCCCGTCAGGGAGGGCGTCGCCGACGACGGCGTAACCGTGGTTCTGGACGGTGATCTCGACGCCGCCGTCGTCCTCGCGGCGGACCGGGTGGTTCGCGCCGCGATGGCCGAACGGCAGCTTCTCGGTTTCCAGGCCGAGGGCGCGGCCGAGCAGCTGGTGCCCCATGCAGATCCCGAAGAGCGGGACCTGGCCGAGCACCCCTCGCAGCGCGTCGACGACCGGCGTCGCTGCGGCGGGATCCCCGGGTCCATTGGAGGTGAACACCGCAGCCGGGTCCAGCGCGAGGATCGCCTCGGCACCGGTCCCGGCCGGAACGATCTCGAGGCGGCAGCCGGCACCGGCCAGGCGTTCGGCGATGCTCGCCTTCATCCCGCAGTCGATCGCAACCACCCGCGGGCCGTCCGACCCGATCGACCGTCGCGGGCCCGCCGCGCCGGTCACCAGGTCGATGCCGTCGAGGACCGGGTGGCGGCGTACCCGCTCGACCAGCTCTTCGGCACCGAGCTCGGTCGACACGCCCCCTCGCATGGCGCCGCGGTCGCGCAGGTGGGTGACCAGCCGCCGGGTGTCGACGCGGTCGATGGCAACGACGCCACGCTCGCGCAGCCAGGTGCACCATCCGCTCGCGCCGGCCGCGCCGCCGGAGTCCCCCGCGGATGCCATGACGATGGCCTCCGGTTGCACCCGGTCGCTTTCGTCGTAACCGGGCCCGGTGCCGTAGTTGCCGATCATCGGTGCGGCAAAGCAGAGGATCTGGCCGATGTACGAGGGATCGGTCGCGGCCTCCTGGTAGCCGGTCATGGCGGTGGTGAACACCATCTCGCCGAGGGCGGTGCCGCCCGCGCCGACGCTGCGGCCGTGCAGCACCAGCCCGTCCTCGAGGGCGATCAGGGCCCGGGCGTGACCGCGGGGAAGCCGTCCGCCGGTGCCGGCGGAGGGTGTCGGTGCATCGGGCGCCATCTCAGCGCACGAGCTTCGAGATGGCCTTGAACTCGTCGCCGCCCGCCTGTTCGAGCATCTCGAACAGCGCCATCTCGGCGCTCGTCGCCCGGGCGCCGGCGGCGAGCATCTTCTCGAGGCCGACCCTGCGGTTCGTCGCCGTCCGCGACGAGACCGCGTCCTCGGCGACATGGACCTCGAAGCCGCGCTCGAGCAGGTCGAGAACGGTCTGGTTGACGCACACATGGGTCTCGATGCCGCAGACGACCCACGCCGTGCACCGCGACCGGGTGAGCGCCCTCTCGAACCCCTCGACGCCGCAGGCGCTGAACCGCACCTTCTCGACGCGCTCCGTGAATGCTGGCAACCGGTCCTCCACCTCAGCGACAGTGTGCCCGAGCCCCTTCGGATACTGCTCGCTGACGAGCACGGGGCGATCGAGTATCCCGAAGCCCTCCGCGAGGATGCCCACATTGCGAGCCATATCCTCGAAGCCGTCGATGACCGGGCGGAAGCCCTCCTGGACGTCGACGACGACGAGCCCTGTCTGGTCCCGTCGAAGCAGCTGTGGATGTCGCGTCACGTTCGCCATGCGATCTGCCCTCCCGCGATCGTGAGAAGCACGCGGCCCGCGAGCTCCTCGCCGAGGAACGCCGAGTTGGTCGACTTGCTCTGGAAGCCCCTGTCGCCGACGCGCTCTCGGGCCGCCAGGTCGATCACGGCGAGGTCGGCCTCGGCGCCGTCGGCGAGCGTCGGCACCGGCAGGCCGAGGGTGACGGCCGGGTCGCTCCCGAGGCGCCGCACGAGGATCTCGAGCGGGACGCGGTCCGAGGCCACCAGGTGGGTGTAGCAGGACGCGAAGGCCGTCTCGAGTCCCGTCACGCCGAAGGGCGCGTCCTCGAAGGGCGACTCCTTCTCCTGGGGCGCGTGCGGCGCATGGTCCGTCGCGATGCAATCCAGCGTGCCGTCCAGGAGCCCCTCGATGAGCGCCTCACGGTCGTCCGCGCTCCGCAGCGGCGGGTTCATCTTGTGCCGGGCGGCGTCAAGGTCGAGCACCGCCTGGTCGGTGAGCGTGAGGTGGTGGGGCGACACCTCGGCGGTGATCCGGACGCCCTGCTCCTTCGCCAGCCGGATCACGTCCACGGTCTTGCGTGCTGAGACATGGCAGATGTGGATGTGCGCGCCCTCGTACGCGGCGAGGGCCGCGTCGCGGGCGACCTGCACGCTCTCGGACACGTCGGGGATGCCGCGCATCCCGAGGCGGCTCGAGACGAGCCCCTCGTGCATCACGCCGCCGGCCGACAGGTCGGCGTCCTCCTCGTGCAGGACCAGGGGAAGCCCGGTGACCTGCTGGTACTGGTACGCGCGGCGCAGCACCTCGGCGTTGGTCACCGGGCGGCCGTCGTCCGAGAAGCCGGCTGCGCCGAGATCGGCGAGCTCGCCCTGCTCGGTGAGCGTCCGGCCCTGCTGCCCGACGGTGATCGCCGCGTAGAACCCCACGCGCACGGCCGCCTCGCGGGCCCCGAGTTCCAGCAACGAGCCGAGCACCGCCGCGTTGTCGACGACGGGCGTCGTGTTCGGCATGGCGACGATCGTCACGAAGCCGCCGGCCGCGGCCGCCTGGCTCCCCGAGGCGATGTCCTCGGTGTCCTCCCGCCCGGGCGTGCGTAGATGGACATGGGGGTCGACGAAGCCGGGTGTGACGAGCAGGCCGGTGCCGTCGATTCGCTCGAGCCCGTCCGCGTCGCCGCCGATGCACCCGTCACGGACGACGAGGTCGCCGACCCGGTCGATCCCGGCGGCCGGATCGAGCACGCGGGCGCCGGTGATGACGAGCGACGCCGGCTCGCCCGCGCGTTGCACCAGGCGCGGGCTCACGCAGCCACCGCATCGGCCAGCTCGATTGCCTCGGGGACCGATGCCGGCTCGGCGAGGAGGTCGTAGAGGATCGCCATCCGTACGACGAGCCCGTTTGCGGCCTGCCGCTCGATGAGCGTGGCGGGGTCGTCCGCCAGGGCCCCCGAGAGCTCGACGCCGCGGTTGATCGGGCCTGCATGCATGACCCGCTGGCCGGGTCGGAGCCGCTCGTGGGTCACGCCGAAGCGGGCGGCGTACTCGCGCAGCGACGGCACGAAGCCGCCGTCGCCCATGCGCTCGTGCTGCATGCGCAGGACGTAGACCACGTCGGCGTCGGCGATGTCGCGGATATCGCACGAGGTCTCGACGCCGAGCGAATCCTCGGCCCGCCAGGGAAGGAGCGTCGGCGGCCCGACCAGGCTGACGCGCGCCCCCATCGTCGTAAAGCCCACGATGTCGGAGCGCGCCACGCGGGAGTGGGCGACGTCGCCCACGATCGCCACGTGAAGGCCGTCGATCGGCCCGACCTCGCGCTCGATCGTGTAGAGGTCGAGCAGCGCCTGGCTCGGATGCTCGTGCTTGCCGTCCCCGGCGTTCAGCACCGCGGCGTCGGTGAACCGGGCCGCGAGGTGGCACGCGCCGACGCCGCCGTGGCGGATGACGAACACGTCCGGCCCGTACGCGTTGAGGGTGAGGATCGTGTCCTTGAGGCTCTCCCCCTTCTCGACGCTGGATCCGGCGCCCTTGATCGACACGACGTCGGCAGACAGCCGCTTGGCCGCGAGCTCGAACGAGGTCGACGTGCGCGTGGACGCCTCGAAGAACAGGTTGATCACCGTCCGTCCGCGCAGCGTGGGGACCTTCTTGTTGTCGCGGCCCATCACCTCGGTGAACCGGTTGGCCGTCCGCAGGATGCGGGCGATGGCCTGCCGGTCGAGGTCGGACATCGACAGGAGTGAACGTCGCTTCATGAGGCGCTCCCGTCCTCGAGGAGGATCTCGTCGGTTCCGGCGATCTCGCCGAGGTGCACGGTGATGCGCTCGCCGCGGGCGGTCGGCAGGTTCTTGCCGACGTAGTCGGGGCGGATGGGTAGCTCGCGGTGTCCGCGGTCGACGAGGACGGCCAGCTGCACCACCGGTGGCCGGCCGTAGTCGAAGAGCGCGTCGATCGCCGCCCGGATCGTGCGCCCCGTGTACAGGACGTCGTCGACGAGCAGCACGGCGTGGTGGGAGATGTCGAAGTCGAGCACCGTCTCCCCCACGACCGGGACCGCCGGCCGCCGGCCCTCGCCGACCCCGACGTCGTCGCGGTAGAGGGCGATGTCGATGCTCCCGAGGGGCGGCGCGCTGCCGGTGAACTCGCCGATCAGCGCGGCGAGGCGTGCGGCGAGCGGCACCCCGTTCGTGTGGATCCCGACGATCGCAAGGGGGAGGTCAGCGCCGGCGTGGCGCTCGACGACCTCGTGGGCGATGCGGGCGACCGTGCGCTTGAGCTGGTCGGCGTCGACCAGCACCTTCGCGGCCACGTCAGGTGCCCGCGGACGGTGTGCGCGGGCGGCGTCGGGCGTGGATCATCTTGAGCTCCCTTCCGGCCTCTCTGGGCCGCGTTAAAGGTCGACTTCGGCGAGGGTAGCAGGCCAGGCGGGTGTCCGGACTGGACCGTTAGGCTCGTTGCGGGAAAAGAGACGGACGGAGGCGGATGTGAGGGCGACGCTACTCGAGTCGGTGTTCCCGACGGACACGAATCCGCAGGGCACGCTCTTCGGCGGTCAGCTCGTCGCCTGGATGGACAAGGCCGCGGGAATCGCGGCGATGCGCCGGGCGCGGCGCACCGTGGTCACCGCCGCGATCGAGAACATCACCTTCAAGGTGCCGATTCACGTCGGCGACCTGGTCGAGTTGGATGCCCGGGTCGTCTCGGTCGGTCGCACGAGCATGCGCGTCGAGGTGGAGGTCTTCCGCGAGGCACCCTACGGGACCGACCGCATGCAGTGCACCGTCGGGCGGTTCACCATGGTGGCGCTCGACGACGACCATCGCCCCACCCCCGTGCCCGATCTCACGGACGAGGGGCCCTGGGTGGCCTGACCCGTTCAGCCGGCCGCGACGGGGATGTCGCCGGTGCCGGCCTCGTCTGCGCGCCCGTGGCTGGTGTCGTCCTCGCCGGCGCGCAGCAGCCGGGGCTCTCCGCGCTCCCGGAAGGGGATCTCGACCTGGTCGAAGTCGCGGGGCACGACGACATCCGGGAAGACCGCCTCCGCCTCGGCACGGGCATCGCGCGGCATGAACCGGCTGGAGAGGTGGGTGAGCGCGAGGAGCCGCACACCGGCGGCCCGGCCGAGCTCGGCGGCCTCGTGGGCGGTGCTGTGACGCGTCTCGAGGGCGCGGTCGAGCTCGGCATGCAGGAAGGTGGCCTCGTGGATGAGCAGGTCGGCGCCCCGAGCCGCCGACGCGGTCGACTCGCACGGGCGGGTGTCGCCCGAGACCACGATCGTGCGCCCGGCGCGCTCCCGCCCGAGGACCTGCTGGGGGCGGACGACGGCGCCGGTCTCGAGCGTCACCGTCTCGCCGCGCTGGAGGCGTCCGAACAGCGGCCCCGCCGGCACTCCGAGCGAGGTGGCGGCTTCCACGTCGAACGCGCCGGGGCGCTCGTCCTCCACGATGGCGTACCCCAGGGAGCTGACGCTGTGATCGGTGTGGAACGACTCGATGGCGACCCCGGCGCCCTCGTGGACGGTCTCAGCGGTCGCCTCCTCGAACACCAGCGGATACGGCGTTCGGCCGATCACCGCCCCGAGCCGGTCCACCAGCTCACGCAACCCTCGTGGACCGACGACCCGCAGGGGCCGCTCACGTCCACGGAGCCCGTAGGTCTTCACGAGGCCCGGCAGGCCGAGGATGTGATCGCCATGCAGGTGCGTCAGGAGGATCACGTCGACGTCGACCAGTCCGAGGCCCGAGCGGAGGAACTGCCGCTGGGTGCCCTCGCCGCAGTCGACGAGCCAGCGATCGCCGCCGCGCGCGATGAGGGTCGCGGCGGTGCCGCGCGCCCTGGTGGGGACGGACGCGGACGTGCCGAGGAAGGTGACGTGAAGATCCACGGCCCGCGATCCTACCCCCGACCGTCGCGCCGCCACCGCTGTCCGTGGCACCGGGCCCGGCGTGTGGGAACATCGCCCGGTCCCGCGACCCGAGGAATCGACGATGACGACCTCCCGCAGCCCCCTGGCCACACCGCACCGTCCGGCGCGCACGCCCGCGCCGTGGATGGTCGCAGGCGTCGCGTCCGCCGCGCTCGCCGCGGCCGCGCTCGCGCCGGACGCACACGGCGCCGTCGTCCCGGCGCAGCAGATCCCGGCGACGGCGACAACCCCCGCCGGGTTCGCCCCGCCGGGTTGGCGAGTGGAGAAGCGCGCCACCGGCGACCTCGACAGCGACGGCGATCGGGACCAGGCGATCGTCCTCATCCAGAGCGAGTCCGGCGGCGCCGCGTACGGGGTCGTCGACGGCTCGCGCGCGCTGCTGCTCGTGCGCCGCGAGGCGGGCGGGCTCCTGCGACGGGTCGGATTGGCCCCGCGGCTGCTCGGGTGCGCCGAGTGCGGAGGAGCGTTCTGGGGTGCGGCGAGGATGCCGGTGGGTGTCGTGATCGCCAACCGCACCGTCGTCGTGCGACAGCAGTTCGGCGGGCGCAGCCTCTCGACGACGGCGCACCGGCTCCGGTGGCACGCCCCGACCGGCAAGTTCCGCCTCGTCGGCCTCGAAACGCTCGTGACCGACCGGCTGACGGGCGCGTCGATCACTGTGAGCACCAACCACCTCACCCGGCGGCAGACCACGACCCGCAAGCGCGGAGCGAAGCTCCTCTCGAAGGTCACCAGGACGGTTCCCGTCGCACCCCGGTCGATCGCGGGCCTGCGCTTCGGGAGCCTGAGGCCCTAGGGGAGCGCTCCTCCCCGTACCAGCTCGTCGGGGAGCGGGCCGGTGGGCTCGTCCACGCCGAGGAAGGCGATCTTGGGCGCACGGCCGCGGGTGACGGTCAACTCGACCATGCTGTGGCGGGGCTGGCGGCGCCGGTCGGTCGCGCTGCCGGGGTTCAGGATGAAGAAGCCATCGGGGGCGCGCTCGTAGAGCGGGATGTGCGAGTGGCCGAACACCACGCCGCCTGCCGCGGGGAAGCGCCCGCGCATGCGCCCGAGGCGGCCCTGCTCCGGCCCGCCGTTGTGCACGACCGCCAGCGTGAGCCCCGGCAGCTCGACCTCGGCGGTGGCGGGGAGGACCTGCCGCACGCCCTCGTCGTCAGCGTTGCCGTGAACGGCGACGAGCGGCTTGCCGAATCCGCGCAGCAGCGTGAGCGTGGCCATGTCGGCCAGATCGCCCGCGTGGACGACCAGATCGCTTCGTGCGAGCACGTCGATGCAGGGCTGGGGAAGCACCGACCCTCGCCCGGGGAAGTGCGTGTCGCTGAGGATCGCGATCCTCACCCCTCGGCGGCCTCCGGCTCCTGGACCGGCGGCAGGCCGAGCGCACGCCGCGTCTCGCCGAGCACGACCCGGAAGTAGCCGGCAAGTTCCCTCCCTTCCGTGACGTTCGGCCGTCCGGCCGCCGCGCTGACTCGGGCGGTGACGATCTGGGTGGCGAGCTCCGCCGCGATGCGCGCAGGGTCGTCCTGGGTCATTGGGCCTCCATGGTCGGGGTCTCGGGTAGACTCGCAGACGAGCGCGCGTAGCTCAGTGGATAGAGCGCTGGCCTCCGGAGCCAGAGGTCGCAGGTTCGAATCCTGCCGCGCGTGTTCCGCGTTTACCCTGGTAATCGAACACTTCTCCGCCGTCAGACGACGAGCCGTAGGTGCCGCTCGGGGGCGCCAACACAACCTGAGTGCAAACTCGGATCGGCGCAGGGCGCCGTGTGCGGCGGTGATTGCGTCTTCGGAGGGCCGTTCATCGCGGCTGGCGTCAAGATCCTCCGCGAGCGCCGCAGAGTCGAGCGCCCAGAGACCGCGCTGGGCCAGGGGTAACGACCGCTTGATCGAGGGTCTTGGACAGCGTTCGCGCGCGCCGAGGAAGGGCGCTGAGAGTTATTCGGCGTCCACTCGCTCGCCGCCGTCCTGCTCCCCGGAGGCACCCTCGGGCGGCCCATCCTCCTGGTCCGCGTAGGAGCGCAAGCCGTCCGCCACCCACTTGGCTGGCATGGTGACCAGAGCGATGCCGACGTCGATCGCTCTCGCGGTCGCCCTCGCGGTAAGTCTCGCCAATCTCTGCACGGATCAGTCCTCTCTTTGGGTGTTGAGTGTGGACCGCCGCCGGCGGACCTCTCCCCGAAATCCCAGGGAACCCCGAGAGGGTTGAGTGTACGGGAGGAGGACGAAAGGAACGAGGTCCGTTGCCGATCCAGCGGATGAGTCCGGTGCGGAGGGTAGGGCGAGCCCTCCGCACCCGGCTTACCCTCGGTTCACGATGCCGCGCTGCGGGCGACCTACGCGGCGTCGTCATCGTCCGCTCGTATGTCGACGGCCTCGTCGAGGCTGTCGAACATGCGGCGTCCGCGCGCCTCCCGGGTGACCCGCGGAACCGGCCTTCGGGTTTTCCCGCGGCCCCCATCGGGGGCGCCCCGGTTGACCGGCCCGGTCCCCTCGCGGACCATCGCGCGAAACGCGCCGACAGCGAAGGTGGGGCATGACGCTCGTCTGGTTCATCGTCTGGGCAATCACGAGCATCATCGACGGGTCCAAGCCGCTGCGCGCGGACCCGGTCAACGCCTGGACGTGGACGCTGATCCTGGCGGTCGCGCTCGACCTGGCGAGCCTGCACGCGCCCGCCGCCGCCCGTTCCCGGCAGCCCCGGGCGGGCAGCGACCCCGACGAGCGGTAGACCCTCGGGGCAGGCGCGAAGCGGCCAAAGATCGGCGACAGCGGCCTCGGACGGACCAAGGGTCGCGCCTGGCCAGCGCAACCTCACCGCAACTCCGTCTGGGAAGACACGGGAACACGTGGGAACACGCCCGAGCAGAATATGCTGATTTCGTGGGCCTTTTTGTTCCCGCGTCTTCCCGTGTGGCTTGCCTCCAAAGCCAGAGGTCGCAGGTTCGAACCCTGCCGCGCGTGTTCGGCATCCCCCGGTCCCCCGGAGGGTCGGAACCCTGAGAGGAACCCCCTCGCTCCTCCTTGACATCGGCACGGGCGGTCGTAATCGTCTCCTGGGTCAGTCCCCTCCACCCCCAGGGCGGAACCGATGATCGGAGCACTCCTGCTTGGCCTGGTGGTCGGGGTCATCGGCCGGGCGGTCACCCCGAACGACGTGTTCGAGGGTCTGCGGGGTCCGAAGTCGTGGCTGGTCTCAGTCGTTCTGGGCCTTGCCGGCGCGGCGGTCGGTTACCTCATCTTCACCGTGGGGCTCGGCATCGGCGACACGGACGTGTTCGACTGGGGCGGGATCATCAGCGCGATCATCGGCGTGATCATCGTCATCCTGATCGTCAGCGCCGTCGTGCGCCGCACCCGCTCCCGCCGTCCTCCCGCAGCCCCGCCCGGCTCGACCGGAGGCACCGAGCGGGTCTGACGGGTGGTTCGGTGGCGGGCGTCAGTCGGCGCCGGGGTGCAGCTCGCCGCCGCCCTCCCCAAGGCGTCGGCGAGTGGCTGCCCAGGAGCCGGCAAGGGCGGCGACGTCGAGTCGCTCTGCCGCGGCGAACGCTGTTGCGGCCCGCTTCGACGTGGTGCGGCCGAGGGCCCCCCTCAGCACCCACGTCCGGGCGAGCGCAACGAGGCGCAGCCTGTCGTCGGCTACGTCCGGGGCACGGTTCGGGTCCAGGTACAGGTCGATCGCCAGCTTGGTGACAAGCACCCGGTCCGCGGGCGCGCCCACTGCCAGCTCGATCCGGTGGGCGACGAGCGAGGCGAGCAGCTGCAGCTCCCGCACCCCGGTGCGGACCGCCACCGCGATCGACACGGAGCTCGAGGCGACCATTACCCATGGCACTCGCGTGAACCGGGCCCCGCGGGCGACTCTGCGGATCACCGGCACCGAGAGTAGGACGACGCGCTGGATGTTGTCGGTGAGGGCCTCCGTGTCGGCCTCGCCTGAGAGTCGCCGGCTGGCCTCGGCGGCGGAGGTGACCCTCTCGTCGCTCAGCAGCATGCGGCCGATCGCCTGGTCGACGAGGGCACCGACGGCCCCGACAAGCTCGTGGGCGGACGCGCGGGCGCCCTTCCCCAGGGACGCCGCGCGGTCGCGTGCGGAGCGACCCGGCCCGTCGCCGTTTGAGCCGGCGCTCATCGCCGACGACCGCAGCGTCTTACACACGACCCCACCGGCGAGTGGATGAACCCCAAAGCCACCTTCACATGGAACATCGCACCACCCTCTCAAAGCCGTTCAGGTCGTGCACCTCCGGGTCCCACTCTGCGATCGTCGGGCGATCCCAGGGGTCGGGCGAAGGGGGCGGTCGTTGCTGTCTGTCGAGCAACTCAATCGGCGGCACTCCGCCGGGATCTTCGTGATGGGCGTCGCCGCACTCGGACCGCCGCCACCGCGAGCGGGATGGGAGAGCAACGGCGAGCACCGGCAGTGCGAACGCCAGCACGGTCAGCACGGCCGACAGCACGGCCTCTCCGGCCGAGACGAGAGCGTTCCCACGCCCCGCCGTCCCGGCCGTGACCGCCGGGCGCGCGGGGGGTCTTTCGGCTGGACCTTCTGGGGTCTTGCTCACTGGACGTCCGGGGAGGTCGCGATCGCGCGGGCGTTTCGCGCGGCCCGTACCCGGCCGAGGCGCGGCGGTACAGTTCGCGACGATGCAGTCACCCGCCTGGAGCGTGCCCATCCCGCAGGGCGCCGAGCCGCCGTACGACGTGTACGTCAACGCCCAGCCGCAGCAGGAGGGCTTGGACTACGTCATCGAGGGCCGCTGGGTGCGGTTCACCAGGCCGTTGCGTCCCCAGCCGCAACTCGGGCTCGGCCGGCGGATCATGCTCGGGATCGGCATCGGCGTGTACGGCGATCTTCGCGGTGACGTCGTCGACATCGGCTACCGGGCGGGCGGGACGACGCAGGTGGCAACCGGCCTCCCCATCATCCCGCCCGCCGACGCCGGCGGGACCGGCTAAGCGCCGCCAGCAACGGCCGGAAGGATGGTGACCTCCCGGCCATCCGGGATCGGGGTATCGATCCCGTCGGCGAAGCGCACGTCCTGGCCGTCCACGAAGACGTTCACGAATCGCCGCAGCGCACCGTTCTCGGTGACGCGTCCGGCGAAGCCGGCGTAGCGCGAATCGAGCTCGGCGATCACCTGGCGAACGGTCCCCGGCCTGCACTCGACGGTGGATGCGTCGCCCACGAGCGGACGAAGCGGAGCGGGTATGCGTACGGAAACGGACATGGTGGTCCCCTCTCAGATGGTCGCGATGGTGGCGAACGCCTCGGCGAAGGCATCCACGGTCGGGCTGATCTCGATCGGGCGCAGTGCCCCTGCGACCGCATCCGGCGTCTTGAGGCCGTCACCGGTGATGTACAGCACCACGCGCTCGTGCCGGCCGATTACGCCGTCGGCCGCGAGGCGGGCGAGGACCGCGGTCGTCACCCCGCCGGCGGTCTCGGTGAAGATCCCGGTCGTCTCGGCCAGCAGGGTGATTCCCTCCACGATCTCCGCGTCCGAGACCCCGGTGATCGAACCGCCGGTTGCGCGGGCGGTGTCGAGGGCGAAGGCGCCGTCGGCGGGATCCCCGATGGCGAGGCTCTTCGCGATGGTGTCCGGCCGCACAGGAGCGACCCAGTCCCGACCGTCCTCGAAGGCGGCGGCGACTGGTCCGCACCCGGCTGCCTGTGCCCCGTGGAGCACGGGGACCTCACCCTCTGCCAGGCCGAGCTCCACGAGCTCAAGGAACCCGCGATGGATCTTCGTGTAGAGCGACCCTGAGGCGATCGGAGCGATGCAGCGATCGGGGAGGCGCCACCCCAGCTGCTCCGCCACCTCGTAGGCGAGCGTCTTCGACCCCTCGCTGTAGTACGGGCGGAGGTTGACGTTGACGAATGCCCACGGCCGCTCCGACGCGAGCTCGCCGCACAGGCGGTTGACCTCGTCGTAGGTGCCGTCGACGGTCACCACGTTACCGCCGTAGACGGCGGTGGCGGTGATCTTCTGGGGCTCGAGATCCGCCGGCACGAAGACGAAGCTCTCGAGGCCGAGCGCCGCGGCCTGCGCCGCGACCGCGTTGGCGAGGTTCCCGGTCGAGGCGCACGCCACGACGTCGAACCCGAGCTCCCGCGCCTTCGCGAGCGCCACCCCGACGACGCGGTCCTTGAAGCTGCGCGTGGGGTTCGCGGCGTCGTTCTTGACCCACACATCTCCGAGCCCGAGCCGCTCGGCCAGCCGCGGCGCCGGCACCAGCGGGGTCAGCCCCACCGGCAGGCGCGCCGGGTCGGCCGGTCCCGCCGGCAACAGATCGCGGTACCGCCACATCGACGGCGGCCCGGCGGCAATCCGCGCTCGCGTGACCCGACGAAGGCGGTCGCCGTCGTAGGCCACCTCCAGCGGTCCGAAGCACTCCTCACATGCGTACAGCGCCGCCAGCGGCCGGGGTGTTCCACACCCCTTGCAGCGCAGCGCGGTTGCGGTCCCACTCGCATCTGTCATCCGGTCGCTCCTCCTGGTGCCTCGCCCGAGAGGGCGGAGAGCACCGGGGTCACGAGCCCCTGATCTCCGCATCTCTCAGACGAAACGATCGTCTGATGGATTTGGCACCTGGCGCGATTGCGCTGGTTGCCGCGGCTTCACAGGGCCAGTCCCTCCACCGCTCTTGATGCGAATCAAGTGGCGGGATTGTATCCATCCGCGCGGTGCGGTCAACCGTGCCGACGCGAGACGTCAACAGGACCGAAACGGTTCGGAGGGGCTCCGAAACGTCCGGTACCCTGTGAGGCGTCGTGGATCCAGACGCAACGCAAGGCATCGGCGAGGACGCGCCCGACGACCCCGCTTCCGAGCTCGCCGAGAACGAGGACGCCCCGACGGACGAGCCCGGAAGCGGTCTCCCCCCTCGTCCACCGACCCCGGGGCACCTGCGGCGTGAGCGCCGCAAGCTCTGGGACGAGCGCCAGGAGACGGTCTACCACCTCGGGGGGCTCGCCTACGACCTGCATAAGCGGGGAATGCTCGGCGACGAGCTCGTCGGGCGGCGCGCGGAGGTCGTGCACGAGCTCGACGCACGGATTGCGGTGATCGACGAGCAGCTCGCCGATCACGACGCACGCCGGCGGCAGGGTCGCGTGCGCATGCCGCCCGCGGCGGGCTACTGTCTGAGCTGCGGCGCCCCGTACCAGGCTGACGCGGCGTTCTGCTTCCGCTGCGGCGCCCGCGTGCACGTTGCGGTCGACGAGGCGGACACGCAGGTCATCGACACCGCCGAGACCGCCGTGATCGGCGACGACTCGACCCAGGTCATCCCGGCGACGCCCGAGGGGCGATGAGCGACGACCACGTCACGCTTCCCGACGACGAGCCCGATCGTCCGGACGGCGACGGGCCCGGCGCCGAGCCGGAGAGCACCGAGCCCCCGGAGCCCGTCGTGCCGACCTGCGCGGAGTGCGGCAACCCGCTGGAGCCTGGTCAGCCCTACTGCCTCGAGTGCGGCGCGCCGACGCCGAACGCGCCCAAGCTGAGCCGGAGGATCGGTCCCGCCGGGATCATCGCCATTGGGCTTGTCGCGCTCGGCGTCGGCGCGGGGGCGCTCGCCTACGCGATCGCCAAGGACGACGAGACGGCCGTCGTCATCACGCCCACCGGCACGACGATCTCGACCTCCACCACCCTCCCGAGCTTCCCAACAACGACGTCCGGGACAGAGCCGACGAGCTCCGTCGACGTGACCGACACGCAGCCGACGTTCCCGACCACGTCGACGTTCCCAACCACCTCAACCTTCCCCACCACCTCGACGTTCCCGACGACCCCGACGGACGTGACCACGTTCACGTCACCCACGACCACGCCGACGTTCACGACGCCGACGACCACACCCACGACGCCCGCCGGCGCCGACACCTGGCCCGACGGGACGAGCGGCTGGACCGTGATCCTGGCGAGCACGACGAGCGAGTCCGACGCCGCTGCCTTCCGCGACCGGGTACGCGCAACCGGCCGATCGGCGGGACTCATCGAGTCCTCGCTGTACGCGACCCTCGAGCCCGACTACTGGGTCGTGTACTCGGGCGTCTACAGCAGCCGGACCGAGGCCATCAACCAGGCGAACATCCTGCGGAACACCTACGCGGGCGCCTACGCGGCGCGGATCGAAGAGGCTTAGGCCCCAGCGGAGTTGGCGACCCCGTCCCCGCCGAGGATCCGCACCCCGCCGACGTCGTCGGGCAGCTCCCTGATCGAACGCGTGCGCTCGGCGCCGGCGTACGTCTCGTAGAGGTAGCGCACGATCCGGCGCGAGTCCCACACGACCGTGTCGCCGTCGACGATCACCGGCACCAGCGGCTGCCCCGAGAGCTCGAGCACCTCGGACCGCTCCGACCGCTCGCGCGGGACCTCGACGACCTCGTACTCGGCTCCGACGTTCGCGAGTCCCTGCCTCGCTGCCGCGCACCACGGGCACCGCTCGAGCTGGTAGAGCCGGATCATCGTTCCTCCCGGACTTGGACGCGACCACTGTAGCCGCGGCGGGCGCGCCGGCGCCCGGCCGATACATTTCAGTGGCGATGACGATGCTCCCCGCTCCGCCCGCATCCACGGCGATCGTTGGCGTCGACGTGGGCGGAACGTTCACCGATGCCGTCGTCGTGCACGAGGGGCGCGTGGTGACGGCCAAGCTTCCGACCACCCCCGAGGACCAGAGCATCGCGGTCGTGGCGGCCGTGGTCGCCGCACTCGAGCGCGCGGGGCTCGAGGCATCGGCGGTGACCGGGTTCGCCCACGGAATGACCGTCGGCACGAATGCGCTGCTCGAGGGCACGGGTGCCCCGATCGCCCTTGTCACGACCGAGGGATTCGCCGATCTCATCGAGCTCCGGCGGCAGGACCGGGCCCACCTCTACCGTCTCGACGCCCATCACCCGCCGCCGATCGTTCCGCGGGAGCGGCGCATCGAGGTGCGCGAGCGGTGCGGACCGCACGGCGTGATCGAGCCGCTCGACGCCGCGACGGTCGACACCGCCGTCGAACGGGTTCGGGCCAGCGGCGTCGAGGCGGCGGCGGTGGGACTGCTCTTCTCGTTCGCCCACCCGGACCATGAGCGGACGATCACGGCGGAGTTGCGCCGCCGGCTTCCGGGGCTCCACGTGAGCTCGTCGTTCGAGGTGCTGCCCGAGATCCGCGAATACGAGCGGATCTCGACGACGTGCATCGATGCGCACCTGGCGCCGGTGCTCGGCCGGTATCTCGGGGCGCTCGGTGACCGGTGCGCCGCGGCCGGCCTGCCGCACCCGGCGATCATGCAATCGAACGGCGGGCTCATCGATCTCCCGGCAGCCTCGCGGCACGCCGCGTGGACGGTGCTGTCCGGGCCGGCGGCCGGGGTGCTGGGAGCCGCCTACGTCGCGACCGAGCTCGGTGAGGAGCGCGTGCTCACGTTCGATATGGGCGGGACCAGCTGCGACGTCGCCCTGATCGACGGGGCCCCGGCTCGCACGTCCGAGACGCGCATCAACGGTCATCCCCTGCACCTGCCGATGCTCGACGTCCACACGGTGTCCGCAGGGGGCGGGAGCATCGCCTGGGCCGACGACGGCGGGGCACTGCGCGTTGGGCCGACCTCGGCGGGTGCCCACCCGGGACCGGCCTGCTACGGACGCGGCGGCGTCGAGCCCACCGTCACCGACGCGAACGTCGTCCTCCGCCGGATCGATCCCGATGCGCCCCTCGCCGGTGGACTGCGAATCGATCCCTCGAAGGCCGAGACCGCGGTCGCGACGCTCGCCGCGAGGCTTGGCCTCTCCGTGGAGGCATGCGCCGACGGAATCGTGGCCGTCGCGGTCCAGGAGATGGCCCGCGCGCTGCGCGTGGTGAGTGTGGAGCGCGGCATCGACCCCCGCGAGATGGCCCTTGTGGCGTTCGGCGGCGCCGGTCCGCTCCACGGATGCGACGTCGCGGAGGAGCTCGGGATGCGACGCGTGATCCTCCCGGACGCGGCGGGGCTGCTCGCGGCGCTCGGGCTCGTGGTGGCCGGCGAGCGGCGGGACGAGGTCCTGAGCGTGCTCACCACCCTCGACGAGCACGCCGACCTCGCCACTCCGCTCGCCATCCTGGAATCGCGGCTCGCCGCCGCGTTGCCAGGTGCGCCGCTCGAGGCGGAGGCCGACTGCCGCTATGTCGGGCAGTCGCATTTCCTGACGGTTGACTGGGATCCGACCCGGCCCGCCGGGGCCCTCGCTGAGACCTTCCACCATGCGCATCGCCGCCGCTTCGGCGACGCCGATCCCGACCGGCCGGTCGAAGTCGTCTCCATCCGCCTCGCGGCCACCCGCCCCGGTGCGGTGCCGCAGATCGCGGGCAACGCGCCCACCGGCCCCCTGGCCGGGCCCGCCGTATTCGCGCTCGACGGCGCGACCGCCTGGCTCGCTCCCGGCTGGCGTGCCTCGCCCAGTCCGTCCGGAGCGATCGTCCTGGAGCGAGCGGCGTGATGGACGCGGTCTCCCTGCAGGTGATGTCCAACGCGCTTCGTGCGGTGGCCGAGGAGATGGAGGCAGCACTCATCCGGTCGGCGTACAGCCCCAACATCACCGAACGGCGTGACTGCAGCACCGCGATCTTCGACGCGGACGGGCGCATGGTGGTGCAGTCGGCGTCGATTCCGGTGCACCTGGGCGCGATGCCCGAGGCGGTGGCGGCAGTGCGGGCCCGGGAGGGCGTTCCGGGCGAGATCTGGGCGGTCAACGATCCCTATCGCGGCGGGACCCACCTTCCCGACATCACGCTCATCTCCCCCATCGCCCTCGACGGGCGGCTCGCCGCGTACGCCGTGAGCCGAGCCCACCACGCCGACGTCGGTGGGATGTCGCCCGGCAGCATGCCTGCGGGGTCGCGCGAGCTCCTGCAGGAGGGGCTGGTCATCCCGCCCGTACGTCTCGTCCGCGACGGGCACCCGGTCGGCGATCTCATCGCGTTCCTGCTCGCCAACACCCGCACCCCGGTCGAGCGCGAGGGCGATCTGCGGGCACAGATCGCCGCGCACCGCCTCGCGGAGCGGCGGCTGGGCGAGGTCGCCGAACGCCACACCGCCGGGCGCGTGCGGGAGGCATTCGACGCCCTGCTCGACTACGCCGAGCGCCGGACGCGCAGGGCGATCGACGCCATGCCCGATGGCACCTGGCAGGCCGCGGAGGCGCTCGAGGGTGACGGTGTGACCACCGACCCGCTCTGGATCAGGGTTGCGGTGACCGTGAGCGGCGACGGCCTCACGGTCGACTTCACCGGAACCGACCCCGCTGCGGTCGGCAACGTCAACTGCCCGCTTGCGGTGACCAGATCGGCGGTCTACTTCGTCGTCCGGTCCGCCACGGACCCCGACATTCCCGCCTCGGCCGGGGCGTTCGCTCCGGTGCGGGTGATCGCGCCGCCCGGCTGCCTCGTCAACGCGACCCCGCCGTCCGCCGTCGTGGCGGGCAACGTCGAGACCTCAAGCCGCATCGTCGACGCGGTGTTCGCCGCCCTTGGACAGGCGATCGACGTGCCGGCCCAGGGGCAGGGCACCATGAACAACCTCGTCATCGGCGGCGCAGGGTTCACCTATTACGAGACCGTCGGCGGCGGTCAGGGAGCGTCGGCGCACTCGGACGGGCCCTCGGGGGTGCACGTGGCGATGAGCAACACCCTCAACACCCCGATCGAAGCGCTCGAGAGCGCCTATCCCCTCCGCGTCGTTCGCTACGCGCTACGCCCCGCGACCGGAGGCGAGGGCGCCCACCGCGGCGGCGACGGGATCGTCCGGGCGATCGAGGTGCTGGTCGACGCGGACGTCTCCGTGATCGCGGAACGACGGGCGGCGGGGCCGTCCGGACGGGCCGGAGGTGGGGGAGGCGCGCCCGGGCGCACGACGCTCAACGGCCGGCCCCTCCCGGCGAAGTGGCGCGGACACCTCGGCCCGGGCGACGTGATCGCGATCGAGAGCCCGGGTGGCGGTGGCTACGGTCAGCCGCCCGAGAGCAGCCGCGAGCTCTCCTCCACGCCGACGAGCGTCCAGATCGAATAGCCGCAGGCATGGCAGTGGGACCGGCCGCGGATTCCCGGCCGGCGGGCGGCCGAGCAGCGCTCCCAGTTGCCGCACCGACCCTCCTCGTCCCACGTCGAGATCAGGCAACCCGGACAGATCTCGGGGAGGTAACGGAGGCTGACGACCTTGACGGCGTCGCGGCAGTGGCGGCACGCGTATACGGCGGTCTGGCCAGCGAGCGGAGCCATTTGGCGCTCTCCCGAGACGAAAACCCTGATGTGATCCATGATGCGGGACCTCCGTTCGCGTACCCTCACGCGAACCACGCGAACGTACACCCGCCTCGACCGTGCGTCGAGTCACCGGTGACGGGCCGTCCCGAAAAGTCCGCTCCGAGCGGATCCCGGGTCTCCGCGTTGGCGCTAGGGGGAGCTGCGGCGGGCCAGGTCGAGGCCGACGATCACGATCGCGTCGACATCCTGGGTGTCCTGCGTGACCGAAACGCCGTCGAGCGGCACCCGTCGCTTGATCCCCAGGTCCTTGGCGACGTTGTCCGCGACGTCCTGCTTATCCGGGAGGTACATAACGAACGACGTGCGCTCGTCGGAGGTGCTCGCGTTGTCCGGCGGGGCGGCCTTGTACCCGGCGGCCTCGATGAGCGGGACCATGTTCGCGGCCGCCTTCGGTACGCCGGACCCGTTGAGCACGAGGATCGTGTACGCGCCCTTGCTCTGGGGCAGCGGGGTGGGGTTGTCGGGAACCTGATCGTTCGCGCCGGCGACCGGTTGCGGGCGCTGGGTGGTCGTGCCCCCAGTCGTCGTCGCACCCGTGGAGGAGGTCGCCGCCGAACCGCTCCCGTCGTCCCGGATGAACAGGTACCAGCTGGTCCCCAGGACCAGCGCGATGACGGCGGCGATCGCCGCGAGATTCCCGAGGCGCGGGAGCTGGGGTCCCTCGCGCTCGCGCTTGGGTGCCAGCGTGCTCGTCGAGGTGCTCGACCGACGCGAGAGCTGCGAGAGGCGGTCCAGCGACACGCGCGCGGCAGCGCCCTCGCGCTCAGCGAGGCGGGACTCGAGGCGACGCACCGCACGCCCATGCCGAATCGCCTGAACCACGAGGGCGATCGCCAAGAGCAGCGAGAGCGCGGCCGCCGAGGGCGTCAGGAGGTCAAGCCACTTCTGCACCGCCCGCGCAGGCTAGCAGGCGCACCGGGGAGCACCCGGCGCGGATGTCCTCGCCCGCCAGGGGTGGTCCGTCTCATGTCGTTCGCCGTCCCGCCGAGAGACGACCCGATGGATTCCTCACATTTTCAGGCGCCGGACCACGCCGCCGAGCACCTCGCGCGCTCATGAGCGCCGACCGCCCCTACCCGGCAGGGATGCCGGTGGAGACGATCCTCGGAATCATGCGCGACGACGTCCGCACCGCGTTCTGCGGGGAGGTCGTCGAGGCCCTGCACATCGTGCTGGGACGCGCCTCGGCGCCGCGTGCCCGCGAGCTCGTCGCCGTCTGAGACCGGCCCGGCGCTAGGCGCCCGGAATCACCCGGTAGGCGTCGAACACGCCGTCGACGTTGCGCAGGCTCGAGATGAGCTGACGCAGGCCCTCGATCTCGCCGATCTCGACGGTGAAGCGCGTGCGGGCCATCTGGTCGTCGACCGCGCAGGTCGCGCTCACGATGTTGGCGCCCGCTTCCGCGACCGCGCGGGAGAGGTCCTCGAGCATACGGGGCCGGTCCCAGCCGTCGACCGCCAGCTCGACGTGGAAGCTGCGGCGCGCGGGACCGGTCCACGAGACGGGCGTGAAGCGCTCGGGGCTCCGCTGGAGGGCCTTGGCGTTGGGGCAGTCCTCCCGGTGAACCGTGATCCCTCGTCCGAGCGAGATGTAGCCGAGGATCTCGTCGCCCGGGACGGGCTTGCAACAGTTCGCCATCCGCACCATGACGTCGGCCACGCCGTCGACCGAGATGCCGAGGTCACCTGAGGGGCTGGCGCTGCGGGTCTTCTGGCGCCGGCGCTCGAGCTCGACCGATGGCTGCTCCTCGCTGACGACCTGGCCCGTCTTGAGCCGGGCGATGACCTTGTTGACGGCCACCTGCACGGACGTGCGGCCGGAGCCGATCGACACGTAGAACTCGTCGGCCTTCTTGAACCCCATTTCCTGGATGACCTGGTGAAGCAGCGGCGATCCCGCGACCTTCTGGCTCGGCAGGCCCGCCTTGCGCAGGTGCTCCTGCAGGAGCTCGCGGCCCTGGTGCTCGGCGTCCTCGCGCTGCTCGCGGCGGAAGAACGCGCGGATCTTGGACCTCGCCTTGCCGGTTGAGACCAGGTTGAGCCAGTCACGTGACGGGCCGCGCGGGGCTTTGCTCGTGAGGATCTCGACGAAGTCGCCAGAGGCGAGCTTGTGCGAGAGCGGCACGATGCGTCCGTTGACCCGGGCGCCCACCGTGCGGTGCCCGACGTCGGTGTGCACGTCGTACGCGAAGTCGATGGGCGTCGCGCCGGCTGGGAGCGCCCGCACCTCTCCCTTCGGTGTGAAGACGTAGACCTCGTCCTGGTAGAGGTCCGAGCGGAGGGTGTCCATGAACTCGCCCGGATCGCGCGTGTCCTTCTGCCACTCCATCATCCGGCCCAGCCACGCGAGCCGCTCGGAGTCGCCCCGGCCGTCGGCGTCCTCCTTGTAGAGCCAATGCGCAGCAACACCGAACTCGGCGGTGCGGTGCATCTCGCCGGTGCGGATCTGGATCTCCAGCGGTTGCCCGGCGCTTCCGATGACCGTCGTGTGCAGCGACTGGTACATGTTGAGCTTGGGCATCGCGATGTAGTCCTTGAACCGCCCGGGCATGGGCTTCCACAGCGAGTGGATGATCCCGACCGCCCCGTAGCAGTCCTTGACCGACTCGACGATGACCCGGAGCGCCGTGAGGTCGTAGATCTCGTTGAACTCCTTGCCCCGCCGGGTCATCTTCTCGTAGATGGAGTAGATGTGCTTCGCGCGTCCCGTGATCTCGATCGGGCGGATGCCGACCGCCTCCAGTTCGCTCTCGAGGAACTCGCCGGCCTCCGCGACGATGGCGTCGCGGTCCGCGCGGCGCTGGTTGACGAGCTGCTGGATCTCGGCGTAGCGCCGCGGGTGGAGCGCCGCGAACGACAGGTCCTCGAGCTCCGACTTGAGCGCGTGGATACCGAGGCGGTGCGCGAGCGGCGCGTAGATCTCGAGGGTCTCGCGGGCCTTCTGGATGCGCTTGTTCTTGCTCATGTAGCTGAGCGTGCGCATGTTGTGGAGCCGGTCCGCGAGCTTGACGATGAGCACGCGGATGTCGCTCGACATCGAGACGATCAGCTTGCGGTAGTTCTCCGCCTGGTGCTCGGCCTGGCTCTCGAAGTGGATCTTCGTGAGCTTGGTGACGCCGTCGACCAGCGCGGCGACCTCGCTGCCGAAGTGCTCCTCGACTTCGCTGAGCAACACCCCGGTGTCCTCGACGGTGTCGTGCAGGAGCGCCGCCTGGATCGCCAGCCCGTCCATCCCGAGCTCCGCGCAGATCCGAGCGCATCCCACGGGGTGCGTGATGAACTCCTCCCCGGAGCGGCGAAGCTGGCCATGGTGGCGCTCCGCAGCGAACAGGTAGGCGCGGTGGATGGCCTCCGCGTCGACCCGCGGGTGGTGGATCGCGACCTCGGCGATCAGCTCGTCGAGGAGCGTCGTGTCGACGGCCGGAGTCGCGCCTGTGTCAGCCAACTGCTCGGGCATGGGTACACGATACCGCGGGTCCGTCGAACGCCAGCGTGGCAGCGCGCGCGATGTAGGCGCGTGCCGCGTCAAGTCGCTCGCTGCTAGCGACCGCGGTGGGAGCCGTTTCGAGACCGGGTCCGTCGTGGGCCGCCATCCGCGTGACGCCGGACGGCGTGAGCGTCACACGGCCGATCTCGGCGAGCGCCGCCAACGCACGAGCCGCCGCGACCGGGCTTCGCATCGGATCCGCCTCGCCCAGGAGCCAGCGATCGAGATCGGGGCCCCAGGCGACCTCGACCGCCTCGGGCAGGGCGCGCCAGATCGCGGCCGCCGCCGGACGAAGGTCCAGGTCACGCTCGACCGCCCCGACCGCAAACGCCGATTCCTCGTCACCCCACAGCAGGTGCAGCCAGCGCCCCGCGGCGGCCGCCCGGGCCCATCCGGCCGACTCCGCGTCGGGCGGTGGGTCGACGAGGGCGACGTGGACGTCGTCCGGCAGCTCGACCTCCGGGAGGGCCGCATACTCGACGAGCAGGAACGCCGGCCGGTCACGGGCTTCGGCGATGCGCCGGCGCAGGCCGTGCGCGTCGCATCGCCGGCCCCCGAGCACCGCGACCTCCACGCCGAGCCGCTGAGGCGCGAGCACGTCGGCGAGGATCGCTCGCCGCCGGGCGGCGTCGGCGACGATCGCGACGACTCCCCTGTCCGCACCTGCGAGGGCGGCGAGGCTCGAGACGATCGCGCCCTCTCCGCGCCGGTCGCGGATGCCGAGCGGCGGGGCCGCGGCGGGTGGCTGCGGCAGGTTCAGCCCGGCCGTCATGAGCTCACGCACGACCCCGGTGCCGATCCGGTCGGCACAGTGCACGTCACAGGGTTGCGGGCATTGCCCGGGAAGCGGCTGGCCGGTCGTGAGCGGCTCGACCGCCTCGATCGTGACCCGGGGTCCGACGAGATCCTGCCACCGGTCGACGGCGAGCCCCACGACGACGTCGTGACGGTCGCCGACGGCCATCCGCCCCATGCGCTCCCCCATGCCCCAACCCAGCGCTCGGGTGTGCGCGTTGCCGGCGCGCAGCCGAAGCTGGAGGTGCCTGCCGTTCTCGCCCATCGTCCCGGCGGCCTCGAGCACGCATCCGGGGATCACGAGCCTGACGTCGGGATTGCCGTTGCCGAACGGCTGGAGGGTCTCCAGCGCCTCGGCTGTGGGCAGCGTGAGCTCGCGGATCCCCACCACCGCATCCACGACGCGCAAGCGGGCACGGGCGATCGCCGCGACCGCCGACTCCGCTGCCGAAGCGAAGCTCTCTCGGAAGCCGGCGATGTCGGCCGCCGCGAGCTGCAGCCCGACCGCGCCGGAGTGGCCGCCCCACCGCTGAAGCGACCCGCTCGCCGCGGCGACCAGTGCGTGAAGGTCGACCCCCGGCAGGCTCCGGCCGGAGCCCTTCGCGACATCCCCGTCAATCGTGACGACGATCGCCGGCCGGCCGAACCGGTCCACGAGGCGCGAAGCGACGATGCCGACGACACCCTCGTGCCAACCCTCCCCGGCGACCACGATGGCGGGGGCGTCGCGCGCCGCCTCAGGCGAGGCCTCCATGATCTCGATGGCCTCCTGCGTCACCCGTTGCTCGACATCCCGCCGCGACATGTTGAGATCCCACAGTTCCTGGGCGAGTGCGCGAGCGTCGGAGGCGTCCTCCGCGAGCAGGAGGGCGAGGGCGCGCTCGGGGTGAGCCATGCGACCCGAGGCGTTGATCGCCGGTGCGAGACTCCATCCGAGCGCGCGGGCGTCGACGCCCCGCGTAGAGATTCCGGCCGCCGCGCAGAGGGCGGCGATACCGGGCCGCGGCGCTGCGCGGAGCGCGGTGAGGCCACGGGCGACCAGTCGGCGGTTCTCCCCGACGAGCGGCACGGCGTCCGCCACGGTGGCCAGCGCGACGAGATCGATCCCCTCGTCGGGGTCGGGAGCGAGGCGCCCGTCTCCGTCGAGCCGAGCTGCGAGGGCCTGGGTGAGCTTGAACGTGACGCCGGCAGCCGCCGGGAGCGCGTCGGATCCGCGGCCCAGGGCGGGGTTGGCGATGATGGCCGGCGGACGGCGCCCGCCGGCGAGGTGGTGGTCGCACACCACGCTGTCGATCCCGAGGTCGGCGGCCCGTTCGAGCGCCTCAACCGCAGTGGTGCCGCAGTCGACCGTGATGAGCAGGTCGCAGCCCTCGTCGGCGAGGCGCTCGACGGTCGCTACGCTCACGCCGTAGCCGTCGGTGAAGCGGCTCGGCAGGAAGGCGCGGGCGCGCGCCCCCCTCGCCTCGAGTGCACGCATCAGGATGGCGGTAGACGTGATGCCGTCGCAGTCGTAGTCGCCATGCACGACGATCCGTTCGTTCCCCCGGATCGCCCGGGCGACGCGATCGGCGGCTTCCGGGATGCCGGGGATGGCCTCCGGCGGGTCGAGCGGCCCATCGGACGCGAGGAAGGCGCGCGCCTCAGCGGGGTCGGTCAGTCCCCGGCGGGCGAGCACCCACGCCAGGATCTCCGGGCAGTCGAGCGCCTCCTGGAGTCGTACGACGTCGGCAAACGCGACGCGGGCCGTCCGCCAGGCCACTACCAGCGCCCCGACTTCAGGATCCCGAAGAGCACGAGTCCCGCAAGCGCGGCGCCCGCCAACAGGCCGGGGTACGAGATGACCCCGACGCCGAGCACGGTCGGCCCCGAGTCGGCGAAGGCGCCGATGACCGCCGATCCGAGGAAGAGCGCGGCGGCGATGAGCCCCATCACGACGCGGTTGGTGGCGCCCAGCGCCCGCTCCGTGGACTCGGTGAAGCCCTCCTGCTTGATCGAGATCTTGACCTCTCCGTCGCGGATCTCGTCGAGGAGGTCGTGAAGCTGAAACGGGAACGCCAGGAACGCCTCGGCGTAGCGCTGCATGTCGCCCTGCGCACGGTCGAGCATGACGTCGGGCCGGAACCGCTGCACCATGAGGCGCCGCGCATACGGCCGCGCAGTCTCGAAGATGTTGAACTCCGGCGAGACCTGCAGCCCGACCCCCGCGAGGGTTGCGAGGGCCTTGTCGAGCAGCACCCACCTGGTGGGCAGCTTGATCTGGAGCCGGTAGATCGCCTGAAAGATGTCGCGCACCAGCTCACGCCCGTCGATCTCCCCGACCGTGGCCCCTGAGTAGCGCTGCAGGATGACCCCGAGCTGGTCGCGGAACTCCTCCTCCTGCTCCTTGGGGTAGCGAAGACCCAGGTCGCGCAGGCGCCGCGGCAGGCGGTCGATGTTCTGCTCGAGCACGTCGACGAAGACGTGCACTGCCGTCTGGCGGTCCCGGGGCGAGAGCTGCCCGACCATGCCGAAGTCGATCAGGCCGATCGTGTTGGCGCCCTGGACGATGATGTTGGCGGGGTGCGGATCCGCGTGGAAGAACCCATGGACGAAGACCATCTTCATCCAGGTCTCGGAGATGCGTGACGCGAGCGCTTGGCGGTCCTCGAGCGACCACAGCGTGAGGTCGGTGTGGTTGAGGGTGGGGCCCTCGAGCCAGTCGAGCACGAGCACCCGGCTCGTCGTGTACCGCCAGTAGACCCTCGGGACGGTCACGGTCTCGTCGCCCGTGAACGCGCGCCGGGCTGCTTCGACGTTGCGTGCCTCGATGCGGTAGTCGAGCTCCTGGCGCACGGTCCGAGCGAACTCGTCGACGAGCGCGACGGTGTCGATGAACTCGAGCCGTTTCACGCGCTCCCGGGCGATGGGCGCGACCTGTTCGAGCAGGCCGATGTCGGCCTTAAGCTTGTCCTCCGCGTCGGGCCGCTGGACCTTGACGGCGACCTCGCGGCCGTCCGGCAGCAGCGCTCGGTGGACCTGCCCGATCGAGGCCGCCGCGACGGGCTCGTCGTCGAACCGCTCGAAGACCTGTTCGATGCGCAGACCGAGCTCCTGCTCGACGGCTGCGCGTGCCGTCGATGCGGGGAACGGACGGGCCGCGTCCTGCAGCGTGCGGAGCTCCCGGAGCACGTCGGGTGGGACGACGTCGGGGCGGGTGGACAGGAGCTGCCCGAACTTCACGAACGTCGGGCCGAGCTCGTCGAGCATCGCGGTGAGGCGCTGACCGCGTGACCGACCGTTGGTGACCTCCTCCTCCGGCTGGCGCGAGCGGCGCTTGTCGACGAGGAAGCCGAAGCCGTGGCGGGCGGCGACCTCTCCTATCTCACGGAGCCGCGCGATGTTCTGTCGGCGCTCACGCTGGGCCACCCGGCGAGGCTAGCAAGGTCCGCGGATGGGGCCGGTCGGCCCATCAGCAGGAGGAAGAGGCCCACGCTCCGCGCCGAGCGGCGGCGGTCCCGTGCGGCGGTCATCGCCCGGCGGGCGTCGGACGGGTCGCGCCGGGAGCCATCGTCCGTCGGTGAACCAGCGGCGCAAGGTGCGGTAGGTCGGCCGGCTCGCACCGACGATGGGTGCCGTGATGAGCTCCCCGATGACCACTTTGGGTTCCTCACCGGCGGCAAACCGGCGCTCCGCCTCGCGCCGGAGACCGGCCCAGGCGTAGCTCCCCGGAAGGTCACGTGGGTCGTTCCGGGGACGGACCCGGGCGAGGTGGCGGCGCAGCGCGTGGTCGTGGCGCCGGGTCATCGTCCCCGCTGCCCCCCACACCGCGGCGAGGCTTGCGACGAAGTCCCGCCCGCCTCGCCGCCGCTGGAACTCCACGCTCCGATGCGCCGCGCATAGCCACACTGAAACGCCATGCGTCAAATGGTGCCGGGCCCGCACCCCCTCCCCTGCCCCCGCGCAGATCGCGCACATCGGCGTCTTCCCGATCCACGGCCCCTTGTAATGGCTCTTCGCCACGGGGTCGATCCTCCCATTCCGTCCGTCACGCCGCTTGCCCGGAGCGTGTCGATCCCGGCCCCGGGGTGTGCCAGTTTTCACTCAAGTGTCAGTGGAGCCTTCGGTGCATTGGCAGCGCGTGCGAGGCCGTGGATCGGCTCGAGTTGCGGGCGCGGAGCGAGCGGCCGGCCCTATTGAGGGGGCCGGCCTCGTCTGAGGACGCACAGGGGACGAACGACAATCGAGCCTCCGGAGACGGGAGAAGGGCGTGCGCGACCGGTGAGCTCGGGAAGACCGGGGGTGCGACGACGGCCAGCGCTCCCAAACAAGCTGGCTGGGCGCCGTCGCCCGGCCCAAGGGGCCGGCCGTGGACGGGCGCGGGGGTCCGAGATCCACTGCCATTCGACGGCGACCCCCAGTGACACTTCCGTGACAGCAGCCGACGGGAGCTCTCCGAAATGAGCGAGGACCGCCTGCAGGTGCAGACGGTCCTCACGGGTGCGGGGGTGAGACGGGGAGCGAACTAGCTGATGACGAACGTTCCGCTCGCGGCGAACGGGCCGGTTTCGGCGGCGGTGAGTCGGAGGCTGAAGCCCTCCGGGGTCGGCGCGAAACCGTGGTCCATCAGGACCTCGACGTCGCCGGGAGCGCAGTTGAGGCAGCCGTCGACCTCGAGCACGAGGGTGCCCGGAGCGACCGCCCCGACAACCGGGCCGATCACCCAGTGCGACGGGGGCGGCACCACGCCATCGCGGAACGTCACGCCGCTCACAACCTGATGGCCGGCCTGGAGGGCGTAGCCGCCGAGAGCGAACCGACCGCGACGCGGGTCGGACTCCACGCTTCCGGGAACATCCCACCATGCGACACCCGACATGGCCGCCGGCATCGCCTGCGGCGCCGGAGTCGGAGCCGGCGCGGCCGGAGCCGAAGCTGACGCAGCGGGCGCCGGCGTGGTGACCGGCTGCAGTCGCGACCAACTCGACACCGGGTCGACCGTCGGCTCCTGCGAGCCGCCGGGCATCATCGACGCCCAGCGAGCCACCGGATCTGACGGCGACGACCCGACGGGAACCTGCTCATCGTCGACCTCGAACATGTGGGCCGCGGCGTCGTCTTCCTCGTCGTCGAAGGACGGAACGTCGAACGGGTGGAAGTGCTCGACAACCACCGCCGGGCGAAACGACTCGACCACGAGCTCGGGAACGATCTCCTCAGGGATGCTCGCCGGAGGCTCCTCTGCCAGGGGCTCGTCGATCTCAGGCATCTCCGCGACAGGCAGCTCCTCGGCGTCCACGACGGGCTCGAGCTCCTCGACGGACGGAAGCAACTCGGCCTCCGGCTCCTCGAAGGGGACGGGCTCCATCTCGATCACGATCTCGCCAAGCGGCTCCGGAGTCTCCTCGGCGACGTGCTCGACGATCTCCTCGGCCACCGGCTCCGCGATCTCCTCGACGGGCTCGAGCTCCTCGACGGACGGAAGCAACTCGGCCTCCGGCTCCTCGAAGGGGACGGGCTCCATCTCGATCACGATCTCGCCAAGCGGCTCCGGAGTCTCCTCGGCGACGTGCTCGACGATCTCCTCGGCCACCGGCTCCGCGATCTCCTCGACCACCGGCTCGGCGACCTCCTCGACCACGGCCTCCGGAAACTCCTCGGCCGCCGGCTCCTCGTGCGAGACGGGGTCAGGCACGGGGAACTCGGACACCGGCGTCTCTGGCTCGGCGGCGACCTCGGGAAGCTCCGGCGAGTCGATCGGCTCCGCAACGGCCAGCGCGATCGGAAACTCCTGCAGCTCGACAGCGGTGCCGGCCTCGGGCTCGCGCTCCTCCACCTCGTCGACCGGGTCCCACACGATCGTGGGGGTGTGCTCGACCTCGGTGGGCTCTTCAACCGTGCCGACCTCGAGGGTGGCAGCGGGCTCGTCGACGCTGACCGGCTCGAGCGTCGCTTCGGGCATCGTCCACTCGGCGACCGCGATGGGCTCCTCCGCGACCGCGGTGGCCACCGGAGAGACTTCCTCCGCCGGCTCCTCCTTCGGCTTCTCCCACAGGTCCTCCGCGGACCAGGTCGCCGTGTCGTCCTCAGGGGCTTCCCACGCCGCCTGCGCGGATGAGATCTCGTCCGTCGCCTCGTCGGCGTCGGGTGCGCTCCACTCACCGTCGGCGTCGGTCGCCGTCCAGTCGAACTCCGCCTGCTCCTTCTCCCAGGCGGGCACGTCGTCGTCGTCGGAGGCCTCCTCGGTCTCGTCCGCCTCCGACCAGCCGCTCGCGGGGTCGAAGCCCTCCTCGAGGTTGTCCGTGGCCCAGCCGGCGGAGTCCGTCTCGGCCGTCTCGGCCGTCTCGGGAGTCTCGGTGAGCGCGGCAAGCGGGTCGTCGTGCTCGCCGGCGCCGTTGGTGGACTCCCACGACTGTTCGGCGGCGCCGTAGCCGTTGACCGAATCGGGCGACGCCCAGACCTCTCCCGGGGTCGGCCAACCGGGCTCGCTGATCATGCCGTCCGTCGCCTCGGTCACGGGCGCGTCCTCAATCGGCTCCGCAAGGGAGTCGAACTGCGCGGTCCCGCCAAAGTCCGTCGGTTCCCCACCGACCTCCGCCGCCGGGAGCCGGGGCACCATGCGCCCGGACGTCGACTTGGGCTCGGCGGTCGGCATCGGGGTATCGGCGCTCTCCTTGCCCTTCTTCCCGCGGCCGAAGGGCATTGCCTTCCCCGACTTCTCGCGCGGGGCACGCTTCGTCCGCGAGGGGCCCTCGGCCTTCGTCGCCGAGGCCTTTGCGGCCGGGGCGCCCTTTGCCTGGCGCTGCTTCACGAGGAGCAGCACCAGGAGCATGACGAGCACGATGGCTCCGCCCGCTCGCTGCACCATGGACAGATCAGAAAGGAATTGCATCGGTTCTCATCGCTCCCTGTGACGGACCGCCGTTCGGAAGGCATAGGCGGTGCTCCCCCGACCTATCGGCGGGAAGCACGCGGGACTAAAGCCTTCGGGCGCATGAGATGTCCAAAGCGACAAAAACCTCTGATACGCAGGTGGAACCGCGCCGGAATTCGCCCTCCCGGCGGCGGTCGGGAACGCGCCGCGGAAGCCCGGTTAGGCCGGCAACACCCGGTAGCTGCCGGCCGCGGAAAACTGCCCCGTATCGGCGGCGCTCAGGCGGAGCGTGCAGCCGTCCCGGTCAGGAGCGAACCCGGGATCCGCGAGGATCACCAGTCCGTCGTCGGCGACGTTCTCCGACACCTCGATCTCCAGCACGATCCGGTCGATGGTGGCGTCCGCAGGGAGGCGCCTCCGGAAGGTGATTGCCGCGACCACGCTGTGACCTGCCGCGGCAGCCCACCCGCCGAGCGCGAACCTCCCCTCGTCGAGCGGCGCGACCCACGTCTCGGCAGCTGCCGCCGGAGTCTCGTCGAGCGGCGTGATCTCATCCGGCTCCTCGGTCGGCGGCGACCCGGCGAGCATGTCGTAGACCGACGTCAGTTCCGTCTCCGCCCCGGCGTCGGCGAGGTCGGCATAGGGCGAGTCGACCCAGGCCACCGGCGCCACCCCTGAATCCTCGGGTTCGTCGAAGTCGAGCACCGGGACGATGGAGATGACGGCGGCAAGCGGCTCATCGGGTGCCTGCGTGGACCGTGGAGGCGCAGGCGGCTCCGGAGTCGGTGCCCGCGGCGTCCAGGCCGGCGCTGCGACGGGCTCGTCGCGAACGAGTACGGCGTAGGTCACGGCGGCGGCCAACGCGGCCGGGATCAGGAGTCGGAGACGCACAGAGCAGGCCTTTCGATCGTCGGGGTGCGTTGAGACGCGTCTCTCAATATCCGCCCCGCCCCCCGATCCCTTTCACGCCGCCGTTGCGCGGTCCGTTTCACTGCAACGGGTCGTGCGTCAGCCGGTCAGCGGTGTGTGATCGAGCCCGGCGGACTCGAGGAGCATGAGGCGTCGTTCCAGCTCGGCGAGCCGCACGCGGAGGTCGTCCAGGTCGTTCTCGGTTGCCAAGCCGAGCTCCCGGAAGGTCGACTGGACGCCACCCTCGAGACGTCCGAGCAGGCCGGTCTGTGCGGGAGGGCCTTCGCCCCTCACCCTGGCCGTCAGGCGCGCGAGGACGGCGCGGCCCTCGTCGGCTCCGAGATAACCGCGCGCCACGAGATCGGCGACGATGTTCTCCGCCCGATCCT
Source organism: uncultured Thermoleophilia bacterium (assembly GCA_963706315.1). GTDB lineage: Bacteria > Actinomycetota > Thermoleophilia > Miltoncostaeales > Miltoncostaeaceae > CALMEC01. The sequence goes on along the minus strand of CAVPMA010000005.1, from coordinate 85,155 downwards.
TCGTGAGCGCAGCCGCGCCGACCGAGACCAGGATCGCCTGCTCGACGGCCTCGCGCAGTGAGATCACCGGCGGCGCTTGCGCTGAACGTTGCGGTGGCGGCGCTGGCGATCCGCGGGGGGCGGCTTAGGCGCGCGCACCGGCGTGGGCTCGTCGGCCGCCTCCCCCGCCTCCTCCGCCTCGGCGGGCTCGTCGTCGGGCTGACCGTTGGCCTCCGCCTCCAGCTCCAGGCGGTCGTTCGGCGCCGTGGTTTCCGTGAGCGGAGCCGGTCGCCTTCCCGTCACCCCATCCACCACCTCGTCCTCGATCTCCACCAGGTCGCCGTCCCCCGTCGCCGAGGAGAGCTCGAGTGCCTTCTCTGCGCGGGCGAGCGCGTCGACGTCCATGATGTCGGCGTCGACCATCGACGCCCGCGCGGCCTTGCGCTCCCTGCGGGCGCGAGCGCGCTTGGCGTCGGGTTCGCGTTCCTTCCAGAGCGCCGCCAGCGGCGCCGAGATGAAGATCGACGAGACCCCACCGGAGAGGATTCCGACGAAGAGCGCGAAGGAGAAGTCGGAGAGCGTCTCGCCGCCGAAGATCAGCAGGCAGCTGATCGGCAGCAGCGTGAGGACCATCGTGATGATCGACCGCGTCAGCGTCTCGTGCACGGAACGGTTGACGATGTCGCGATACGGCTTGCCGCGCATCAAGGGGGTGTTCTCCCGGATGCGGTCGAAGAGGATCACCACGTCGTAGAGCGAGTAGCCGAGGATGGTGAGCAGCGCCGCCACGGTCGCGCCGGTCACCTCCTTGCCGGCGACGGAGTAGATCGCGAGGACGAGCCAGACGTCGTGGACGACGGACGCCATCGCGGGTATCGCGAGCTTGTACTCGAACCGGATGGTGAGGTAGAGGATGATCGCGAGGAACGAGAAGACGACCGCCCAGATCGCGTTTCTGACGATATCTCGCCCGAACGTCGGACCGACGCTCGTGATCTGCTGCTCGTCGATCGTGCCGAACTTCGCCTCGAGACGATCGAGCACCTGAGAGGTCTTGGCGGAGTCGAGCGTCGCGGTCTGGATCTCGAATCCGGAGAGCTTGCCCGACGTGCCCTGCGGTTGGTACTTCTGGATCTTCGGGTCGTTGATGCCGAGCGCCTGGAGTTGGTCGCGGATGGCGTTCTCGTCCGCGCTCGACTGGGCCCACGCGACGCGCACCTCGGTGCCGCTCTTGAAGTCGAGCCCCGGCTGGAGGCCACGGATGCCGATGACGAGCACCCCGAGGAGCAGCGGGAAGAACGAGATGCCGATCCACAGCTTCCACCTGCCGACGACGTCCATCTTCCACTTGATCTCGCGGACGTTGAAGCCCATGAGCCGCTCGTTCTCGAAGAGCTTGGTGCCGACCAGGAGCCCGAAGGCACCCTGGGTCGCGACGACGGCCGTGAACAGGGAGAGCAGGACGCCCAGGATGAGGGTGAACGCGAACCCGCGCGGCCCGGCGGTCGAGAGCAGGAAGATGAAGACGGCGGTGACGAGGGTGACGATGTTCGCGTCGATGATCGCCGTGATGCCACGTTTGTAGCCGTTGAGGATCGCGGATCTGGGAGGTCGTCCCGCGCGGAACTCCTCGCGGACGCGTTCGAAGATCACGACGCTGGCGTCGGCGGCGACGCCGATGGTGAGGATGAGACCGGCGATGCCCGGGAGGGTGAGCGCAATCGGGATGAGCTTCGCGAGCGCCCAGAAGTAGATCCCGTAGATGATCAGCGAGAGGCTCGCGATCACGCCGAGCACCCGGTAGTAGGCGATCAGCGCGATCATCACGAGGATGAGGCCGATAATGCCGGCGATGAGCCCCTGGCGCAGCGACTGCTCGCCGAGGGTGGCCGACACGGTGGAGGTGCTGACGGCGTCGAGTTTGATCGGGATGGCGCCCGAGCTGAGCTGGTCGGCGAGCGTCCGGGCACTCGACTCGGTGAACCCGCCGGAGATCTCCGCGCTGTCGCTGTTGATGCCGCTCGGGTTGTCCTTATAGGACACGTAGGGGTTGGAGATCATGACCCCGTCGAGCGAGATCGCGAAGTTCCAGAAGCAGCTCGAGTCGTTCGACGAGGCGCAGGGGCGCCCCTCCGCGATCGCGCCGTCGACGATCTGCTTCGTGATCTCCGCGAACTTCTTGCGTCCCGTCCCCGTGAACTGCATCTGCACCGTGGGGTTGTTCGCCGCGTCGAACCCGAGGTTCGCGCCCTTCACCTCGGAGCCGGCGACCCCCACGACGTCGTGGAGCAGGATGCATCGGCCGCCCTGGCCGCACAGCGGGAGGTTCTTGAGATCCGATCCCGCTCCCTCGCCGTTCGTGAGGATCACGAACCCCTTGGGGAGCACCTGGACGTCGAAGGCCTTCTTGTTCGCCTTGTACTCGGCGGCGACGGCCTGAGTCTCCGGTGCGGCCCCCAGGCGCTTGACGAGTTCGTCGAGCGACGGGGACGGGCCGGCGACGAACGTGTGCTTGGCGTCCTTGCGGAAGAGGTAGACGCTCTGATTCTGCTGAGCATCCGGCTTCGGCTCGGTGTTCTTCGCCAGCTGGATCAACCCGTAGAGGTCGGTGGTCCCTTCGGGCGGGTTCACGGTGCTGGCCGGCGCCGGGTAGCGCTGGTAGTCGACGAGGTTCGGCTGGAACGCGTAGAAGTTGAGCTGGGCGGGCTTGACGAGGTCGAGGATGACCGCGGGGTCCTCGACCGCCGGGAGGGCGACGGAGATCTGGGACGTGCCCTGCTTCTGGATCTCCGGCTCGGAGACGCCGAACGCGTCGACGCGGTTGCGGATGACGTTGATCGCCCGCCGCATGGAGTCGTCGTTGACCTCGGCGTTGGCGGTCGGGCTCGCCTGCAGGATCACCTGCGCGCCGCCCTTCAAGTCCAGGCCGAGGACCGTCGGCTTCAACGCGATCACCGCGATCGACCCGGCCAGCAGGCCGAGCACGACCAGGACGAACATCAGAGACCGCTGACGAAGGCTCATATGAGGTTGGTTACTCTGAAGCGGCGGTCGACTCGGTCGTGGCTCCGACGCTGCCCGTCGTTACCACCTGGCCGATCGACGCAGCGGCGATCCGGACTTCGGTGTCCTCCGAGATCTCGACGAGCACCGTGCCGCCCTCCTCGATCTCGGTCACCGTCCCGTAGATGCCGGACATGGTGACGATCTCGTCGCCGGGCTTGAGGCTCTTCTGGAGCTGCTGCAACTCCTGCGCGCGACGCCGCTGCGGCCGGATCGCGAGGAAGTAGAAGAAGGCCACAAAGACTGCGATGAGCAGGAGTGGCTGAAGGGCTGCCATGCTGCGTTGACGCCTCCGGTCGGGAACGTGAAAGTCACGTTAGCAGACCCCTCCGGACCCCCCGAACGCCTTTGCTACCGTGGCGCGGGCCGTGACCACCGCAGCTTCATCAGTCGACATTCGCGCCCGTGCCTGGTGGCGTGATCTCGCGCTGCTCGTGCTGCTGTTCCTGGCGCTGATGTTCGTCTACGAGCTCGTCCGGGACTTCGTTGCGCCGGCCGCGGACGCCACCCGCCCATACGGGAACGCAGATCATGTGATCTCCGCGGAGCGCGCGGTGGGCCTGTTCGCCGAGGACGACCTGCAGCGGTGGGTACACGAGGTTCCCGGCGGGCGGTTCGCGACGACGTGGTTCTACACGCTCGCCTACACGGCCGGGTACATGCTGTTCTTCCTGTGGGTGTTCCTGCGCCAGCGCCAGCACCTGCTGTTCCTGCTCACGTGGTACTGGATCACGAACGGACTCGCCCTCATCGTCTACTGGTTGTTCCCCCTGGCTCCCCCGAGGTTCGTCGAGGGGCTCGGGCTCGAGGACACCACCAAGGCGGCGCTGGAGCTCGGCGGGAGCCTCGAGTGGTTCCAGCCGTTCCGCAACCTCTACGCGGCGATGCCGTCGATGCACGTGGGGCAGACGGTGCTGTACGCGCTGGCGATCACCTGGCTCTGCCGGTCGCGCTGGCGATGGGCGGTGTGGCTCTGGCCCGCGATGATGCTGCTCACGGTGATGGTCACCGCGAACCACTACTGGCTCGACGGCGTCGGCGGCACGATCTGCGTTGGCCTGGCGCTTCTCATCACCACCCGTGTGCTGCGTCGCCCCGTGCCCCGGAAGGCGCCGCGGACCGCATGAGTCTCGGAGGCGACTGGATCGAGTGCCGCCTGCTGGTCACGAACCCGGCCGGACTCCATGCCCGTCCGGCAGCGCGCTTCGTGCAGACGGTGGCGGCCTTCGATGCGGAGGTCGTGGTGGTGAATGCCGTGACCGGCGCAGGGCCGGCACCGGCCGGAAGCGTCACCCAGGTGCAGACCCTGGGCGTGATGCAGGGTCACGAGGTGCTGGTCCGTGCGCGCGGACCCGCCGCCGCGGCGGTGCTCGATGCCGTTCGCGCGCTCGCGGCTCGCGATTTCGACGACGTCGACGCGCCGATTCCGGCGCCCCGCTACGTCACCCCGCAGGGACTCGGAGAGCCCGGTGTGATGCGGGGGCTGCCGGCCGCTCCCGGCGTCGCGGTCGGCCAGGCGCGACGGCTGCGTCGCACGCCGATTCGCGGTGCGCGCCAGACGGGGGATCCGGCGTTCGAGCGTGGCGCGCTCGAACGCGCGCTGGACGCCGCGCGGGTGGACCTCCGCGTCGCGCGGGACGCGGTCGCGACCCAGGCCGGGGAGGCCCACGCGGCCATCATGGATGCCCAGCTCATGCTTCTCGACGACGACGCGATCACCGGGGCGGCGTTCGGAGCGATCGACGCGGGCCGCGACGCCGGGACCGCGCTGCGGGAGTCGATCGAGGCGACGGCGCAGCGATTCGCGACGCTCGGTGACGACTACCAGCGCGCCCGCGGGGAGGACATCCGGCAGGTCGGCCGGCTCGTGCTCGAGCATCTGGCGGGCGTCGCCGGCCCGCCCCGGCTGCGCGGGCCGGGGGTCCTGATCGCTTCGGACCTTTCGGCCGCCGAGACCGCCGCACTCGACATGTCGATCGTCCAGGCCATCGTCGTGGCGACGGGGAGCCCAGCCTCGCACAGCGCCATTATCGCCAGGGCCCTCGGCGTCCCGGCGATCGTGGCCGCGGGCGACATGGCGCTCACGATCGTCGAGGAGACCGTGCTGCTCGTCGACGGCGACGCGGGCACCATCACGCTCGACCCGAGCGAACGCCAAGTTGACGAGGCGTTCGCGCGGACGGCGGCCCGTGATGCCGACCGTGAGGCTGCCCGTGCGGATGCCGCCGGACCTGCCGTCACCCGCGGCGGCATCGACATCGTGGTGAGCGCCAATCTCGCCTCGGTCGACGGCGTCGCCGAGGCGGTCGCGTCCGGGGCCGACGGGGTCGGCCTGCTGCGAACGGAGTTCCTGTTCATGAACCGCGCCGACCTGCCGGGCGAGGAGGAGCAAGAAGCCGCCTACCGACGCGTCGCGGCCGGGCTCCAGGGCCGTCGTCTGGTCATCCGCACGCTCGACGCCGGGGGCGACAAGCCCGTCGCCACGCTGACGCCGGCCGGCGAGGCCAATCCCTTCCTCGGCGTGCGCGGAGTCCGGCTCTCGCTCGCGCGCCCGGACGTGCTGCGCACCCAGCTGCGCGCGCTGCTGCGGGCCGCCGCCGACCACCCGGTCGCGGTGATGTTCCCGATGATCGCCGAGCTGCCGGAGCTCCAGGCGGCGCGCGGTCATCTCGACGCGGCGAGGCGCGAGCTGGCGGTCGAGGGCGTCGCGACCGGCCCGGTGGAGGTCGGTGTCACGGTGGAGGTTCCGGCGGCGGCGCTCTGCGCCGAGGCGCTCGCTGCGCACGTCGACTTCTTCTCGATCGGGACCAACGACCTGACGCAGTACGCTCTGGCGGTCGAGCGCGGCAACGCCGCCCTCGCCGCCCTCGGCGATCACCTGCACCCGGCCGTGCTCCGTCTCGTCGACATGGTGTGCGGTGCCGCCGACGCGCGCGGCATCCCGGTCGCGGTGTGCGGCGAGGCCGCCGGCGACGGCGACGCGGTTGCGCTCCTCGTCGCGCTCGGTGTGCGCGAGCTCAGCGTGCCCCCGCCGCGGGTGGCGGAGGTCAAGGGGATCGTTCGCGCTCTGGATCCGGCGGCCGCGGCCGGCCTGGCACGACGGGCGCTGCAGCTGGCGGATGCGGGCGCGGTGCGAGAGCTGGTGATCGGGGCGCGCCATGCGGGCGGGCCCCCGCAGGCCTAGAAGAGCCCCTGCTGCGCTCCGCCGGTCGGGGCCAGGCCGAGGTGGCGAAACGCGCGCGCGGTGCCCTGGCGGCCCCGCGGCGTGCGCTGGATGAGCCCCTCCTGGAGCAGGTACGGCTCGTAGACGTCCTCGATGGTGTCGGCGGACTCCCCGACGGCGTCGGCGAGCGTGCCGAGCCCGACGGGCCGCCCCTCGAACGTCTCGCACAGGATGCGCAGGATCTTCCGGTCGAGCTCGTCGAGACCGCGGGAATCGACCTCGAGCAGGGTGAGCGAGTCCTCCGCGACCTGCGAGTCGATGCGTTCGTGGCCGCGGACCTCGACGACGTCGCGGACGCGGCGCAAGAGCCGGTTCGCGATGCGCGGGGTGCCGCGGGAGCGATCGGCGAGGGTGGCGGCGCCCTCCTCGTCGATCGCGACGCCCAGCAGACCGGCGGACCGGACGATGATCTCGGCGAGCTCCGACGGCTGGTAGTAGTCGAGCCGCTCCACCACGCCGAAGCGGTCGCGCAGCGGTCCGGCGAGGAGGCCGCTTCGGGTGGTCGCCCCGACCAGCGTGAACCGCGGGAGGTCGAGCCGGAGCGCCCGGGCGGACGGGCCCTGCCCGAGCATCACGTCGAGCTGGAAATCCTCCATCGCCGGGTACAGCGTCTCCTCGATCGACCGGTTCAGCCGGTGGATCTCGTCGATGAAGAGCACGTCGTGCTCGCCGAGCTGAGTGAGCACCGCCGCCAGGTCGCCCTTCTTCTCCAGCACCGGCCCGCTCGTCTGGTGAAACCCCACCCCCATCTCCGCCGCCAGGATCGACGCGAGCGACGTCTTGCCGAGTCCCGGCGGACCGGCGAGCAGCACGTGGTCGAGCGCCTCCCCGCGCTGCTTGGCGGCCTGGAGGAAGATCCCGAGCTTCTCCTTCACCGCCGGCTGGCCGACGAACGACGCCAGGTTGCGCGGCCGGAGCGAGCGGTCGAGCTCGTCCTCGCCGGGGACGTCGTCGGGGTTCTGGAGCCGCTCGTCGCTCACCGGCGCAGCCTCGCGAGGCCGTGGCGCAGAAGCTCCTCGGCGGAGACTCCCGCCGGCGCGTCGGCGAGCGCGGCCTCCGCCTCCTCCTGCTTGAAGCCGAGGCCCACGAGTCCGTCGCGCGCCGACATGAAGACGTCGGCGTCGCTCAGCACCCTGGCGGCACCGTTCGCGGTGGCGATCTCTCCCATCTTGCCCCGCAGCTCCAGCACCACCCGCTCGGCGGTGCGCTTGCCGACGCCCTGGGCCAGCTGGATCTTCGCGACGTCGCCCCGGGCGACCGCGAGCCGCAGCGCGTCGGGCTCGTCGACCCCGCAGATCGCAAGGCCCATGCGGGGCCCGACGCCGCTGACCGAGATGAACGCCTCGAAGAGCTCGCGCTCACCGGCCGTCGCGAAGCCGTAGAGGTCGAGGGCATCCTCGCGGACCACCAGATGGGTGGTCAGCGAGACGTCGTGCCCGACCGGCGGCAACGCGCGGGCGGTGGTCGCGGAGCAGTGCACGAGCAGGCCGACGCCGCCGACCTCGACGACCGCGGCATCCGCCTCGACCGCGGCGAGACGGCCCCGTACCGAACGGATCAACGGTCACCCTCCACCCGGCGAGGTTACTGCGCGTTGCGGATGGCGGCCCGGAGGGGTTCGCGGTGCAGGAAGCAGATCGCGGCCGCGATCGCATCGGCGGCGTGATCGCCGGGGGCATCGTGTCCGGTGAGACGGGTGACCATGGCGCGGACTTGACGCTTGTCGGCACGGCCGCTGCCGGTCACGGCGAGCTTGATCTCCGTCGGCGGGTACTCAACGACCTGAACGCCCGCGCAGGCGATTGCGACGAGCACCGCCCCGCGGGCCTCGGCCATCCCCATCGCCGCCTTGCTGACCGGATGGATGAACCACGACTCCACCGCCGCGCCGCCAACGGCTCCGCGCCGCAGGACCTCGCTCACCCCGTCGAACAGTGTCCGGAGGCGCTCGGCGTGGGGTGTGCGCGGGCTCGTGCGCAGCGTCCCGCAGTCGACCGCGCTCAGATGCGAGCCGGTGCGCTCAACGAGCGCCCATCCGGTGGAGGCGAGTCCGGGGTCGATGCCGAGGATCATCACCTCACCAGCGTAGCGTCGGCTGCGGCTGCGGCTTCTCAAGTGCCGGCCGGCCACCGCCGATCAAGGTGGGACGATGGGTGACCGAGGAGCAGGCGTGAGCGAGATGCTGCGGGAGCGGGGAAAGCTGGTCGGCCTCGTGGTGATCGCCATCCTGGCGATCGTCGGCTATCTCACGTTCGGACACGGTGGCAATGGCGGGACCGAGTCCCCGTCGAAGGCTGCCGGGACCGGCGTGGTGGGGTCGCGGCACCTGGCCGAGGACGAGAGCGCGAAGTCGCTCCTCCAGAGCGGCGCGCTCGCGATGGAATCGCTCTTCACAAGCTCCCAGAGCGTCGCAGGCGGGACGGGCGCGGTCGCGCAGATCGAGCCCAACATCGTCTGGGTGAGCGGCGGCGCGGCATCGGCTGCTGCCAATCAGGTGGCGTTGACCGTGCCGAGCGACCAAAGCTACGTCCTCTCGACCACGTCGGCATCCGGCACGACGTTCACCTACAGCCGGAGCGACGCCCTTCAGGTCGCGCGGACCTGCGGGCCTGGCTGTACCTGGTAGCGCGGGGCTCCCGAGCGTCACGGGCTACCCTGCGACGGCTTCGAGGACCTCTTCGCTGATATCGAAGTTGGCGTAGACGTCTTGCACGTCGTCGTTGTCCTCGAGCGCGTCAATCAGTCGCAGCAGCTGCCGCGCCTCCTTCTCGTCCGGGGACACCGTGGTCTTCGGGACCATCGAGAGCTCCGCCGAGGCGTACGTGATGCCCGCCTCGTCGAGCGCCGTCCGCATTGCCATGAGCTCGGTCGGCTCCGTGGTGATCTGCCACTGGGTGCCGTCCTCGGCGATGTCCTCGGCGCCCGCCTCGAGCGCCAGATCCATGAGCTGCTCCTCGTCCACCCCGTCGGCGTCGACCAGGAGGATGCCCTTGCGGTCGAACTGCCAGGCCACGCTGCCCGGCGTGCCGAGCGACCCGCCGTTCTTCGTGAAGATGTACCGCACGTCGCTGGCGGCGCGGTTGCGGTTGTCCGTGAGGATGTTGCAGATGATGGCGACGCCCCCCGGCCCGTAGCCTTCGTAGAGGATCGCCTCGTAGGCCTCACCGTCGGCGCCGCCGGCGCCCCGCTGGATGGCGCGCTCGATGTTGTCCTTGGGCATCGATGCGTCGCGCGCCTTCTGGATGGCGTTGGCGAGCGTCGCGTTGGACTCGGGGTCGCCCCCGCCTTCCTTGGCCGCGACGATGATCGCCCGCGAGAGCTTCGAGAACAGCTGACCCCGCTTCGCGTCCGCCGCGCCCTTCTTGCGCTTGATGGTCGCCCATTTACTGTGCCCCGACACGTACCGCTCCTTCCCCTCTGCCGGCACGGTCGCGCCGTGCTCGCACCATGTCCACGAACAGCGCATGCAGCCTGCGGTCCTCAGTGAGCTCCGGGTGGAACGCGGTCACGAGTAGCTGGCCCTGACGGGCGGCGACGGCCCGGCCACGACACGTCGCGAGCACCTCGACCCCGTCCCCGGCCCGCTCGATCCACGGCGCGCGAATGAACACGGCGGGCACCGCCGGCTCGCCGAGCCCGGTGACCCGAAGCTCGGCCTCGAACGAGGCCACCTGTCGTCCGAACGCGTTCCGCCGGACGACGATGTCCATGCCGCCGATCAGCGGCTGGGGGCCTGCGGTGGTCGCCTCGGCCAGCATGATGAGCCCGGCGCACGTGCCGAAGACGGGCAGACCGTCGCTCACGGCCGCGCGCAGCGCCGGCAGCAGCCCGGAGCGCTCGGCGACCAACCCGAAGGTCGTGCTCTCCCCTCCCGGGATCACCAGCCCGTCGAGGTCGGCGAGCTGCTCGGGCGTACGCACCTGAACCGTGTCCGCCCCGACGTGGCGCAGCGCCTGCTCGTGCTCGACGAACGCCCCCTGAACGGCCAGGACCCCGACCTTCGGCCGTCCGATCACGAGCCTCGGGTGTGAAGCAGTTGCGCCGGCGTGATGGTCTCCATGCCGATACCGACCATCGCCTCGCCCAGGCCACTCGACACTCGCGCGAGCACGTCGGGGTCGTCGAAGTGCGTGACGGCCTCCACGATGGCGCGTGCCCGCGGAGCCGGATCCTCGCTCTTGTAGATGCCGCTGCCCACGAAGACGCCGTCGGCGCCGAGCTGCATCATGAGCGCCGCGTCCGCCGGTGTCGCGACCCCGCCCGCGGAGAAGTTGACGACCGGGAGCCTCCCGTCACGGGCAACCTGCTCGACGAGCTCGTACGGCGCGCGCAGCTCCTTCGCGGCCGCGTACAGCTCCTCGGGGGCCACCGACGTGAGCCGGGCGATCTCCCCCCGGATCGTGCGCATGTGGCGCACGGCCTCGACGACGTTGCCGGTGCCGGCCTCGCCCTTGGTGCGGATCATCGCGGCACCTTCGGCGATCCGGCGGAGCGCCTCGCCGAGGTCGGTCGCGCCGCAGACGAACGGCACCGTGAACGCGTGCTTGTCGACGTGGTTCGACTCGTCGGCGGGGGTCAGCACCTCGCTCTCGTCGATGTAGTCGATCTCGAGCGACTGCAGGATCTGCGCCTCGACGAAGTGCCCGATTCGGCACTTGGCCATGACGGGAATGCTGACCGTCTCCTGGATCGCGCGGATGACGGTCGGGTCGCTCATGCGTGCGACCCCGCCGGCGGCGCGGATGTCGGCCGGGATCCGCTCGAGCGCCATCACCGCGCACGCGCCGGCCTCCTCGGCGATGCGCGCCTGCTCCGGGGTGGTGACATCCATGATGACCCCGCCCTTGAGCATCTGCGCGAGCCCCGCCTTGACCCGCATGGTGCCGGTGCGCCCGTTGGGCGTCTGATCCTGCGACAAAGCTTGCGCTCCCTGGTCGACGGCCGTACCCGTCGATTGTAACCGACGGTGGGTCGATGGCCGCCCGGGACGACCGGACCCGGCGGCGCGCCTAGGCGCCGACGGCTGCGAGCTGCCGGCTTGGCGTCGCAGTCGGGGCGAGACCGTCGGCGAGGGCCTGCGCGATTGCGATGAAGGCGACGAGACCCGGTGCTCCGCCCCGCTCGTCGGCGGGCACCACCAGCGACACGGGAGCCCGCGCCACCGGGGAGAGGCTGGAGTCGACGAGGCCAACCGCGGGGATGCCGGCCGTGCGGGCGGCCTGCAGCGCCGCGTCGGCGACCGCGGTCTCACGTCCCACCGCGACGGCGAGTACGCCGGCGGTGCGCTCGAGCGCGCCGAGGCGTGCCCGGAACCGTGGCTCGAGGCTCTCCACGACGAGCACCGCGCGTCCCGCGCGCTCCACGCGCTCCTCGATCAGGGCGATCACCGGCCGGGCGTGTCCCTCGCCGGCGAGCACGAGCGGGGTCCGACCGGCCAGCGTCGCTGCCAGCGGTGCGATGCCGTCGCGCCCGAGGCGTGCGAGGGCGTCGTCGAGGGCCAGGTGGTCGGCCGCGAACGCGTGCTCGAGGCCTTCGCCGCCGGCGAAGAGCCCGAGCTGACCTGCCCTTCTCGGCGGAAGCGCGGGCCGCTGGGCGGCGCGGACCGTCCGTTGCAGGTCGGGGTAGCCCGTGTAGCCGAGGGCCTGCGCGAAGCGGACGACGGTGGCCGGGCTGCAATGGGCGGCGTGGGCGACCTCATGAGCCGACAGGAGCGGCAGTTCCGCGAGGTGGTCGACCAGGTACCGCGCGAGCGCCTGCTGGGCGGGACTGAAGGACTCGTAGTCCCGCCGGAGCCGCTCGGCCAAGGTGTGTGCGTCTGGTGGCATCGCCGCTTTCGTTCGACGCGCGCGAAGGCGTCCCTTCCCGTGGCGCACGGCTGGATGTCGCGAGTTCGTACGCAACATCGGCAGGACCGCCGCGAAACTGGAGTGCCGCGGGTCACGGACAGGCGGTTTCGTCCGGTACGCCGGGAGCGTCGACTAGCCGGTGGCGCTCGATGGCGCCGTCACGGGCGGTGCGCCCTCGGCTGCGCGAGCGGCCCGCTCCGCCGCCGCCTCGGGGCTTCCGGGCGGTGGCCAGACGAGATCCCGGGGCTCGAGCGTCGAGAGGTCCACCGACCGGTCGTCGGCGGCCCGTTGCGCGTGCGCGGCCACCGCGTCCTCGAAGAGGTTGCGCACCTCTCGGGCGTTGCCGAAGTTCGGCCCCGCGCCGGCGATCATGCGGGCGCACACCTCGACCAGGTGGCTGTCCGCCGCCGGTGACAGCACGTAGTCGTACTTGCCGATCATCTGACGGAAGATCTGGGCGAGCTCGTCGGCGGTGTAGGCCGGGAACTGCAGGATCGTCGGGAACCGGCTTCGCAGTCCCGGGTTGCTGTCCAGCAGCCGCTGCATCGGCTCGTCGTATCCGGCCAGCACGGCCGCGAGGCGCTCACGGTCGTCCTCCATCCTCTTGAGCAGCGCGGCGATCGCCTCGTCGCCGAAGTCCTGGTCGCTGCCGGTCTCGAGCGCGTAGGCCTCGTCGATGAAGAGCACGCCGTCGAGCGCCTCCCCCACGATCTTGTCGACCTTCAGCGCGGTCTGGCCGATGTACCCGGCGACGAGGCCCGCGCGGTCCGTCTCGATCAGATGCCCGGACTTCAGCACGCCGAGGCCCCGGTAGATCCGTCCGATCAACCGCGCCACGGTGGTCTTGCCGGTGCCGGGCGGACCCACGAAGACCAGATGCAGGCCCACCTCGGGCACGCGCTTCCCCGCGGCCTTGCGCCGCCCCTGAACGGCGAGCACGTCGACGAGCCGGTCGATCTCGGCCTTGACGTCCGTCAGGCCTACGAGCGCCTTGAGCTCGGCCATCGCCGCATCGAGCTCCCGCGTTCGCTCCTCGGGGGTGGGCTCCGGGAGGGCCCCGCCGGCGCCCTCCCCGGCCGGCGTCCCACCGGCCCGTGCCTCGTCCGGTCGGCCCGCCGCCTGCAGGGCCTCGGTCCATTCGCGCCGCACCGCCGCGGTGACGTCGGGGTCGACTGGACGACTTCCGGCGGCCGCCGTGACCGCGCGGCCCAGCGTGTCGGCCGCCCCGGCGTGCTCCCCCTGCGCGGTCATGGTCTGGGCGAGGAGGCGCATGGCCCGCACGGTGGCCCAGTCCGCCCCCCGCACGCGGTCGGCGAGATCGGTCGCCTCCTCCAGCGCGACGCGGGCCCCGGCGAGGTCGCCTCTGCGCAGTCGAACAGCGCCGAGATCCGCCAGCCACCCCGCGGCCAGCAGGTCAAGCCGTCCCGCCTCGCGGGCCCGCGCGATCGCCTCGCCGAGGGCCTGCTCCGCCGCGTCGTCGTCGCCCTTCGCTGCGGCGAGCTGCCCCCGCATCCGCAGCACCAGCGCGGCGGCGATCGGGTCGTCGGACGCGCTGGAGAGCCGCTCCACGATGGACGCCGCCTCCGCGACGCGGTCTGACGCGAGCGCCCGGTCGAAGGCGTCGGTCAGCAGCTCAAGTCGCTCACGTGGCATGTCTCGATCCCGATCGGCGAGGGCTCGTGGGGCGGAATTCTACGAGACGGCAGGGGGCCGAGCTGCGGTAGGCTCCGTCCGCCCACGTATCATTCGCATGTGTCGTCCGGCGCAATGAACGGGGCCATGGCGGTCACCTGGTCCCGTGTGGTCGCTATCCCGGGACTCATGGTGCTGCTCCTCGTCAACGAGGATGCCATCCCGGGGGGCCGCTGGTGGGCATTCGCCCTCTGGGTCGCGGCCGTGCTCACCGACTGGGTGGACGGCCGAATGGCAAGGTCGCTCGGTCAGGTGACAGTGCTCGGCACCTTCCTCGACAGCCTCGCCGACAAGCTGCTCGTCACCGGTGCGCTCGTCGCCCTGATCCAGACCGGCGAGGTCAGCGCGTGGGTGGCGATGATCATCATCACCCGGGAGTTCGCCGTGACCGGACTGCGCCTTGTCGCCGCGAGCGAGGACCTGATCATCCCGGCCAGCCGCCTCGGCCGGTGGAAGATGGCCAGCCAGAGCGTCTGGCTCGCGGTTGTCATCGCCCCGGGCGGGCCAACGATCGTCGAGGACGTCCTGCTCTACGTCGCGCTCGTGCTCACCGTGCTCTCCGGCGCCTACTACTTCATGATGGCCCGCCGCCGGCTGTTCGCCGGGAAGGGCCGTGAGATGCAGACCTTCAACCGTCAGTGAACGAGGCCTTCGCGCTCGTCGTCGGGTACCTGCTCGGCTCGATCCCCTTCGGGTACCTCGCCGGCCGTCTCAAGGGCGTCGACATCCGCACCGTCGGCAGCGGCAACGTCGGCGCGGCGAACGTCTTCCGCAACCTCGGGCGGTCGTGGGGCATCGCCGTGGCGGCGTGCGACATCGGCAAGGGCACCGCGGCAGTGCTCATCGCGCGAGCCGTGACCGACGATCCATGGCCGATCTTCGTCGGCGCGGCGGTGATGCTGGGCGCAATCTTCCCGGTCTGGCTGCGCTTTCGCGGCGGGAAGGGCGTGGCGGCCGGCGCGGGCGTGATGATCGGCCTGTTCCCGCTCGCGAGTGCGCTGCTCGTGCCGTTGTGGCTCGCGCTCGTCCTGATCACCCGCATCACCTCGCTGGCGAGCGTCGTCACCGCGGCCGCGTTCACTCCGCTGGCCGCGGCGCTCGGCGCGTCGGGTGGGTACCTCGTGCTCGCCGGAGCCATGTCGCTGCTCGTGATCGTGCGCCATCGCGCGAACATCAGGCGCCTGCTCGCCGGGAAGGAGCCGCGCATCGATCTGCGCCGGCCCGGCCGACCGGCCGGGCCACCTCCTCCAGAACCGCATGCCTGAACCCGGGCCGGTGCTCGTCACCGGCGCGACGGGCTTCGTCGGCGGCGCGGTCCTCGAGCGCCTGGTCGCCGAGGGGCGGCGGGTGCGCGCGCTCACCCGCTCGGACGCCGGCGCGGCCCGCCTGCGCGAGCTCGGCGCGGAAACGGTGGTCGGCGACATTCTCCGCCCGGACACCCTTCGCGACGCGGTGTCGGGCTGCGCCGTGGTCTACCACCTCGCGGGACTCAACGCGTTCTGCCTCCCCGATCCCTCCGAGCTCGACCGCATGAACGTCGACGGCAGCGTGAACGTCGTGCGGGCGGCGGCGACCGCCGGGGTGCGGCGCGTGGTCTACACCTCGTCCGCCGCCACGATCGGCGAGCCCCGGGGCGTAATCGGTCGGGAGGACACGCCCCATCGGGGGACCTTCCTCTCGAGCTATGAGCGATCGAAATGGGAGGCCGAGCGGGCCGCGTTCGCGACCGCCCGCGACGGCGGTGTGGAGCTCGTCAGCGTCAACCCGTCGTCGGTGCAGGGCCCCGGGCGGACCCGCGGCACCGCCAAGCTCCTGCTCGGATATCTCAACGGCACGCTCAAGGCGCTGATCGACTCGCGGATGAGCGTCGTCGACATCGCCGACTGCGCCGAGGGGCATCTGCTCGCCGAACGCGCGGGAGTCCCCGGGGAGCGCTACCTGCTGTCGGGCGCGACGCTGACGGTGCGGGAGGCGATCGCGATCATGGGCCGCGTCGCGGGCATCGATGCCGCCCCGCGGATCCTGCCGCCGTCCGCGGCGATGGCAACGGCGACCGTGATCGGCGCGGTCGGCCGGTTGCGCCGCCGCCGTGCCCCGTTCTGCCGGGAGATGATGCGGACGCTGCTGCACGGCCACGCCTACGACGGCAGCCGGGCGACGCGGGAGCTCGGGCTGCGGTACACGCCGATCGAGGAGACCCTCCGCCGCACGCTCGACTGGTACCAGGGGCACGGCTTCATCACGCGGCCGCTGCCGGGGATCGCCGCTACCGCGTCGGCTCCTCGGCCCTGAGCTCCACCGGAAGCCGGTCGCCGACCCGCATCCGGACTCGTCTGATCTCGTCTGTCCGGCCGGGAAACAGCACGTAGGTGGTGAGCGCGCCCTCCACCGGGACGTACGGTCCCGGATCCTCGAGAGGGACGACCGCGTCGCCACGCCGGATCCGCCGGGCGCGCTCCAGCGTAACCTGACGGCCGTCCGGCACGGTCACCAACAGCACCGGCACGGGCAGCAGATCGTGCGTGCGGTTGACGACCGAGACGATGCCGACCGACCACTTGTACCGGTCCGCTCCGAGCGCGGCCTGGATGGCGCGCTTCGTCGCGTCGTACCCGACGAAGTCCACGCTGAGGCCCGTCCCGGCGCCGTCGGAGCCGGCGAAGAGCCCCGTGGCCTTCGAGGCCGGAGGCGGCGCGGCGGACTCCTTGCCGCACCCGGCGACAGCGAGCGCGAGGAGCAGCCCGCAGGCGGCGACGCGGCGCCTCATGCCGAGCCCAACCGCTCGACCGCTGCACCGAGATCCTGGCGGTCCGTGATGACGGAGGCGAACAGGTCGCCTTCGGCCGCGACGCGTGCGGCGACCGCGCCGATCGTCAACCGCGTCGGGTCGAAGCCCGCCGCGACCTCCTCCCAGTGCAGCGGCGTCGAGACGGTGGCTCCCGGCACCGGCCTGACGGAGTAGGCGCTCGCGATCGTCTTGCCGTAGCCGTTCTGGTTCGCGTCGATATACACGCGACGCCCGCGGCGGGCGATCACGGTCTCGACGGTGGCGAGGTCGCGCCTGCGGGCGACGATCCGTCGCGCCACGACTTGAGCGAACAGGCGCGCGGACTCGTGCGGCACGGGCAGCGTCGGGACCAGCACGTGGATGCCGCGGGAGCCGGATGTCTTGGCGTAGCCGCGCAGCCCGGCCTCCTCGAGCTCGGCGCGGATGAGCAGCGCCGTCTCGATGACGGCGTCGAATGGGAGGCCCTCAGCGGGATCGAGATCGAACAGGACGTAGTCCGCGTCGGTGGGAGTCGCGGCGTGCGCATGCCACGGGTTGAGATCGATGCAGCCGAGGTTGACCACCCACAGCAGTGCCAGCGCGTCGTCGACGACGACGTAGGTGATCTCCTCCTCGCCCTTGCGAAGCACCGCACGCTCGATCCACTCGGGCGCGGTCTCGGGGATCTGGTGCTGGAAGAAATGCGGCTCGTTCCATCCGTTCGGGTAGCGCTTCAGCACCATCGGCCGGCCCGCCAGGTGTGGCGTGAGCACCGGCGCCATGCGGGCGTAGTGGTCGAGAAGGTCGCCCTTGGTGATGCCCTCCGACGGCCAGAAGACCTTGTCCAGGTTCGTCAGGCGCGCCTCACGGCCGTCGTCGCGAACGCGCAGCTCACCGCGGGACGTGTCCAGGATCGGAGGCGGACGCTCGGGCGGCTCGTGCTCGACGAGGCCGAGGAACACCGGCGCGCGCATCAGCCCGTCGGCGGTCCACTCGGAGTAGGCGGCGCGGCAGGCGAGCTCCGGGCGCACCCAGCGAGCCGCTCCCGTGTCCGCGGGCGGGTTCGCGAAGGGCGACTCGTCGATGACGAGCCGATCGAGCCGGCGGCGTAGCTCTCGCGATGCGGCATCGGTGAAGCCCGATCCAACCCGCCCGACGAAGACGAGCTCGCCGCCGCTCTCCTGGCCGACCAGCAGGGCGGCGATGCCGCCGCGACGCGAGCCTTCGCCCTCCACGTAGCCGCCGATCAGCCCCTCGACCTCGTGCCGCACCTTGATCTTTCGCCACGACCGGCCACGCCGGCCCGGCTGATATGCGCTGTCGATCCGCTTCGCCACGATGCCCTCGGCCCCGCGTTTGGCGATCGCGCCGAAGAGGGCCTTCCCCGTCCGGGTCACCACGTCCGGGCAGATCACCTTCGGCGCTCCCTCGGGGGTGAGGAGGGCCTCCAGGCGCCCGCGCCGCTCGCCCCAGGGCTCGTCGAGGAGCCACTCGCCATCGGCGTAGAGCAGGTCGAACGCGACGAAGGTCACCGTGCCGCGACCGGTTTGGAGGTCCTGGAACACCGCCCGCCCGGTGTCGTCGAGCACGACGATCTCGCCGTCGACCACGGCCTCCTGGGCGAGGATCGCCCGCCGCAGGTCGGCGAGGATCGGATATGAGCCGGTCATGTCGCGGCCGGAGCGGCTTCGCAGCTCGGTGCCGTCAGGCCCGACGAATGCCAGCGCCCGGTAGCCGTCCCACTTGATCTCGAAGGCCCAGTTCGGGTCGTCGAATGCCGATGTCCACGTGGTCGCCATCATCGGTCGCAGCTCGCGGAACCGCGGCAGGGGATCCGGTGGTCCCGCCGGCCCCTTCGCCGAGCGGAACAGCAGCCACTCCTGCTTTCCTCCCCGGTCCGCCGTGCGCACGAGGTGGTACTCGCCCTTCAGGACCGATCCGGACAGTACGAGCTTCATCTCGGACTCCTCGACGAGCAGCGGCTCGAAGGTGCCGCGGTCCCAGATCGTCATCCGGCCCGCCCCGTACTGACCGGCGGGGATGACTGCGGAGAAGTCGAGGTACTCCAGCGGATGATCCTCCGTGCGAACCGCGAGGCGCTTCGCGCCGGCCCGGAGCGGCACGCCCTTCGGGACCGCCCAGGACGCGAGCGCGCCGTCGAGTTCGAGCCGAAGGTCGAAGTGCAGCGCCCGCGCGTCGTGGCGCTGGATGACGAACCGCGACGCCTCCACCGGCGTCCCGGCGCCGGGCGCGGGTTCGGGCGTCTTCGCGAAGTCCCGCCGCCGGCGGTACTCGTCGAGCGCTTCGCTCACGAGCGGCGGAAGGTGTCCAGGATCCCTCGCTGCCATCGCGCGGCGTCGTCGGGTGTCTGGAGGTGATGCGGCGGGGTGAGCCACAGCCGGTCGACCACGCCGACGAAGGCCTCCGCGCGAGCCCGAACCTGCTGCGGCGTCCCTGCGGCCGCGAAGCGATCGGTCATCTCGTCGCCGACCGCCTCGGCGAGCCGTTCGTCGCCGCCCTCCATGAAGGCTCTGCGGATCCCGGCGAGCCGGGCGTCGAACCCGTGACTCTGGAAGAGCGGCTCGTAGGTCTTGACGGTCGCGTAGAAGCCGACCGTGCAGGCGGCGGCGCGCCGGGCGGCGGCCGGATCGTCCGGGCTCGCGGCGACGACGAGCCCGCCCGCGATCGGGGGCGTCGGCCGGCCGGCGGACTCCGCGCCCGCGCGGATCGGCGGGATCAGCCGCTCGGCGAGCCATTCGGGCGTGGTGATGGGATGGTCCAGGAACCCGTCGGCGACCTCGCCGGCCAGGCGGGCCATCCCCGGCATCACCGCCGCTAGCCATACAGGGATGCGGTCGCGCGTGGCGGTCACCGGGCGCCGGTACCCCGCGACGTGGATGTCGACGTACCGGCCCTCCGACCGCGCGTCGCGCCCTGCCGCGAGCGCCGCGACGATCTCGCGAAACGCGGCGATGTGGTCGCGCATCCGGGGAACCGGAGGGTCGTAGGCGGCGACCGCGTGCCAGCGCTCGTTCAGGCGGCGAACGCCTGCCCCGAGTCCGACGACCATCCGGCCGCCGGAGAGCTCGTCGAGGTCGAGCGCCTCGAGCGCCAGCACGAACGGACTGCGGGTGAACGCGAGGGCGATCCCGGTCGCGATCTCGATTCGCTCGGTGATCGCGGCCGCCGCGGCGAGTGGAATCGTCGCCGACCGGTAGAGCTCGGGCGCCCAGACCCGAGCGAAGCCCGCAGCCTCGGCCTCACGTGCCAGCGGCCCGAGTTCGGCGGCGTGGGCGGCGACCAGCTCGGCGTCGACGGGAATCGGCAGCATGCGCGTGGGTATCCTAGTGCGGTGCCCGAGCCCCTTCGCGTCGCGCCGGTGAACACGCCGCGGCCCATCGTCCTCCCAACCGCCCGCTGACGCCGAGCGAAGGGGTGCAGCAGCTGGTACGGGTCGTCGACGACCTCCGCACCAACGCGATCGCAAACCTCGCGATCGGCGACGTGGGTCTCCTGGTCGCGGCGATCCGCGCCGATCATCCCGGCCGGGCGGTGGTGCTGTTCGCGATCGTGAACATCGTACTCGCGGTCATCTGGGGCGGATTCGGGCCGGCGAGCCGCCTGCGCCGGGAGGCGCCGCGAGCGACGACACCGCCCGGGGAGTTTTCCATCGAGCCGCCCGCCGCGACTCGGCGCAGGGTGCTCGTGGGGCTCGCCCCGGTGGCGCTCTTGCTCGCCGTGGTGATCGGCGTGGCCCCTGAGGGCGCGGCCGTCCTGGCGGGCGTCCCCGCGGGGATCGGAGCCGGCGAGCTGTGGCTGCTCGGGTGGGCCCGCAACTACCAGGGCGCCAATTCCGAGGAGCTTCTCCGGGATGTTCCTGCCTCGCCGTTCACCGGCGGGCAGCGAACCGTCTACACGCGCCCGATGAACGAGGCCACGGACGTCAGGTAGGCCTCCGTCTCCGGGAGCAGACCCCGAGTCGAGACGGACCCCATGCCCTGGTAGTACGACGCAATCGCCAGGCGCCTGGAGCCCGTGGCGCGAACGAGATACCCGAGGTAGGCGGTGCCGCCCTCGATGTTGTCGGATGCGTCGTACGGGTCGAGCCGGCGGCCGACGAGGGACGGGCCGAGCCAGGCCGCGGTTCCGGGCATGAGCTGCATCACGCCGATCGCACCCGAGCTCGAGCGCGATCCCTGCCACCAGCCGCTCTCCTGCCAGGCCACCGCGCGAACGAGCGCGGGATCCACGCCGTAGCGGGCCGAGTGCGTCGCGATGAGCCCGGCGATCGTCGCGCGTGAGGGATGGTTGCCCCATCCGTTCGTCGCCGCGGTCACGGGTGTGAGCGGACCCTGGCTCGGTGCGGCGGATGCGCCCGGGACGCGCAGCCGGGCGCCCGCCACGATGACGTTGGGATTGGCCAGGCCGTTGGCGCTCACAAGCGCCGAAGTGGATGTGCCAAAGCGGGCGGCGATCGCGCCGAGGCTGTCGCCGGGCTGCACCGTGTACGTCGCTCCCCCCGTCGCCGCCGAACCGGCCGACGGGGCCGACCCGCCGCCAAGACGCAGCGTGCTCCCGGCGATGACCAGATGTGCGCTGCTCAAGCCGTTCAGGCGAACCAGCATGCCCACGCTGAGGCCGAACCGCGACGCGATGCCGCTGAGGGTGTCGCCCGGACGGACCGTGTACGTGGCGCCCCCGTCAGTCGGGGAGCCGCCGCCACGAAGGCCGCCGGGAATCTCAAGCACTCGTCCGGCCGCGACATGGTTGGCGTCACGGATGCCGTTGTGCCCCGCGATCGCCGCGACGCTCACCCCATGGCGGGCGGCGATGCCGCTCAGGGTCTCACCGGGCTGGACAACGACCCGCAGGGCCCCAAGGGCCGTCGTCGCGATCCCGAGAAATCCCAGGATCGCGACCACGATGACGGCGGCTGTTCGGGGTGCGGGACCTCGGAGCATCGCCGCAGTGTTCGGCACCGGGAGGGCCATGTGAAGACCTCCCCGCACTCCCCCGGGTCCCTCGATTTCGGCTGGGCCTCCCCCCCATTCCAGGCACCCCCTCCCCCGCAGGAATGCCCCTGCAAATGAGCCGCTTCACGACCCACCGCAACGTGGCGGCATCGTTGCATGCCGATGCACGCCGCGTTCCAAGTCGCGGTCTTCGACGGCGATCGCCGACCGATTGGCCGCATCGCGCGCGGAACGCGTGATGTGGCTGGGGCGCCAGCTGGGCGCACGAGGTCCTCGAGCGGGCAGCCCGGCGAGCGCCAGAGGACGACGAGCGCGCCGCGGCTACGGCGGAGGAAGGCTGACCAGGACGGCGACTGCGACGATGACCGCGCAGGCCACAGCGATCTCAGCCGCGACGCTGATCCGGAGCCTGCTCCGCCGCTCCCCCATCGTCGACCCGGAGTCCCAGTGCGGCTCGCTCGAGGCGGGGGTGGAGCACCAGCCGGTTGTACGCCCCGCCGATCAGGAGCACCGCGAAGATCGCGAGCTTGACGAGGAGGGCCTGACCGTACCCGGTGTCGATGAAGTCCGAGAAGGACCGGAGCTCCGCGAGTGCCCGGTACACGCCGGTCACGACCAGCACGCCGACGCAGGCGATCGCGACACCGGAGAACCGCACCACGATCGCGGCGCTCAAACGCAGCCCGGACGGCTCGTCGAGCTTGCGCCTCGCGAGCGGCACGATCGCGAGGAGGGCCGCCAGCCCGCCGAGCCAGAGTCCGCTTCCGAGCAGGTGAACCGCGTCGATGGCGGTGCCGAGATTCGCGTCGGTGCCCGAGGCGGCGTGCCCACTCCACGAGATCGCGATGCCGGCGGCGGCGAGCGGAACGCCGATCGCCACCCCCCACGCGGTCGCGGGCGACGGCGCCAGGGCCGGATCGCGGCGCGCGAGCAGCGCGGCGGCGAGGCAGGCAGCAGCCAGTACGCCGACGGCCTGGATGATCCAGGCCGCTCCCCACCGCGTGTCGGCCAGCAGGGTCCCCAGGTCCCCCGGGCCGGCATCGAGCAGCCGCATCAGGGCGATGAGGCTTACTACGAGACCCGCCGCGGCGAGCGCCACGAGCACCCACCAGACGCGCCACCAGACCGGCATCGCCGACCGGATCGACTCCCCGGTCGCCCGCCGCCAGGGCTCGGGGTCTCCCGCGCCCGGAGGACGCGGGCCGCCCGACCGCCACGCGGGCCCGACGACGGCGAATCGAAAGGCCAGCATGCCGATGAGGCCCAGGAGGCCAGCGAACAGCAGGGCGCGTCCCGCGATCATCGCCGGCCCGTCGCCACGAGCTCCGTCCGACTGGCCGACGGGCGTGACGGTCGCGGAGCTCGCGAGCGGCGAGGTGCCCGACGTCACGTGCCCGTCGCGCGACAGGACCCGCCACTCGAGGGCGATGGCCGCGGCGGGCACGTCCGCGAGCAGGGCGTGATCGTCGTCCGGATCCCGACGCGTCTGCGACGGCTCCGCGCCGTCCGGCGTGGTCGCCACGACGTGGGCGAAGGCCGACTCGATCGGCGCCGAGAACAGCAGCCTCACGGTTCCGTCATCCGTGCGTCCGGCGGACGCGAGCTCCGCGTGCGCCGCCGCCGACGCCGGAATGGCCAGCAGGGCACAGATGACCGCCAGCCAGGTCCGCGCACGCACGGACGCGAGCGTGGCAGCTTCCCGCCCTTACGCCAAGAGCGCGTGCAGCACGAGCAACCCGAGCGTCGCCACGAAGAAGCCGACTGTGGCGTTGCGGAACGCGTGCGAGCGGGTCATGGGGGCCTCTTGGTCGTCGGGGCGCATCACCCATATCGAGTCACCGTCACCCGAACTTGATACCCCCCTTCGATCGGTTGTGACATTCGGCCGGGCCGCGAGTGCCGTCCGGACGCCCGATTGCTTCTAGGATCCCCCAATGGCGTGGGGATCACGATTGCGCGGTCGGTGGACCGTCTCCCCCAGGAACGTGCTGCGACTCGCGGCCGTCTCGCTCGCCGGTCTGCTGTTCATCGTCCCGAGCGGCGCGCTGGTACGGCTCACCGACTCCGGGCTCGGCTGTCCGGACTGGCCGGGGTGCCACGGCGAGGTGGTACCGCCGATGTCCGGGCACGCCTGGATCGAGTACTCGAACCGGGTCGCCTCTGCCGTCGTGGTGGCGCTGACCGTGCTCGCCTGGCTCGCCGTCCGGTTCGTGCCTGGTGCCCCGAAGGGTCTGCGCCGGTGGTCGGCCGTTCCGGCTGTCGCCGGCATCGCTCAGGGTCCGCTTGGCGGCGTCACGGTGCTGTTCGACCTCCATCCGCTCCTGGTCGCGAGCCACTTCCTCCTGTCGATGCTCGCGCTGGGCAGCGGCACGGTCTTCGTGCTGCATGCCCGCGACTTCGCGAACGGCCGGACCCGCGGCGCCGACGTGGGTCGCGGGCGTCTCGCCGTGCTGGCCCTCGCCGCCCTCGGCGGCGTGCTCGTGACGGGCGTCCTCGTGACCGCGGCGGGCCCGCACTCCGGCGACCCGGCCGTCATCCGCCGACTCGGGAACCTGGCCGACGCCGCCGCCCTGCACGTGCGCTTCGTGATCGGCTTCGTGATCCTCGCTGCGGCGCTCGGCGTCTGGCTGGTGCGCAGGCGCCCGGCGGATCCGATGACTCTCCGCCTCGCCGTCGTGTTCGTCCCGCTGCTCGCGCTCCAGATCGGGCTGGGCGAATACCAGTACCGCCACCATCTGCCATGGCGCGTGATCCTGGCCCACGTGACCGTCGCCGGCCTCCTTTGGTCCGTCGGCGTCGCCGTTGCCTGGCTCTCGGCACGGCCGCTCCGCGCGCCGGCGGCGGAGAACGCCTACGCCGGACGGACCGGCGGGGTGCTGGTGGGGAGGTCCGAGCCCACCGTCTCACGCCAGACCTCCAGCACCTGACGGGCGTGGTCGGGGAAGGCGATGTCGTCCGGCAGCGCGTCGGGCGCGAACCACGCCGCCTCCGTCGCCTCCCGGGGGTCGACGACAGGTGAGCCGTCGTCGACCGTCGCGAGGTAGTAGCAGTTGAGCGTCGCGTCGGGCTCCGTTCCGCCGTCGCCGCTGCCGTATGTGTCCATCCACATGCCGAGCAATCCGGTCACGCGTGCGTCGAGTCCGACCTCCTCGCGAACCTCGCGCACCGCCGTATCGGCCGGATGCTCGTCGGGCTCGCAGAAGCCGCCCGGGATGTCCCAGCAGCCGCGCCACGGATCGATCGCGCGGCGGACGAGCAGGAGCCGGCCCTCCCGCACGACCAGGCCTCCCGCGCACGGCTTCGCGTTGCGCCAGTGACGCGCGCCGCACGCGCGGCACGTCACCGGCGGAGTCGCCTCCAGCGGGCCGCCACAGGCCGGGCAGTAACGGAACCGCACCCCCCGGCTACCGGCCCCGGTGAACTTCGTCTGACACGGCACGCAGCGCTCGGCGTCGGGCATCGCCTTGAGCCGTCCCTCCGGGATCGGTCCGCCGCATTCGACGCACCGTCCGTACGTGCCGCTCTCGATCGCCCGGCGCGCCCGGTCGATCTGATCCATTCGCTCTCTCAGCCGTCCCTGTAGGCGCAGGTCGTGCTCACGCATCTCGGCGTCGCTGGCGGCTTCGGCCGGGTGATGGTGCCCATCCGACCGTTCGTTGCCGTCCGCGGCGAGGTCGTGCTTCTGAACGCTGTCCAGCAGCTCGGCCTCGAGTTGGGCCAGTCGCTCAGCGGCGACGACAAGTTCACGCTTCCTGGGCATCCCGACCGATTGTGACAGGACCCGCGGCCCCCTGGAAAGGGCCGGGGGCGCCGCCGATGTCTAACCTCGTCGGGTCCGTCCGATCCGAACGAGGGGACGTCATGACACCGGCGGTCGAGGCGAGCGCGCTGGAGCGCGCATTCAAGGGTGGGGTGCAAGCCGTCGCGGGGGTGGATCTCGCGGTCGGCGAAGGTGAGATCTTCGGGTTCCTCGGCCCGAACGGCGCCGGCAAGAGCACCACCGTCCGCATGCTGACGACGCTCCTGCGCCCGACGGGCGGTACGGCGCGGGTCGCCGGCTACGACGTCGTGCACGACGCCTCCGCCGTCCGCCGACAGATCGGCGTCGCGCTCCAGGATGCCGCGATCGACCCGTTCATGACCGGGCGCGAGCTGCTTCACCTGCAGGCCGTGCTGCACGACCTGTCCCGCCCGCAGGGACGCGCGCGCGCCGAGCAGCTCCTCGTTCAGGTCGACCTCACCGCTGCCGCCGACCGCCGCGTCGGGACGTACTCGGGCGGCATGCGGCGGCGGCTCGACCTCGCCCTCTCGCTCGTCCACGAGCCGACGGTGCTGTTCCTCGACGAGCCCACCACAGGACTCGACCCGCTCTCGCGCCTCACGGTGTGGAACGAGGTCCGGCGTCTCAACCGCGAGCACGGGACCACCGTCTTCCTGACCACCCAGTACCTCGAGGAGGCCGACCAGCTCGCAGCGAGGATCGCGATCATCGACCTCGGCCGCATCGTCGCGGAGGGCACCCCGGCCCAGCTCAAGGCGTCGATCGGGCAGCCCACGTTGACGGTGACCCTGGCCAATCCCGAGCAACGGGATGCGGCGCAGGCCACGCTCGGCCGCATGGGCACGCCCCTGCCCGGCTCGGCCCGCAACGTCGCAATCCGCATGCCGAACGGAGCCGGAGGCCTGGCGCCCGCGGTCCGGGCACTGGACGAGGCCGGCATCGGAGTGGCGCACCTCGATCTCGCAGAGCCGTCGCTCGACGACGTCTTCCTGGCGAAGACGGGGCGGTCGCTCCTAACCGACGACGACGAAGCGGCCGCGTGAGCTCGCTGCGTCAGACCGGGGCGCTCGCCGCGCGGTCCGTCAAGACGACCCTGCGCATCCCGCAGGCCTGGTTCCCGTCGCTGTTCTTCCCGCTCGCGCTGCTCGCCATCTTCACGGGATCGTTCAGCGACGCCCCCGGCCACGTGCCGGGGTTCCCGCCCGTGCGCGGGTTCCTCGACTTCGCGATCGCCGGGACGGTCCTGCAGGGAGTGCTCATCGCCGGCACCGGGGCGGGGGCGGCGTTCGCAGCGGACATGGAGACCGGCTTCTTCGACCGGCTCGTGGCCTCGCCCGTCTCGCGATGGGCCATCCTCCTTGGGCGGCTCGGCGCGAGCGTCAGCCAAGGCATCCTGCAGGGGTTCCTGTTCCTGGGCATCGCCGTCGCATTCGGCGCAAGGGTGGACGCCGGGGTACGCGGCGTGCTCGTGCTGATCGTGTTCGCGGCGTTCCTCGCCGCGGCGATCGGCGGGCTGGGCGTCATCCTCGCCCTTCGGACCGGATCCGCCGAGGCTGTACAGGGTATGTTCCCGCTGTTCTTCGTCCTGCTCTTCTTCTCGTCGGCGTTCTTCCCGCGCGAGACGATGACCGGCTGGTACAAGGCCATCGCCGACGTCAATCCGATCTCGTACATCGTCGAGGGAATGCGCGCGCAGGTCGTCGACGGGGCCCCCCACGGCGCGACGCTCACCGGACTCGCATTCGTCATCGGCTTCGCCGTGTTGAGCGTCGGCATCTCCGCCCTGGTCTACCGGCGCCGCCTCGCGACGGAGGGCGCCTAGATGGTCCGTTCCAGCTACCCCGCCCTCGTGCCACCGGGCCTGCGAACCAGCCTCGGACTGGCCGGCCGCAACCTGCTGCTCGTGCGGCGGGTGCCGTCCGTGTTCATCCCGTCGCTGGTCATGCCGCTGTTCATCCTCATCTCCACCTCCGGGGCGTTTCGTGGCATCGGTGCGCTCCCGGACTTCGCGGGGGCGAGCTACCTCGCGTTCACGCTGCCGATGGCCGCGACCATGGGCGCCGGGTTCGCGGGGGTCAACTCGGGCATGACGCTCGCGCGCGACCTGGAAGGTGGCTTCTTCGACCGCCTGCAGGCCAGCCCGGTGCCCCGCGTCGCGCTGCTCGCCGGTCCGCTCCTCGCGGCAGTCGCCCGCAGCCTCTTCACGACCACGGTGGTCTACATCGCCGCGCTCATCGGGGGAGTCAGCCTGAACGGCCTCCTCAACACGATCGTCGTCTACCTCCTCGCGGCGTCGTTCGCCGCCATCGCGTCGCTCTGGGCGATCGGCGTGGCTCTGCGCACCCGGAGTGTCCAGGCAGCACCGCTCATGCAGGTGGTCGTGTTCATGTCGGTCTTCACCTCCGTCGCCTACACGCCGCGCAGCGCGCTCCGCGGGTGGCTGTCGCACGTCGCCCACTGGAACCCCGTCACGTACATCCTCGAGGCCTCCCGCGGCGCGCAGCTGCATGGGATCACGTGGTCCCTCCTCTGGCCGGCGCTGCTTGCGATCGCCATCCTCGCGACGCTCACCGGGTCGTTCGCCCTCGCCGCGCTCCGGAGCGTCGGCAGCCGCTGACACCGCGGAGCAACCACTTTGTCACCTGCACGTGACGGTTTCCGCCGCAGCCGCATGTACACTCGGACGCCGATGAAACCTCGATTTCGTACAGTCGCAGGCGTGCTCGCAATCTCCGGAGCGAGCGTCGCCGCCGGTGTCGCCGCCACGCCCGGCGTGAACCCGAAGGACGCCCTGTCGTGCGTCGGGGCGCTCGACCCCGACGGGCTCGACCAGGTGCTGGCAGCCGCCGGCAGTCCCCTCGCCGGTGAAGGCCACACGTTCGTGACCGCCGCCGCGTCATGGGGGATCGACCCGCGCGCGCTGGTGGCGATCGCGGCGCACGAGACGATCCTGGCGACCTACGTTCCGTCGCAGGTCATCAACAACCCGTTCGGCATCGGACCCGGCCGGCGCTTCGAGACGAAGGCGGAGGCCATCACGTTCGCGGCGGAGCTCCTGGCACGCCACTACATCGCCGAGGGTCGCCGAACGCTCGGCGAGATCGGCGGCAAATGGGCGCCGCTCGGCGTGGCGAACGACCCGGCCAACCTGAATGCGAACTGGACCGCCGGCGTGGGGGCTTCCTATCTCAGGCTCGGCGGAAGCCCGGAGCTGCCGATCACCCTCGAGCAGCAGGCGTCGTCCGTGTGCCAGACCCCGCCGGCGGCTCCACCCCCCGTGAGCACGGCCCCCACGGCGCCGCCCGCGCAGGGCGCCGTCGCCTGGAACGGCGCCGCTCCCGCCATCGACGCGCCGCTCATGGAGCGTGGCGCCGATCCCTCGACCGGTCTCGCCGCGACGATCGCAGGGTTCGTGTTCCCCATCGTCCCGGGAAGCACGCCGATCCGGTACGCGGACGACTTCGCCGCCCCCGGCACGCAAGGCTGCTACGGCAAGCCGATGGCCTGCGCGGTCACCATCAACGCGGAGCCGGGCACCGTCGTCGTCGCAGCCGCGCCCGGGACGCTCCAGGCGGCATCCGCGGCCGAGCAATCGGAGGGCCTCGCGTTCTGGGTGGTCACCGCACAGGGCGACCGCATCGGGTACAGCGGGCTGGCGACGTACGCGCCCGGCATCGCCGACGGCGTCTCAGTCGGCGCCGGCCAGGCGCTCGGAGGCGCCACGCGTCAGACGCGACTTGCCTGGGAGCGCGCGGGGCAGCGCGTCAACCCCTTCCCGCTACTGACGGCCACACGGCCGTCCGACGCATAGCCGACCCGGCTGCGGGACGCCCGCGTGGATTTTCGCGGCATTTGCGAGAACTCCCGTCCATCGGTCAGGCGCGAACCAGACCTTCGGTTAGTTGCCAGAATCGTGTTATAGCCGTACGGTTCACCTACGGTCTTTTTCGAAAGACCGCCGTGGGCTGACGCGGACGCGCGCGGGTGCGGGATCCGCCTCCCTGGATGACGGGAGGGCTCGGGTTGGTCGCCAAAGTGACCTCGATCTGAGTTTGCGCGTCCGCCGGCCCACGGGTAGGCGCCCTTCGGGCGGCACGGGTACGCTCCCGTCGACCCCGTCCAAGGAGCCAACGTGAACGCGATCCAACTCACCGAGACCGGCCCCCCGGAGGTGCTCTCCCTCACCACCGTGCCCGACCCGGTGGCAGGTCCTGGCGAGGTCGTCGTGGAGCTTCGCGCCGCGGCGCTCAACCGGCGCGACGTGTTCCTGCGCAAGGGCGTCGCCCCCTCCCCGCTCCCGGTCATCCCCGGCTCGGACGGCGCCGGTGTCATCCGCACCCTGGGAGCCGGCGTCGCCGGGGTGGCCGAGGGCGACGAGGTCGTGATCTTCCCGTCGCTCGGCTGGGGCGGTGGCGAGGGGGCACCCCAGCCGGGATTCCGCATCCTCGGCGGGCCGGACGACGGCACCTACGCGGAGCTCATCCGCATCCCGGCCGAGAACGTCATGCCGAAGCCCAAGCGACTCTCCTGGGAGGAGGCGGCCGCGCTGCCGCTCGCCGGGCTCACCGCCTGGCGCGCGCTGATCAGCCGGGCACAGCTCCGGCCGGGCGAGACGGTACTGGTGCTGGGGATCGGCGGCGGTGTCGCCACCTTCGCGCTCCACATCGCGCGCGCCGCCGGGGCGCGGGTGATCGTCACCTCGTCATCGGACGACAAGCTCGCGCGCGCCGCCGACCTCGGCGCCGCCGGCGGCATCAACTACACCGACGACGACTGGGTGGACCTGGTCAAGGCGGAGACCGGGGGCGGCGTCGACGTGGTCGTCGACTCGGTGGGGTCCACCTGGGCCAGCAGCGTCAACTGCCTGCGACCCGGCGGGCGGCTGGTGGTCTTCGGTGGAACCGGCGGCGGCAAGGTGGAGATGATGGTCCGGCCGGTCACCGCCGGGCAGGTGTCGGTGCTCGGCACCACGATGGGCAGCGCCCGCGACTTCGCCGGACTGCTCGCCGCGGTCGACACCCAGGCGTGGGTCCCCGTGATCGACAGCGTCCGGCCGCTTGCGGAGGCCGCCGACGCCCACGTCCGCGAGGAGGCCGGGGAGCACTTCGGCAAGCTGGTGCTCACCCCGTGAGGCGGGAGTTGCTCGCGGCCCTCTGCGAGGTCGCGGGCCCGTCGGGACGTGAGGAGCGGGTCCGCGACCTTGTGCGCCCGGAGCTCACGGCCACCTGCGATCGGGTGGAGACCGATCCGCTGGGAAGCCTGATTGGCGTCCGTGACGGGTCGGGAGGCCCGCGCCTCATGCTCGCGGCGCACATGGACGAGATCGGCCTGATGGTGACCCACGTCGACGATCGCGGATACCTGCGGTTCGTCCCCCTCGGCGGCTGGGACGCGAGGACGCTCGTCGCCCAGCGCGTCACGGTCCACGGGCGCGAGGATCTCCCCGGCATCGTCGGAACGACCCCGGTGCACCTGCTGGACGAAGCGGCGCGGCAGAAGGCCCCGCGGCTCGAGGATCTGGCCATCGACACGGGCCTCCCCGCCGACCGGGTTCGCAGCCTCGTCCGGCAGGGCGATGTGGTTACTCGGCGCAGGACGCTCGACGACCTGGGCGACCTCGTCACCGGCAAGAGCCTGGACGATCGCGTCGGGCTGTTCGTCATGCTCGAGGCGCTGCGCGCCGCCCCCGCCGGGTCCGCCGAGATCCACGCCGCCGCGACGGCTCAGGAGGAGGTCGGCCTGCGCGGCGCACGCGTCCTCGCCACCCGCGTCAGGCCCGACATCGGCGTCGCGATCGACACCTGTCCCGCCGACGACGGCCCCGGCACACCCGGAGACGGCCCGTCCACCCGTCTCGGTCGCGGCACGGCCATCCGGCTGATGGACGCGAGCGCGATCGGCTCGCCGGCTCTGGTCGACCTGCTGGTTCGGCTGGCCGAGGAGCGTGAGATCCCCTACCAGTTCCACGTCTCGAACCGGGGCGGCACCGACACCGGCTCGCTGCAGCTCGCGGGCGAGGGCGCGATCGCGGGATGCGTGTCGATCCCAACGCGATACGTGCATTCGAGTGTCGAGGCCTGCCACCCCGACGACATCCAGGCTTCGATCGACTTGGTCGCGGCCCTCATCGAGGACGCGCACGAGGTCGTCCCGGGCTAAGTGGTCTCGTCGGCGCGCGCCCGTCGCCACTTGATGATCGCGATGACGCCACCCGTCGCGATGGCCGCTCCGATCACCGCGAAGATCAGGCCGATCGGGTTGCTGCTGCCGCTGTCGGAGGCCGTCGTCGTGGCGGTCGACGTCGCAACCGTCGCGGTCTGCGTCGAGGTGGTGGTCGCCGGGCTCGTCGTCACGGGGACGGCGGCGACGGCGGGGAGCGACGTCTCCAACACGCCCGCCGGGAACTCGCTCCCGGATCCGCCGATCCACCGGACGACGTCCCCGTCCGAGTAGCGCTGCACCGCCGGAAAGGCGAGCCCGGTGTGCTTGGTGCCCTCGGCGACCGCAAGCCGAAGGCGGAACTCGGCCTCGCGTCCGGGAGCGAGGCGGCCGCCGGCCCAGGTGACCGTCGTGACCCGTGAGGTCACCTCGACGCCGTCCACCCGTAACGGCGGGTCGAGCGGCACGGTCGTCTCGGTGTGGGTCCACCCGGCGATCTTCGGAACCCCGGTCCGCACGACGTTGTCGGGGAGCTGCACCGCGACGCTGACGGTGTCGGCCGAAGACGACTCGTTCGGAACCGACAGGACGATCTCGCCTGGCGCGGCGCCGGCGGTCACCTCGACGTGGGCGCTGGCGGTCCCCGCCAGGGCGAGAAGGGTGAACGCCGCCACGACGGCGGCCAGCTTGGCGTTGGTGCGGAGCATCGGCATCAGCGGGCGTTCCTGATCGGGATTGACACGGTTGCGGCTTTCAGATTGAACTCGCCGCGCCGGACGGCGATTTCGAAGGTCCAGACGCCGGCGACGGATGCCTCGAGCGGGGGAGCGACGTAGTGGCCGGTCTCCGCCGCTCGGGTCTGGAGCCGGAACGGGCCCACGTCTGCCGGCGGCGTGGCGGTCACGCTCACCTCATCGGCCGAGACCGGCTGACCTTGCCGCTTGAGGAACACGTTGACCAGGTTCGACCCCGTCTCGGCCGGATCCACCACGACCCGTGCAGAGAGATCGTCGATCGCAACGCGAGCTTCGACCGGCTGGGCCGCCGCGACCGCCTTCGCCGGGGGCTCGTTGATCAGCACCGAGGTCACGATGATCGCGGCGGCCATCAGTACGAGCTCCGCGAGGACGCTCCGCCGGAGCCCCCCTTCCTCCCCGCGCTCGGGAAGCCGGCGGACCATTCGCCGGTTCGCCACGCCGAACCCGATGAGGACGAGCGCGATGCCCATCTTCGCGAGCAGGAGACGGCCGTAGGTGGTCTCCCACAGCTCACTCCAGCCGTCGACGTTCTGCAAGCTCCCGATGACCCCCGCCACGACGAGGATGCCCACGCTCACGAGCGCCGCCGTCGAGAATCGCGGCCACACCTGCCGGGCGAGCTCACCACGGCCCGGGCCAGACAGCATGAGGGCCAGCACGACCGTCGCGAGACCCCCGACCCACATCGACGCCGCGAGCACATGCCCCGTGTCGGCGATGACGACCCAGGCGCTGCCGGTTCCCGCATGGCCGCCCAGACCGGGCGTCAGGGCGAGGCCGGCGGCGGCAACGGCGACGACCTTCTTACGGAGCGAGTTGCCGTCGGTGGCGGCTGCCCAGACCGCTCCGATCGCGACGAGTTCGGCGAGGATGACCTGCGCGAGCCGCACCTGTCCGAACCGGGTGTCGAGCACCGCCTGCAGCACGCTGCCCTGGGTGGCTCCGTTCAGCCCGACGCCGGCCACCGACGCGGCATGAAGCAGGATCGTCGCGCCCGCGACGATGGACAGGGCGAAGCCGGCGCCGGCTGCGGCGTACCAGAGCCGACGTTCCACGTCGGGCGCCCGCCCGGCCAGCACGAGCACGAGGGCGCCGATGCCGCCCACGACCAGGATGAGGAGCGCCAGGTCGGCGACGCGGGCAACGTCGCTCGCACGGTCGATCGCCGACGGCGGACGGGTTTGCACCTCGTTCGCGATCCCCTCGGGCCGCGCTCCGGGCGCCCCGACGTGGAACACGAACGCGCCGTCGACCGGGTGGCCGTCGGCGGACCCGACCCTCCACGACACCGTGTAGGTGCCCCGCGCGAGGTTGTCGGCGACTCGTATCGAGACGACGTTTGGCGACTCGCGAATCGGCTCGCCCTGATCGACCCGGCGCGCGTCGCCGTCGAAGACACGGATCGCGCCGAGGGCGGTCTCCACCGGCTCGCTGAATGTCAGCGTCACCTTGCTCGGCGACGTTTGCACCACCTGGCCGTCGAGCGGGTCGGTCCGGTCGAGGGTGGCGTGCGCCGTCGCGAACGCGGGAAACGCAAGCGCGGCGAGGAGCGCGACGAGGACGAGGGTCCGGATCCACCCCCGCGCGGGGGTCACCGAGGCGCCGCCCAGGGCGCCGCCGGGACGGCCTGGACGATGGCGATCGCCGTCCCGGCCGACGCCGACGACGGCAAGGCCTTGCGGTCGGCCGCGACAAGCGAGACCACGACACCGAGCACGAGCACACCAATCGTGGCCGCGACCGCGACGGGCGTCAGGGTGCGGGCCGCGATATGTCCCTTCCCGAAGCTCGAGAGCGCGAAGGCGGTCGCGGCGCCGCCGACGATGCCGCCGAGGTGGCCCCCGATCGAGATCCCGGGCAACGTGAAGGTGATGATGAGGTTGATGCCGAGCCAGATGCCCACGTCTCCGACGATGCTGATGCCGCGCTGACGCTGCAGCACGAGGATCGCTGCCATGATCCCGAAGACCCCGCCGGACGCCCCCACCGTGGGGCTCAGCGGGGCGAACAGCAACGCGCCGGCAGACCCCCACAGAACCGACCCCAGGTAGATCAACCCGAAGCGCAGCGGCCCGACATACGACTCGAGGGCGGTGCCGAGGTACCAGAGGGCGAGCATGTTGAAGGCGAGGTGGGCGATCCCCGCGTGCAGGAACGCCGACGTCACGAGGCGCCACCAATCGCCGGCGGCCACGTCGGGGGCGTCGAGCCATCCCCTCGCGGCGATGTCGCCCCCGATCCCCCGTCCGACGCTCCCACCGTCCGTGAGCATCTGCAGGACGAACACGGCGACGTTGAACGCGATGAGCGTCATCGTCACGTATGCGGTGCCGCGTGCGACGGGCCGCGGCATGAGGCGCGCGGCGCCTGTGGGGCGACCGGCACACTCGGGGCACTTCACGCCGACGGCCGCCTGGACCATGCACGACGTGCAGATCGGCCGGTCGCATGACGAGCACGAGACCAGCGTCTCGCGGTCGTGATGGCGGTAGCAGGTGGGCGTCGGCTCGGCGACGGTCGCGCGATCGTCCATCAGCGATTGATCGTAGCGTGCCCCTTCCACGGAACGGCCGGGTTGCGGTAGGGCTCAGGCGCCTGCTTCGGCCGCTTCCTCCCATTCGCGGAGCAGCCACGCGATCTCCTGCTCGACGCCGCGATGACGTTCGCCCGCTGCGGCGACGGCCTCCCGGTCGGCGAGCACCTCGGGATCGCCGAGCCGCTGCTCCAGGTCGCGCAGCTCCTCCTCCAAGGCGGCGATCTTCGTCTCGATCCGCTCGACCTCCCGCAACCGCCGCCGCGGTTTCTGGGCGGGCGGCCGCTTCGGTGCCGACGCCTTGCGGGCGGCCGGTGGGTCCGCCGCCGGAAACGGCGGAGGCGACTCGCGGAGCCGCGTCAGCTCGGAGTAGCCACCAGCGCGGAGGCGCAGGGCGCCATCCTCGATCGCCAGGGTGTGCGTGGCGACGAGATCGATGAGCGCGCGGTCGTGCGACACGAGCACGACGGTTCCGTCGTAGGCGCCGATGGCCTCCTCGAGCGCCTCGCGGCTTTCGATGTCGAGGTGGTTCGTCGGCTCGTCGAGGACCAGCAGGTTGCCGCCGTGGGCGATCAGCTGCACCAGCGACAGCCGCCGGCGCTCCCCACCCGACAGAGCCTCCACCCGACGGTCGGCGGCCTCGCCGGGAAAGAGAAACCGCCCCAGCAGCGTGCGCGCCTGCGTATTGGTGAGGGCGGTTCCACCGAGCACCGTCTCGACGACGGTACGATCCGGATCGAGCTCCGCCGCGTGCTGGGAGAAATACCCCACGCTCACGCGATGCCCGAGGCTCACACGGCCGGCCGGTGGCCGACGCTTGCCGATGAGCGTCTCGACCAGGGTCGTCTTGCCAGCGCCGTTCGGCCCGACCACGGCGACCCGCTGCCCGCGCTCGATGGCGAGGCTGACGTCCTGCAGCA
Organism: uncultured Thermoleophilia bacterium; assembly: GCA_963706315.1. Classification (GTDB taxonomy): domain Bacteria; phylum Actinomycetota; class Thermoleophilia; order Miltoncostaeales; family Miltoncostaeaceae; genus CALMEC01. Next base: position 49,461 of record CAVPMA010000005.1, on the reverse strand, counting down.
GCGTTGCGTCGCCTGCGGCGACGGTCAGGCCGTCGGCCTCGAGAACCAGGCGGCCGGGTTGCTCGGTCTTGGGAAACCCGAACGCGAGGGACCGTTCCCGTGAGGGTGGCGCGATCCGTTCGATCCGTCCGAGCTGCTTGGCGCGCGACTGCGCCTGCCGGGCGCGGGTCCCGGCGCGCCACCGCTCCACGAATCGCTCGAGGCGGGCGATCTCCTGCGCTTGCGCCTCCGCGAGGGTTGCCTGCTTGGCGAGCGCTTCCGCCTTTGCCCGCCGGAAGGCCGAGTAGCCCATCGGCCACACACGGCCGCGCCTTTCGTCGAGGTCGAGGACCTTGCTCGTGACGGACTCCAGGAACCACCGGTCGTGGGAGACGAGGACGATCGTCGCGTCCACCTCGGCGAGCGCCGTCTCCAGCCACTCCACCGACTGCAGGTCGAGGTGGTTCGTCGGCTCGTCGAGCAGCAGGACGTCGGGCCGCGACACCAGCGCGCGGGCGAGCGACGCTCGGGTCAGCTCGCCGCCCGAGAAGGAGCCGAGCGGCCGGTCGAGCCAATCCGGGTCGATCCCGAGTCCGCGCTGCACGCGATCGAGCCATGCGCCCCAGGCGTACCCGCCGAGCCGCTCGAGGTCTCGCTGCGCGCGGTCGTAGGCGCCGAGGACATCGGGTCCATGGTCGCCGCCGGCCATGCGGGCCTCGAGCTCGGCGAGCGTCCGCTCCACCTTCCGCACGGCGGCAAGGCCCTCGGCGACGTACTCGCCGAGGTTGATCTCCCGGCCCAGTGGCGGGCGCTGGTCGTGGAGCGCCACGACCGCCCCCTTGGCGAGCGTGACCTCCCCCGCGTCGGGAGGGAGCTGGCCCGCGATGCACCGCAGTAGCGTGGTCTTCCCGACCCCGTTGCGCCCGACGACCGCCAGGCGATCGCCCGGATCGAGGCGGAACGACACGCCGTCGAACAGGGTTCGGGCACCGTACGACTTGCTGAGACCGACCACGTGCACGACGGGGTAGGGTAGCGGGGATGCCGGCCACGCCAGTGATCCGAGACCGCGCCGGGGTCGAGGAACTCGCCCGGCAGGCCCGCACCGCCGGTCGCTTCGCACTCGACTTCGAGTTCCTGTGGGAGCGAACGTACCGCCCCATCCCCTGCCTCGCCCAGGTCAGCGTCGAGAGCGAGGTGGCGCTCGTCGACCCGGTGGAGGGCGCGGCGCTCGAGCCGCTCGCCGAGCTCGTCGCGGATCCCGACGTCGAGACGATCATGCACGCGCCCTCGGCGGACCTCACGCTCCTGGCCCTGCACTTCGGCACACGCCCCCGCGCCGTCGCCGACGTACAGCTCACCGCCGGCTTCGTGGGGCTGGGCGCCGGCCAGTCCCTCGCGACGTTGCTCGAACGCGCCCTCCAGGTGCGGATCGAGAAGACGGAGGGCTTCAGCGATTGGAGCCGCCGCCCGCTCAACGACGCTCAGCTGCGCTACGCCGCAAACGACGTCCTCCACCTTCTCCCACTCCATGACGAGTTGATGCGCCGGGTCGCGGAGCGTCGCCGTGGCGCCTGGGTCCAGGAGGAGCACGAGCGCCGCTACGGCCCCGACGCGCGGTTCGTGACGGAGCCCATGGACGCATGGCGCAAGATCAAGGGCCAGGGCAGCCTCACGTCCCGGGACCGGGCGGTGCTGCGTGAAGTGGGAGCCTGGCGCGAGCTGGAGGCTCAGCGTCGCGATCGCCCGCCGGCCTGGATCATGCAGGACCGGCTCGCGCTGGACGTCGCGAAGCGCCGGCCCGCCGACGAATCCGGCCTGGCCCGGGTTCGGGGGCTCACCGAGCGCATCCGGGAGCGCGAGATCCGCGAGCTCCTCGCAGCGGTTCAGCGGGGCGTCGAGGGATCGCCGATCGAGCTGGGCCGGCAGATGCGTCCCGATCTCGCGGCGCGCGTGTCGGTGCTGGCGGCCCTCGGTCAGCTCGTCGTCGGCGTGCGTGCCGACGCCGCGGAGCTTGCCGCCCCGTTGCTCGCCACCCGCGACGAGATCGTGGCCTATCTCGCCGCCTGCATCCAGGGGAACGGCGCCGATTTCCCGCTCGCCGGCGGCTGGCGACGCGAGCTGGCCGGCGAGGCGCTCGAACGTCTCGCCGCCGGTCGGCTCGCGCTCACCCCGACATCGACGCCACCGTATCTCGAGGAGATCGAACAGCGGCCGTGACGCCGGGAGCGCCTCTCAGGTCACGCGGCGACCTGTCCGGCGACCACGTCGTGCAGCACCTGCACGTCGGAGTTCAGGTGGATGCAACCCGCGACGGTGCATGGCTCGTCGAACGACGGGTCGAGGCGCTCGAGCAACGACTGGATCCTTTCCAGCGGGACTGCCGTGATGCTGCTCATCAGGAGACGCTCCTTGGAATGGTGCGACATGACGGCAGGATCCTCTCCAGCGCATATGGCGGCGGAGTTGCGTGCGGATTAGGACTCGGTAAGGCCCTTGTCGACCAGCGGGGCGAGGTCGGCCATCGCAGTGACCAGAGCGACCCGGGCGATCGACGGGGCATGCGCGGTCAACGGCATGACGTGCGCTTGCGTCTGCGCGAGGTAGCGGGCCGCCCACGGGCGGTGCCTGCCGCCCGAGCGCATGACCAGCGCCTGGATGCTGCGAAGGTTGTCGGTGCGGTCCGCAAGCTTGAGGATGTGCGCCTCCGGTGGACCGTCGGCCAACAGCCACTCGTAGTAGGCCACCACGGCCTCGCCTTCGTGACTTTCGGGCGCGGTGAGCCAGTCGACGAGCGCTGCGACCTCGGGACCGAAGCCTTCCTGCACCTCCGCGAGCGAGGTCGGCGTATCCTCGACGACATCGTGCAGCAGCGCGGCCTGGAACAGCACTGGCGACGTCTCTCCCCAGCGCGCAAGCTCCAGCCCGACGCGGACGAGGTGAACCCAGTACGGCGTGTCGGAGCCCCTGCGGCACTGCTCGCCGTGCCGGGCCCGTGCGAAGGCAAGGGCCTGGCGCAGCGCGGTGCGCTCGGACTGGGGGTGGTTCGCCGCGAAATCGACCCACGCCCGTTCGACCGCCTCGGACGTGTCGAAGGCCGTCGGCCAGGCAAGCGCCACCGGTGCGATCGGGGCCAACGCCTCACTCGCTTCCTGAACCGAGGGGGGACGCAGCGGCGAGGTCATTGTGTCTAGGGTAGCGCCCGAGCCCGACGAGCGCCGCGAGCGCCGCATCGCAATCGTCGACCTCGGCTCGAACAGCTTCCGGTTGGTGGTGTTCAGGGCACGTCCGGGTGGCGCCTTCGCCCTGACCGACGAGATCAGGGAACCGGTCCGCCTGTCGGCCGGGATGAGCGACGGCGAGCTCCAGCCCGACGCCATCGCACGCGGGGCCGCGACGGTCCACACCTACGCCGCGTTCTGCCGTACCACCGGCGTGGACGAGGTCGTGGTGGCGGCGACCAGCGCGGTGCGCGACGCCACGAACCAGGCGGCGGTGCTCGCCGCCTTCGCCGAGCAGGGCATGGAGGCCCGGGTGCTGTCGCGGGAGGAAGAGGCCTACTACAGCTACCTCGGGATCGTGAACAGCACCACCCTCGAAGACGGGTTGTTCGTCGACGTCGGCGGTGGGAGCGTCCAGGTCGGCCGCGTCTCGCGTCGGGCGCTCGAGCGGACCCTGAGCGAGCCGATCGGCGCCGTCCGGATGACGGAGGCGTTCCTCCGCACCCCCCGGTCGAAGCGAAGCGAGCTCAAGGCGCTGCGACGGCACGTGAGCGACGTCCTCGCGCGCTCAGGCTGGCTCGCCCCGAACGGCCTCCCGCTCGTCGGGACCGGGGGCGCCGTGCGCACCCTGGCGGCAATGGCGCAACGCGCCTTGGAGTACCCGCTGTCGGAGATCCACGGGTTCGAGTTGGAACGCGGAACGCTCGACGAGATCATCGAGGCCCTCTTCCGCCTGCCCGTCGGGCAGCGCCAGCGTCTCCCCGGGCTCAAGGCCGACCGGGCCGACATCATCCTCGCCGGCGCGGTCACGATCGACGTCGTCATGGAGCGGGTCGGGGCGAGCGCCATTTCGGTCTGCAGTCAGGGGCTTCGCGAGGGCCTCTTCTTCGAGCGTTTCCTCGCGCCCGCCGACCCGCCGCTCTTCCCCGACGTGCGGCGGGCGAGCGTGGTCAACGTGGCGTTGCGGTACGGATATGACCGGCCCCACACCCAGCACGTTGCGCGGCTCGCGCTCGAGATCTTCGACGGCACCGCACGCGTGGGACTCCACGGCGCCGACCCGCTCGAGCGCGAACTGCTCTGGAGCGCGGCCATGCTCCACGACATCGGCGTCATCGTGGACTACCACGACCACCACAAGCACGGCTTCTACCTCATCCTCAACGCCGGCCTCCCGGGCTTTGCGCACCGGGAGCTGGCGCTGGTGGCGCTCCTCGTGCGCGCCCACCGCAAGTCGCCGCCCAACTTCGACTGGATGCGGCCGGTGCTGGAGGACGGCGACGAGGAGCGCTTCTGGCGTCTCGCCTCGTGCCTCCGCCTGGCCGAGCAGCTCGAGCGCGACCGGGCGCAGGTCGTGCAGGGCATCGACCTCGACGGGCGCGGCAAGACGATCACGCTGACCCTCCGCGCCCCGGAGGAGCCGTCCGTGGCGCTCTGGTCCGCCGGGCAGGAGGGGCCTGTCTTCGAGCGTGCGTTTGGACGGCGCCTCCGCCTGGTCGGCCCCGGCGCCCCGGCGTAGCGGACGCTATGTGATCTCGTTCTCGCCGCCCGGGTAGCAGAACGACGCGTTCGGGGAGTAGAAGCCCCAGGTCACCTGGAGCGGGGAGGCGGGTCGCAGCGCGTACACGGAGTGGTTGGGCTCGAGGAACTCGAGGCTCGTGACCTCCCACGGGTCGACGAGGGTCGCGATCCAGGGGTAGATGCCGTCGACCAGTCGTCCCCCGACATCGGTGATGTACGAGAGCTGGCCGCTGGCGGTGATGCCGGGCTGGCCCACCTTGGCGGTGGACCGGATGACGGGTGTGTCGTCCGAGTAGGTCGTCGCCGTGACGGTGTCGCCGGCGAGATGGATCGTCGTGCGGCCGGGGGTCGCGGGGACCCCGCGCTGCTTGACGTAATCGCGCATGCCTTCGGACGAGTTGAAGTAGTGCGTCCACCACCTGCTCGGCGTCTGGCCGTCTGGCGCGGTGCGGTCGAGATCAAGTCCGCAGTACGTGAGCGAGTAGGCGCCGAAGCCCGATGTCTGCTCGTCCGAGTCGACGACGTACTGGTTCATGAAGAGTTGACGATTCTCGATCGGGCGAAGTTGCGATGGCAGGATCCGGGCGAGCGCGTCCGGGTCCTCCGGGATCCACCCGAAGTAGAGCATCCGGCTGTTGATCACCATCTGCGGGGCGACGAGGGCATGCTCGGACACGATTGCTCCTGTTCTGTCGTGGGCCGGACGGGTCAGCCGCCGGCGAGTTTCACCTTGTACCGGCCGGACAGGTGGTCGGCGATGCGCTGACGGTGGTCGCCCTGGATCTCCACGGCCCCGTCCTTGACCGTCCCGCCGCTGCCGCACAGGCGCTTGAGCGCCTTTGCCTCGTCCTCCACGTCGGCGGGAGGCAGCCCGCTGACGAGGGTCACGGTCTTGCCGCCGCGGCCGGCCTTTGTGCGGCTGATGCGAACGATGCCGTCGCCGGGCGGGCCGGAGGGGGCCGGTGCGACGGGCGCGTCACGCACGCGACCGGTACCGGTGGAGTAGACGACACTGGACCTCGCTGGCTTCTCTATCCGCGTCATGGGTGTTCCCTACCCTAGCGTTCATGCGAGTGCACCGGGCCGGGGGTTGGGGAGACGTGGCGTGCTGACCGATCTGCACTGCCACAGCACCGCGTCGGACGGCGTCCTCGACCCAGCGGAGCTGATCGCCGCCGCGGCGAAGGCCGGGGTGGGGACGCTCGCGCTGACCGATCACGACACGATGGAAGGTGTCCCGGCCGCCGTCGCCGCCGCGAGGGCCCACGGAGTGCGGGTGGTTCCCGGCATCGAGCTGACGGTGCGCGTGCCGACCGGCTCGATGCACCTTCTGGGCTACTTCGCCGCCGCCGCTCCGCGGCCCCTGGTGGATCGCCTCGCGGGGGTGTCCGCGTTTCGCGAGCAGCGCATCCGCCGGATCGTGGAGCGCCTGGCGGATCTGGGGATCGTGCTCGACTGGGACGACGTCCGGGGCCGGGCCGCTGGGCAGCTCGGCCGTCCGCATGTCGCGGCGGCGCTCGTCGACGCCGGTCACGTGGCGACGATGGAGGAGGCGTTCGACCGCTGGCTCGCGGACGGGCGGCCGGCGCATGTTCCGTCGCAGGGCCTCGAGCCGGATGCCGCCGTGCGGGTGGTTCGCGAGTCCGGCGGGGTGCCGGTGCTGGCCCATCCGGGGTCCCTTGCTCTCCCGGCGAGGCATCTGTCGTCGTTCGTGCAGCGACTGGCGGCGTTCGGGCTGGTCGGGATCGAAGTGCACCGGCCCGAGCACCGTCCCGAGCAGCGCGATGCGTACGCGGAGATCGCCCGGCGCCTGCGTCTGGTGCCGAGCGGCGGCTCGGATTTCCACCGCCCGGGCGGCCCGTTCGGCCTGGGCGACACCGGCCGGCCCGGCCTGCCACAGGACACCCTGGACCGCCTGTTCGACCACATCGACGCCCCCGTCCCGGGCGATTAACAATCGACTAGAGTGACCTCCGTCGCCAAGCGAAATCACTGTAAATCGCGGTGTCGTGGGTGCGAGGAATGCGACGAAGTCCGCCGGCGTGCGTGCACCCGGGTGGTGTCTCGCCGGAGTGTGCCAACCTCGCGACGCCAGGTGGGCCGCCGGGGGGTCGACGGCGGACGCAACCCCTTCTCGGCGGTGATCGCCTGGGATGGTCGTCCCCACCACTCTGGGACGCCCTTGGCAGGGGTCACCAGGCTCGCGGAGTGATGGCGGGGAAGTCCCGACGCATCGAATAGTGTCCCTGGAGCTGGCTGGGCCGAAACCGATGCGGACCCACCTCAAGCGGCCGCTGGCTCTTGCAGCGATCGACACCGACGTCGGGATGGCGCGGGGAAGTACCGACATGTCGCACCTTGGCGGCATGGACGGGCGGCGTTGCTGACGCTCGCACGGAGCCGACGAGGACCCTGGCGTGTCATCACGAACCATGAGAGCGTCTGCGTGTGGGAGTTCTGGGGTCCATGACCGTGTGGCGGAGAAACCTGGTTGCGTCCGCGGTGACGGCTGGCCTTGTGGTTGGCATTCCCGCCGTCGCTTTGGCCCCCGTGAATTCGCGCCTGAGCGCGGACCAGATCCTCGCCGCGACGAATGCCGGCCAGAGCGCTGCGGCGGTCCTCCGCGTGGCGTTTCCGTCAGCGTCGATCCGGACGACCGGAGACGTACCGGTCCGTGTCCTGGTCGCCGACCTGGCTCCCCGTGTCATCGTCGCCGCCCACGGGCACCCGGCGTTCATCCTGCGGGGGCATCGCATTCGGCTGGTGGCCGATCACCGGTATGAAGTCGGGCGTTGGCAAGGGGGTTGGACCGTTCGCGACCTGGACGGAGCTCGCACAACCCGGCGTCTCGCGGGTGGCAGCTTGCGGATCGTCGCCGGCGTGGCAAACGCCACCGTACTCCTCGCCGACCCGCTCGGGCGGCGGTTCCGAGGCGCACTCGAGCTCCGTCGCGGCGAACATCGCACGATCTTGGTGGTCAACCACACGCGTCTCGAAAGGTGGGCGGCCGGCGCGGTGGGGGGCGAGCTCCCCAAGTCATGGCTCTCGTCGCCACGGGCGATTGACCTTGCCGCGATCCTCGAGCGCTCTCGGGCGTTGGCAGCCATCCGCGCTCAGTCGCATGGATGGGACCTGACGTCTGATGATCCGCTCTACCTCGGAATCGACGGCGAGCAGCCCCAACTTCGGCCGGCGGCGGAGCGGACTCGCGGCCAGGCGGCATGGGTCGCCGGCGCGCCGCTCGACGGGGCCGTCAGCCTCGTCAACTCCGTGCCCGCCCTGTTCACACCGGACCCAGGACTGCCGCGCAAGGTCGCGCTCGCGCCGGCGCGGCCGATCCCCGGGGCGCCTGTGGGCCTTGGGCCGCGAGCCGTCGTCCTCGCTCAGCAACAGTTGGGCACGCCGTATGTGTGGGGTGGCAAAGCGCCCGGTGGCTTTGACTGCTCGGGCCTCGTCTGGTGGGTATATGGGCAGCTCGGGATCCGGCTGCCCCGAGTGGCCGAGGACCAGGGTGCTGTGGGGGTGCCCGTCGCCGATCGTGACCTGCTGCCGGGCGATGTGGTCTTCTTTGCCGACAGCTCAGGGTACGTGCACCACGAGGGGATCAACATCGGCGGCGGAATGATGATCCACGCACCCCAGACCGGCGACGTCGTGAAAGTCCAGCGCTTTGACACCGGGTACTACGCGCGCCAGTACGCCGGCGCCCGGCGCTTCTCACCGGTCGCCTGACCGTCGAGCCTCCGCTGTCTTCCGGTCGCCCCGATGTCCTACCCTGCCAACCAGTTGGACGCCATCGACTCTTTGCGACGTGCCCAGTCGAAGGCGGGAGGCGTGAACCGGCGGGCGGGTCGGCTACATCTGCGCGAGGGCGCGGAATGCTCGCTCACGGCGGATCCGCTCGCGCTCCACGCGATCCAACGACCACCAGTCCTCGCCGGTCTCAGTCTCGGGCCGTGGCGGGAGTCCCACGAGCGTGCGTGCGCGTTCCATCGTTCGGTAGACGATCGGGCCGCCGAACAGGACGGAGTCCCCGATGACGAGGGCGGGCGTATAACATAAGACGCACATCAGGCGCTCCCTTCAACCGGACTCGGCCGAACATAGCACCGCGCCCCATCCGTGTCCGCCACTCTGAGCGGGCGCGTTAGGATCGGTCCTGATTGTCGTCCCTCCGCGACCAGCAACCCGCCGACGCTGTCAACGCCAAGGACCGGCATCGCGGGCGAGTCAGCGTCGTCTACTGGCTCGTCGCCGGGGCGATCTACGCCGGGGCGGGGGCCCTGTACCCACCCGTCTTCCTCCTCGGCTTCCAGGAGTCGGTGCTCTACGTCCTCGCCGTGACGTGGCTTGCGCCGCGGGTGATCCGCCGCTTCTCGTGAGCTGGGCGGCGCACGACCTCGAGCCGTACCTGCTGCGCGCCAAGCTCGGCGCACGCATCAGCATCCCGTTCTGCCTCGCCGGTTCGTACTCTCCGGACATCCTCACGAAATGGGCGGTCTACGGCTTCGGGTTCGCCGGCCACCGCAAGCTCGTCTCCGACCCGGTTCAGCTTCACCGTGGCTGGCCCGGCCTTGGGTTCACGCACACCCTGTTCTTCGGGATCGTGATCTCCAGCCTGATCTTCTGGCGGAGCAACAGCCGTCTCTGGGCCTTGTCGTTCCTGATCGGCGCCTTTGCCCATGTGCTGTCGGACACGCTCGACTCCGTCGGCGTGATGATCCTCTTCCCGTTCTCCACCTGGCACCTGCACTTCGGCCTGTGGGAGTACGTCGGCCAGGCCGGGCGGGCGAGCGACGCGGTCGCCTACTACACATCGTTCGGCGGTGTATGGGACGCATTCTGGGCGGGCTGGCTCATATTGCGTTGGCGTATCCTGACGACCTCCTACTTCCGGGATGAGATCGTGCCGAGCGACCCGTTCTGGCCGTGGCTCGCGGGGAAGACAAACCAGTTCGCGATGCTCACCTTCTACCGGGCGAGCGCGTTCTTCGGCATCGTCGCGATCGTCGGCTGGTACGCGTGGGCGCTCCTCGTCAACGACTTCCACCCGCACCTGGACTGGACGGTCGGCGGCCCGCAATGGGCCCCACGGCAAGGCCCGCCCTAGGACCGGCGTGTGTTCGCGGCAAGTAGCGCTTCCGCTCCCCGCAGACCTCCGCACGGATTCATTGGACGTGTTGACGGATCCGGCGGTGTGGGGCACCGTTCCGAGTCGGATGGGACCGAAGCCTGACATCGCCGCATGTGTTTCGAGCCCGCGGTCGTAGATCGGTTGTCGCGACGAGGGATCGCCGGCGCCGCGCTCGGCGTCGTCGTCGTCGGCGCCGTCCTCGGCGTCCTGATCGCCGCGTCGACGGCGCAGACCCATCACGCGAATCGCACTGTCGCCGCACCCGGCGCTCCTCGCGCGCTTCCCCCAGTCACGATCGGGCTACCCGTGACGCCACCCAGCTCAGTTCAGGTCGGTGCGCCTGGGCAGCACGGCTCCGATCGGCCTGCGGCGGTATCGGTGCTCGGCTCTGACGGCAGGGTCCTGGCGGCGGCGGGCGTCGTCTCGTTCACCGGGATCTCGCGTGGGGCAAACGTGCTGGTCTTCCATGGTGTCAGCGTGCTCGGCGGCGAGGTCACCGCCGAGCGCATCGTCGTCCCGCGCAGGGGTTTCTCCGGGGCCCGGGTCGATGGACTCCTTGTCGCGGGCACCCCCCGTCCGGCCGGCGTGAACCTCGTGTACCCGATCCCCGACGGCGGGTACGTCGTCGTCTTGCAGGAAGCGGTCTCTGGCACCCGTCAGGGCCTCGTCGCCCTCAGGGTCCACACCAATCGGGATCTCGGCGGGGGCCAATCCGGTGGGGACATCCTCGTCGGGGCGACCCCGACCACCGGAGGTCTCGGAGCGACGGTTCTCGCGCTCGGCGAGGCACCGCCACCCAGCACGCCCGACGGCTTCAGCTATCCGCTTGCGGTCAGGGGGCTCGTTGTCGGCTGCCCATTCGTACCGGGATCGACGCACAGCCCGACGGCGCCGCCCCACAACCTCGCCTCCGACAACGCCGTCGATCTTGCTGTGCCGGTTGGAACACCGGTACTGGCGGTGGCAGACGGGACGATCGGATCCCTGATCGGTCCGCTCGACTCCAACGAACCTCACCTCGCCGGACTGAGGGTCCACCTCGATACCGCGACGGACCACTTCTACTACGCGCACCTGTCGCGAATCGACGTCGCGTCAGGCGAGCGGGTCCGCCGCGGACAGACCATCGGCCTCTCAGGCGAGGCAGCCGGCGTCGCGCACCTTCACTTCGCCCAGGATCTCGGCGACCCCGCCCACACCATCGGAGAATCCGACGCCTGCACACCCCGCCCCCGCCCACACGAGCCCTGGGGCTGACGCCACCACCCTTGACTTTCCCGGTTGGATGCCAGCCGGTGGTACCGTGACGGCATGTGTGCCGGGTGCGCGTTGATGGCGATGTCAGCAGCCAGCGGCGCTCGTATGGGCCTGCGCGCGCTGCGCGTTCGAAGGTTGACCCCTGGACGTCTCCGGGCGGCGACGATCGCCATCTTCATCGTCGCCGTCGGCGTGTCCTCCGTCGGCTTGAGCGGCTCCGGTGCGCACTCGCACCCCGGATGCCAGGTCTCCGCATCGGCTGCCGCCGCGCAGGGTGCGCCCATGGCCGGCGGTGTGACAAGGCAGTCGACGTCGTGCGCGCCAGCGAGCTCTACGACGAAGTAGCCACCGCGTGAGCCGCGTGACGGGCGTGCGGTCGCGACTGTCCGCAGCGGACATCCGGCACGCCATCACCACGCGATGCCAGACTGCAAAGAAGGAATCTGGCCGTCCGCGAACGCGCGCCACACGTCCCGCGTCACTCGTCCCCATGGCAGCAGCGTTAGCGGCCAGGGCCGCGGAGCGAGCGGGTCCGCCGCGAGTTGCCTGTCGACGGTCTTTCGTGTTCGGATTCGGGCATCTCACGGTTCGAGGTGCATCTTCTTCGCTGATCGACATTTCCAGCTGCAACGCGTCGGGGGCGCACGTTGGGGCTTCCAGGGCATCCGCTAGCGTGTCGGGCCCGTGACGACAGACGCCTCCACACCACAAGCTGCGGGGGTCCACTGGGACCTCGCCCCGCTCATCGACGGCGACGCGACCTTCGGCGACCGGCTTCAGGCCGCGCTGGACCGCTGCCGCGCGTTCGCCGAGCGCTACCGCGGCACCATCGCCACGATCGACGCCGAGGGACTCGCCGAACTGCTCTGCGAGCTGTCGGTCATCGACAACGAGCTCTCGCGCCTCGGCTCATACGCCCACCTGCGCGAAGCCGTCGACGTGAACGACCCCGCGAACCTCGACCTGTCCGGCGCCGTCGACCGCGCGCTCGTCGAAGCGGGGAACGCGCTCCGGTTCTTCGAGCTCGAGTGGCTCAAGCTCCCGGACGACGCGGCCGCCGCGCTGGCGGACGCGCCCGATGTCGCCGCTGATCGGCATTACCTGGTGTCGATGCGCCGGTTCGGCCCGTACACGCTCAGCGAGCCCGAGGAGCGCATGCTCTCCGAACGCGCACCCGCGGCGAGCGGCGCGTGGCAGACCCTGTTCGGGCGGATCAACTCCACGCTCGAGACGCCCTTCGACGCGGGCGAGGGACCCGAGCCACACAACGTCGACCGCCTCCTCGCCTACATGCGCGACGAGCGCCGCGACATCCGGATCAAGGCGCTCGACACCCTCTACACCATGCTCGAGCCGCAGGCGCCCGTGATCGCGCACTGCTACGACACCCTCGTCGGAGACCGGCTCGCGATGGACAAGCTCCGCGGCTACACGTCGCCGATGCACCCGACGCACCTCCGCAACGAGCTCGACCCGGCCGTGGTCGAGGGCATGTTCGACGCCGTCGGTCGCCATTACCCTCTCGCGCAGCGGTGGTTCACTGCCAAGGCCGCCGTGCTGGGCCTCGACCGCCTGACGCTCGCCGACCAGTACGCGCCGATCAGCGGCGGCCGACCGGTCCGGTTCGACGAGGCCACCGACATCGTCACCACGTCGTTCCGGGGGTTCTCGGGACGGGTCGCAGACATCGCGGCCGCGTTCATCGCCGACCGTCGGGTCGACGCCGAGCCGCGGCTCGGCAAGCGGGGCGGTGCCTTCTGCTCGCCCGTCGCGCAGGACGCCAAGCCGTACGTCCTGATGAACTGGACCGACCTCATGAACGACGTGCTCACCATGGCGCACGAGTTCGGCCACGGCATGCACTTCGAGCTGTCGCACGAACGCCAGACGCCGCTGTCGTCCGGTGCCTGCATTGCCCTGTGCGAGGTCGCGTCGACCTTCGCCGAGAACATCACCTACGACTACCTTCTCGCCAAGGAGTCGGACCCGGCGACCCGGCGGCAGCTCGCATGCGAGCGGGTGGAGGGCGCGTTCGCCACGATCTTCCGCCAGGTGGTGCTCGCACGCTTCGAGCAGGCCGCGTACGACATGCGAGCGGACGGCATCACGCTCACGCCGGAGCGGCTCGGCGACGCGTGGATCACGGCAAACGCCGCGTACTACGGGGAAGCGCTCGAGATGCCGGAGGGCTACCGGCTGGGATGGTCCTACATCCCCCACTTCATCCACACGCGCTTCTACACCTACTCGTATGCGTTCGCGCTGCTCGTCGCCCTGGCCCTCTACGCCCGGTACCGGCGCGACGGTGACGTGTTCGTGGGGCCCTACCTCGACTTCCTCGCCGCCGGCGGGTCGGGTTCGCCCGCCGAGCTGCTGGCGCCCCTCGGCCTCGACCTCGGCGACCCGGCCGTCTGGGACGACGGGTTCGCCGAACTCGGGCGGATGATCGACGAGGCGCAGGCAGAGGCCGCCTGACCCGCTCCCGGCGCTACTTCTTCTTCGAGGCCTTCTTGGACGCCTTGAGCGGGTTGAGCGCCTTCTGCACCTGCTCCGGCAGCTCGGTGATGTGGTAGAGCTTGCGCCCGCAATTGGGGCCGTGCCGCAGCGGCTGTGCTTGACAGGTGTCGGGCTCTCCCCAGAGCGTCGTCGTGCGGTGACCGCGCTCGCACACGTACACGCGGGCGACCCGCACCGGACCGAACGCATCGCTCACCGTCGCGGGAGCCTCTTCCTCGACCGACTCAACGGCCACGGCTTCGTCCACCGGAACATCCTCGGCCTCGGCCACAGGCTCGTCGGCCTCGGCGACCGGCTCGTCCTCGGTCACGGGCTCCTCGGCCTCGACCGGGGCCTCCGCAACCGGCTCCTCGACCGCGGCCTCTGCAACCGGCTCGTCGGCCGGGGCGTCGGCGACATCGGTGTCGACGGTCGCCTCGGGAACGGGCGATCCCTCAGCGACTTCGTCAGCCACTGCCTGGGCGGTCTCGGCCGTCTCGGTGGTCGCTGTCTCCTCGGCGCGTGCGTCGTCGCTCATCGGTGCTCCTCGTGGATCGGGTCGCGACAGGATAGCGACCTCGCGCACGTCGGCGAAGGGACGCGGAAGTGACGGACGAGCTCCCGGCGGGATTCAACCTGGTCGAGGAGCGTGTCATCGTCGGCCGGCACCGGTTCGACATCGTGCGTCCCCGCTCGGCCGAGGAGCTCATCGACGATGACGAGTACGCAATCGACGAGCGACTCCCCTACTGGGCCGAGCTGTGGCCGAGCGGGCGCGCGCTCGCCGCAGCGCTCGCGACCCGAACCCTCGCTGGAGCGCGCGTGGTGGAGTTGGGCGCGGGTCTCGCGATCCCCTCGTTCGTCGCCGCCGCCGGCGCGGCCACGGTCCTTGCGACCGACTGGTACCAGCCGGCCATCGACTTCATCCGCGCCAACGCCCGGAGGCTCGCGCTCCCGGTCGACAGCCTGCTCGTCGACTGGCGCGATCCGCACCCCGACCTTCTCGCCTCCGCACCGTTCGACCTCGTGGTGGCCGCGGACGTGCTCTACGAGGCACGCAACGTCGACCCCCTCTGCGCGCTCCTTGAGGAGCTCACTCGGCCCGTGGGTGAGGTCCTGGTCGCCGATCCGCGCCGTCCTGACGCCGCGACGTTCCTCGAAGCGCTCGGCTCGGCGGGCTGGACCGTGCGCACCCACGAGATGGCGGTGGAAGAGCGTCCGGACGAGGCGGGCCCCATCGTCGAGCTCCATCGCCTCACCCCGCCGCAGTACTAACAGGGGTCTCCCCGACCTGTTCGCACGGGCAGGGCCTCGGCGGTCCACTGGAGGCGCCGGGCGGCCGATCGGCCGGCATCGGTGCTCCACCCGCCGAACTTTTCCCGCATTTTGCGACTTTTCTGGAGATGTGAGACTTTTGGAGTTTCGCCTGGAGGGTCGTCACGGCCCGGATTCTGGGGACCGACCGACGGCTGTCCCTGGCGGCGCACCTCATCCTCGGACAGCGCTGCCCAGGATCGTTTTGTCCATCGGCGATCTCACTCCTTCGAGACGCTCCTCTCGGGGCAGCGAGCCTGTCGTTTCCTGACGGGCGCCCAGACGGGGGTGACCTAGACTTTCGTCTAGGTGCGTGTGTCCTGCCCCTCGACCTTCGGGGAGGCGTCAGACCGCACATTCGTTGGGTGATGTACCTCCGAGGGTTCCGTCTAAGGTGCCTCCACCGAAAACCAACGAACTGCCGAGGCACTCGCCCATGTCGTCCTACTGGCCCGCTCGTCCGCGCGCATTGCGCCCTTCCCGGTTGCTCGCGCTCGCTGTCCTCGTCTTCGCGGCGCTCGCGCCGCTCCTTCAGGGAGCCGTTCCCCCGCAGCCGCTGCCGACCCAGCGCGTGAACCTCAAGGTTCTCGTCGTCGGGCCCAGCACCACCCAGGCCGACTACCTCGCCTGGCAGGTCGGTGCTGCGGCGCGAGGGCGTCCCCTTCGACGCCCGTACGAGCGGGTCAGGTCACTCCCGGCCTGCTGTCGTCCGGGAACACCGCGAACTACCAGGCCGTCATCGTCACGACCGGCGCCCCGTTCGCACAACTGACGACGCTGAACCAGTACGAGGCGACGTTCGGCATCCGGCAGCTCACGGTCACCGGCGACACGTTCAACCCCGCGGTCGCCCGCGGGCTTAACGGCGTGGCCGTGCCCCCCGGGTTCGCCGACCAGTCCGGCCAGACCGGCCAGCTCACCGCAACCGGCCTCCAGGCGTTCCCGTACCTCAAGGGCCCCGTCCCGATGGATCCCTTCTCGTTCGGCTTCTCGGCGGTCCCGGATCCGAACACGTTCACGTCGCTCGTGAGTGGGCCGGGCGGTGGTTCATATCTCGGCATCTACACCGACCCGATCGACCTGCGCCAGGAGATGGTCTTCACCGTCTCGAGCAACCAGTTCCAGACCGAGAACCAGCTGCTTCGCCACGGCATGGTGAGCTGGGTCACGCGAGGGGTGTACCTCGGCACGCAGCGCAACTACTTCAAGATGGACATCGACGACATCTTCCTGCCGGACTCGCTGTGGGACCCGGTCGCCAACACCACGCCCGGCGACGCGTCGGCACCGACCTGCGGTCAGATCAACCTGCCGGCGTGCATCGAGGCGCGGATGACCCCGAATGACGTCGCCGGCGCGGTCGCCTGGCAGCAGGCCAACGGCGTCACGCTCGACTTCCTGTTCAACGGCCAGGGCTACCAGGACGCGATCGACGCGAACGCGCTCCTCGTTCCACCGGTCGCCGGCGACCCGCTCGCGGACGACCCCGTCAACGGCCTGTTCGCCAACAAGGCGAGCTTCCGGTGGATGAACCACACGTTCACCCACCTCCAGTTCGACCTGGCCAGCACGTCGGACGTGACGGGAGAGATCAACAACAACATCGCCTTTGGGCAGAACCACCAGCTTCCGGGCTTGAACGTGCAGGAGATCGTCACGGGTGAGCATTCGGGCTTGGGAACCTACCTGGGGGTCCTCCCCACGGGTCTGTGCGGCAACCCGGCCGGCACCGCTCCGTGTCCTCTCAACAACAATGTCGCCTCCGCGTTCAACAACACCGGCATCAGGTGGGCCGGCGACGACGCCTCCGCCAAGCCGGCCCAGCGCCTGATCGGGGCCAACACCCTGACGGTCCCGAGGTACCCCTCCAACGTCTACTACAACGTCGAGACCCGTGACCGGCCAGCTCGACGAGTACAACTCGCTCTACACCAACGCGAGCGTCGTCGGCGCCGATGGCCACTGCGTGGCCAGCGCGGTCACCACCTGCCGCAACTCGCAGGCGCTGTGGCTCACGAACTCCGCCAACGGCGAGCTGAGCTACGTCAACAGCGAGGTCGGGATCATGTTCGGCCACCTCATGGGCAACGACCCGCGGCCGCACTACGCCCACCAGACCAACCTCATCCTCGACGCGAACGGCCTCGGCATCCTCTACAAGCACCCAGGCGCCGCCGGCGACCCCGGCGTCCTGGACGCGCTGCTCGCGAGGTACAAGACCTACTTCAACGTGCCGCTCATCCAGCCCACGCTCGCCGAGTCCGGCCAGCTCCTGCAGAAGCAGGCCGGCTGGGCCGCCAACGTCGCGGCGGGCCGCGCCTCCGGATACCTCCTCGACGGCCAGGTTCACGTCGTGGCGACCCAGGCCATGGACGTGCCGCTCACGGGCGTCGGCGTCGGAGACGTCTACGGTGGCCAGCGCTCCGGCTGGACGACCGTCGGCGCGGGAGACACCGTCTTCACGCCCGCCGATCCGTTGAACGTCGCGCCTCCGACCGCCAACGGCGCACGGGCGATCGGCGCGACGCTCACGGCCTCACCCGCTCAGTGGCTGAGCGGGGCGATCCCCGGTCTCCTCTACAGCGGCCGCTACCAGTGGCAGCGCTGTAACGGCCCGATCTGCGTGAACATCACGGGGGTCGTGGACGCCAACTACAAGACCGGCACGATCGACCGCGGCTTCAGCATCCGGGTAGTCGAGATGGCGGGCAACTGGATCTCCTCCGTCAGCCAGGCCGCGTCGAATCAGATCCTGATGCCAGGACCGGCCCCGGCTCCGGGTGCTCGTGCCGCCGACCGGCACCCGCTCCGGGCAACGTGACGGCAAGTGGGCTCACTCGACTGACCCTCACGAACGTCACCGTCTCGCCCCGCAGGTTCAAGGGGCAGAAGGTCGTGAAGGTCAGGGGCAAGCGGAGGGTCATCGGCGGCACGACCATCCGCTGGCGGCTCAACGCGGCCGCGAAGGTCCGGATCGTCGTCCAGAAGAAGAAGGTCGTGCGAAAAGGCAAGAGGCGGATCACGCAGTGGGTCAACTTCGGCTCGATCCAGCGCGACGCCAGGGCCGGCGCGGGCAAGTACGTCTTCACCGGTCGGATCGTCAACAACAAGCTGATCGGCCCCGCGCTCTACCGCTTCGTCATCAGCGCGAGTCGCAACAGCCCCAGGCTGAAGACCCCGGCGAAGGCCATCACCTTCACGTTCCTGAAGGGCTAGATGGTCGGCCGATGACGACGATCACCACGCAGACGACCGCAGCGAGCCTCCCCGCATTGTCGGGGAGGCCGCGCACTCGAGGGGAGTGAGATGAGCACACGCCACCGTCACTCGGACACGAACGCCTCGAACGACAACGTCGCCGCCACGGACGGTCGGTTTCCCGACGAGACGACCCCGGTCCGCCACCGGCGCTTCAAGCGCTCGGCACAACCGAAGGCATCCGCCACCGAACCGCGTCCGGATTCCATCCCGGCCATGCTCGCGGAGCTCATGCTCCTGCGGGAGGAGAACGCATGGCTGAAGGCCGCCCAACACCAGCCGCCCGGCGTCGGGCGGGTCATCGAACGTGCCCGCGCCGTCCCGGCCGAGCACGACCCGGAAGACCTTCAGGACGACGCCACCCAGGTGCTCGTCGAGGCACACGTCCTGCGCGAATCGCTGCTCGAGCTCACCGGCGAGATCCAGCGAGCGATGGCGCGCGTCCAGATCGCTCTCGAAGCACTCTCACCCGGCTTCGCCGCCGAGCAGCCCGACGAGCAGCCGGAGGCGTCGGTCATCCAACTCACCACCGGCGAGGGGAACTTCTGACGCATCGTGATTGACGACAATCACGGGGACCGGCCCGCACCGGCAACCGTCACCGCCCTCCGCGCCGACCAGCGGGACAGCCCGGTCCGCCGGCGCCCCCGCGTCCTTCTCATCACGGAAGGCACCTATCCGTACGCCATCGGCGGCGTGAGCTCGTGGTGCGACCTGCTGCTGCGCAACCTCACCGAGATCGACTGGCAGGTGCTTCCCATCATCGCGGCGCACGGCAGGCCGCCCGTATACCAGCTGCCGCCGCACGCCTCCCAGGTCGGCCGCATCGAGCTGTGGTCCGAGGAGATTCCGCACGGCCGATTCAAGCGCCGTAACCGCGATGCCGCCGGCCGGTCGCTCCCCGACCGGCTCGTTCGGGGCCTCATCGCATGGGACGCCGACCTGGAGGCGCTCACGGACGCACTCGTGTGGTGCCGCGCCAACCCCGTTGGCGTCCGCCGCGCGTTCCGGTCCGACAATGGGTGGGAGACGTTCCTCACCGGCCTGACGGCGGTGCTCGACGAGCAGGCGCCCGGGGCCGGCACGCCACCCGACGTCGACCTCGTCGAGGCGGCGGCGCTCTACCAGATGCTCTACTGGGTGGCGCGCACCGCGGTGGTGCCGACGCCCGAGACCGACGTGCTCCACGTGACCGCCGCCGGTTGGGCCGGCATCCCGGCCATCGTGCACAAGCGGCTTCACGGAACCCCGATGGTGGTGACCGAGCACGGCGTCTACGTCCGCGAGGCATACCTCGCCGCGGTCCGCGGACGCGACTCGCCAGGAGGGCGGTTCGTGGCGACCCGGCTCGCCCGCGGCCTCGCGCGCGCGTCGTACGACGCGGCCGACGTGGTGTCGCCCGTCACCGAGGCGAACGCCGTGTGGGAACAGGGCCTCGGCGTCGACCCCGAGAAGATCCTCGTGCTGCGCAACGGCCTGCAGTCGAGCGGCCTGCCCGAACCGCCGCCGAAGCGGCGAACGGTCGTGTCGATCGGGCGCATCGACCCGCTGAAGGACGTCCACACGATGCTGCGGGTCGCCGACGAGACCCTCGACCGCGTGCCCGACGCCACCTTCCTGCACTTCGGTCCGGTGACCGACGGCGAAGAGGCCTACGCGCGATCCTGCTCGACGCTGCATACCCGGCTCGGTCTCGGCAACCGCTTCCGGTTCATGGGGCGTACCAGCGACCCCAACGGCGTGATCCGCGACGCTGACGTGGTGCTGATGACGAGCATCTCCGAAGGGCTCCCCATGTCGATCCTGGAGGCGATGAGCGAGGCGCGCCCCGTCGTCTCGACCGGGGTGGGCGGCGTACCCGACGTGGTGAAGGGCTGCGGCATCGTCACTCCGCCGGGAGATACGTTCGCCCTCTCGATGGGCCTCACCACGCTGCTGCGAAACCCAGATCTGGCGTGGCGCCTCGGGAGGCGTGGGCATCGGCGCCTGCACCGGGTGTTCGACGAGGCGTTCTGCCTCGACGGCTACCGGGAGCTCCTGATCACCGCCGCGCATCCGAGCGCGCGCATGGCCGGGGTCGGCCGGTGACGCCGGCGAGCCTCGAAACCCGCCGGGCCGAGGACATCGTCGAGGCTCGCCTCGGACGCAAGCCACAGGACATGCTCGAGGCGGCGGTCGTGCTCGAGGCCTGGGTCGGGGTTCCGGCAGGCGGAGCGCTCGACGCCGGCGAGCGCATCACCCAGTCGGGCGACGAGAAGCGCCTGCCAAGCACCGGCAGGCTGCCCGCCCCGAAACGGCTTGAGGGGCTCGCGCTCGAGGCGGTCGGCTTCATCGTGGCCATGGTCGCCATCGCGTGCTGGGCCGCGCCGCTCGGCGACGACCTCGGCGGGCAGCTCGTGGAGAACGCGCTGCGCATCGCCCTGCCGCTCACCGTGGCGCTGCAGTGGGGCGTCAACAGCCGCTACCTCAGCCGGCCCAAGGGGACGGTGATCCTCGGGAGGCACCCGTTGGTCATCGCGTTGGTTTCGGCCGCGCTCATCCTCGTGCCGGCGGCGATCTTCGGACGCAGCGGTCTCGTTGCAGGGCTGCTGACCGTGACCTGGACCGGCGGTACGATCCTTATCGCGTCGCGCCTTTCCGACGGATACGTCGGGCTCGTTCTTCTCGCGACAATGGGGATGTTCGCGGGCCTGTCGTCGATCGCGGTGCTGGCGGGCGTGGGCTCAGCCACCACCGTTGCGGTCATCCTGGCGGTCACCACAGCGGTCAACAACAACGAGCCCACCCACCAAGCCGGCCGCTGGGGGCGTGTCGGGACCGCGACGGCGATCGGCCTCGGAATCGGCGCGCTCCTCGTGATCGACCGCAGCATCGACTGGACCCTCGGCGCGGTGCCCGCGCTCGGCCTGCTGCCGTCGACGATCGCGAGCTTCTGGGCAGGCTCGTACCTGTGGCGGTTCCACCACGTCCTGCCCCAGGCGGTCGCCGGGGTGCCCGTCTCCAGCGGGACCGTCCGTGGCAGGTCGCGTGCGCCGCTCGGTCTGCTCTTCGGCTCCGTCGGACGCCTCGTCTTCCTCACCACCGCGCTCTCGCTGCTGCTCGTGTTCGGGGCGCAGCTCCTTGGCGTGGAGATGAGCGGCGCGAGCGTGCTTGTCGGGTTCGGCCTCGTCGCGCTCGCAACGCTGCTCGTCGGCCTCCTCGAAGCGGTCGGGCGCGGCGGCTCGGCCGTCGTCGCCCTCCTCCTCGGGGTTGGCGCCGAGATGGCCGTCTCGTCCTGGGATGGCGTGGACATTGCCGGGTTCGGCCTCATCACCGGCGCGTCGGTGGTCGTGCTGATCTCGCTCCCCACCGCGGTCTTCGTGCTGAGCCGCCCGGCGACGACGCTGGCCACCCGGTTGCGCATCACGTGACGCAGCCCGGTGACAGCGGAGCCGTGCGCTGACACGCGCCCTGTTGGTGGCGCTCACGCTCGCCGGCGCGGCGGCCACGACCCTCGCCGCCTGTGGCGGTCAGGCGTCCGAGCAGGCATGCACGTCACACCACGCGTCGCTCATCCCGGCGTACGTCGCGCCCCATGAGCTCAACGAGCTCGTGCGGCGCTCATCACCGTCCGCGCTCGTTATCGTGAACCCCGACAACGGGCCGGGGGTCGTCATCCAGAAGGCGTTCGTGGAGGCGATCGTGCGGCTGCGACGGGCCGGGCTACGCGTGCTCGGATACGTGCCGACCGACTACGCCCGTCGTGACCCGAGCATCGTGCGCTCGGAGATCGACCGGTACGCGGCGTGGTACCGGGTGAGCGACATCTTCGTCGACGAGGTCTCGTCGGCCGAGGCGGAGCTCCCGTACTACGCAGCCCTGAGCGCGTCGCTGCGGACGTCGCCCGGCCGGTTGATCGTCTTCAACCCGGGGATGGTGCCGGCGCCGGGGTACTTCGACCTGGCCGACATCGTGGTGACGTTCGAGGGCCGCTACGCCGACTACCGCACTCGGACCGAACCGGTTCTGGACGGCCTCGCCGGGTTCTCGAAGACGCAGACGGCGAACCTCGTCTACGACGCAACCGACGCCGAGGCGCTCCAGGTGGTGGACACGCCTCGGGCCGACTACGTCTACGTCAACTCGGGAACTCAGCCGAACCCGTGGCGCTCCCTCCCGGCGACGCTCGTCGAGCAGCAGTCACGACTGGCGGAATGCGAATGATGGGAGCGTCAGCAGGTCTCGCGGAACGCGTCGAGCGACAGGTTCTTGCGGATCGCCATGATCTTGAGCAAACGCGCCTTGGGACAGAACGAACTCGTGGCGGCGTCGTACTCGGCGTTGAACACGGCTTTGCCGGCGTTGAGGAACGGGCTGAGCAGGTTGCACTCGTTGTACTGGAAGCATTGCTCGTTGACCGCGAAGTCGAACGACGGCTCGAGTGCGGCGGCCTGACCGAGGTCGTTCTTCAGCCCGATCGAAAGACCGCGGGCGTGGGCCTCGGTTGCCAGGAATCGGTTGTAGGCAAGCTGATCGGCGGCCTTCAGCGGGAATCCGGTGCTGTTGGAGTACCCGTCGACGTTGTCGGCCTCGACACCGTCGAATCCCTTCTGACGGCACAAATCGAGCCGCTTGGTCATGATCGGGCGCAGCAGGTCGACTCGCCGGATGTCGAGCCACTTCTCGTTCGGCCAGCCGTCCAGGACGTCGCCGAGCACCGCCTGCGGGAAGCTCGAGGAGTCGGGACGGCCGCCCTCGTAGCTCCCGGCGCTGAAGTAGCAGATCACCTTCCGGCCCTTCGCGTGCAGCGACGCAACATCACCCGCGCTGCGATCGAAGAGGTCGATGTCGTACATCTGCGCGGCCACCGACTGGTTGAGCGATCCGCTGAGCTGCCACTGCCATGTGGTGTTCTGGGCGGGGCGCCACCAAGCTGCGGCCGGTGGCGCGACCGGGCGCGCGACGGCGGCTGCCGAGAAGAACAGCCTGTCGATCCGCACCGCGCGCCGGCACGCGCCGCCCGCCTGATTGGCGAGCCGTGTCGTGACGGTGTAGGTCCCTGCCCGGATCGCCTTGGGGGACGACACGACGTGCCAGCCCGGTCGGCGCACGGTCGTCGAGATCACGAGCGTGCGGTTGAGGGCAACGGTGAGCTTCGGCAGGCCCCGGCAGCCGGCCACCCGCACGAGCACGTTCAGACGGGCCGAGCCGGAGGTGCGGATCGCCGCGCGAGCGCCCAATGCGCCCGTGAGCACGAGTACCCGGCCCCCGCTTCTTCCCGCCTCACGCGCCACCTGCCCCGAGGTCTTCGCGACGCTGAGCCGCTCCCCCTCCAGCTTCGAGGGCGCCGTGGCGCCCGCTGCCGATGACACGCCCCCGAGCACGCACGCACCTGCGACGGCGATCAGACCGAGCAGCGCGATGCGCCCGGTCGGTGTGGTCCTCTTGGCCGTGCGGTGACGACGGTCGGTGGCGTCCACGAAGCTCCCCTCGACGGAATGTTCATGCGGTACAAAGGCCCTGCAGGCAGCGGGTTGCCCGGGGCGCCGCTGGTGGCGGTGACGCAGCATGACGGGCGGCCACCCTAGCACCGGCACTTTCGGAGCCAACCTCAACCCGTTCGGGCCACGTACCCCTTCCTGGAGGCTCGTTGTACGGCTTCTTGAGTTCCCGCAAGCCAGTGTTTCATGCTCTCGCGATCTGAAAACCAGTACGAACGTACAGGTTGGTCACCCCCCCATTTGGGGGGGGTCGCCCATAGGGCCATGGGCTAGGATCGAGCCGATGCGCTCGCCCTCGCCCAGGCTGAGCAACCGATGGACGGACCCAACATTCGGTGAACTCCCGTCGGAAGCCTCAGACGCCAAAACGATCCCGGAAGGTCGTGGACGTCTCGGTGCGCGCGGACGCTCTTGGCTCGTCTTGCTGTGCGCACTGGCGATCGCCCTGATCCCAGGCGTGGCCTTCGCGGCCGCGCCGGCGCCGGACGCTCCGCCGGTCACCCCCGATGCGCCTCCCGCGGCGACGCCGTCCGCCAAGACGACGACGCCGAAGGCCACTCCGCGGGCATCACGTCCCACGCTCCGGAGCGCGACGCCTCGATCGTCGACGCCCAGGACGTCCACCACGCCCCCGGCGCCGGCGAAGCCCGTGAAACAGCCGGTGAAGACCTACAGGCCGATCGTCCCGCCGAAGCAGACCGAGTTGCCGGCAATCGGCACGTTGGGCCCTCCGGTGTCAGGCACCACGCCGGCCGCGGAGCCCTCGGGCGGACTCAGCAACAGGATGCTGCTGATCTTCGTCGGGACGGTCGCGGGCGTCGCGCTGGCGAGCATCGCGGGGACGCGGCTCGCGATGAATCGGGCGGCCGCCGCACGCGCGGCGAACGCGCCGGAACCCGACGAGTTCCCGATCACGCAGGCGTACCCGGCGGAGCCGCTTCCCCTCGCCCCGACTCCCATTCATTCGCAGGCCAGGCGCCCGCGCGTGCCGGTGGAGGATGACGACAGCGTCGTCCCGCTCGAGACCGCGCGCAGCACCGCCCGTCAGCCACGCTGACGCACGCCGCGATGGTTCCGCACTCCGAGCAGGAACAACGGGTCGCGAGAGCGGCCGCCCCGCACTCCCCCAACCGTAGGCGCAGGATCCCATGAACCCCTCCGGCCGCCGCCCACGGCGCACCCTTATCGTCATCCTCGCCCTGCTCGGCTCGCTGATCGGCGCCTCGTCGGCGCTCGGCGTATCGATCAGCGGAACCGACGGGCAGACCTCCCGACGCCGCCAGAGCTTCCACGATCGACGCGACCTTGGTGGGCGACGCGTTGAACTGGACGCTCACGGCGGGCGGAACCACGTGCACGGGCCTCCCGACGGTGACGACGCTCAGACACCGGGCCGCTCGGGGGCGGCCGCCGGCACGTACACGCTGTCGGCCGAGGAGTGCCTGCCTCGGCATCATCACTCGGAACCGCGAGCCGCACCTTCCAGATCATCGCCGCCACCGCCCGCACCCACCGTTTCAGCGGTGCCGTCGCCGACCAACAACCGCAACCCCATCGTGAGCTGGAGCGACGTCCGGAAGCGGGCCTGACGTACCAGTACACGCTGGACGGCACAGCGGTCCCGCACACGGCGGAAGCGCGAGCGTCCAGCTTTCGAACCTCGGTGACGGCACGCACACGTTCAGCGTCATCGCGATCGACGGGGTCGGGAACCAGAGCGCGCCGAGCAACCAGATCTCGTTCACCATCGACGGTACCCCGCCCCCGGCGCCGAGCACGCCGGTGATCTCCGGAACGAACCCGACCGCCTCGGCCACGCCGACGTTCTCGTGGACCGGCGAGGCTGGCGGAACCTACGAGTGGCAGATCCTGCTGAACGGCGTGCTCGCGCAGGCCGGCACGACCGTCGCGCCGTCGGTCGCGCCACCCACAGCGCTCGCGACCTCGGCGCTCAACGCATACAGCATCCAGGTCCGGCAGATCGATGCGGTGGGGAACATCGGCGCGTTCTCGGCCCCGCTGGCGTTCACCGTCGACCTCTCCGCCCCGACAGGCGGGACGATCGTCCACACGCCCATAGCGAACCAGGTCGCGGGCTTCACCCGCGCCGCGACCGCCAACGTCACCCTCACCGTCGGCTCGACGGACAACCTCGCCGGCGCCATCACCTACGCGCTGACGACCGTGGCAACCCCGGCGCCGGCCGCGGCGGCGTTCGGCGCGTTGACGACCCAATCGGTCGGTATCACCGCAACCAACGGGACGGTGACGACGGTGTACCTCTGGGCCCGTGACGCCGCCGGGAACATCTCCCCCGCTCCGGTCGCGAGCACGCCGATCACCTTCGACAACCAGGGCCCGACGGTGCCTGCGACGAGCTTCCCGCTCCCCGGGGTGAACCTCACAACGGCGTTCGGCACGCTCGCGAACGTGCAGATCAACTTCAGCGAGCCGGTCCAGTCCCCGAACACGTTGATCCGGATGTGCGTCAACCCGTGCGGGCTCGCGATCCCCGCAAGCGTGACCTACAGCGAGGTCACAGGGCCGATCGCCTTACTCGATCCCACACCGACCCTCGCCATCGGAACGGAGTACGAGATCGAGCTCCCGGCGGTTCGTGACCGCGCCGGCAACCTGCTGACGGGCCCGGGCAGCAGCCAATGGACGTTCACGACCTCCAGCGACGGCACCCCGCCCGGGTCGGTCGCCGGCCTGGCGGCCGCACCGGGGGTCGGCCAGGTCGCACTCAGCTGGAAGCCACCGCCGGACGCCGACCTCGCAAGGATCACCGTCCTGCGCAGCACGATCCCGCCGACCTCCCCCGGGGATGGCACCGCCGCGCGATTCTCTCTCCCCGCGAACGCGACCTCGTTCACCGACGTCGCCCTCGCGCCCGGCGTGACCTACTACTACGCCGTCTACGCCGAGGACGCCGTCGGCAACCCCTCGGAGCTCGCACGCACCAGCGCTGTTCCGAAGGGGCCGCCGCCTCCTCCCGCGGCAATCGGTCCTCCGAAGCCTCCCAAGGGGATCTTCGACAGGTTCATGACGCCGAAGAAGGGGAAGATGCTCGGCACGCTCCGGCCGATCCTGCGCTGGCGAGCGACGAAGGGCGCCATGCTCTACAACATCCAGATCCTCGACCTGAACACGAACAGGAAGGTCGTGTCGGCCTTCCCGAAGAAGCCGGCGTACCGGGTCCCACCGAAGCGGCTCAAGCAGGGTCACCGCTACGCCTGGCGCGTCTGGGCCTACCGCGGCAAGAAGAAGGGCTACGTCAAGGTCCCCATGACGACATGGTTCGACACGAGTCCGAAGGCCAAGAAATAGACACGCCGCCTCACAGATCCCAGCCGGCCACTTCGGCGATTCGCAGACGGGTAGCACTGTCCGCGAAGCCAGGTCGCGGCCCGACGAGATCTCCACGGCGACGACTCGCCATGCTGCTCAGCGCCGCCGCGCTCGCCTTCACCGCGACACCCGCCTTCGCAGCTGTCACCCCGAACCCCACCCTCACCGGCACGACGGTCTCCACGATCCCGGCGATCACCCTGACCAGCGACCTCGCCGCAGGGACGGCGATCGATTGGACGATCACCGGACCCAACGGGTTCTCAACCAGCGGGTCCGGGCCGTCGCCCCTCACGCTGCCGGCCCAGGCTGCCAGGGGACGACGGGCTCTACACGCTCAGCGCCGGCGAGAACGGTGGGGCACTGGCAGAGATCGCGACCTTCACGATCGACGGAACGCCGCCCGCGGCGCCGAGCACGCCGACGATCACCGGAACGAACCCCACCGACTCGGCGACGCCGACGTTCTCGTGGACCGGCGAGGACCGGCGGAGACCTACGAGTGGCAGATCCTGCTGAACGGCGTGCTCGCGCAGGCCGGCACGACCGACCGCGCCGTCGGTCGCGCCACCCACAGCGCTCGCGACCTCGGCGCTCAACGCATACGCATTCCAGGTCCGGCAGATCGACGCGCGTGGGCAACACGGCGCGTTCTCGGCCCCGCTCGCGTTCACCGTCGACCTCGCCGCCCCGACAGGCGGGACGATCGTCCACACGCCCATAGCGAACCAGGTCGCGGGCTTCACCCGCGCCGCGACCGTCAGCGTCACCCTCACCGTCGGCTCGACGACAACCTCGCCGGCGACGCATCACCTACGCGCTGACGACCGTGGCATACCCCGGCGCCGGCCGCGGCGGCGTTCGGCGCGTTGACGGCCGCAATCGGTCACGTGTCACCGCGACCAACGGGACGGTGACGACGGTGTTCCTCTGGGCCCGTGACGCCGCCGGGAACATCTCCCCCGCTCCGGTCGCGAGCACGCCGATCACCTTCGACAACCAGGGCCCGACTGTCCTGGGAACGAGCTTCCCGCTCCCCGGGGTGAACCTGACCACGGCGTTCGGAACGCTCGCGAACGTGCAGATCAACTTCAGCGAGCCGGTGCAGAACCCGGTCTCGCTGATCCGGATGTGCGTGAACCCCTGCGGACTGCCAATCGCCGCGGCCGTCACCTACGGCGAGATCACCGGTCCGATCGCGCTCCTCGACCCCACCGCGACCCTCGCCATCGGCACGACCTACGAGATCGAGCTCCCGGCGGTTCGTGACCGCGCCGGCAACCTGCTGACGGGCCCGGGCAGCAGCGCGTGGACGTTCACGACCTCCAGCGACGGCACCCCGCCCGGGCCGGTCGCCGGCCTGGCGGCCGTCCCGGGGGTCGGCCAGGTCGCACTCAGCTGGAAGCCACCGCCGGACGCCGACCTCGCACGGATCACCGTCCTGCGCAGCACGATCCCGCCGACCTCCCCCGGGGATGGCACCGCCGCGCGATTCTCGCTCCCCGCGAACGCGACCTCGTTCACCGACGTCGCCCTCGCGCCCGGCGTGACCTACTACTACGCCGTCTACGCCGAGGACGCCGTCGGCAACCCCTCGGAGCTCGCACGCACCAGCGCCGTCCCGAAGGCGCCATTGGTGCCTGTGGTAATCGCCGGTCGTCCGAAGCCTCCCAAGGGGATCTTCGACAGGTTCATGACGCCGAAGAAGGGCAAGGTGCTCGGCACGCTCCGGCCGATCCTGCGCTGGCGAGCGACGAAGGGCGCCATGCTCTACAACATCCAGATCGTCGACCTGAACCCCCCGAGCCGGAAGGTCGTGTCGGCGTTCCCGAGGAAGCCGGCGTACCGCGTCCCGCCGAAGCGCCTCAAGCAGGGTCACCGCTACGCCTGGCGCGTCTGGGCCTACCGCGGCAAGAAGAAGGGCTACGTCAAGGTCCCCATGACGACATGGTTCGACACGAGTCCGAAGGCCAAGAAATAGACACGCAGCCACGGAGATCCCAGCCGGTCACACCGGCCATTCGCGAACTGGTTGGACGGGCGAAGCGTCGCCCCGGCGAGAGTTCGTCGGCGACGCGTCGCCGTACTCGTCAGCTTCGTCGCGCTCGTCGTCGCCGCGACGCCCGCGTTCGCAGCAGTCACCCCGAACCCCGCCCTCACCGGCACGACGGTTTCGACGATCCCGGCGATCACCCTGACCAGCAACCTCGTCGTGGGCCGACGCCAGATCGATTGGGAGATCACTGGACCCAACGGGTTCTCGATCGATGGCTCCGGGCTGTCGCCCCTCACGCTGCCGGCCCAGGTACCCGGGGACGATGGCCTCTACACGCTCAGCGCCGCCGACAACGGTGGGGCACCGGCAGCGATCGCGACCTTCACGGTCGATCGAACGCCACCGGCCGTGCCGACCGTGACGTCCGGGCCGCCGGCGATCACCGGAGCCCGCGCGCCATTCACGTTCGTGTGGACCACGCAGCCCACGGCGACGTCGTCGCACTGGCATCTTCTCGACGGCATCACACAGATCGCCGCCGGCGACACCGCGAATACGCAGGTCGCGATCCCGCCGCCCGCCTTGGCGCCGGGCGACCGAATCCTGAGCTTCCGGGTGAGCCTCCTCGATAGCGTCCTCAACCCCAGCCCATTCAGCGCGCCGTACGTCTTCAACGTTGACCAGACGCCGCCCGGCGTGCCCGTGCTGGTCACCGCGCCCCCGGTGCTCACCCGCAACCGCACCCCCACGTTCGCGTGGCAGGGCACCGAACTCGGCGGCACGTTCGAATGGGACATCACCGACGCCTCCGGGAAGACCATCTTCGCGCCCGGCGTCCGTCCGAACGACGACCGACACCAAGCTCTCGACGCTGTCGCTGCCGCTCGTGTCCAACGTCACGTACAAGCTCACGTTCAGGGTTCGGCAGATCGACCCCTTCGGCAACCGCGGGGCCTATCGGACCTTCGGGTTCACGCTCGTCCCGCCGCTCGTCCCGCCGCCGCCGACCCGGTTGGCGAAGTACATGAGCCCGAAGGCGGGGAGCGGCGGAATTGGCCTGCAGCCGCTCCTGTCGTGGCGCCGGATATACGCGGGAACCACCATCTTCAACGTGAAGGTCCTTCCGGGGCGGGCGCGAGATCCTCAGTGCCTTCCCGCGCCGCAACAGGTACCGGGTGCCGAAGGGCAAGCTCAGGCGTGGAGTCCAATACAGGTGGTTCGTCTTCTCGTACATCGGGAAGAGGAAGGCATACGTCCAGCCGCCGATGACGAGCTACTTCACCACCCGGCCGTAGCGCCCGGAGGAGCCCACGACGGCGCCGCGGTTGAGTTCGCCGGGGAGACGTCCGATACACTGCTGACGTTCGATCCTCGGTAGCTCAATGGTAGAGCATCCGGCTGTTAACCGGAGGGTTGTAGGTTCGAGTCCTACCCGAGGAGCCTCATGAAAAAGCCCCGCCTGAGCGGGGCTTTTTCGGTTCTGCGGGTCGGTCAGAGGCCGGTCCCGTCCGGGCAGCCAAGGCGCAGGTCGCTCAGCACGCGCCGGGGCGCGACCTTGCAGCCGACATCGGAGCTGCCGACGTCGACCAGGACCCACGGACCCGGGGCTCCGCGCGTCCGGGCGAGGCGCACCAGCACGCCATATGCGGGTTGGAAGGTCGCCTCGCCGGCCGCGGTGGGAACCTGGCGGGCGGTCGCCCAGGTCGGGGCGAGCCTCGACACGCGAATGCCGACGATCCGGTAGTTCGCACGCGGCACCTGGTTCACGTCACCCAACGGAGACAACCGGTACGCGGTCGTGATCGCGCGGGCCTCGGCGGCGTTCGCCGCGCGTCCCCCGCTTCCGGGCGGCGACGCGCCCAGGCCGAAGCCGGCGATGACCGCCAGGACGAGGCCGGCTCCAATCGCGGGACGAAGCACTCGGCGGCGGGCATTCATCTGCGGCTCCTCATTCGACCCTCGGCAGTCGTGAGCGTGTTCGGGCCGGCCGCGGCCCTTCCTCCCCGGCGATCGGGAGTGCACGGGGTTGCCGGAGACGCCGATTCGTGAGGTATTGTGCGTTTACGGCCATGACGGCCCGCTGGTAACCCGCTTCTTCTGCCGCCGCAGGGGCGGATCCCTCGGCGTCGAACACACCCGCGTTGGATGTCATCCTCGAATACCCCGCGACGCCCGACGAGACCCGGGCGATCATGCTTGCCTTCGCAGCGGTCGGGATCGATGCCACCCTCAAGGCCGCACCCCGCCGCCGCGCGGTCGAGAGCCCCGTCTGGCGAGTGGTCATCTCCACCCCGCTCCATGAGCTCCTGATCTCGCTGGACGTCCCCCGCGAGGGGGCGGCGCGCGCCATGCAGGCCCTCGTCGCCCGGATCGGCCGCGCGTGGCGTCAGGGGCCCAGTGGCCACATCGAGGTCGGCCCGCGGGGGATGCGCCGCAGAGCGACCGGCGGCGTGCTGCTCACGCCCGACCTCCCGCCCGAGGCCTACGACCGGCTGGTGCGCCTCGCGACCGGCACGCTGGACGCGGAGCGGCTCTTTCTCTGGAACGCCGAAAGCGCCGATTGGAGCACGTTCGACGTCGACGTGCCCGCGGGCGTCACCTCAGGCCCGCAGCGCTCGGCAGATGTCGCCGGCGAGCGCGTCGAGCGCCGCTTCCGCCGCAGCGGTTGAGCCGGCCGACTCGATGAGCCGGATCAGCTGGCTCGCGATGATCACCCCGTCGGCCAGCGAACCGATCGCGACCGCATGCTCCGCCGTCCGGACGCCGAAGCCCACCGCGAGCGGGGCCGAGATCTGCCGCCGAGCGCGCCCGAGGAAGTCGGTGAGCGTCGCGTCGACGGCGATCTCGCCGCCCGTCACCCCGGTGACCGCCACGCAGTAGACGAAGCCCTGGGCCCGCCGGCCGATCGCCGCGAGCCGCTCGTCGCTCGACGTCGGAGCGGCGAGCGGCACCAGCGCCACCCCGGCGCGTTCGGCCTGCCCCCGGATCTCGTCGCTCTCGTCGACGGGCAGGTCGGGAATGATGAGCCCGGCGACCCCCGCCGCAGCCGCCCGTTCGAGAAACACACGCGCTCCGGGTGCGAGCACCGCGTTGAGGTATGTCATCACGACCACCGGCGGGCCGTCGCGCAGCGACGCGGCGATTCCGAGCACATCATCCGGCGTCGTCCCGGATTCGAGCGCGCGCTGCCCGGCGGCCTGGATCGTGGGACCGTCCGCGAGCGGGTCGGAGAACGGCACGCCGAGCTCGATGATGTCGGCGTGGCGGGCGAGCACGGCCGCGTACCGCGCGCTGGTCGCGACGTCCGGGTACCCGCCCATGACGTACGGGATGAACAGCGGCCCGCCGGCGTCGCGAAATGCGCGCTCGAGGCGAGCCGCGCCGTCAGACATCGATCCCCAGAGCGGCGCCCACGGCGTCCACGTCCTTGTCGCCGCGGCCGGAGAAGCACAGGAGCACCGGTCCCGCCGCGGCCAGCGCCGGCCCGTCGCGTCGCAGCACCGCGAGCGCGTGCGCGGTCTCCAGCGCCGGGATGATCCCCTCCTGCGCGGCGCATTCCCGGAAGGCGTCGAGCGCTTCCTGGTCCGTCGCGCTGACGTACCGTACCCGGCCCTCGTCACGCAGCCAGGAGTGCTCGGGTCCGACGCCGGGATAGTCGAGGCCCGCGGAGATCGAATGGGCCTCCACGACCTGGCCGGCGTCGGTCTGCAGCAGGTACGAGAACGAGCCGTGCAAGACGCCCGGACGGCCGTGGCCGAGCGGCGCGCCGTGGTGGCCGGTCTCGATGCCCATTCCGGCCGCCTCGACGCCCACCAGGTCCACGTCGGCATCGTCCAGGAACGCCCGGAAGGTGCCGATGGCGTTCGAGCCGCCGCCCACGCAGGCGATCACGGTCGCCGGGAGCCGACCCTCCCGCGCGAGGATCTGGGCGCGCGCCTCGTTGCCGATGACCGACTGGAAGTCCGCGACGATCTCGGGATAGGGCGCCGGGCCGACCGCCGACCCGATCACGTAGTGCGTGGTGCGGACGTTGGTGACCCAGTCCCGGATCGCCTCGCTCGTCGCGTCCTTGAGCGTTCCGCTGCCGGAGTCGACGGGGAGCACCTCGGCTCCGAGCATGCGCATCCGCACGACGTTGAGCCGCTGGCGCTCCATGTCGACGCGCCCCATGTAGACGTGGCACTCGAACCCCAGGAGCGCGGCCGCGGTGGCCGTGGCCACGCCGTGCTGTCCGGCGCCGGTCTCGGCGATGATCCGCTGCTTGCCCATCCGGCGGGCGAGGAGCACCTGGGCGAGCGCATTGTTGATCTTGTGCGCCCCGGTGTGACAGAGGTCCTCGCGCTTGAAGTACAGGCGGGGGATGCCGTAGCTCGCCCCGAGGCGCTCCGCGAGGTACAGCGGCGTCGGCCGCCCCACGAACCCGGCCAGCAGACCATCGAGCTCGCCGCGGAACTCCGGGTCCGCCCGGTAGCGCTCGAAGGCGATGGTCAGCTCGTCGAGCGCGCCGATCACGGTCTCCGGGACGTAGCGGCCGCCGTACGGCCCGAACCGCGTCGCCAGCTCGCTCATGCCGCGCTCCATGCGGTCGCGCCCTCGCGGGCGCCGACAACGAACGCACGCACCAGCTCCGGGTCCTTGCTGCCGGGCGCGCGCTCCACGCCGCTCGACACGTCCACGATGGCGGGGCGGGCGCGGCGCACCGCCTCTGCGACGTTGGCGGGCGTGAGACCCCCCGCCAGCGCGAACGGTCTGCCGAGGTCGACCCCGTCCAGCAGCGACCAGTCGAAGGTGGTCCCGGTGCCGCCGTGGCGTCCGGGAACCGACGCGTCGAGGAGGACCAGGTCGGCGTCGCTCCGGCGCGCGGCGTCCAGCGCAGCGGTGCCGTCGACCGCGAAGCCCTGGAACACCGGCCGGGCGCACGCCGCCCTGATGGCCGCGACGTCGACCGCACCTCCGTGTACCTGAACGTCCGTGAGGCCGCACGCATCGACGAGCTCGGCTGCCTCGTCGGGCTGCGGGTCGACGAACACGCCGACCTTGCGAACCTCGGCCGGGAGGGCGTCGACCACGAGCCGGGCCGTCTCCGCGGTGACCCGTCGCGAGCTCTCGGGCGCGAACACCAGGCCGATCGCCCACGCGCCCAATGCGACGCAGTCGAGCGCCTCGCGCGGATCGGTGAGTCCGCAAACTTTGACCAGAACGGGCTCAGGCACCGATCTGCGCCAGTCGTCCCCGCTCCGCGCCTCGCCACCGCGGCAGGAAGACCGTGATGAGCGACCCCACCCCCGGGCGGCTCCAGACCTCCAGCGACCCGCCGAGGAGCTGCGCCCGGTCGCGCATCCCGAACAGCCCGTAACGCGCCTGGGGATTGCCCGGGGTCGGCCGGCGAACCTGGTCCGGCTCGAAGCCGCGGCCGTTGTCGCGGATCTCCATGGTGATCCCGGCCGGTCCTTCCCGCAGCCGCACCGACACCTCGGTCGCCGCTCCGTGGCGCGCGGCGTTGTTGAGCGCCTCCTGGAGGATCCGGTAGAAGGTGATCTTCTGGGACAGCGACACGCGGTTGTCGGGGAACTCGCCGAGGGCCTGGTAGTCGACGGCTGCGCCCTGCTGGGTCTCGAAGGCGCGCACCGCGTTGCTCAGCACCTCCGGGAGGAGGCGGTCCTCGAACAGCGCCGGCCGCAGGTGCCCGATGAGCTCACGCATCTCCTGGAGCGCGCCGCCGAGCGTCTCGTAGATGCGGCCCAGGCCCGGACGCAGCTTCTCGGGAAGGACGACCCCCTCCGCCTCGGCGTCGTTGAGGTCGGCCTCGAGGAGCTGCACCTCGAGGAGGGCCACCGACAGCTGCTGCGTCGGACCGTCGTGGATGTCGAGTCCGATGCGACCGAGCATGCGCTCGTCGCCCTCGAGGATCTGCGCCATCGCGCGCTCGAGCGTCTCGTAGAGCCGGACCTGCTCGAGGAGGGTGCCGATCCGCTCGGCCCCGACCCGGGCGGCGTGCCGGCGCAAGGGATCGTCCTGCAGGGGCTCGGTTCCCGCCACCCACACCACGCCGAGCGACCGCTCCGACGAGCGAACCGGCAGGGCAAGCGCGTGGTTGAACCCGGCGACGCGGAGGGCGTCCGGGAGGCCCCCGCCGTCGAGGTCGACCTCCATGCCCTTCCCGTGGGTCTGATCGGCGACGCCCGGCGGCATGGTGACGTCCTCGAGCCCGGCGGGGATGTTCACCGAGCCGACGACGCTGAAGCGCCCCTCGCGCGGGTCGGCCGCCTGCAGCACCGCCGCCCGCGCGCCGAGGGCGTCGACGATGGCGCGCAGCAGCCTCGCCATCTCGGCGGTGGGGTCGTCGTGCTCGTTCGCGGCCTCGGTGACGGCGATCAGCGCGGCGACCGCCGAAGGGTCTTGACGTGTGGAATCGTCGGACATTCGGGGCCAATCCTAGCGGCCCCTTCCGCCGCCCTGTTTACCAAGGTTCCCGTGGATTCTCTGATAGGTAACCGAGAACCAATCCTTTGGGGGGGAGTATCCTGGCAGGACGTTTAGGGATCGCACCGAATGCAGGCCGTATGCTTCCTCGTGACGCTCAAGACCAATCACCGCTCACCCCCGGGAAGGTCAAGTTGGTTCGGGTTCTGCTGGCTGACGACAACGCGCAGTTCCGCTCGGTGCTCCGCCGGCTCCTCGAACGCGATGAGGAGATCCAGGTGATTGCCGAGGCGTCGGACGGTGCGGAGGCGGTTCGGCTCGCCGTGGAGCTCCGGCCGGACGTGGTGGTGATGGATGTCTCCATGCCGGGACTCGACGGTGTCGAGGCGACATACGAACTCAAGAGCCGCCTTCCCGACCTCACCGTGCTCATGCTGTCGATCGGCAACAAGGAGCAGGAGATCCAGGCAGGCCTCGCCGGTGGCGCCACGGAGTACCTCGTCAAGGGCGCGCCCGCCACCGAGATCGTGGATGCCATCAAGCGCCACGGTGCGCTGTCGAAACCTCTCTAGCCAACCCTTCCCGAGATCCGGCTGCCGGTTTTCACCCCCTTGGGGTACCCTTGAGGCGATTCCGATGGAGTTCTCCCGCTGACTGCCAAGCAACCCATGCGCGTCGCCATCGCCGATGACCATCGGTTGATGCTCGACGGCATCAAGCGGGCGCTCGAGACCGCGCCCGACATCGAGGTGGTCGGCGAGGCCATGAGCGGCGACGAGATGCTCGCGCTCCTCCCCAAGGTCAACCCCGACGTGGTCATCCTCGACCTGCGCATGCCGAACGGCGACGGGCTCGACACGCTCACCCGGATCCGGCAGGACCACCCGGGCATGAAGGTGATCATCCTCTCCATGTTCGAGGACTCCGAGCACATCGACCAGGCGCTCCAGCGCGGGGCCGACGGCTACGTCGTGAAGTCCATCAACCCGCTCGACCTCCCGTCGACCATCCGGCAGGTCGTCGAGGGCGCGGTGCACTTGAGGGGTGTCGCGACTGCGGCCGCCCCCGGCGGGGGAACCGGGACGGAGGGCGCACCTCGGCAGAGTGGCAGCGACGTCCTCACCGACCGGGAGCTCACCATCCTGAAGCTCGTCGCGGAGGGTCTCTCCAACCTCGACATCGCCAACCGCCTGTTCGTCACCGAGCAGACGGTCAAGTTCCATCTGTCGAACATCTACCGCAAGCTCGGGGTCGGCAACCGCACCGAGGCGACCCGCTATGCCTACCGCGCGAAGCTCATCGAGTAGGGCGCACCCGCTCCCTCGGCTATCATCCCCCGTGATGAGCGCGATTCGCACCTACACCGTCGACTCACCGGCGGCCGGGACTGGCGACGATGGCGAGCCTTCCCAAAATCCGCCGCACACGGGTCGGCGGCCGTGCCGTCGCGCCTGCGCCGCCTGAGCGCACCACCGCCGACGTCCAGCGGCTGGAGGCGTACGGCCTCACCTGGCTGAACATCGAGTCCCCGGCGGCCGTCGACGCCCAGTGGCTGGCGGCGAACTACGACTTCCACGAGCTGGACATCGAGGACGTCCTGTCCCGGCGGCAGCAGCGCTCGAAGATCGACGAGTACTCCGACTACGTGTTCATCGTGCTGCACTTCCCGCGGTACGACAAGCGGACCGAGCGCCTGCAGGCGGCCGAGCTCGACATCTTCGTCGCCGAGGATCTCCTGATCACGCTCCCGAAGGACCCGCTCAAGCCGCTCTCGGCGATGTGGAGCCAGTGCGAATCGCGCGGGGAGGAGCGCGCCCGCCAGATGAGCAAGGGATCGGGGTACCTGGTCTACGAGATCGTCGACAGGCTCTACGACTACTGCTTCCCGATCCTCAACAAGATCGGCCACAAGCTCGAGTGGATCGAGGACCAGATCTTCGAGGGCAAGAGCGACGAGGTCGTGCGGGACATCTCCAACGCCAAGCAGGAGATCATCAACTACCGCAAGATCATCAAGCCACAGCGGCCGACGCTCCGTGGTCTCGAGCGCACGACCCAGCGGTACGCGCCGCAGGACCTCGAGATCTACTTCGACGACATCGTCGACAAGAACGAGCGGATCTGGGACGAGCTCGAGAACTCCAAGGAGGTCGTCGAGGCCCTCGATGCGACCAACGAGGCGGTCATCCGCACCCGAATGAACGACCTCATCCGGGTTCTGACCCTGCTCTCGGCCATCCTGCTGCCGCTCACGCTCGTGACCGGCTACTTCGGCATGAACATCCCTCTGCCGCTCCAGGACAGCTGGTGGGCGGAACTGCTTGTGCTTGGAGTGATGGGAACGACAGTCGCCGGCCTCGCCTGGTACTTCCGCCGCAAGCGCTGGCTCTAGCGCTGACCGGACGGGTTCGTTGGAGATCATGTGGGCTCCGTGGCGCATGAGCTACGTGGGGGCTGACCCGGCGGAGCGAAACCCGGGCTGCGTGTTCTGCGAGCTCCCGGCTCAGGCGGACGAGCCCGCATATATCCTCCACCGCGGCCGCCTGGCCTACGTGATCATGAACCGCTACCCCTACAACAACGGCCATCTCATGATCGTGCCGTTCGCGCACGTCCCCTCCCTCACCGACCTCGCCCCCGAGGACGCCGCCGAGATGATCGAGCTCACCCGGCGCAGCCAGGACGTCGTGCAGGAGGCGATGCGCCCGCAGGGGTTCAACGTCGGGATAAACCAGGGACGGGCCGCCGGTGCAGGGATCGAGGAGCACCTCCACCTCCACCTCGTCCCGCGCTGGGTGGGCGACACCAACTTCATGCCGGCGATCGGAGACACCCGGGTCATGCCCCAGCACCTCGACGAGACGTACGAGCTCCTGCGCCGGGGTTTCGCCGCGTGACGCTCAATCCGGCGGCGTTCAAGGCGTACGACGTGCGCGGTGTGTATCCCGACGATCTCGACGAGGAGGGCGCCGCACGGATCGGCCGTGCGTTCCCGGCGCTCACCGGCGCGCGACGGGTCGCAGTCGGCCACGACGTGCGGCTCTCGTCGCCCAGCATGGCGGCAGCCTTCTGCGAGGGTGTTCGAAGCGCCGGCGCCGACGTGTGCGAGCTGGGGCTCGCCGCCACCGAAATGGTCTACTTCGCCGTCGCAGACGGGGGGTTCGATGCCGGCGCGGTGATCACCGCGAGCCACAACCCGCCCAGGTACACCGGTGCGAAGCTGGTCCTCGCCGGGGCGCTGCCGCTGTCCGGCGACACCGGGATCGCGGAGCTCGGGCGGATGGCGGCCAGGGACGACGCGCCGCGCGCCGCGACGCCCGGCGCCACGACCACCGATCCGGGGCTCCTGGCGCGCTTCGTGGACGCATCACTCGGCTTCGTCGACCAGGACCGCATCACGGGACTCCGCGTCGTGACGGACACGGCGAACGGGATGGCGGGGCTGTACCTCCCGCCTGTCCTGGACCGCCTGCAGATCGACGCCGTGCCGTACTTCCTCGAGCTCGACGGACACTTCCCGAATCACGAGCCGAACCCGCTGCTCGACGAGAACCGCGTCTTCATCGAGACCAAGGTCGTCGAGGAGAACGCCGACCTCGGGATCGCCTGGGACGGCGACGCCGACCGGTGCTTCTTCATCGACGACCGCGGCGAGTTCGTGCCGGGCGACTTCCTCACCGCCCTCATGGCCGAGCATCTGCTCCGTCAGCGTGGCCCCGCACCGATCGTCTACGACCTGCGGGCGTCCTGGGCGGTGCGCGACACGATCCTGGCGGCGGGCGGCACGCCGGACGAGTTCCGCGTGGGGCATGCGTTCATCAAGCGCCGCATGCGCGAGATCGACGCCCTGTTCGCCGGCGAGGTCAGCGGCCACTACTACTTCCGGGACTTCTCCTACGCCGACACCGGGCTGATCCCGGCGTTGCTCATCCTCGAGCTGGTCGCAACCGCAGGGCGCCCGCTGTCGGAGCTCATTGCGCGATTCCGCGACCGGTACCACATCTCGGGGGAGATCAATTCGACCGTCGCCGACGCTGATGCCACGATCCAGCGGATCAGGGACCGCTATGCCGACGGGCGTCAAACGGAGGTGGACGGACTCTCCGTCGCGTACGACGACTGGCATTTCAACGTCCGCTCATCGAATACCGAGCCGCTCATGCGGCTCAACCTCGAGTCCCTCGTCTCGGAAGCCGACATGGAGCGGCGTCGCGACGAGGTGCTCGAGCTGATCGCGGACGCAGAGGACTCACGAGGGGGAACGCATGGCTGAAATCGAGATCGACGGTGTGCGGTACCGGGTGCGGGTCGACCACGACCAGTGCATGGGCAACCGCGTCTGCG
Organism: uncultured Thermoleophilia bacterium; assembly: GCA_963706315.1. Lineage (GTDB taxonomy): Bacteria > Actinomycetota > Thermoleophilia > Miltoncostaeales > Miltoncostaeaceae > CALMEC01. The sequence goes on along the minus strand of CAVPMA010000005.1, from coordinate 9,687 downwards.
AGGCGCACCTGGCCGAGGTGTTCACCGTGGACGACGACACGAACCTCTCGACCGCCGTCGGCGGCGAGCTGAATCCCGCGCTCGGCGACGCGGTGCGCGAGGCCGCCGCCGACTGCCCGCAGGACGCGATCATTCTCGAACAGCTTGGCTGATCCCGCGGCCGCGGTACGCGCGCGAGACGTCGAGGTCGTCTACCAGCGGGGTGGCGAACCCGCGGTGCAGGGTGCGTCGTTCGACCTCGCCGCCGGCGAGGGCATCGTCGTCGCAGGAGACCGCGGCTCGGGCAAGTCGAGCCTCGTGAGAGCCCTGCTCGGCCTCACCGGGTCGACCGGTGAGATCGCGGTGCTCGGCGGACACCCCGGCGACATCGCGGTTCAGCGGCGGGTCGGATATGCGCCCGAGGGCCGGGCGTTCCTGGAGCGGCATACTCCGCGGGAGATCGTCCGGCTCGTGAGCGCGATCCGGACCGGCAAGGCGGCGGCCGAGGTCGCAGAGGACGCCATGGCGCGGGCGGGTCTCCCGGAGGAGCGTCGCGGGGTTCGCGTGCTCGAGATCGAGGAGGTTCGGCGTACGGCTCTGGCATGCGCGCTCGGCGCCGACCCGCAGCTGCTCGTGCTCGACGACCCGTGGGAGTTCGTCGAGACGGAGCGGGAGATCGCGCGGGCGCGGGCGCGGGGAGCGGCCGTGATCGTCGCAACCCATGACCCGGGCGGGTTCCCGGCGAAGCTGGGCCGCACGATCACGCTCGTCCACGGACGACCGACGTGATCGCGAGGCTGGCCCGCCATGTCGGGTTCGAGGCCGCCGCCCTCACCCGGCGCAGCTGGTATCTGGGCGTGGTGGCCGCCGGCGTACTCGCGGCGATGCTCGTCGCCATTGTCGCCGCCGGGCACGACGGCAGGGTCCGCGACGACTCGTTCCGGTCCGGCTCCGCCTCACTGCTGCTCATCGGCGGGCTCACGCTCGCCCTGGCGCTCGGGGCGACCGCGATCTCACGCGGCGCCGAGTCGGGCCATCTCGGGCTGCTCGTCGGGTCGGGCGCTGCGCGCGCGGAGGTCGCCCTCGGCCGCGTGATCGCGCGGCTTGCGGCGCTGGCGCTCGCAGTTGCGGTCTGGCTGGTCGCGCTGGAGGTCGCCGGCACGGCGATCGGCCGCGGCGCCGATGGTCCGCTCGCCGTGCATGTCGCGGCCGCGGGAGCCACCAACGCCATCGTGCTCCTCGTCGCGGCGGCGACCAGCACCGTCCTCGGCCCGACCGTCGCCGCGATCGTCGGGCTGATGACGCACGTGACCGCCCAGGCGGTCGTGAACCTCCACGCCGCGGCGGCCCAAGGCCGGCTCGGCGCCTGGAGCCGCCTGGCGAACGTCGCCTACAACCTCCTTCCCCGGGCGGTGCTCTCGCCCATGATCGTCGAGCTGCAGAACCGCGGCCAGGGCGGCCCCGCTGCCCCACAGTTCGAGATCAACAAGATCCTGATCCCGCTCTCGGCGGCCGGCCTCGGCACCGTGCTGTGGACCGTCTTCTGGTGCGCGCTCCTGGCGTTCCTCTGCGTGAACGGCATGCGTCGCCGCACCCTCGCGTAGCTCGGTCGACCGTTCGACCGTGGGCGGCTACCCGCTGGCGGTGCCGGCGAGCTGCTCCCGGTCGATCGGGCGGTAGAGCGTGTCGCGCTCGACCGGAGCCCGGCCGCCGGAGGTCACCAGCGAACGGATCCGCTCCTGGGTCAGCCCGAGCGGGGTGGTGACCGTCGTCGCGTGGGCGATACGCTCTTCGGTGAGCGTCCCCGACAGGTCGTCCAGGCCGAACGACAGCGCCTCGGCCGTGATCTCCTCGCCGATCATGACCCAGTGGCCCTTGATGTGCGGGAAGTTGTCGAGGAAGAGGCGGGCGGTCGCGATCGTGCGGAGCTTCTCCTCGCGGGTCGGGCCTGGGAGGTACGCGAACTCGGTGTTGCCCGGCAGGAACGGTAGCGGGATGAATGCCTGGAACCCGCCGGTCTCGTCCTGCAGCGCCCGCAGGTGCGACATGTGGTCGACCTGCTCCTCGGGCGTCTCGAAGTGGCCGAACAGAAGCGTCGCGTTCGTCCGCATGCCCTGGCGGTGCGCCTCGCGGTGCACCTCGAGCCAGGTCTCCGCCGGGACCTTGCGATCGGCGATGATCTTCCGCACGCGTGGACTGAACACCTCGGCGCCGCCGCCGGGCATCGTGTCGTGGCCCGCGGCGATCGTCCGCTCCAGCGCCTCCTGGTGGCCCACCTTCGACAGCCGGGCGACGAAGTCGATCTCGACGGCGGTCAGGGCCGTGAGCGCCACGTGCGGGAGCGTGCTCTTGAGCTCGCGGAACAGCTCCTCGTAGTACTCGAGGTCGTATTCCTTCGTCATGCCGCCGACGATGTGAAGCTCCGTGATCCCGAGGTCGGACAGCTGGCAGGCCCGCTCGACGAGTTGGTCGACAGAGTACGCGTACGCCCGCTCGTCCTTGTCGGTCCACACGGCGAACGCGCAGAACCCGCAGCCGACGACGCAGATGTTCGTCGGGTTGAGGTGCGCGTTGACGTTGTAGGTGACCGAGTCGCCGTACATGCGGCGCGCGACCGCATCGGCCGCGGCGCCGAGATCGGCGAGCGGGGCGTCGCGGTAGAGGGTGACGGCCTCTTCGGCGCTGATGCGCTCGCCGTCCGCTGCTCTGGAGAGAATCGCGTCGACCATTGGCTGGACGTTATCAGCGGGCACCGTCGGAACGACCCGCAAACGGCCTCGGTGTCCTGAATCGGAGCCCACTCGGGACACTTGGCCGTCGTCGGAACCGCAGGCGGGCGGGTGCGATGGCGCCCATCTTGCGCCCCTGCTAGCCTCGCGCGCCGTGGCCTACGCCGACGAGTTCGCCTCACTCCTCGCGGAGCAGCCCGACGACTGGGCGTTCTTCGAGTGCTTCCTGACGGTCGATGACCCACGCCGGCTCACCGACGCACGCGTCGCCCTCGGACGGGCGAACGCCCGGCCGCAACGCGAGGCGTCAGGGCACGACTTCGAGATCACGGTCGCCAACAGCTGGGGCCATGGCGCCACGGCCGGCGTCGTGCGCAGCGCGCTTCGGATCCTCGACGACCTCGGCATCACCGGCCGCATCTGGTGCGGGGCGACCTACGACTCGCTCCGCCCCGCCCCGCCCCACCGCTACGGACCCTGAGGGACGGCGTGTACCGGTCGGAGGACGACCTCATCCTGCTCGCCGAGCTGGCCGGCGTGCTCGACCAGACCGTCACCGCCGCGGGGCTCTCATCCGGGACCTACCTGGTGCTTCGCCAACTTGCCAAGTCCGGTGCCCCGACCGCGATCACCGGACTGGCCGAGGAGCTCGGCGCCGATCCCGGGGAGGTCGCGGAGCTGGCGGGACGGCTCGCCGAGGACGGCCTCGTCGAGGCCGGCGCCGCGGGGATCCGGGCGAGCGAGGCGGGGACTGCCAAGGTCGAGGAGCTGGAGGCCACGGCGAACGAAGCGATGCGCGCGTATGTGCTGGAGCGCCCGCACACAGCGACCGTCTACGGGCTCGTCGCGTCCATGCAGAGCGGACGGTTCACCGTCGAGGACCTGCTGGAGTTCCTCGCGGAGGGCCCGACGGACTAGTGCACCACTCATGATCGTCGCTGCGATCGGGCCCCGGACCATCGCTCCGCTGGTGGTCATCGCGCTCATCGTCGCGCTGATCGTGGTGCTCTCCATTCGCCGGCGGCGCTAGCGTCGCGAGCCCGGCCAGGCCGGTCGGCTACTCGGAGGCGTCGCCGTCGAGCGGCGTGAGATGGAGATCCAGGATCTCCTGGGTGCCGGCGTCGATCACCGCGATCGCCTCCGAGACCGCGAGCGCGAGCGGGCGTGCGAGACCGGCGCGGTCAGCCGCCTCTTCCAGGTCGCGCAGCCCGTCGACGACCTCCGCCGGCAACGTGTCCTGGATTTCGACGAGCGGCTCACTCGCCTCGATGAACCGCTCGAAGTCGGCTCGGGCCGTGTCGTGGAGCGCGATGGCCGTCTCGAGGGCGGGGAGCGACGCGATGGCCCGCTCCGGTTGGCTGCGCCAGGCGGACAGCGAGGCGACGTCGGCCTCGAGGGTGCCGAGCGCCTCCACGACCGCGTCGTCGTCGAGCACGGCGCCCACCCGTCCGGCGACGCCCGCGGTCAGATCGAGCTCAGCCGGGTCGAGGAGCGACTCGGCATGCTCCACGAGGAGGGCGCATCCGGCGGCGTGCTGCGCGTGGCGCCTCGTGTGCTCGGGATTGTGGTCCCGGTCGAGACAGAGGAACCCCGGCCCCTCGAACGCGCAGAGGTACCACCGCTCGCCGGCCGACGGCTCCACGGCGCGGACGCCGATCGGTTCGCGGCCGACGACGGCCGCCGCGCCAAGGGCGGCGCCCTCGAGCTCGGTGACGAGGTCGGTCATCGACGGGGGCGACATCGCGCCGAGAGCGTAGAGGTCAGGCCTCCGTCTGTCCATCCCATCTGCGCCATGAGACGCGCGTGAGGGTGCTCGGAGCGCTGGGCCGGTTCGCCACTACACTCTCCAGCATGGACGTCGCCACCGACGTGGCCCAGCCGCAACTGCCCAACGCCACGCGACTCGCGGACGGCATCGGCGCGGTGCTCGAGGGGATCCCGTACGCCGCGGCGCTCGCACCCGGACGGGAGTCGGCGGTGCTCGTGCTGCTCTACGACCGTGGCGGCGCGCCCCATCTTGTGCTCACGAAGCGCACGGACACGCTCGAACACCACCCCGGCCAGGTGTCGCTGCCCGGGGGTCGCCCCGACCCCGACGACGGTGACCTCGCGACGACGGCGCTGCGGGAGACCCACGAGGAGCTCGGCGTCGCGCCGGAGTCGGTGCGGATCGTCGGCAGACTCCCGGACGTGCCCACCACGGTCAGCGGCTTCGTGATCAGCCCGTTCGTCGGGGTCTCGGAGCGACCGCTCCGCCCGGTGCCGAGTGAGCACGAGATCGCTCGCGTGCTGGAGGTGCCGATCGTCGTGCTGCTCGAAGCGGACACTCGCCTCCCGGCTTCGCCGGACATCAGGTCGCTGCGCTACCCACTCGACGGCGAGGACGTCTGGGGCGCGACGGCGCGGATCCTGCGGGTCTTCGCCGCGATCGTTCGGCAGGCCCTCGGGTCAGGCGTGGCCGGATGAGGGGATCTCCAACGACGGACGCGCCGGAAGCTCCGCCTGGCCGGCCTCCCCCGCCTCACCGCCGACGGCCAGCGCCTCGAGACGCGCGATATGGACGGTGAGCTCGGCCTGACGCGGGTGGTCGGCCGGGAGGGACCTGGCCAGCGACACCACCCGGTCGCGTACCTGCAGGGCGAAGTGAGGAGTGGCTGCGCCGACCATCTGGGCGAGCTCGGCCTCGGACGGCACGGGATAGGTGTGCTCTCGGACGCTCATGCCGCGGATGTTGCCACAGGAGACCCGTGAGCGGACCAGGCGCCCGACGCGGCTCCCGCCCGGCCGCCCTGCCGACGTGGCGGCGACGCCTGATCGGCGGCTATCTCGAGCTGCGGGTCATCCCGGTGCTCCTGTGGTCGTTCTCGGCCATTTGCCTCGGCACGGCACTCGCGTGGGACCAGGGTCCGGCGGCGCCCGGGTGGTTCGTCGTCGCGCTCCTCATCGGCTTGCTGCTGCAGGGCGCCGTGGCCCACGCCGTGAACGACGTCACGGACTGGCGCTCCGGGACCGATCGCGACCCCGCGCCTCGGATCCTCTCCGGAGGCAGCAAGGTCATGCCGGCCGGCCTGCTCACCGAGCGGGAGCTGCGTTGGATGGGGGTCGGCGCCGGCCTCCTCGCCGTCGTTCTCGGCGTGATCGCGGCGGCGGTCCAGGGCTGGTGGCTGCTGGGGTTCGGTGCCATCGGCGTGATCGGCGCCGTCGCGTACACGCTGCCGCCCGTGGCGGCAGCGTACGTGCCGTTCGCAGGCGAGTGCGTGGCATTCGGCTGCGTGCTCACGTGCACCGTCGGCGCGTACGCCCTCCAGCGGGGCAGCGTCTCCGGAGACGCGGTCCTGTTGGGCTCGGCACACGCGGCGCTCTGCGTCGGGATGCTGATGCTGCATCACTACCTCGACCGCGGTCCGGACGGCCGTGCGCATCCTCCGAAGCGAACCTCCGTCGTCGCGCTCGGCCGGAGCGGTCGCCGGTACGGCGTCGCCTGGTCGGCGCTCGCAGCCGGGCTTGCGATCGCCGCGGTGTTCGTCGTGGACGCCCGTGTCATTCCGCTCGCCGTGGGGGCCGTGACGGGAGCCGCGGTCCATGCCAAGGTGCGGGTCGACGAGCCGGCCTCCGTGACGCGCGTCGAGGCCCTCGTCATCTGCGCAGGGATCCTGGGGGCGCTCCTCACCTCGATCCTGCTCGCGCCGCAGATCGCGTGGATCGCCCTCGCCCCCGCCGTGCTGGTGCCGGTGGAGCTCGCGACGGCGCGCAGATGGCTGGCGGCGCCGGGGCCCGATGATCACGGCACACCCCACGGGGGGCCGCCCTCGCTCGATCCCCAGAGGCCGATCCGCGCCTGACGCGCCGCTCGCTCCAATGTCGCGAACATCGCCGCATGGGTCGTGTTGGGAGCGATCGGGAGCGTCCGCGCCAACCCTCGGCGGACAAGGACCGCGTTCACCATGACGTCGTCCACGTAGACGTAACCGAGGAGCCGTCCGTACCGGTCCCGGGTCTCGCGGTCGCGCACGATGCGGACCCGGCGGCCGAGGACGAGCCGGCGGTTCTCCTCGCGTGCGCGCCGTGCCAACCGTTGGAGCGGCTTTGTCGGATGGTGGAGCTCCGGTGTGTCGATCCCCACGTATCGGACCGTGCCGACGCCCGTCACGACGATGGTGTCGCCGTCGACCACGGCGCTGACGACCCCGGTCGGATCAGCGGTCGTGGCGGGGCCGCACCCCGTTGTGAGGCACAGCCCGATCGTCACGAGCGCCCACCCGCAGGCCCTGCGCACAGATTTCCGCACGATGCGGGCACTGCGCCCTCCACCGCACCCGCGAACGCCGCCGGGAGCCCTCGGACGGCCGATTTCCTCGGTTATCATCGCCTCGCAGTGACCCCCTTCGCCCCGACGCGCCCGTGGCGATGAGAGACGACGACAAGCTGGTTCGTCAGCTCTCGCTCGTCGCCTTCCTCATGTCCCAGCATCGGCCGGTCACGGCCGACGAGATCCACGAGAACGTGGAGGGATATGGCGGCATGAGCGAGCAGGCGTTCCTGCGCCGGTTCTACTCCGACCGCAGCGAACTCGAGGCGATGGGCTTCTCGCTCACCGTCGAGCGCCCGGGCGACGATCCGTTCCAGGGTGATCTGTACGCGCTCCCGCCCGAGAGCTACTACCTCCCTGCGATCGATTTCGACGAGGCGGAGCTGTCGGCGCTCCAGACCTGCCTGTACCTCCTCGAGGGGCAGTTCGCGTACGCCGAGCCGCTGCGCCTGGCGTTGCAGCACCTGACCCTCGGCCGCCCCAGCCCGCTCGACGATCACGCCGCGCGGACCGTTGCAGTGAACCTGCTCGGGCCGGGGTACTCCGCGGAGGTCGCGGCCCACCTCACGAAGATCGAGTCGGCGATCGGCCGGCGCAAGACGATCCGGTTCTCGTATTACTCCATCGGACGCGACGAACGCGCGCAGCGCGAGGTCGACCCGTACAGCCTGCTGTACGCCGCCGGCAACTGGTACGTCGTCGGGTTCTCGCACGAGCGCCAGGCGACGCGGATCTTCCGCCTCTCCCGGATCGAGGGGCGCATCACCTTCAAGTCGCGCGCCGAGCACGACTTCCCCCCTCCCCGCGACTTCGACCTCTCGCCCTACCGGGACCGGGCGCCCTGGCAGCTCGCCGACCTCACCGAGACCGCGACCATCTCCCTCACCCCGACGATCGCGTGGTGGGTGGAGCAGATGTTCGGACAGTTCGGGGACTTCGAGTCGAACGCCGACGGCAGCGGCACGTTCACCACCGGGTTCGGCTCGCAGCGGGAGCTCGTCACCTGGATCCTTGGCCTGGGCGCCGAGGCCGAGATCGTCGCGCCGCCGGAGCTGCGTGCCGCCGCCATCCATGCGCTCGAGGTCGTTCGCGACCGGCACACCGCCGACGGACCGACGGAGACAACCGACACGATCTCGGTTTCCGTGACGGAGCAGCGGCCCGCCGGCCCGTCCGGGCCGGTGCACGGCCCCGACCGGGTGGTCGCCGCGGAGCGATTCACGCGCCTGCTCGCCCTCATGACCCGCCTGCTGGCCGCCTGCGGGCGTTCGCGCGACGGCCAGGTTCCCACCGCCGAACTGCGCACCGGCCTCAACCTCTCGCAGCGCGAGCTCGAGGACGACATCAGCCTGCTGAACCTCATCAACTTCGGCGGCGGCTGCTACGCGCTGTTCGCCCAGGTCGTGGATGATGCCGTCGTCGTCCAGAAGGAGACCTACGGAGAGCAGTTCGCGCGACCCGCGCGCCTGTCGCCGCTCGAGGCGAAGGCGCTCCTCTGGGCGCTCGAGTTCATCGGCGACCGGCTCCCGATCGGCGATGACGACCCGCTGGCCTCGGCCCGGGCCAAGATCGAGCTGGCGATCGGCGAGGATCGCCTGCCGCCGATCGAGCTGGGCCGCGTGCAGACGGCGAACAGCGCCGTCGCCGCGGCGATCACCGCCGCGATCCGGGAGGACCGCGTCGTCGACATCGAGTACTGGACCGAGGCGCGGGGAACGATCACCAGTCGATCCATCGAGCCGCACCTGCTCGTCAACGCGCGTGACGCCTGGTACGTGGTCGGCTGGTGCCGCCGCGCCGAGGAGCAGCGGACGTTCCGCCTGGACCGTATCCGCAGCGCACGGGTCACCAAGAAGCGCTTCTCCCGCCGGAACGGGATGACGGCCGGTCCGTACCTGCCGTGGGGCGACCGCCCGACGCCGGGCGGGACGCTCGCCCAGAGCGCATCGGTGTGGTGCAGCCCGCAGATCGCGCGGTGGCTCGAGGAGGAGCACCCGTCCAGCGAGCGCCACAGCGACGGCTCCGTTCTCATCGAGATCCCGTACGCCAGCGAGGAGTGGCTGGTGAAAGAGCTCGTGAAGCATCAGGGCGAGGCCGTGCTGTTCGAGCCGGTCGCGCTGCGCCGGACGGTGGCGGGGCTCGCGGAGACCATGCTCAAGCGCTACCGGTCGGGACGCCGCCAGTCACGACGTACGACCGCCTCGTCACGCCGCTCCTCGTAGCGGAGACGCCCAGAACCGCTGTCCCTGGCCGCGAAGGACGAGGCCGAGGATCTCGAGGCGTGCCAGCGCGCCCGCGACCGAGGCCGGGTCGGTCCCCGCGCGAGCGGCGAGTTCCTCCATCCTCAGCGGCTCGCGGCTGAGGATCTCGTAGATCGCCCCGTCGAGTCCGTCGGGCATGCTCGGGGCGGTGGACGGCGCGGGGGTCCACGATGCGGTGGGAAGCTCCGCGACGACATCCTCTGCCTGTTCGCACATGGCGGCGCCCGAGCGAAGGAGCGCGTTGCAGCCCACCGAGGCGGCCGCACCCGGCGGCCCCGGCACGGCGAGGACCGGACGGCCCTGGTCGAGGGCGAAGTCGGTGGTGATAAGCGCGCCGGATCGCGCGCCCGCCTCGACGACGACGACGGCGTCGGCCATCCCCGCGACGATCCGGTTGCGCGCCGGGAAG
>CAVPMA010000004.1:0-9697 GCA_963706315.1 uncultured Thermoleophilia bacterium | reverse complement strand
AGACTGGCGGCCGAGCGCGCCCCGTGTTCCTCGCCCTCGAGAGATGCGACGCGCCAAGGCCCGCTTCGGGCTGCTCATGGCGGCGATCGGGCTGCTGGTGTTCCTGATCCTCACCCAGCAGGCGCTGCAGAACGGCCTGCTCACCTCGTTCGTCGGCGCGATCGAGCGCCAGTCGGCGCCCGTGCTGGTCTACTCCGTCGACGGCCAGCGCACGCTGCAGGGCAGCGTCGATCACCCGCCCTCGAGGACGCGATCGCCGGGGTCCCGGGCGTGGCCGACGCCGGGCGCATCGGCCAGGGGACGTTCACGGTCGCCGTCGACGGCGACGACCAGTCCGACGCCGCGATGATCGGCTACGAGAAGCCCGGCCTCGGCGGGCCCGACCGAGCTGAGCGCCGGGCGGATGCCGAGTGCCGGCGGCGAGGCGGTGGGGAGCGTCGACCGACTTCGCGCTGGGCGACCGGGTGCCGGGTCGCGGGGCCGACGGCGGTCCCGAGCTGCGGGTCGTCGGCCTGGCCGACGACGCGCAGATCCAGGTGACGCCGACGCTGTTCGTGGCCTGGGACGACTACGTGGCGGCCGCCCGGGCGGCGAACCCCGACGCCACGACGGTCCTGCCGAGCGTCATCGGCGTCCGTCCGGCCGACGGCGTCACGGCTGAGGAGCTCGCCGCGCGGATCAACGACGCCTCCGCCCAGGCCGACGCCCTGACCCGCCAGCAGGCCGCCGCCGAGGCGCCCGGGGTGGCCGAGGTCCGGCGGTCGTTCAACGTGATCTTCCTGCTGTTCGTGCTCGTCGTGCCCCTGGTGACCGGGCTGTTCTTCCTGATCATCACCTTCCAGAAGGCACGGGCCCTGACGCTTCTGCGCGCCATCGGCGCGCCCGCAGCCGTGCTGGTCCGGTCCCTGCTGGTGCAGGTTGTGATCGTCATCGGAGGGGGCATCGTGGTCGGCACCCTGCTGTACGCGCCCCTGTCGCAGGCAAAGCTCGGCAACCTGGAGCTGCGCTTCGATCCGGGTGCCGTGGTGCTCTGGGCCGCGCTGCTGCTCGTGCTTGGACTCGTGAGCGCGGTCGCGGCGGCACGCCGCGTGCTGGCCATCGACCCCGTCGAAGCCACCACCGGGGGCGGTGCGCGGTGAAGCTCGCCCTCCGGGAACTCCGGCGCCGGCCCGGACGGTTCGTCGTCGCCACGACGATCCTCACCCTGATCGCGTTGCTGCTCATGTTCCTCGGCGGCCTGCTCGACGGGCTGACCGCTGGGAGCACCGGTGCGCTGCGCGCCCAGCAGGGCGAGCTAATCGTGTACTCGTCCACCTCGCAGGACTCCCTGGTCCGCAGCCGCATCACACCGGAGGTCCGGCGGGTCGTGGAGCAGACCGCGGGGCCCGGCCAGGTGGCGGGTCTCGGAAGCGTCCAGCTCGGCGCCCGCATCGAGGGTCACGGCCCGCGGGACCTCGTGCCGGTTGTGCTCTTCGGCTACGAACTTCCGCCGCAGGGGCTGCCCGACGAGCCGCCCGGTCCCGGTCAGGTCTATGCCGACAGCTCGCTGCGGTCGGAGGGAGTCACCGAGGGCAGTGCCATCCGGCTCGGTCCCGCCCAGACCCCCGTCGAGGTGATCGGATTCCTCGACGACAGCCGCTACTCGGGGCAGGGCACCCTGTGGGGCTCGCTCGAGACGTGGCGCTCCGTTCTGGCCAAGAACCGGCCGGGAGCACGCGTGGGCGACGGAGTCGTCCAGGCACTCGTCGTGGACGGTGGGGCGGACCCGAGTTCCCAGGCCGACGCGATCGACCGGGCCACCGCCGGTGCGACCTCGACGCTGACCATCGGGCAGGCCATCGACGCGCTCCCGGGCGTGTCCCAGCAGCAGAGCGTCTTCAACCAGATCATCGGCGTCACGGTCGTAATCGCCGTGGTCGTGGTGGCGCTGTTCTTCGCCCTCATCACCGTCGAGCGCATCGGCCTCTACGGCGTGCTGAAGGCGGTCGGGGCAAGCTCCGGCACGCTGTTCGCCGGCGTCCTGCTGCAGGCGCTGGTGGTGACGCTCGTCGCCTCGGCCATAGGGATCGCGGCGTCCCTTGCGCTCGATATCGCGATCCCCGCCGGTTCGATCCCGTTCGTAGCCACCCCCACACGACTGCTCAGCAGCGTCGCCTATCTCGTCGTCGCGGCGATCGTTGGGTGCGTGTTCTCGCTGCGTCGAGTCCTGAAGGTGGATCCCGCGTCAGCGATCGGGGCTGACCAGTGAGGCGCCGCCCCGCCCTGCACCGCGTGCCCCTTCCCGTTCCGCCACCCCCCTGGAGCCGCTCATGACCCCCGCCCGAACCGAGGACGCACTGCGGATGGAGGGCGTTCGCAAGATCTACCAGGTCGGCGACGAAGTGGTCGTGGCCCTCGACGGGGTCGACCTGACAGTGGGGTCCGACGAGATCGTGGCCCTGGTCGGGCCGTCCGGCTCGGGGAAGACGACCCTCTGCTCGATCGCCGGCGCCCTCCTGGCGCCGACCGACGGCGCCGTGGTCGTGGCCGGGGAGGACATCTCCGGGTACAGCGCCAAGCGGCTCACCGAGTTCCGGCGGGAGTCCGTCGGCTTCGTGTTCCAGACGGTGAATCTGATTCCGTTCCTGACGGCCAGGGAAAACCTGTTGGTCGTCGACGAGATCGGTCCGCGCACGGGGGGCAAGGCCAAGGCCCGGGCGGACCAGCTCCTTGAGGAACTCGACCTAACCGACCGCGCCGGCAACCTGCCGGCGCAGTTGTCCGGAGGGCAGCGGCAGCGGGTCGCCATCGGGCGGGCGCTGATGAACGAACCCGACCTGGTGCTGTTCGACGAGCCCACCTCGGCGCTGGACACCGAACTGGGCGACCAGGTGGTGAAGCTGATCCGTCACGAGATGAAGTCCCGCGGCACCGCGGCCATCATCGTTACCCACGACGACCGGATCACCCACTACGCCGATCGGGTCGTGAGGATCGTCGACGGCCGCGTGACCGACGCCGTGGCCGGCCCCGCTTACAGCGAGTCCCCGCATGGCTGAGCGGACTTGCTCGTGGGTTTGCGTCGGGCCGGGATGGCACCTGATCCGCACCAGCTGCATCGCGCCGGCGGCGGCGTTCATCTCAGGGAGCCAGATCAAGAAGGGACGATCGCGAAGTCGAACACTCACACCGGGGTCGCGGGGCTTCGTCCGCGCCCGCAACCGCCGTCGCACCGTCGACCGGGGATCCTTCAACAGCCACGTGCCGGTGTCCTGCGCGAGCGCGGTTGTCGCACCGGGGCCGGCGATCGCGACGCGATGAAGCTTCGCCAGGGAGATGAGCTCGCCCCACGCCGGGTCGGGCAGCTCGGGCTGCATCGACGCAATCACGATCAGGTCGGGTGCGACCCGATCGGCCGAAAGTCCGCGGTGACGGCGTTCGACGCCGCGGCCGCGCGTGAGCTCCGCCGATCGGGGATCCGTCTGATCGACGTCCGGCCGCCGCACACCGAAACCGGCCTCGCTGAGCGGCCGATCGCCGGAACCGCCCCGTCGCTTCCTGCGCGGGCCGCGATCCCGACGACGTTGCCGCACATCGTGGCGGCCATCCGCGACCCGCGCGTGCGCGACGTGTCATTCGAGCACTGATTCGGCACGAGCGGGCGGCCCACGCGCTGTCGACGGCACGCTCGGCGACCTCGTCGACGTCCGGCAGGTGGAGCGTCCGCTCCGCCGGCGACACGACGAAGGTGGGGATGCGTCACCACGGGTTCGGGTCCGCGGTGCCCTTCATGCGGACAATCCAGGCCCTCTGCGGGCTCACGGGCTGTGCCGGGGCGGGGTCAGGTGGCGGTCGACGCGGCCGCGATCCGTTGGAGCATGGCGCCGAAGATGTGGCCGTGAATCGGCCAGAGCGAGTACCAGTATGCGAGTCCGGTGACACCCGCCGGGTCGAAGATGATCGTCTGACGGATCGTGGATCCGCCCTTGCTGTCGGGCTCCACCTCGAACTGGAGCCACGCGCGGCCGGGCAGCTTCATCTCCGCTGCGAGGCGAAGCAGCCGGTCCTGCTCGAAGGCCTCAACGCGCCAGAAGTCGATCGCGTCGCCGACGCGGATGTCGATGGGGTCGCGGCGGCCGCGCCGCAGGCCGGGTCCGCCCACGAGCGCGTCGAGCGCGCCACGTATCTCCCACAGCTCGTTGTCGACGTACCAACCGGTGTCGCCGCCGATGCTCTGGATCGGCGCAAACGCCACGGCCGGCGGGCGTGGCACCGTGACGTCGTGCGAGTCGACCAGCCGCGAGCCGTAACGGGCACCGCCGTAGCCTCGGCTCTGGGTGAGCGCCTCGTGCGACCAGCGGGTCTCCGCGATCTCATTGTCCTCGTCGGCAAGTGCGCGGGCGACCGCCTCGGCCGAGGTCCGCGGGCTCACGGGGAAGACCTCGAGTGCCCGCGGGTCGTTGACAACGGTCTCGTTGCGCAGGCTGTCGACGAGCTCACGTCCGATGTCGGCGTACACCGGGGTGACGAGACGGAGCCAGAGGCTCGAGAGGCGAGGCGTCAGCACCGGCACGGGGACCATGTGCCTTCGGAGGCCACGGCGGCTGGCGTACTCATGCATCAGGTCGAGGTACGAGCAGACATCAGCGCCGCCGATCTCGAACACCTCGCCGTCGTTCGGCTCGTAGTCGAGGGCCGCGAGGAGGTAGGCGAGCACGTCCTCGATCCCGATCGGCTGCGTGCGGGTGCCCACCCAGCGCGGCGTGACCATCACCGGTAGCCGCTCGACGAGCGCGCGGAGCATCTCGAACGACGCGCTCCCCGGGCCGATCACGATCGAGGCGCGGAACTCGATCGTCGGCACGCCCGACTCGCGCAGGATGCGGCCGACCTCTTGCCGCGAGGCGAGGTGCTCGGAGAGGTCGCCCTCGCCGAGGCCACCGAGGTAGACGATCCTGCGAACGTCGCCGGCGCGTGCAGCGTGTCCGAACGCCGCAGCCGCGGTGCGATCGACCTCGGCGAACGAGCCGCCGGACCCCATCGAGTGGACGAGGTAGTAGGCCGTCTCAACCCCCTCAAGCGCCGGGCTCAGCGTCGTCGGGTTCGACACGTCACCGAACACGATCTCGGTACCAGGCCCGACGCGCGCCGCGAGCTCCTCCGGTCGGCGCGAGAGGCAGCGAACGTGGGCCCCGCGGGCCTCGAGGGCGTGCAGGAGACGGCCGCCGACGTAGCCCGTGGCACCCGTCAGCGCGATTAGCCCGGCCACGCTCCCAGGCTAGCCGAGCCGTCCCCACGATGGCACGAGAAGAAGTGGTCCCGCTGTCCGTAAATCACCCGTGCATCACCGCACTCAACAGTCGCTGCATTACTTGTATTCCCGAAGTGCTCGCCTTACAGGGCTCTCTCACTCACGAGACGGGTCCCGATCTTCAAGGCATCACGGAGGCATCACCGCAGCAGCATTCGGCGCACTCCTCGCACTCACTGACACCCTGATTTGCAGGGATTTCGCTCAGGGACCGGGTTCCCCATCTTGGATCCCGGTATCCTCCATCAGTGGTGAAATCCCTGGTAATCAAGGGTTTTCGCTCTGCCGCCCAGGACGTTTGTGACGCCTTCGGCGACGGAGGCTAATCGGCGTTCGAGGAGGCCTCGGTGGGTGCGATCGCCAGGTACGCGCCGGCGCCCTGATGGGTGCCCTGCCGGCCGCCGATCCTCATCACCAGGCGGTAGATCGGGAGGATCAGCGCTCGGTCGACCCGGTACTTGCGGGCCATCAGCTCGTCGACCCGCGAGTGCTCGGACTCGGGGAGGAACTCCGCCCGCGCGGGGATCGGCTCGCCGCACAGCGCCCCTCGTGCGGTGCACGGCGCCACCGCCACCGTCGGGTTCCGCCGAATCCTCCGTGCCTTGTAGGAGTCGGCGCCGGTGTTAACCAGTAGGCGCCCGTGGTCCTCGACGAACCACACGGGGGTCGCCACAGGCGACCCGTCGCGCCGGTAGGTCGTTAGGCTCAAGTACTTGCCGGGCATCGCGATTCCGGGCCGCGGCCCCGGATCGCTGGCGGTGCGGGTTGGGGTCTCAGGGGCGGGTTGGTCAGCCTCGTTCACGAAGGGGCTCCGTCGGGGTTGACCCTGATGAAAAGGCCAGATCTCACCGGCTCGTCTACCGTCGGCGGTGCGCCGGCGCGAAGGTCGCGTCGCTGCTCGGAATGAAGATCGACTCGTGGCCGTCGTCGTGCCAGCGGACCCGGTAGTGAACGTGGTCGCCCTCGCCCAGCACCTCGAGCACGATTCCGGTGCGCGCCTCCTCACCGACACGGTGGCCTGTGACGATGAGCCTGTCGCCCTCGTGGCCGTGGACTCGCTTCTCCACCGTGTCCTCCTCGCCCGCGCAAGCAGCTGTGAATGGATGGCTCAGCTTCGGCTCCGTCGCGTGCGAGTGGCATCGGGGCGACTGCGGATCCCGACTCGGAAGAATGCCGCGATTGCCATGTGGGCCCATGTGCGCTGCGAGTAGTCGAGCTACGCCGTCGGCCCGGGGAGCTTCTCCCAGGACCTCCTCCGTCGCTCCCTGTCAACAGACGTCTTCGCCTCGGGAGGGAGGCCTCGGAGCGGAGGCACCGCCCCGGTGGCCGATCGCGCTGGTAGCCGAGCAAGTGTTGCGCAGCCACCTCTCATCCGCCAACGCAGGGGTGCGCTCTCTCCGGCGCGTCACCGCAGACGTGTGTGCAAACGAGCGACGACTGGACGACATCAACCTCGTCTGAGCTGGGCTACGGGCGGATGAGGCAGACCAGTTGACGCCGAAGAGATGGCCAAACGGTCTCGCGGGGAGGGGGCTCGTTCCTCGTCATGGAGGCGACGGTCGAGACGGGCCGGGGCGCGTCCGGCCGCCTCGCTGCGGTCGGGGAAACCCGCGCGCTGGATCCGTGGGAGTGCTGATTCTCCGCGATCTCAGGCCATCTAGCCTCACAGAGCTCACCCCAGCAGCGGGTGCACAGCCCCGATCGAGTGGAGGGTCGATGGAACGTACCGGCCGCGGATGCGCCGCGCCGCCTCTGCGGCCGCCGGTCACAATGCACGTGGCCTCCTGCCGCCTCGAGCCCGTGGCGCCTGTCCGCGAGCGCGGAGACCGGCGTGATGCGGAGGCGACGATCGTCGTCCTGGGAGGGACGCCATGAGCACGGCGTCCACGTCGAGCCCTGTCGTTCGACCCTTCGAGGAGCTGGGCAGGTCGGACGTCGCCTGGGCAGGCGGCAAGGGCGCCAACCTCGGTGAGCTCGCGCGCGCGGGACTGCCGGTGCCACCCGGATTCGTCGTCGGCGCGCCCGTCTACGCGGCGTTCTGCCGGGCCGGCGGCCTGCGCGAGCGGATGGCGGAGCGGCTGGCGTTGGTGAACGTCGACGACTCCGAGGGCCTGGGCGCTGCAGCCCGCGACGTCCGCGCGATGGTCGAGGCGGAGCCGATCCCGCCCCATGTCGAAGACGAGATCCGGCGCACGTATGCCGCGTTCCCGGCCGGAGCGGACGATGTGCCGGTGGCCGTGCGCTCATCGGCGACGGCTGAGGACACCGAGGCCGCCTCCTTCGCCGGCATGAACGAGACGTTCCTCAACGTGCGTGGTGCCGACGCGGTGGTGCATGCCGTTCGCCGCTGCTGGGGCTCGCAGTTCGGCGCACGCACGATCTACTACCGGGCGAAGCGGGGCTTCGGCCAGGCCGACATGGACATCGCGGTGATCGTCCAGGCCCAGATCGCCTCCACCCGGTCTGGTGTCATGTTTACGATCGACCCGGCGACGGGTGCGACCGACCGTCTCGTCATCGAAGCATCGTTCGGCCTTGGCGAGGCGGTCGTGAGCGGCCAGGTCTCACCGGATCGCTATGTGATCGACAAGGTGAGCCTCACGACGATCGCCCGCGAGGTTCGCCGCAAGACGCTCGTCATCGATCCCGCTCCCGGCGGGGGAACCGTACGGCGCGAGCCCGGGCCCGAGGAGGCGCTGCGGCCCGCGCTGACCGACGACGAGGCGCGGGCAATCGCCGCGCTTGGCAAGCGCATCGAGGAGCACTACCGCGCGCCGCAGGACACCGAATGGGCGATCGACACGGATGGTCGGGTCTGGATGCTGCAGTCGCGGCCGGTCACCGCCACCGGCGGCCCGGCGTCCTCCGGGGCTCCGAAGGGGCAGGTCTCGGTGCTGGTCCGGGGGCTCGGAGCCGCGCCGGGCGTCGGGAGCGGGCCGGTCCGGATCCTGCGCTCCCTGGAGGAGGCGAGGGACCTGGCGGCCGGCGACGTGCTGGTGACACACATGACCGCCCCCGACTGGGTCCCCCTGATGCGGCGCGCGGCCGCCATCGTGACCGAGACGGGCGGGATGACGTGCCACGCGGCGATCGTCTCGCGCGAGCTCGGGCTCCCGTGCATCGTCGGCACGGGCGACGCGATGAGCCGGCTTCGCACCGGGGAGCTCGTCACGGTGGACGCCGGCCGGGGCCTCGTGCTCGAGGGCGCGCGCCCGGAACGCCCGGAGCCGGCCGCACCGCCGCCCGCCGCCGCGGCCGCCGCGCCGACCACGGGCACGCTCATCCTGGTGAACCTGTCGGAGCCCTCCCAGGTCGAGCGGGCGGCGGCGCTGGACGTAGACGGTGTCGGCCTCCTGCGCGCCGAGATGATGCTGCTCGAAGCCCTCCAGGGCGCGCATCCGCGCCAGCTGATCGCCGAGGGTCGCGGCGCCGAGGTGACCGATCGCATGGCGCAGGCACTCGCCGAGTTCGCCGCCGGTTTCGCCCCGCGGGCGATCACATATCGGACGATCGACTTCCGTACGAACGAGTTCCGGGGGCTTCGAGGAGGCGAGCGCTTCGAGCCGCAAGAAGCCAACCCGATGATCGGGTACCGGGGAGCGTTGCGCTACACGCGCGAGCCCGATCTGCTTCGCCTTGAGCTCCACGCGATCCGGCGCGTATGGGACGAGGGGCACACGAACCTCCACGTCATGCTGCCCTTCGTCCGCACCGCGCGGGAGCTGTCGACCTGCCGAGAGCTGGTCGACGAGGCGGGCCTGCTCGACCAAGCCGGTTTCGAGCTTTGGGTGATGGCCGAGGTGCCGTCCGTGCTGTTCAACCTCGCGCGATACGCCGCCCTCGGAGTCGCCGGGATTTCGATCGGATCGAACGACCTGACCCAACTCTTGCTCGGTGCCGATCGGGACTCCGAGATACTGGCCGACGTCTTCGACGAGCGGGATCCGGCCGTTGTCGCCTATATCCAGGAGCTCCTCCCGGCGGCACGCGCGCTCGGCCTCAAGACCTCGATCTGCGGGCAAGCGCCCTCTGTCCATCCGGAGTACGCGGAGATCCTGGTGCGCGCGGGCATTGACGCGATCTCCGTGAACATGGACGCCGTCGATCGCGCTCGACGCCTGGTCGCCGCCGCCGAACAGCGCCTCCTGCTGGATGTGGCCCGCGGCTCGGCTCATCTCGGCGAATCCTGACCCCTCGGGGTGTAGGCGATCGCGGCCGGCACCAAGGGGGCGGGGGCCGACCTGACGCTGCGGGTGGCGCTTCCGGGCGAGGGGCTCACGTACTTGGGGGACCGTCCGGCGGGGCCGCCTCTCCGGGGCCGGCTGCCGATCGCGTGTCCTGCGATGGAGGTCTCGACGGGGCGTCCGGGTACAGGGACTCGATGAGGTGGCGCAAGTGCTCCTCGCA
>CAVPMA010000003.1:0-8363 GCA_963706315.1 uncultured Thermoleophilia bacterium | reverse complement strand
GGTGTGTCCGACGTCGTTCGTTTGCAGATGCGTTTGCAGGCAGGACCTGGGTGTTCTGGCCACGGTCGTCGACGCGAGCGGCTCGGCTGAGGGATCGCCCGATCTTGTCAACGGATGCGGCAGACTTGCCGCGGCCCCCCCGAGATCGGCATCCCGGGTCGAGGTCAGAGCGGGTCGACGGCGACGCGGAGGGGTTCCCGCGCGTACGGCCTCACTCGGGCCTGCTTGGCTGGGCGAAGCGCCTAGAGCGGCGCGCCGAAGAGCCCGAACCAGCGGCTCAGATCCTGCTCGATCGGGAGCTCCTTCTCCAGTTTCGCTTTCAGCTCGAGCTCGGCGGCGTTGTCGCGTTCCTGCTCCGACCCCGTCGGGACGAACGGCCAGAAGGCGCCGCGCTTGAACCCGTAGATCCAGTAGACGGGATGAGCACCACCGTCGAATCCGAACACGGCGGCGAGCAGCTGCGAGCCGAAGCCACCCTGCTCCAACTCAGACGCGATGAGGTGGACCGTCGCGACGAGGCTCTCGAACGCCGCGCTCCGCACGACGAGCCATGCGAAACCGAAGTCGTCCAGCTTCCGCTCGACGCTCGAGCCTGCTTCGTTCGCGGCGACGTCGAGCAGCTGCCGCAGGTCGCTCTCGGCCCGGGCGAACTCGCCCGCCGAAAGCGGCTTGAAGCACACCCCCGCCGAGCCCGACGGCCGAAGGCCGAGCTCGGCCTCGAGGGTGACCTGGGCCGTGGAGATCGCGAAGAGCCGCTCCTCCGCGGCGTCCTTCAGCTTCTTCCGCCCGAACAGGATGTCGCCGAGGCTCACGTGGCGACCGGCCGGCCCAACTCGGCGGAGATCGCAGCCAGCCGGGCGAGCCGCTTCTCGAGCGGCGGGTGATCCATGAAGAGCTCGGCGGCCGACTGCTTCACGCTCGCCGGGATGATGAAGAACGCATTCATCCCCGCCACCTTCCGCAGGTCCTCGCGCGGGATCGCAGCGATCCTGCTCGAGATCTTCTGCAGCGCGCTCATCAGCTGTTCCGGGGCGCCCGTGATCAGCGCCGAGCCACGGTCCGCCGCGTACTCGCGGTATCGGGAGAGCGTCCGGATCAGGACCCAGCTGATGGCGTACACGACCATCGACACCACCAGCACGAAGAGCCACACCGGGAACTGGCTGTCGCCGCCCCGCCGCCCGTAGCCTCCGCCGAACATCCCGCTGTAGAGCCCAACGCGCGTCAGCATCGCGGCCACCATGGCGAAGAAGCTGGCCATCGTCATGATGAGCACGTCCCGGTTGGCGATGTGCGAGAGCTCGTGGGCGAGGACGGCCTCGATCTCCTTCGGCTCGAGCCGCCCGAGTAGGCCGCTGGTGACCGCGACCGCAGCGTGCTTTGGGTTGCGCCCGGTCGCGAAGGCATTCGGGACGTCGGTCGGCACGACGGCGATGCGGGGCTTCGGCAAGTCGGCCATCGCGCAGAGCCGCTCGACCGTCTCGTGCAGCACGGGCGCCTCGTCGCGCTCCACCACCCTGGCGCCGGACGCCCTGAGCGCGATCTTGTCGGATGTGAAGTACTGGAGCAACGCGAGCCCGAAGACGATGATGAGCATCGGCGCGAGCCCGACGTTGAGCACCGAGAACAGCACGACCGCGAAGGCGACGTAGAGCGCTCCGAGCAGGAAGGTCGTGAATGCCATGCGCAGGGAGAGCCCCGCGTCGCGACCGAATGATCTTCGCTTCATTCCAGACCTGATCCCAAGGATCCTCCCGAATCTACGGTAGCGCGATGCGGCGTCCCGGTGGCGCACGGCGGTGCCGACGGCGCATGCCCCGGTGAGGGGCGCCCCAAGGTGGGCGATGCCGGGCCCTGTCACGCCGGCGGGCACCGCGTGGGTTGGATGGGCCTCGGTGTGCCTGCGGGGAGCCCGTGAACACGTGCGGTGACACCCGGACGCGCACGCCATTAGCTCAGCGTGGCGTCATCCCGCGAACCGCGACGTCGGAGCTGGGCAGCTAGGTCGAATCCCCCACATCGGAGGTGGCCGCAGCGAGCTTCCTCCCCTCGATGTCCACATGCGGGACGACATGACCGAGCCACGTGGGAAACCAGTGGACGCGACGGCCCAAGAGCCGGAGGATCGCCGGCACGAGGAAGAGCGTGAGGCCGCCCGCGAGCAGCACGCCGACCGACAGGCCCACGCCGAACTGCTTGATGACCGGGTCGCCGCTGATGATGAACGACGCGAAAACCGACAGCATGATGACTGCGGCCGTGGCGATGACCTTGCCCGCCGACCGCAGGCCGTCGGCCACCGCCTGGGCCGGTGTCACCGCGATGCCGTCCGCATCCACGCGGGAGAGCAGGAACACCTGGTAGTCGTTCGCCAGGCCGAAGAGCGCCGCGTACATCATGAGCGGCACGTATGAGGCGATCGGAGCCGCTGGCCTGCCGTCGACATGGCAGCAGACATTCGCCGAGTCGAGGCCGACCGCCGAGAAGCCCCAGCCCTCCTGGAAGATGACGGTGAGCAGCCCGAAGACGGCCAGCGCCACGAGCGTGATCACCACCGCGGCCTGGATCGGAATGAGGAGCGATCGGAACGCCACCATGAGGATGAGCATGTTGAGCAGGGCGACGGTCGCGATGACCAGCGGCAGCGAGTCGGTGATCTCCGTCGCGAGGTCGATGTTCCCCGCCGTCGTCCCCCCGATGTCCGCCGTCAGGCCCTTCGTCTTGCGCTCCACCTGTGGCACCACGTCATCGCGCACGCGGTGCACCAGGTCAGCCGTCGCGGGCGCCGCCGGAGCCGTCGTGGGGATGGCGTTGTAGTAAGCGGCGGTCCCGCTCTTGTTGACCGACGGCGGCGAGACGCCCTTCACGCCCTCGGTCGCCCCCAGCGCGTTCCGCAGTGTCACGAGGCGCGGGTCGGTCCCGAGCGGATTCCCACCCGCCGCCGTCAGCGCCGCGGTGACGTCGGCCTTCAGCTGGTTCGCCTCGGCCTCCTGCTGGAGGGCCTCGGCCTGCAGAGCCTCGAGCTGTTGCTTCTGCCGCTCGAGCGACGCCACCTGGGCGGCAAGGGCCGCCTCCTGGCGGATCAATGCGTCGCGGCGACGGATGAGGGCCTCGCGCTCGCGTGCAAGCGTGCGGGCCTGCGCGGCGAGCGCCTCGGCCTGCACCAGCAGCGGGTGCAGGGCCGGGTTGCGGGCGGCGGCGAGGGCGGCAGAGGCCCGCGCCCTGAGCGAGGCCGCCTCGGCCTTGGCCTTGGCCTGCGCTGTCTCCTGGATGTCCGCCTGCTGGATCAGCGCGTCCACCCGCGCCTCGAGGTCGGCCTTGCGGGCCTGGAGCACCGCGAGGACGGCGGGGTCGACGGTCGCCGCGATCTGGGCCTGCACGGCCGCGATGTCGGCCTGCCCGGTCGCGATGGCCGTCCGGAGCGCAGCCGCCTTCTGCCTCGCATTCTCCGCTCGGGCCGCGGCGGCCGATGCCTGCGCGCGAAGCGCGGCGGCCCGCGCGTTGGCCTTGCGCGCGGCCTGGGCGCGAAGGGTGCGCGCCTCCGCCAGGAGTTGGTCGCGCTGCGCGGCGAGCCCGCGCGCCTCGCCGTCGAGCTCCTGGCGCTGCGCCTTCAGGCGCGTCGCCTCGGCCTGCGCGCTCACGGCCTCGGCCTCGAGCCGGGCCTGTTCGGCCAACCCCTGCGCCTGCTCCTGTTCGAGCTGCGCCTTCAGGGCTTTCGCCTCGGCCTCCTCCTGGGCGACCGTCGGGTCCTCCTTGGCGGGCGGGTCGAGCGTCACCGCAACAAGCAGCGGGCCGTTGAACCCCACCCCGAAGCCCTCGCTCATGAGGTTGTAGGCCTGGCGCTGCGTCGTGGTGAGCGGGGTCACGCCCACGTCCTCCTGCCCCAGGTTCATGCGAACCACGGGAATGGCCATGGGGATGAGGATGAGCAGCCCGGCGAGCAGCATCCACCATGGATGACGGGACACGAAGGCTCCCCAACGGCCCCACGCCCCAACGCCGCCCGCCTCCGCCCCCGTGCGGTGGTGGAAGATCGGCAGTGAGTTGACGCGGTGCCCCAGCAGGGAGAGGACCGCCGGCAGCATCACGAGGGCGGCGAGGACGGCCGTCACCACCGCAAGCGACGACCCGTATCCCAGTGACGAGATGAGCGGGATGCCGGCCACCCCGAGCGACAGCAACGCCAGCACGAGGGTGCCGCCCGCGAACACCACCGCGGTGCCGGCCGTACCCACCGCGAGGGCCACCGACTCCTTCGGTTCCATCCCCACCGCGAGTTGCTCGCGGTGGCGCGACACCACGAAGAGCGCGTAGTCGATGCCGACGCCGAGCCCGATCATGATGGCGAGCGTCGGGGCGATGCTCGGCACCGATACGAGGTGCCCGAGCAGACCGACGACGGCGAGGCCGATGATCACGCCGGAGATCGCACTGATAATGGGCAGGAACATGGCGACGAGGCTGCCGAACGAGACCCCGAGGATGATGACGGCCGCGATCAGGCCGATGACGGTGCTGGAGTCGGTGTCGGAGTGCGACAGCGTCGACCCGACCGTGCCGCCGGCCGCCACCTCGATCCCGGCCTTGCGGGCGGGCTCGGCGGCGTCGAGCACCGCCTCTGCTTGGGGCGCCGTGATCGCCGCCGCGTTCACGTCCATGAGCACTGGCGTGTAGGCGATCGTTTTCGACTTGGAGATCAGGAACGAGGAGCTTTGTCCGTAGGGGCTCGGCGCCGAGGTGACGTGCGCGACCTTGGCGATGGCCGCGACCGAGGCCGAGATCGCCGCCTTGTTGGCCGACGAGTTCACCGTGCCGGACGGGACCTTGAAGACGACGGGGCTCGTGCCGTTCTGTGTGGGCGGGAAGTCCGCGGCGAGGACGTCGGCGGCGTCCTGGCTCTGAGTTCCGGGCAGGCTCGTGTCGTTGGTCGTCTTCGCCCCGACCACCGTGACGAGGCCCCCGACGCATACGATCAGACCGGCCCAGATGAGCAGGGCCAGGATCGGGTGGTGCGCCACCCATCGTGCCATGCGATGAAGGAGAGCGGCCACGCTCAGCTCTCCATGGCGCAACGTCCCGCCCCGGAGGTCACTCCGGGGTGCCCGGGGCGGGGCTCGCGGAGGCGGCTACGCACGCCCTCACTCTATGGGCGCGTCGGGGCCTGCGGCGAGCCGGGGCGCGCCGGTGAGGTTCTCGAAGGTCCCGGGCGGTGACTCAAGTTGACGCTTCCTTGCCCGAACGGGCTCTACGCCGGCCAGGAACGTCATTCGCAGCGGCTCACGGACCCTTCCCGGGCCCCTCGCGGGGGACTCCGGAGCGGCGAGAGCCCCGTCGCGACGGGGCTTTCTGAGGCGGGAGCGACGGGACTCGAACCCGCGGCCTCCGGATTGACAGTCCGGTGCTCTAACCAAGCTGAGCTACGCCCCCTCGGTGCGCACATGGCATGGGCGGTGACAGATTTGAACTGCCGGCCCCCTGCTTGTAAGGCAGGTGCTCTACCGCTGAGCTAACCGCCCGCTTTGGCGCGCCCGGGAACGATACCAGCATCCGTCGGGACCGTCCCCGCGGCCGGGACGCGCGCCGCGATGTATCGCAGGGTCGTGCCCTGCACCACGATCGACGCGGCGGTCGCGACGAGCACGATCGACTCGGTCGCCCGCGCTTCGCCGAGCCCTTCGAGTGCGGGGTAGCCGGCGAGCAGCAGCGGGACGGCCCCCTTCAACCCTCCCCAGGACACGAGCACCTTCTCGGCATGCGTCAGCCCGCAACCCGCGAGGCATGCGAACGAGATCGGGGGTCGCACGACGAAGACGGTGACGAGCGTCAGCACGATGCCCTGCCATAGATGGTCGAGCCCGACCGCGCCCGCGAACGCCGCTCCGAGCAATCCGAACAGGAGCGGCTCCGAGACGGCCGCCAGGGCCTCGGGGACCGCGTGCCGACGAACGTCCTGCTCGGCCCAGGCGTCCGACAACGCGAGGCCGGTGATGTAGACCGCGAGGAAGCCGCTCCCGTGGAGTGACGCGGTCCCTGCCCCGACGACGATCGCGCCCAACAGGAGCGCGATTCCTTGCAGGCCATCCTCGAGGTGGGGGGTCGCACGGAGGACCCCCAGCAGGATGGCCGCCCCGACGATGCCCCCCACGATCCCGATGCCGAGCTCCTCGATGAGCCGCAGCGCGCCGTCGCCGAACGAAGCGCCCTCGGTTCCAAGGGCCGCGAGAGCGACCACCATGAACGAGATCCCGACCGGGTCATTGAAGCCCGACTCGCCCTCGAGCACCGTACGGGGCCGGCTCGCCGCGCTGCCACCCGAGCGGAGCGTCGCGTACACGGCCGCCGGGTCGGTGGGCGACAGGGCCACGCCGACGAAGATCGCCAGGGACCAGTCCAGGCCGATGAGGTGACCGGCGAGCGCGATGGCGCCAGCGGTCGCCGCGGTGCCCGGAAGGCCCAGAAGCACGATCGGCCGCGCGTCAGCGCGCCACGCGCGGAGGCCGGTCGAGAGACCGCCCTGGAACAGGATCGCGTAGAGCGCGAGGACGCCGATCTCCTGGAAGGGGAGGTCGCGCACGTCGCCGAACGGCGCGATGCCAAGCAGCCCGACGGCGATGCCCGCCGCGAGGAACGCCGCCGGACCCGGCAACCCGATCCGCTCCGCGAGCGGCGCGAGCGCCAGCGCGCCGGCCAGCAGGAGGGCGGCGACGAGCAGCTGGGGGAAGAAGTCGGCGAATGCGTCCATGGGTATTCCGTGCCGACCAGACTTCCCGGCGCACCGACGTCAGTCTATCGGCGTCGCCCCCGATGGCGGCATGCGACGCTGGAGCAGGCGCGCGACGCCGCAGCGCGTCAGCGCATGCGGCCGGGGGGTTCGCGGCCGCTTCCCGTGCACCGTTCGCATCGAACGGGAAGCATTCCAACGGCCGAGCGCTCCCAGATGGCACGCTGCCCCCAGCAGTGCATGCACATCCGCGCGGGCTGCGCCTGCACGCTGATTCGCGGGGGCGTGGTCGTGAACCGGTCCATCTGGTCACCTCCTTGGCGACGATCTGCGTACCGTCAGGGTTGCGCGGCGGGCTGCGGAATCGGCATCGCCCGCTGTCCAGGATGCAACTGGCATCGACTGGCCGAACGTCGGACGAGATGGGCGAATGGAGAGAAATGAAGGCCGCGTTTTGGCTCTGTGGCGGAGGACGCCCCTACCGGGCAGGTCTTACCCACGCCGTCCTCGCCGAACGGCGCGACACGGGTCGCCGACCGGTAGAGCAGGGGGTGCCGAGGCCTCAGACGTCCGTCGCCTCAGCGAGGTCGCCTCCGCGCACCTGCTCCGGCGCCTTGCAGGCCGGCGTGCCGACGCCCGCCCGGCAGCGGCCCGGGGGACGCGCGATGCGGAGGTCGATGAGCTTCGCCTGGTCGGCCTGGCAGATCACGTTCGACGGCGTGAGATCCAGGTGCGGCACCCGGTTGCGGTGCAGGTACGCCAACGCCGGGCACAGTTGCACCCCGAGCGCCCGAGCTCCGCGGTTGCGAGCCGACGCTCGCCACGGTCGACCAAGTGCCCCAGCGTCTCACCGGTGAGCGTCTCGAGCACAACCATCGGGTGACGCCCTTCCCGCGTCTCGTAGGCGGGAACGAGGTGCGGATGGGCGAGGCCGGCAAGGGGCCGGCCCTCGCCCGACGAGGCGCCGCCGCGCGGCGCGGTCGTCCACCCGGTCCGGTCGCAGCACCTTGGCGACGCACCAGCAGTCGCGCTCCGCGCTCCACACGTCATAGGGTCAGAACGTCGCGCGGGCTGTGCACACCTCGCCGTTCGCCCGGCTCGCCCGGAACGTGACCCGGTCGGGTCCGGAGGCGTTGGAGATGAGGCGGCGCACCGTGAACGACCCGCTGGGGGCCTTGGTGACCGCGATCCCCGAGGCGATCGTCCTACCGTTGCGTGCCAGACCCCACTTCCAGAAGACGCCGTTGCGGTTCTGATCGACCTCGAACTCAACTTCGATGCGGCCGTTGTCGGGGCTCAGCTTGACCTTGGCCGTGCTGGCGCCGGTGCATGTGCCGGCGACACGAATGTCCCGGGGGTTCTTCGCGAGCGCTGCGGGCAGCGGCGCCACGAGCCCGACTGCGATAACTGTTGCGATCATTCGAGTTGCCGACTTCATTCGTTCGCTCCTTGTGAGCTGGCAGGTGCTCTGCTCGGACCGAACGCTAGGGCGGCCTCCGACAGGCGCGGGCTAGCGGGTTGCCACCTTGGGCAAACGCACGGTTCGATTTCGGTAAAGACGGAGCGCGTGCCCCGCGCCGGCGTTCGGGCCCGGACGGGCCCGCGGCCGCGCTGACCGGTCCGCCGCGTACGTGCCCGCCGA
>CAVPMA010000002.1:0-13341 GCA_963706315.1 uncultured Thermoleophilia bacterium | reverse complement strand
GCCCTCCTCGTCACCTGACACCCGCCCGGGACCCGTAGTGCATCGGCGACCCCACCAAGCCCCACCTCCGGATTGTGCGTAGATCGCCCAGGCCGAGATCCGGGGCGCTCCCGATTCGCTGATAGGCCAGACACGTCAGGCTTGCCTAAACGCTTTGCGATGAGGAGACCAAGGATGGCAGTCGGTATTCGACTGAGGTTCAGCGGCGGCAACCAAGACCAGTACGAGATGGTCAACGCCTACATGGGGTTCGCCGGTAATCCCCCTGAGGGTTTGATTTTCCATGTCGGCGGCCCGATCTACGGGGGCTGGGGTGTGCAGGAAGTCTGGGTCTCGTATGAATTCTTCGACCGCTTCGTGGCCGGCAGGCTTCAACCCGCTCTCCAGGCCCTCGGCAGTCGCGGCTTGCCGAATCCGCTGGAGGTTGACGAGTTTCCGGTGCACCGCATCATCAAGCCCTAGGGTTGGTGCCGCTGAGGACCCGGCGCTCGCCCGCGGGGTCCTCCGGGACCTCTCGGGAAGATGTATTTAGGGGACCTCGTAGTGGCTCGGACCCCACCAATTTGACCGTGCCCCAAGGGCGAGCTTCGTACCGCATCGTGAATGACGACCGGAAAGGACCCCGAAACACGGGGAGGCCGGTGCCTTAAGGAGGTCCTGGCCACCAGCGGTCGGGAGCTGGCGCCCCCGAGTCACGATGCGAGAGACGCCACGATGGGGCAGACTGTGGCGTATGGCGTTCTTCATGGACCGACACGACCTCACGGGCGTGAGCGCCGAGGACATCGCCGCCGCGCACGTCCAGGATCTCGGGCTTCAGGACCGCTACGGGGTGCGCTACATGTCGTACTGGTTCGACTACCAGCGCCAGGCGGCGTTCTGTCTGATCGAGGCGCCGAACGCCGAGGCAGCCATGGCAGTCCATCGCGACGGCCACGGCCTCATCGCCAACGAAATCATCCCGGTCGATCCCGAGGCGGCCCAGGGATTCCTCGGCCGCCTCGACGACCCGACCGCGACCGGGCGCGCTCCCGAGAGCGCCTTTCGAAGCATCCTCTTCACCGATCTCGAAGGCTCGACCGACATGACCCAGCGCCTCGGCGACGAGGGAGCGATGCGGCTGCTGCGGATGCACGACGTGATCATCCGCGAAGCTCTCTCGGGCCACTGCGGGCGCGAGGTCAAGCACACCGGTGACGGCATCATGGCGTCGTTCGCCTCGATCCAGGACGCGCTTGGCGCGGCGGTCGAGATCCAGCGCGGTTTCGCCCGCCACAACGCCGACAGCGAGCCCGGCGGGCGGTTGGCGGTGAGGATCGGGCTGAGCGCGGGCGAGCCGGTCGCCGAGGGGAGCGATCTGTTCGGCGCTGCGGTCCAGCTTGCCGCGCGCCTCTGCGCCTACGCTCAGCCGGCCCGGATCGTGATCGCGGGCGCGGTGGCCGACCTGGCGATCGGCAAGAACTTCACCTTCGGCCCGCGCACCGCGATCGAGCTGCGCGGCTTCCCTGAGCCGATAGTGGCCTGCGAGCTGGAATGGGCCGCCGAGGGGTGACCGCACGCGGCGCCTCCGTGGGGTCATTCGAAGGGTGTCAGCACGATGACGTCGGACCGTTGCGTCAAGCGGAGGACAGCCCCCTCTCGTCGCGTGGGGCTAAAGGGGGCCGCGACGAGCCTCTACTCGCATTGCTGCGCGAGCCGCTGTGGAGAGGCTGGCGACGGAGAACCCGCTGAGGGGCTGGGGCCGGTTCCCCGGATCTCTCTCGCCCCTGTCCGGGGGACCGGCGATAAGGAGCTTCGGACGTTTCGGGTAGAACCCTTCCCGGTCTTCCGCTCGACGGAACTTAGCTTCCGGGGAAGTCTCCTCCCACCACATCGGGGCGCTTGCGCTTCGGACTCGGGCAATCAAGCTGACGTGCACCGGCTCACTCCCAAACGCGCCGGCGCCTAACGCTTCTCGATGTTGTGGACCTCGAAGATCTCCGGCGCGCCCGAAGATTCAATCCCGATTTCCGCTAACACGGGCCTCAGGCGCTCCTCAAAGGCGTCGAACTGCTCCTTCGAGTCCCAGATCTCGCTGACGCGGAGGTTCCCGTCGGACCCGAAGCAGACGTGGTAGTCACACCCGTCTGGAGGAAACTCGAGACCGGCCTCCTCAATGGTGCGAATGGCCTCGTCGTACTTCTCGGCGGTCAGACGCCGGGGGTTGAAGCGGACGACGATGCTCATGGCGCGATCCTCCATGCTGGGCGTTTCGCCGACCCTATCCGGCGTCTGCCCGGACGCAAGAGATCCCTGCCTCGTCGAGGGTGGCCACGGTCGGCGGACACGATCTGGACGACCCGGCGACGTTGTGTGCAACTCCCACCGGGAAATCGGGCGATGATGCGAGAAGTGCGGGGGACGGAAACCGCTTGATTCAGTTATTGCGGTCCCGCATCGAGGGGGGTCTCGTCGAATCCGACGCCGGGTGGTGCCGTTCGTTGGGGCTCCACACACTCTTCCGCCGCCTCTCCCGCCAGACGTAGTCCCCGATCGCGTAGAGCATCGCGACGGCGACGACGACCAGGCACACGGCGATGACTTTCAACTCCAACATCATGCCGTCACCCCGTGCGTCCTCATGCTTGGTGCCAGCCGGCGGTGGCGACTCCGAGAGCATCGGCTAGCCATAACCCGTCGATTCGAGGTCATTCATTGAGCCGAGGCTAGCCACCATCCCGGACGGCCCGAGACGAGTGGCAAGACGAGTGGCAAGAGTCCCGCCCGATGCTCCTCGATGCCGAGCACAGCCAAACGGGTGAGCCTCCGCAACTCGTCCCGCACCTCCACGAGGCTCCGGATTCCATAGGAAGGCCGTGGACTTGTGTGCTAACGCAATCCCTCGTGCGACGGCTCGATGCCCTGGTGCGTCTTGCTTGGTGGAGCCGCGTCTTGCTTAGTGGAGCGCCCCCTCGACGACACTTGTCCACCCGGGATACCTTCAGGCTCATGAACTCCGACGAATCGACCCGGGAAGGCGCACCTGTGTCTGTGGCGGTTGTTGGCAGCCGCACCGAGGCGGATTTGATCGTTGGCTTGCTGCGAATCCACGGACTGAGAGCAGCAGTGGCGGCAGACGATGCCGGACGGCAGGAACCGGCGCTGCAGTTAAGGGGCATACGGGTGCTTGTTGCCGCCTCTGATGAAGATGCGGCACGCGAAGTCATAGCCGCTGAGAACGACATTCCCGAGATAGGCCCACCAACAGCGGCACCCTCAGCGCATTAGGTCGTCCATGGCTGCAGCCTCCGCCGCTGTGTGGCGGCACAGCGTTTCTGTTGCACACCGCCACTGTGACGGCGGGGCGAGACGACGTCTTGCCTGGTGAGGTTCCCCATCGACGACACGGTCCGCCCGGGATACCTTCAGGCTCATGAACGCCGACGACTCGGCTCGGGATGTGTCGCACACCGACTGGGTCACGGCGGCCATGGCAGGCAGAGGGAGCGGCACCCGACCTCCTGAGACGGGAGGAACAGACGTGGCGTACTCCATCGCTGTGGTCATCATGCAGGCTTTCGGCTTCGCGGTCGGCATCCCGCCCGGGGAAATTCTTCGCATCCCACGCTCGCCGGATTCGTGACGGGCCCGCAGGCCGCCGATCTTATGTACGAACGCACTCCTTAGTGCCACGGCTCCCACCTTCACGCGGATTTCGTGGAGGGCACCTTGGCGCTGCCGTTGATCGAGGTTGTCGCCGGTCGGTAGCAGGGGGCGGAAGGCGGCTGACGGCAGGACCGAGCGCCTGGCCGTTGAACGCGGTGGGATGGACGTGGAGTTCTTCGCGACCGCCGACGAGTTCGAGGCCTGGCTGGAGGCCAACGGCGCCGACGCCGACGAGGTGCTCGTCCGGATGGCCAAGAAGCACACCGGTGTCGCGTCGCTCGACTGGGCCGGCGCCGTCGACGTGGCGCTGTGCTTCGGCTGGATCGACGGGCGCTCGAAGCGCATCGACGACGACTGGTTCGTGCAGCGCTTCACGCCGCGGCGCCCGCAGAGCACGTGGTCGAGGGTCAACCGCCAGAAGGTCGAGGCGCTGATCGCCGCGGGCCGGATGCGGCCGGCCGGCCTGGCCGAGATCGAACGGGCCAAGGCCGACGGCCGCTGGGAGGCCGCGTACGACGGCATGGCCACCTCCGCAGTGCCCGAGGACCTCGCCGCGGCGCTCGAGGCGGCCGGCCTCACCGACGCGTTCGCGGAACTCAGCCGCCAGAACCGCTACGCGATCCTGCACCGCGTGCAGACGGCCAAGAAGGCCGAGACACGCGAGCGCAGGATCGCGAAGTACGTCGGGATGCTCGCGGCAGGCGAGACGCCCTACTAGCGCCGCTCGTACGCCGCGCGCGCCCACAGGTAGCCCGCGAGCGACAGCGCGCCCAGACCGCGGCGAAGAGGCGCGGGTCGGATGAGGCGGAGCGCCACGTCTGACCCGCCGCCGCAAATAGTGCAAATGCGCGCCATAGTGCTGTGGCTTAGTCCACGGGGCGATCCAGTCTCGGTGGGCTCATTGTGCGGCGGCAGGAGTGGCCAGGACGTCCACGAAACGGAGAGTGTGCTCTCTGCGTACCTGATGTTCCACCGCTTTGTGCGCGCCCTGAAGGTCGCCGCCCGTGAGGAGGGGTTCGTTCAGATCCTGGGCGCGGCCGCGCTACTCGTGATCATTGGGACGATCACGTACTCGGCGAGTCAAGGGTGGTCGATCGTCAATGGGTTCTACTTCGCGATCGCGACCCTGACCACGTCGAGCATCGCCGATCCTCACCTGACCCTCGAAAGCAACGGGATCAAGATCTTCACGGTCTTCGTCATCCTGATCGGCATCGGCATCCTGGTCGAGTTGGCGCGGCAAGTCGGGTTCGCCTTCGTCGAGGTCCGTCGCGAAGACCAAGCGCTCGCAGGCCAAGAGCGACGCCAAGGAGCGTCCAAGCTCAGAGAACTAGCCCTTTCCCGGCCGTCGCGCAGTGGGCTGGCATTGTGTACTAAGAGGCCTCTTTGTGCGACGGCGACCCCACCAAGCCCGTCCCCGGATCGCGCGCAGACCACCGCAGACGGCATCCGGGGCGCTCCCATTCGCGAAAGGGCCAGACACGTGAATGTCACGTGGGCGCGGGGCTCGCGACCACGACAGCGGGCCAGCACCAACTGGCCGGTGCAGACCACGCACCCGCCGCCCCCAAACAGGTCAACACCATGGGCCGCAGCGCAGACGAGCGCACCCGCTGCCGAGCGTGGAATTCCACGGCTCCTGCGGGAGATTCCATGAGAAGGCCCGTCATGACGAGGGGCGAGGAATATGTACCGAACGCGCCCCCAAGTGCGAAGGGCCGACGACCTCCCTGGGAGGCAGGGGACCGAGGCGTGATCGCACGCTGTCCCGCCTCGGACCCCCGAGGTGACGCGCCACTCTCCCGCTCGATCGGGCATCCCGCGGAAGTTCCGTCCTCCGCTTTCCCTTGCCGATCGCCGGCGGCAGCGCCACCCAGGCGCGGGGCCGCGACACGAACGGCACGGCCCCGGCCAGACTGGCGGTGCTGACTAGCTACCCGGAACAATCAACCGGCAAACATCGACCAGGACGATGACGGGCTGGCCCCGCTGCGACTTCCCGCAACTCGCGGCGAAAGAAATGCTTGAAACGTCAAGCAAAGAGCGGTAAGGAAATGGGCCGCTGTAGGGTGACGCGCGCGATCGCACGCAGTGGGCGGCGCTGGCCCATGACAGCGCGGAGAGTGGCCTTAGAAGGGCCCCGGTGGGGAGGCGTACCCGCGGGGCCCTTCGCACATGTCGCGCGCGGGGGAGATTCCACGAGACGCCGGCAACCATGAGGCTTGTGTACTCACGCAACCCCTCGTGCGACGGCGACCCCCGGTTCTTGTTGGCCAAGGGGCGGCGGTGATCGCCACCACCTCACCCGCCATGTCGGGGTAGTGGTGGATCTCGGCGACCCTGAGGCGACCGTAAGGCTACGCGGCGGAGAGGATCGACTCGCCGAGGCCATCCGGCATCAGGCTCGTGAGGATTCCCGTGACCTCATCGCTGTACGGAGTCGAGCCTGTGGTGGAGGTAAAGCCGCCGTCGACGGTCACCACCGAGCCGGTCACGTAGCTCCCCGCGTCGGACGCAAGGAGGAGCAGAGGCCCGACCAGCTCCTCGGGGCGCCCGATCCGCCCGAGCGGCGTTTGCTCATTGCAGCGCTCGAGCCACGCGGGAATCCCGAGGAAGCCATCGGTCATCTCGCTCGGGAACCACGCGGGGGCGATCGCGTTGACCCGCACGCCGCGGTCGGCCCAGGTCGCCCCCATGTGCTTGGCCATCTGGATTTCGGCCGCCTTCGCGGCGCAGTACGCCGGGGGGAGGCCGCGGTGCCCGGAGATGCCGGCGATGGAAGCGATGATGATGATCGATCCCTTCCCGGCCGGGAGCATCCTTCGAGCGGCCGCGGTCAGGCAGTTGAACGTCCCCGTGACGTTCACGTCGATTCCGGCCGCAAAGAGCGCCGGGGGTGTCTTCTCGACGGCAGGCACACCTTCGGCGACGACGCCTGCATTGGCCACGAAGACGTCGATCGCGCCAAACTCCCCCATCGCGGCTTCGCACATCGCCTCGATCTGATCGGGCTGGGTGATATCGCATGGGGTGACGATCGACTTCGTCCCGGGCGGGAGATCCGCCTGTACCTCCTCGAGGCGATCCTCGCGCCGCGCAGCCAGGACGATGTTCGCGCCATTGGCCGCGAGGGCGTCGGCGAACGTGACGCCAAGGCCCGAGGATGCGCCGGTGACAACGGCCGTCTTCCCGGTGAGGTCGAACAGGGAGGCGGCGTCAAGTCGCTTTCTCGACATCGTGGTCGCTCCTTCCGGTTGGGTTCGCTCAAGCGTGTCCCTGGGGATCGAACGAGAAGGAGGGTCGCGCCGATTGCTTTGAGACAGAGGGCAATCGCGACAAACGGCATGAACGTCGGGCGAAGTGGTTTGGGGCCTCGGCGATTCGCAACGGCGCAGGGTGCGCGGCGGGCGCTCAGCCGGGCGGCGTGCCACGCCGCGCCGGGCGTCGGGTGGCACGCCAAGCGACCCAGAGCAACGCCAGTCCCAGCATGAACGCGGCGACTCCATGCTTCCCGTGGTGCTGCCCCCCGTTCGGGTCGTAGGCGGGGAAATACTCGGGGAGTGTTCGACTGGTCCCGATCCAGTACCAGAAGGCCGCCACGATGAGGGCGACCCCGATGATCGCGGCGATCAGGGCGACGATGCGGCGGCCCACCATCGGACCGATCATAGGGGCACCGCGTCCGTGCAGAAATCCTGCGAGCGCCACCCGCGGGGGTTTGTGTGTAAACGCGGTTCTCATTGCGACGGGGACACGACCAAGTTGGTCGTGGGTTCCGAAGGCGAGCAGGGACCGCATCGTGAGCCGACGCGGGAGGGTTCGGCCTCGAGGCTCGCGCCGCGCTGTAACTCGCGTACGGACGGACACTTGCGCGCGTCTAGAAGAACGTGACCCGCTGGCGGCTGAGGAAGAATCCGTGCTTGTCGCGGTTGGTGCAGGTGACTCCACTGACGCGGGAGGTGCAACTGATTCCGCTGCTGGTCACAGTGGTCCCGTAGGGGAAGTCAAACCGCGGCCAGGCCTCGCCGGTGTAGATCGCCGCGTTGGACGAGCACCAGAACTGCGGGCGTCCCGTCGGCTTGAGGAACACGGCGTCCGTCCACTCGAATTCGCACGTCGCAGGCTTCGGCGGGAGCGTCCATTCATGCTTGATCGCGTTGCACACGACCCCGAAGCCCTTGCTGGGATCAAGGGTGCACTCGATGTTGCCGGATGGGGTCCGCAATATCGGAGTGCCGGCCTTGAGCCCCGGCGGCGGCCACGGGATCGTGGTCGTCGTCGGTCCCGTTCTGGTGGTCGTGGCGGGGGTCGTCGTCGGTCCCGTTGTTCCCGTGACCGTCGTCGTGCCTGACGTGCCGGACGTCCCGCCCCCGCAGCCCGCGACGGTCAGCGTCATCACCAGCCCAGCCACCACAACGAGCACAAGGCACATCGCTGCCTCCAAACGAGAGAACGGGGGTCCTGCGAAGCCAATCCGAGCGTGCGACCCCCCGCTCTCAGCCGCTGTTTCCACGGCATCTTCTCGGTCGTTCGCCGCGAGCAACGCTCGCCGCCTCGCCACAGGTCTGTGCGAACGCAACTTCGAGTGCCACGGCTGCCCCACAAGGCCCCCCGTCACACGTCGGCCCACATCGCCCTGACCGATCGCACCGATCGACCGGCCCCGGCTTCCCCGTGCTTTACGACGCAGGTTCAGGCGCCACCGGCCGAATGACGTCGTCCCCTCCGCGTCACGTAGCGGGTGACGAGAATGCTGGCGATGCCCGGAATCAGGGCGAGCAGCAGTACCTCGTCGAATGAAAGACCGTCAATGTTCGGTTGCAGGTCTTCCTCCGTCGCCCACCCAAACCAGACCTCGCTGATGAGGAGGCCGCCAACGAAGTAGGAAGCCGCAGCGATGAGCCATAGCCAGCGTGTGGTCGCCCTCCCCGCCACGAGCTGCGCGATGGCGCCGAAGCCGAGCGACATGACGATGAGCAGCCCTACTCCTTGGAGTCCGAGATCCCACTGCAAGGCATCACTCCCCTTTCCCAGCGAGCTGCTCGCCGACTGGGCGCTTGAGCAGGACGACCGGCCACGCAATCAGATCACCCTTCTTGCGCGTAGGTCCGACTGCCTCCCACCCCTGCGAGCCAAGCTCATTGAGCCGGTCAGGTCTCAAGTCAGCGGATTTCTTCTTGAGTCGTCCGGCATCTTCTCGGGGGACCACCAAGTACTCCCGCTCGTGCCTCATGTCTGAGCTCTCCTCCGGCCCGAGGCGAGCCGCTCTTTGAGTGACCCTCCCCTCTTGCGCGGCGCAGCGCATCAGTATGGGCCGGGGACGAACCATCCGTATTGCTCCGCGCCGTCCCAACCGTCATTACCGTGCGAACGCAACCCGTAGTGCAACGGCGCGCCACCAAGGCCCGCGGTCGACCGGATGGGGTGGTCGGTCAGCGCTTGCCTGCCTCCTCGGCTGCCTGCCTGGCTGGAATGCCCGATCATGCCCTCCGAGGGCATTCCAGCCACCTCAACTGGGCCGCCGGTGGCGGGCGGCAAGGCACACGGATGGGTTCTGTCTCCTTGCGTTACTCCACTCCAAGGGGGCCTGATGTACGCGACCACCCGCATCCGCAGCGAGGCCGAGGGACTGGCAGATGCGGTCGCCGAGCACAAGGCGGAGATCATCGACCTGTTTCAACAGATCGGCGGCTTCCGCAGCTACCACATCGTCAAGACCGGGCGAGCGAGCGGAACCTCCATCACTGTCCTGGACAGTCACGCCGGCGTCGAGGCCTCGACCCAGGTTGCGCGCGGCTGGATCGCCGCCAATCTGGCGGACCTGTCGATCGGCGCGCCGCAGGTGTTCGTGGGCGAGGTCGCGATGAGCGCCTGACACCGCGCTGCTGCGTCAACGCGCCCCGGAGTGCCGGGGTCAGCCCCTTGCCTGGAGGTCGCGGCGAAGCTCCTCCAGCTCGGCTCGTAGCAACTCGATCTCACGCGCCACCGGGGACTCCTCGTCATGCGGTTCCTTGCGGTGACGAGCCTCCACGAGCATTGCCGTGATCGTGGCCGTTGCGACGGTCAGGAATGCGATTCCCGTCAGCATGAGGATCGACGCCACGACGTAACCCAGACGGTTGTCCGGGAGGTTGTCGCCGTAACCCACCGTCGTGACTGTCTGCACCGCCACCACATCCCGGACCCAAACGTCGAATACGCGCTGCGGTCGAACAGCCGCATAATCAGCCCCGCCAGGACCGTCACCGCCGTCGTGAGGATGATGATTGCCGCAAGGGCGCGACGGGCGGTGAGCCTCCCGCTGGTGGCTCCCTCGAAGACCCGATCCATGAACCGGTCCAGCAGCGGCGGCTTCTCCTGCGTCACGATGCCTTGTCTTCCCGGCGGCCGGTGTGCTTCCTGCCTGCGCCGCGACGTCGGCAGGGCGAACCACGGGGCTTAGGTGGAGACGCGCCTTCTTCATGCTTACGCCTCCACACCGAGGAACCCCGCAACGGTGGGTGGCACGTCTTCACGCTGCACTGAGTCACTGTCCACGAGGTCACCCAGGAGGTCCCCGGCGGTCATGTTCTGGTGCAACGCCGCCCCAAGAAGCCCACCCCCCGGATCGTGCCGCCATCGGGCCGCTCCCGGTTCACTGATGGGCCCGATGTATGCCGGTTGACGATGGCGGGTAGGTAATCACCACCCTGATCTTGGCCGGGCCCGCGGTCGTGCCGCCGGCCCGGCCGCGGCCTGATTGTTGCCGATCCAATGCTCGGAAGGCGGATGTCGATCGGGGACCGCGCCGTCTCCGACCGATGGTTCCCGAGCGGCCCGCGGGTCGCGCCGCTGTCAGCGACCGAGCGCGTCCATCATCCCCTCGGGGTAGCGGGCCCCGGCGGCGGCCCCAGGCGGGAACGCCTCGCCGAGCCGTGCGAGATCCTCGGCATCGAGGGCGACGTCGAGGGCCTCGAGGTTGCGGTCAACGTTCTGCGGACGGCCGATGCCGACGAGCGGAATCAGGTCGTCGCCCTGCGCGAGCACCCACGCAAGGGCGACCGACGACGGGGAGAAGCCGTGGCGCGCGGCGATCTCCTCGAGTGGCGCGAGCAGCGCGACGTTGCGCGCGAGGTTCTCGCCCTGGAACCGAGGCACCTGACGGCGCCAGTCGTCTGGCGCGAGGTCGTCCTCGGATCGGATGCGACCTGTGAGCAGCCCCCGGCTGAGCGGACTGTATGCGACGAACGTGATCCCAAGCCCACGCGTCACCGGAAACAGCAACTCCTCCGGTTCGCGGTGGAACAGGTTGTACTCGGTCTGGAGCGCGGCGATAGGGTGCACGGCGTGGGCGCGGCGGATGGTGTCGGGGCCGGCCTCCGAGAGCCCGATCGCCCGGACCTTCCCGGCCGCGACGAGCTCGCCCATCGTGCCGACCGACTCCTCGATCGGCACCTCGGCGTCCACGCGGTGCAGGTAGTAGAGGTCGACGTGGTCGAGACCGAGGTGGCCGAGACTCCGGTCGATCGCCGTGCGGAGGTAATCGGGACGTCCGCGGCTGGCCTTGGTCGCGACCACGGCCTCGTCGCGCCGATCGCCCACGGCCCGACCCACGAGCCCCTCGCTGCGCCCCTGGCCATAGGCTTCCGCGGTGTCGATGAGCGTGATCCCCTCGTCGAGGGCCCGGCGGATGGCGGCGATTCCCGCATCGTCATCGCCCCCGGCGTAGAAGCCCGCGAACGCCATCGCGCCGAGCGCGATCGCCCCGACCCGAACGCCGCCCTGCCCCAACTCGCGCTGCTCGATCATTCGCACCCCCTCGATTCACCGGCTCGCGCTCGATGCTTGCACCGTCGAGGCGGTCGGCGCCCCCTGCCGACGAGCGCGAGCTCGTGTGGAGTGACCCCGGACGTCCTGTGCCTTCCACCGATCCGGCCAAACGAGGCGATCCCTAAGCGGCGTTCGTGTCCGAGGGCCGCCGCCCTCTACCACGTTACTCCGCGTGGGTGATGCGGACGCCCCCGATCAACGTGCACGCGGTCACGGTGATCTCCGGGCCGTCGCCCGTCGCCACGTCCACACGGCGGCCGCCGACGAGACTGCCCCCCACGAGCTTGGCCCGCGTGCCCTTGGCGACACGCACCTTGATCCCCCCGATCACGGAGAAGGCTCGGATCGTGGCGCCTTCCGCCGGACGAGCCGTGGCGTCGATGTTCGCACGACCAAGGAAAGTGAAGCTCGAGTCCGACGTCCACCCCTGGGGGAGGACGAGATCCCGACCACCGATAAGGGTGAACCACACGGCCCGAGACTAGCTGCCGGAGCGCACACCGGCGAGAGGGTGAGGGGGCAAACCCCCACGAACGAGCCGCCGGAGTCGGGGACCGCGTCATCGTGGCCACGGCGTTTCGCCTGGAATCACGCATTGGCGTAGAGACGGCATAAGGGTTTGGCGACCGCGCATATGCATCTCGTAAAGCCACCTTCCGCCTCTGCCTGCCTGGTGCAACAACTAGGTCATGGCGCACGTGTTGATCATCGTGATCGGGGCCGCGTTCGTCGGGCTCTTCATCCTGGTTGCCCTGCTCTGTCAGCCGACCATCGATGACGACCGTCTGCCGCCATTCGGCGAGGACTTCTTCACCCATATCGACTATTGGTAGCTGATGGCCCGCGTCATCGAAATCTCCGTCTTCATCGCGCTCGCAGCGCTTTCGTTCGTGCTCACGTGGAGGGACCTTGCCCGTCGCCCTGAGAGCCGCCGCCCAGAGCGACGTCGACGGCGAAGTGGGAAACAGCGCCCATCTCCATAGGTCGGTCACGTTCCGACGACGGGGAGCACACCCGTCGGGAACGAGATCACCGTCCGCGGAGACCGGCATGTTCGCGGTGCCGCCAACGGCCGTCTCCGCCGGGCATTTGTTTTTTCCAGAGTGCGTTACCGCGCCCCGTAGTGCCTTGTTCCCGGACCGGTAGGCCGCCTTTCGGGCCTCGGGTTGCGGTCTTGCGCCGGTCCTCTGGGACCCGTTAGCTGCCCAACGCGTCGGCGACGACCGCTGTGTCCGTAAGCGCCTGGCCGCGGTAGGCCTTCCCCTCCCGCATCCTCCAAACGTGCACGAAGGGCACTTTCACGTCCGAGCCCGTGGCCTTGGCGCGGCCCTCCAGGTGACCGAGGACGACGACCGTTTCGCCCTGCTCCACGAACTCGTCGGGCGAGAGCACCAGGCCCTCCCACCGATCCCTCATCCCGCTGAACAGGCGAGCCACCTCCGCCTTGCCGCGATGGGCGCCCGCTCCCGGCATTCGGGAACTGTTCGGTCCCGCAAACTCAATGTCCGCTTCCCAGGTGTCTGCCACTGCCTGCATGTCGCCCCGGCCGAACGCGGCGTAGGCGCCCCGGATAATCTCGACGTTCTCGGCCATCGCTTCCTCCCTGAGTTCGCGGTGTTGCACCGCCGCTTTCTGTCACACGGCGTCTGGCCCTCAGAGGTTCCAGGACCGTGGACGTGACGCCGAGCGTTGGGTCCGAGGAGGCGATCATCTGGGGGATGACCCTCTGTGTCAACCTCGCCTGAGCCCCCGCTCGAGGCGGTAACTACTTCTCGCGGGAGGCTGCCGCTGGCATCCCCGCAGCACTGCGTTACCGCGCCTCTCGATGCCAACGCTCCGAGGAGGCCACGTCGCGGGGCTCGACGGAGCCTGGCCCCGCTGACGACA
>CAVPMA010000001.1:0-43021 GCA_963706315.1 uncultured Thermoleophilia bacterium | reverse complement strand
AGGACTTTCGCCAACGCGCCCGGCAGGATTCGAACCTGCGACCGTCGGCTTAGAAGGCCGCTGCTCTGTCCACTGAGCTACGGGCGCCTGATTGGCACTGTATCGGCCGCTCGGCCGGAGTCCGCACTCCACGATCCGGCCACGCCGACGGGCCGGCCCCCGGACGGAGGCCGGCCCGCACCGCCCGCACGCCTCAGTGGCTCATCCCGGCCTTCGGCGCGTGCTCGGTGCGGAAGAGCCCGACCGCGCCCTTCGCGACGCTCGTGAAGTCGTGCGACACGAACGGGTACGTCCCCTCCTCGTCGAGGCGGAACTCCGCGACGGCTCCCTGCGACGCGCTGAGGTTCAGCGTCTGATTGCCGCGCGAGAGGTTCTCCGGGTAGATCCCGTCGATCCAGGCCCGGTCGAAGAACGT
Source organism: uncultured Thermoleophilia bacterium (assembly GCA_963706315.1). GTDB lineage: Bacteria > Actinomycetota > Thermoleophilia > Miltoncostaeales > Miltoncostaeaceae > CALMEC01. The sequence goes on along the minus strand of CAVPMA010000001.1, from coordinate 42,606 downwards.
TCCGACGACGTGGAACGCCGACCAGGTGTTCGGCCCGGCCGCGAGCACGAACGCCCGGATCCGCTCCCCGCGGCGCACGATGATGGGGTTGTCCTTGTACTGGGCCGCGTACCCGTTGAAGGCGACGACGTCCGGCGCGTTCGCCATCAACTTCGCGTTGTCCGCGGTGGAGCCCGGCGTGGCCCCGACGTAGAAGTCGCTCTGCACGAATGCGAGCTCGCGGTCGACCGGGGGAAGCCCTCCCCGCGGCTCCACGATGATCATCCCGTACATCCCGTTCGCGATGTGGTGCACGACCGGGGCGGTGCCGCAGTGGTACATGAACACGCCCGGCGACGTCGCCCGGAAGTCGAACGTGAAGCTCTCCCCCGGCGGCACGTCGCGGAACGCCCGCGACGGGGCGACGCGTGCGGCGTGGAAGTCGATCGAGTGCGGCATCTTCGTCTGGTTGCGGACCGTGACCTTCACGGTGTCGCCCACGCGGACCCGGAGCACCGGCTCCGGCACGCGGTCGCCGAACGTCCAGAGCGTGACGACCTTGCCCGGCGCGATCTCCGCTGTCTTCTCCGTCATGTCGAGCACCACCCGCTGAACCGCGGCGGGACGGTACGCCGGCGCATCCGCCGAGTTCGTGTTCTTCACGACAGGCGCAGATGTCTCGACCGGCGCAGCAGTGCTTGCCGACGGGGCCGCGATCGAATGGTCGTGTGCCGGCGGGGCTTGCGCGACCGCAACCGGCGCCTTCGATGCCACTCGGCCTCCGCTGAACGCCGGCACGGTGACCGCCAGCGCCATCGCGGTGGCGGCGAAGCCGAGCGCCCCAGCGCGATCCCCCAGCCGGTTCCTTTGTGATTCGCGCTCATCTCGATCCCCTCCAGTCCAACCCTCGTGGTATATATTTCTCCACTTCTATGGGTAATAACACCACGGCATGTTTTTTACTGGAAGCGTGTGGAAAATGATGTCCGACCCCGGTCTTCCTGACGAACGTCCCGCGCGCCCCGCGACGTCACCTGCGGAGGCACTCGCCCAGCCGTCGCGGCGGCGGATCGCGGAGGCCCTCTCCGGTGCGCCGCATGGGCTCACGCCCTTCGAGGTCGCCGAGGAGGTGGGCCTTCATCACAACGCGGTGCGGCGACATCTCGACGTGCTGGCGCGTGCCGGCGTGGTGCGCTCGGAGCGCGAGGCCGCCGCGGGCCGGCCGGGCCGTCCGAGCCGTCGCTACCGTCTCGTCGCCACCGAGGGACTCGCCGAGGCAGGCCACCGCGAGCTCGTTCGCCTCCTCGTCGAGTTGATCCGGCGGACCGGCGCGAGCGAGCAGGATGTGGAGGCGTTCGGCCGGGACGAAGGGCGGCTGCTCGGGCATGGGCGGCGGGCCGACGCCGGCCTCGCCGCCATCCTCGCCGGGCTCGGCTTCGCGCCCGACGACGTCACCGAGGACGCCGCTCGGAAGCGCGGTGAGCTCGATCTGCGGCTCCGGCGCTGCCCGTTCGCCGAGGCCGTCCTCGCCGAGGGCGGTTATCTCGTGTGCGCGCTGCATCGGGGGCTCACGCTCGGGCTGCTGGACGCGGCTGAGCCGGACGCGTACCTCGCGGCGTTCGACGTCCGCGACCCGATTGCCGCCGGATGCCGCGTGCTCGTGCGCGGACTGCCGCCGCGCCCCTGAGTCAGTCCTTCGCCTGGAAGGTCACCGCCCCGGACGCGCAGTCGCGGATCACGCCGCCGGTCGCGTCGGTCTCGGTGAACGACGCGGTGATCGTGCCTCGGATGATCTGCCCCGATCGACGCGCGACGATCTTGTAGGCGTAGGCCGTTGAGATGCCCGTCCCGGCCGGGTCGGGCTGAGGGGCGTAGCTGAACGTGCCGCCCCACCTGCCGAGCCTGTCGACCGGGAACGCCCGGATCTCGTCAGGGACGTACGCCGTCGCCAACGTGTCAGGCCGGGCGGCGAGACCGAGGGTGCATTTGCTGTCCCAATCCCACCGCAGGCGAAGCACCTGGTTGCGCAGCGGGTTCATCGTCAGGATGATCGGATTGCGCTGCGCGGTGAGGCCGGCGAAGACGTGCCGCTCCACGACGTTGAACTTCATCGGGCCGGAGTCGCAGGTGCGGATGACCGCTCCGTTCTCGTCGCGATCGGTGAGGACCGAACGCAGCGTCCCGATCATGCGCCCACCGGAACGCCGGCCCAGGACCTGATGCTGCAATGTTCGCGTGACCCCGTTGACGACGGTCGGCCCGACCGTGAACGTGCGGTTCCACGCCCCGAGGCGGTTGATCGCGTACCCGCCGGTGTACTCGGTCTTGTTCGTGCGCGACTCGGTCGGCACGGTCGCCGCCGGACCGGGTGCGCACGGCGCATCCCACACCCACACCAGCTTCGTCACTCGGTTGCGCGCCGCGTTGACCTCGATCGTCAGGGCGTTTCGCTGCGGTGTCGTGTCCCCGGCGTAGACGACGCCGACCGGAAGCGCCACCGCAGCCTGCGCGGAACCCGCGAGGGCTGCTGTCACTGCGGCCGCGACCAGCACGAGGGGGATGCGACGACGAACGCTCACTGCGTCTCCTTGCGACGCTGGACGGGGCACGAGAAGAATGCCGGACCTGTCGTCACCTACACCATCGGGCTGGTTTCTCCTGGATCGGAGGCGGCCGAAACGAAGACGGCCCCGCCCCCACGATGGGGACGGGGCCGCGGAACCGCTCGGGTCCGGGAACGAACTACGACAGGTACTTGCTCGTGTCGATGCCGTGCTCGGCCATGAGCTTCTCGAACGTCTCGCGCATCTCCTCCGGGTAGTCCGGGAGGCCACCCTCCGCGAGGACCTGCTCGGCGCGAGCCTTGATGTTCGGACCGAAGTCCCAGTCCTGGTCGTTCATGAGGCGGCGGACTTCCTTCTCCGGCCACGACACGACGCCCGGGTCACGGCTGAACTGCGCCGCGAGCTTGTCGATCTCCTCGATACGGCCAGCAATCGGCGCCTGCTCCTGGATCATGCCCTTTCCCTCGAGCGCTGACTTGAGCGACGCGTCCATCGGGTACGGGTTGCCGTAGCTGCCCTGCGAGAAGAGCTTCTCGAACTTGATGCGCGGGCGCTGGCCACCGGCCTTCCCGTCCTCGAGCGGGTAGCCGAGCACCATGCCCCATGTCATCTTAAGGTTCGGACCGAGGCCGAACGCCTTCTCGACACCGCCCGGCTTGCGGCCGAACGCGAGGAGGCAGGTGCCGACGCCGAGCGCGGAAGCCGCGACGGTCGCCTGGCCCACGGCCTGGCCGGACTCGAAGCGCAGCAGCGTGTCGGTGCGCTCGACCGGGAAGCTCATCAGCCGCGGCACGGTCTGCGTCATTGTGAACTCGTAGTTCCAGCCGTGGTACTTGGTGAGCGCGCCGGAGAGGGCGAGGCTCGAAAGACCGTCGTTGGCACGGCCGTACCAGGCGTGGAGGTTGGTGAGCCAGAAGATCAGGTGCGAGGCCTGGTTGATCATCTGGACGTTGAAGCCGGAGACGCACTCCTCAATCTCGTCCCACAGGTCACACGTCTCTTTCTGGATGACGATCGCTTCGGTTGCATTGATGTTGCCCTGACACGACGCCATGCGAGCGGCCTGCAGGATCGTCTGGATCTTCCACTCCTCGACCTTCCGGTCGGGGTCGTAGTACCGGATGGTCCGACGATCTCCGATCGCCTGGAGAACGGAAACGTCAGGAATTTCGGCTGCAGATACGGACATTGGGCCCCCTGGTCGGCGTCAGTCGCGGTCACGAAACGTGAATTTGGCCTGGGCGCGGCGAGCGCCCGCCGCGGGCAATCTACTGGACCGGCGGCGGCTTGGCGATAGGGCCAGCACAAGAATCCGCGCGGCGTTTCGCATGGCGAAGGGTCCCGGCGCGCTGCTGCGGGCGGGATCGACGATGGATGATTTACGAGTCCCGCTACACCCGGTGACGCCAGGGCCGCGCCATCGGGGTCGAACGGGGTTTGCGCCGCGCCCCCCGATGGCTATTGTCCCGCCCCATGCCCAAACTGCTCTTCATCACATTCCCCACCGAGGTCGTCCTCAACAAGGAGGGCGCCGTGCGCTTCCCCGGAAGCGACGCCGCCGTCGAGGAATTGACCGCCGCCGGGTGGGACGTCACCGTCTGCTCGCCGGACTGGCCCGAGCCCCTTCACGTCGCTTCGGACCTCAAGCCCGACGCGGCCCTCGTGTCCTGCTACAAGCGCGTTCCCCGGTCCCGTGACGCGGCCTCGATGCTCGCCCGGATGGGCGACGGCGTGCCGGTCTATACCGTCGGCGTGCTCCAGAAGGACGAGGCGTTCCGCACCATGGCCCCCGACGTTACGGTGCTCCGCAACATCGGCGAGCTGCCGCTCCCCTAACCGGTCCGGAGCGCATCGGCCAGGCCGGCGGATCCACGTCGCCTACCCGAGTTCCGCCGCTAGTCTGGCGGAATCCGTCTGCCTGTCGCAACATCGCCCCCGGCGCCGGTCGCTGACGTCACCTCGCCCGGAGCCGGAAGGTGAGGATCGTCGACACGGCCGTCGGGCCGTACGAACGGGTCGTCTGGGCGCATGACCCCGACAGCGGGCTGCAGGCAATCGTGGCAGTGCACTCGACGGCGCTCGGCCCCGCCGTCGGCGGGTGCCGGTTCCTCCCCTACCCCGATCAGGCCACCGCCACCCTCGACGCGCTTCGGCTCGCCGAGGGCATGACGCTCAAGTCGGCGGCCGCCGGCCTCGACCTGGGCGGGGGGAAGGCCGTGATCATCGGCGACCCGGCCACCGCGAAGACGCCGGAGCTCCTCGCCGCGTTCGCCCACGTGCTCGACCTGCTCGAGGGCCAGTACTACACAGCCGAGGACGTGGGGACGTCCACCGCCGACATGGACGCCCTGCGGTCGCTGACCCCCTACGCGCTCGGGGTGAGCACCGACCGCGGTGGATCCGGCGACCCGTCGCCGTACACGAGCCGCGGGGTGTTCGCGGCGATGCGGGCCGGCTGGGAGGCCTCGGGCGGGGCGGCGTCCCTGTCGGGGGCGCGGGTGGTGGTGCAGGGGGCCGGCAAGGTCGGGGCCGACGTCGCCCGGCTCGCCGCGGCCGATGGCGCCGAGGTAGCGGTTGCGGACATCGCCGCCGACCGGGCCGCGCGCGTGGCGGCCGAGATCGGCGGGATCGCCGTCCCGGCTGAGCTCGCCCTCGCCACCGAGTGCGACATCCTCTCCCCCTGCGCCCTCGGCGGGGTGATCGACGACGAGACCGTGCCGAGCCTGCGCTGCCGGATGATCTGCGGGGCTGCGAACAACCAGCTCGAGAACGACGACGCGAGCGCGCTGCTGCAGGCTCGAGGCATCGACTACGTCCCGGACTTCATCGCCAACGCCGGCGGGATCATCGCCATCGCCGAGGAGCGCAACGGGTTCGACCGGGCGCGCGCCATGGCGCTGGCCGACGGGATCGGCGATGTCGTACGGACCATCGTCGGGCAGGCGCGTACCGAGGGCCGCAGCGCGCTGTCCGTCGCCCGGCGGCGCGCCGCCCAACGTCTCGCCGCGGCAGCGCCGGCGGCGTGAGCACGAACGCCACGAACGACCCGGGGAAGCGGCGCGCGGCCCTGGTCGGCCCGACCCACCCCGCCCCCGGCGGCATCGTCCACTTCACCGAGGGCCTCGGCGCGGCGCTCGCCGAGCGGGGCGACACGCTGGTGGTCGGCTGGAGCCGGAGGTTCCCCGCCCGGCTCTATCCGGGCACCATCGCCGACGAGGTGTCGGAGACCGCCGTCACCGCGCTCGGGGAGCCGATTCTCGATCTCCTCGACCCGCGCACCTGGCGACGGGCGGCACGGCGCATCACCGACTTCCAGCCCGACGTGGCCGTGCTCCAGTGGTGGCACGCACTCCACGCGCCCGTCGTCATCTCCCTACAGCGCTCGCTGCGGCGGGCCGGGATCCCGGTCGTCGTGGTGTGCCACAACATCGAGCCCCATGAGACCAACCGGCTCTGGCGGGTGCTCACACGCCGCGCCCTCAGCGGCGCCGGGGCGCTTATCGTCCACGCGGCGGCGCTGCGTCCGCAGGCGGAGCGGGTGGCTCCGGGGGTGCCGGTGGTCGACGGGTTCCTGCCGGTCTTCGCGAACGTCGCCGCCGCCACCGGGCCGGCCGGCCCGGACGAGGTCGTCGCGCTGCGCAGGCGCCTCGGCGTGGAGACCTGTCCGCTGCTCCTCACCTTCGGCTACGTCCGTCCGTACAAGGGCGTCGAGGACGCGATCGCAGCCATGGCGCACGTCCGGACCCGCGCGGTGCTGCTCGTCGCCGGTGAGTGCTGGGAATCGCCCGACCTGTACCGCGACGCTGCCGAGGCCGCCGGGGTCACCGACCACGTCGTGCTCGACTTCCGCTACGTCCCGAACGACGAGATCCCGGTGATGTTCACCGCCGCCGATGCGGTGGTGCTGCCCTACCGCACCGCGACGCAGTCGGCCGTCGCCGCCCTGGCCTTCGCGTTCGACCGGCCGGTGGTCGCGACACGCGCCGGCGGACTGGCGGAGCTCGTCGAGGACGGCGTGACCGGCGCACTCGTCCCGCCGTCCGATCCCGAGGCGCTGGCCGCCGCGATCGACCGGGTGCTCACCGACACGCGCGACTGGGGCGCCGCGATCGCCGACGTCCGCGCACGGCGCTCGTGGACCCGCTACCTCGACCTGATCGACCGGGCGGCCGAGGTCGCAGCAACCCCCCGGCGCGATGCGACGACCCATGCAGTGCTCGACGTCCCGTCCCGCCGCGCGAAGGCGGCGAAGCTCATCGCGGTGATCGAGCGGACCTGCCCCCTGCGCGGCGCCAGGCTGCTCGACATCGGGACCGGCAGCGGCACCATCGCGGCCGACCTCGCCGCAGCCGTCGGGCCGGACGGCTCGGTCACCAGCGTCGACGTCGCGGACGTGCGCGTCACGCGCGACGGCTACGAGTTCGTGCGGTTCGACGGCGAGCGGCTCCCGTTCGACGACGCCGGCTTCGACGTCGTCGTCTCGAACCACGTGATCGAGCACGTCGGCGACCGCGAGACCCAGCGGCGCCACCTGCGCGAGATCGCCCGGGTGCTCGTGGATGGCGGCACCGCGTACGTGGCGGTACCGCACCGCTGGCAGCTCGTCGAGAACCATTACCGCCTCCCGCTGCTCGGCTGGCTGCCTCGACGAGCGGCGGACGCCTACATGCGCGGGGCGCGACGAGGGGAGCGCTACGACTGCAGGCCACTCGGTCGCCGGGAGCTCCTCACCCTCCTCACCGACGCCGGGTTCGACGCCCGAGACGCCACCGGGGATCTGGTGGACGTCACCGCGGAGCAGCGCGCGGGGGCCGCGGGACGCGCCCTGGCGGCCGCGCCGTGGCTGCGGGTCGCGTTGCGCGGCCCGCTCCTGCCGACCATCGTCGGCGTCGGCCGGCGCCGTCGACGAGGCGTCAGCTAGCCGAAGAGCCGGCGGCGGCGCTTGGGCGGGAACACGCCCTCGAAGTCGACGTTCTCGAAGCCCTCGGGCGCCTCGCCGTCGACCGCGAAGCGGTAGAGCGCGACGCGGAACACGTTCGTGAGCGCCGACATCACCACGGCGACGAGCAGGCACCACGCCACGCCGATCACGATCGCGGCGATGATCATCTCCGGCTGCCCGCCCCCCGCGACGAGGAGCAGCAGCGGGATCACCGGCAGCACCGCGAGGAACCCGACCAGCGACAGCCCGATCTCACCCGAGACCGACTCGCCCCAGGTGCGAACGAACAGCTCCTTCGACCTGGTGATCGCCTCGCGCACGCCGACGCCCTCAAGCACCAGCACCGGCAGCACCAGGTACGTGATGAGTGCCCATGCCAGGCCGAGCAGGCCGGCGACGATCTTGCCGGCGATCCCGCCTCGCTCCTCGATCGCCTTGAGCACCGTCGAGACCACCACCGAGATCAGCGCCCACGGCGCGATCGCCCGGGCGTGCCGCCGCGCGTCGGCGAGCGCGCTTCGCAACGTCGGGTCGCCCCCGCTCATGCGCACATCGGCGGCGCACACGATGGCGACGTTGAAGAAGATCGCAATGTACGAGAGGGCGTATGCGCCGACGGCGATCAGCACCCACTCGAACCCCGTCGGCGACGTGAGCGGCCCGCCGTCGCGGACCACGTCGAGCTGGTCGCCGAACACCCCGAAGAAGATCAGCCCGAACACGCCGATGCTCGCGAGGCCCGACATGACGGGCAGGAGCAGGAGCTCGCGGTCGGCCCGGACGACGTCCCACGACGCCCGCACGAGCCCCAACCCGTTCCTGATCCGTTCCATCATCCGACCTGCCTCCTTGCGGAGCCGGCCCGACCGGCCGTCTGATTCACTATCGGCATCGCCGCCGCCAAGGACAACACGCCCGCCGCGACGCCGGTGCCGAAGATCAGCTACACGCTGTCGATGCTCGTGATGCCGGCGAACACGAACTCGCTGGGGGTGATGCACGGCGGCTGGATGATGTCGTGGATGGACATGGCCGCATGGGTCGTGGCGGCGCGGGCGGTGGAGCCCGACCAGGCGGTGTTCTTCAAGGCCGCGACCGACATCGTCTGGACGGGACCGATCAAGGACGGCGAGGTGTGCAACGTCACGGCGACCCTCGCCGGGGTGGGACGCACGTCGCTCACCGTCGAGCTGGCGGCAACCGCGGAGGACCCCACCCGGAAGGCGACCCGGGCGATCTGCAGCGCCATCTTCACGATGGTCACCGGCGCCGACGGCGTCGCCGAGCCGGTCCGCCTCGCCTCCCCACGGCGGCGGGCGCGGCGGGAGTGATCAGCTCGCGCGGTGGTACCAGGGGCCGGCGTCGAGCGCTTCGCGCAGCGCCGCCCGCCCGTCGGTGAGGACCGGGGTGCCGTGCGTGACGAGCACCCGGTCCACGTCGAGGTCGAGCAGCGGCTCGAGCGTCGGCCGGAGCCGCTCGGCGTACCACGCCAGGCGCTCCGGTGTGATCTCGCGCTGCATCCAGACGCGCAGGGCGCCGTCGGCCTCGACGACGGCATCGCCGAAGAGCAATGCGCGCTTCTCGGGGACGAACAGCGGCGTCTCATACCGGCGCGGCTTGCCGATGCCGATCGGGAGGATGTCGCCGTCGAGCGGCACTCCGGCCTCGATCGCATGGAAGCCGGAGGCGTCGCTCAGACGCTTCGCGACCGCCGGATGCCCGTGGATCGTCGCACCATGTGCGACGCGGTAGCGCCGCCAGAGCGCCTCGGCGCTCCGCACGTGGTACGGGATGGTCACCATGATCCGCACCCGTCCCGCGAGGACCGCGTCGAGGGCCTCGAGGAACCCGGGATCGGGCGGGACCAGCGGATCGACGAGCAGCGTGCCGACGCCGTCGCCGATCGCGTAGCTCGCGACCTCGGCGCCGAACGGCGTGCGCGGATGCCACTCCGGGTGACGGGCGGCCCACCGCCAGATTCCATCCGCCACACGCTCCACGCGGGCGACGCTACCACCGGGTCATTGGCCCACGTAGTGTCACCGCATGGCGGGCTGGTTCATCGTGAACGTCGCGGACGCACCCGCCCTGCGCCATGACCGGGCGGGCACCTACGTGCGGTTCGAGTCGCCCGAGGCGAGGTTCCCCGAGATCGGCATCAACATCCATGTGCTTCAGCCGGGCGAGCCGAACGGGAAGTACCACTCCGAGGAGGCTCAGGAGGACTTCCTGGTGCTCTCCGGCGAGTGCCTGGTGATCATCGACGGCGAGGAGCGGCCGCTGCGCGCTTGGGACTTCGTGCACTGCCCCGCCGGGACGGAGCACATCTTCGTCGGCGCCGGCGACGGCCCCTGCGCGATCCTCATGGTCGGCGCGCGCGGCGGGGATCGGGCGATCCACTACCCCGTCAACGAGACCGCCGCCCGCTACGGCGCCTCAGTCACCACGGCGACCTCGTCGGCGGCAGAGGCATACGCGGACTGGCCGGGGGGATTCACCCCGGTCCATCCGGACTGGCCGCCGACTTAGCCGTCGCCTCGGACCGGTACCGGCGTGAAGCGCCCGCCATCGAGCGACGGCCCGGGCCTCAGGCCGTGGCTTCCTCGATGCGGATGCTGTTGATGGTGATCGGGGTGCGGGGACGGTCACGCCCGTCGGTCGCAGTCGACCCGATGGAATCCACCACATCCTGGCCGGCGACGACCTTGCCGAAGTTCGTGTGGGCGCCGTCGAGCCACGGCGTGGCCTCGGCGGTGACGATGAAGAACTGGCTGCCGTTCGTGCCCGGGCCGGCGTTCGCCATCGCGAGCGACCCCTTCACGATCTTGTGGGCGTTGAACTCGTCGGCGAACTGGTAGCCGGGGCCGCCGGTGCCGATCCCGTTCGGGCATCCGCCCTGGATCATGAAGTCCTTGATCACACGGTGGAAGATGCCGCCGTCGTAGAAGCCCGCCTTCGCGAGACCGACGAAGTTCCCCACCGTCTGGGGGGAGTCCGACGCGAACAGCTCGCACCGGATCTCGCCCTCGCTGGTGTCGAACACCGCCCTGTACGTGACGTTCGGGTCGGCGGGAGGAGGAAGCGTCGGCATCGGGAATCTCCTTCGGAAGTGTCCAGCGCAGCCTACCGACTCACCCAGCCGCCTTCGCCCGACCCGGCGCCCGGCATATCCTCACGCCCGATGCGGCCTCGGCGTGTGCTCGTCCCCTTGATCGCCGTCGCCATGTCGTTGCCTGCCACCGCCGGGGCGGCGCCGAAATACCCCGACGTACTCGTGTCCGCGCAAGCCGCGACCGCGACCGCCCGCGCCCAGATCCTCACGATCAACCGCTGGTGGGTCGCGACGCACGACTTCGTGCCATGCACCAGCTGCATGGTCCGACCGCCGCAGTCGAACATCCTGTGGACGTACTACAAGCGGCAGGGCTTCTTCCCCAACTGGGTCCGCGCCGCCCGGGACGTGCTGCGCCGTCAGGCCCGTGGCGACATCGAAGGCCTGCGCAACGGGGCCCGGGAGATCCTGGCCTACGCGACGGTCAAGAAACTGCCGAACGGCCTGCGGTTCCGGGTCATCGAATCCGCCTACCGCGCGCCGGATGGCGAGCAAGCTCCATGGCGCGACGCGATGAGCAACGGCCTGGTGCTGACCCTGGTCATCCCGTCGCTTCCCGACGAGGCGACGGCCGCCGACCTGGCCGTCGCCCAGCGTCAGGCGAAGGAGTTCCTCAACGCGTTCGCCGTCCACTGGAGCGCGGGCGGGCTCGTGGCCAAGGGAACCGGGCCGGGCCGTTGGTACCTCGAATACGCGTACCGCAACGGCGCGGCCGCGCGCGTCCTCAACGGCTTCATGCAGTCGCTCGCGAGCCTCGACCGGTTCTCGCGGCAGGCCGAGGAGCTCGCGGCGATCGACCCCAGCTGGCTGGCGCTCCGCGACCGTGCCCGCGACTACGTGTACCGCGGCACGCTGGAGCTCGTGCGGTACCTGCCGCGCTACGACCTCGGCATCGGCGTGAGCAAGTACAGCCTCGTCCGGCCGGGACCGGCGCCGCTCAAGTACCAGACCTATCACCTGCAGCTCCTCGCGCGGCTCGAGCGCATGGACTACCTGCCTCCGCACCTCCGCGCGATCATCACGAACTACCGTACGCGCTGGGGCGGCGAGCCGCTCAAGACGACCCTGGAGCTCGACCCGGGGCCTGAGATTCCACTGGACTGAGCCGGCCGAGCGGAACGCGCACGACGCGCTCCGCGGTGATCGCTCCGCCCAGCGCGACCTCGGCATCACCTCGATGCCGACCCCGAGTGATCACCCCGACGAAGCGCCCGGTGCGGCGGCCGCGCTCGTCCCACCAGATCACGGCCTGGCCGGGTGCGAACGGGCTGAGACCGAGCTGCTCCACGGCCAGGCATCGTGCCCGGCCGTCCGGACGGACCGCCCTGGCTCCTGGGTTATGTAGATCGCATCACCCGGACTGGAGGCCGCCGATAGGCGAGGTTGATCAGCTCAAGCAGGGCCACCGCGATGTGGTGCGCCGGCGACTACGAGGCGACGCGCTGCCCCCACGCAGCGCGGCGGAGCTCGTGGAGGCCGACGCGAGGCGCTGACCTGATCGCGCACGGACGCAAGCAGGCCTGACGGTGTCGGGCATCGCCGGGACGTGACCCTGATGTCCGCGGGAGGCGCGGACCGCGGGGCCACGCCCCGACGACGCCGTTGTCCCGCGTCGATGCGGGCCCGGCCGAACGACGACCGAGACGCCCCGCGCTCATCCCGAGCCGGTCAGTGGCGTACGGCAGTCCCGTCCATGGTCGACACGCATCCGTTCGCGTCGCAGGTAGCGTAGCCCCGTCGACCTGGCGGGCGCATCCCGCATGATGCGTGAGATGGCGCGTTCCTACCTGCCGGCGGCGTGACCGTCCTTGCGGGGGTCGGAGCCGCCGGCCAGCGCGTCGCCGCGCAGGAGAATCGCCTGACCGCCGCCGAACCTCGCCGGGTCGGACTCGCAGGCAACGCGATGGCCCCGCCGTCGCAGGTCGTCGGCGGCGTCCCAGAGCCCCGGCTCGAGCGCGAGCCCCCAGCCGTCCGGGTACGGGTCGCACCGGAAGCGGGCCCGGTCGAGCGACTGCTGGGGGTCGAGCCCGAGGTCGACAACCCCCGTGACGAACTGCAGGTGCCCCTGGGCTTGCATGTGGCCGCCCATCACCCCGAACGGGCCGAGCAGGCCGCCGTCGCGAAGCAGCATTGCGGGGATGATCGTGTGGAACGGTCGTTTGCCGGGACCCATCCGGTTGGGGTGGCCGGGCTCGAGGGTGAAGCCGGCGGCGCGGTTCTGCAGCGCAATGCCGGTTCCGGGGGCGCCGACGAGGGCGCCGAAGCCGTGGTAGAGGCTCTGGATGAACGAGCAGGCGGTTCGGTCCGCGTCGACCACGCACAGACAGACCGTGCCGCCGGTCGGCAGCGGGCCGGGAACCGGCTGGCCCGCATGCGCGCGATCGATCGAACGCCCTCGGGCGGCGAGGTACGCGGGATCGAGGTATCCGCCGGGGAGGGGCGCGTCGCCGATGTGGCGCCCCGCATCGGCGAACGCCAGCTTCATCGCCTCGGCCAGCAGGTGCACGCGATCGGCGTCCGACGCGGCGGCGAGGTCGAACCCGGCGGCGATGCCGATCGCCTGCAGCGCCGCGGCGCCCTGACCGTTCGGCGGCAGCTCGCAGACCTCGACGTCGCGGTAGCGAAGGCACAGCGGCTCGACCCACTCGGGCGCGTTCGCCGCGAGGTCGTCCTCGTCGAGCCAGGAGGCAGCGCAGATGGCGTGGGCGATGGGGCCGCGTGCGATCGCATCGGCGCCGTCGTCGGCGATGCGCCGGAGCGTCGCGGCGAGCGCCGGATTGCGAGTGATCTCCCCCACCCGCGGCGCCGGCGTGTAGCAGCGGGCGAGCTCCGGGTCGGCCGCCAGGTAGGGCGCGAGCGCCGCCCATGCGGCGGCGACCACCGGCGTCGCCGCGAATCCGCGTTCGGCGGCGTCGATGGCCGGGGCGAGGCAGCGATCGAGCCCGAGCCGCCCGTGACGGTCCAGGAGGGCGACCCACCCCGCCACCGCGCCCGGCACGGTGACCGACATCGGCCCCTGAACCGGAACCCGATCGAGCGACTCGGGATCCGCCGCGGCCGGGGCCCGGCCGCTGGCGTTCAACCCGGTGAGGGCGCCGTCGCGCCAGACGAGCGCGAATGCGTCGCCCCCGACGCCGGTCGACATCGGCTCGCACACGCACAGGACCGCCGCCGCGGCGACGGCCGCGTCGCAGGCGTTGCCGCCGGCGTCGAGCATGCTGAGCGCCGCCCGCGTGGCGAGCGGATGGCTGGTTGCGGCCATGGCGTTGGCCGCGACGGTCGCGCGTCGTGTGTTCGTCACCGGGGCGTGAGCGTACCGTCGCGACGGACCGCGCAGGGTCGCTGGGTCAAGTGGCGGGCACCGTGCGGTCGCGTTCGGCTAATCGACCGGTGCCCCGCCGACTACCGTTCGGTGAGTGGAGATACTCATGGCGGCGGGCCTCGAGAAGCGCTACGGCGACCGGTACGCGCTTGCGGGCGTCGATCTGACCGTTCCGCGAGCGTCGTTGTACGGCTTCCTCGGTCCAAACGGCGCCGGCAAGACCACCGCACTGCGGGTGGCGATGGGCCTGCTCCATGCCGACGGCGGGGCGATTCGTGTGCTCGGCCAGGATCCGTGGCGGGAGGGCCACCGGCTGCGTGCTGACGTGGGGTTTCTCCCGACCGACCCGGGTCTTCCCATGCGGATGCGCGGGACGCAGGCGCTCGAGTACTTCACGAGCCTGGACGGACGCCCGCCGGTCCTTCGCCGGGCCGCCTGCGAGGCGCTCCGGCTGAGCGACGCCGATCTGGACCGGCCGATCCGGACGTTCTCCCGGGGGATGCGCCAGAAGCTCGCGATCGTCCAGGCGGTGCAGCACGACCCTCGCCTCCTCGTGCTCGACGAGCCCACCGAGGGGCTCGATCCGCTCGTCCAGGATGGGTTCTTCGGCTTCCTGCGGGATCGTAGGGAGGCGGGCACGACGGTGTTCTTTTCCTCGCACATGCTCAGCGAGGTCGAGGCGCTCTGCGACCGCGTGGCGATCATCCGCGAGGGGCGGATCGTCGACGAGGGCCGCGTGGACGACCTCCGCGGCCGCCGGCCGAAGCGCGTGACGGTCGTGCTGCGCGACCCTGCGGCGCCGGTCGCGATCCCGGGCGCCACCGTGCTGGAGCGCACCGGCGGCGTGGTCAGGATGGACTACCTCGGCGAGGCGCACGACCTGCTCGATGCGTTGAGCCGCCTGGCGGTCGACGACGTTCGCATCGAGGAGCCGGGACTCGACGAGATCTTCCTGTCCTACTACCACGCGAGCGACGAGGACCGGTCCACGTGAGCGGCCCGCTGGTCCGCCGCCTGTGGTGGGAGCTGCGGGTGCGGTTCCCGCTCATCACGGCGCTTCTGGCGCTGTGGGGGTTCGCGCTGGTGGCGCTGTTCTCGACCGCCGACGAGCAGACCCGCACGGCGGGGCTCGAGGGCAACATCTCGACGGCGTTCCGCCTCGCCGGGCTCGACCCGCTGGCCGCGTGGACCGTGATCGGGCAGACGCATCCGATCTTCCTTGTCGCGGCGTGCCTGTTCATCATCGGCCTGGGGGCGCGCTCCGTCGCCGGCGACCTGGAGTCCGGGGCGCTCGACCTGACCCTCGCCCGCCCGCTCCGCCGCCGGGTCTACCTCGCCTCGCACCTCGCGGTGCTGATCCCCGGAGCGGCGGCCCTGGCGGTGGCGTACGCGGTGGGCACGGTGAGCGCGGACCGCGTCTTCGACCCGCCCGGCGCGCGGCTCGAGGTGGGCCGCATGGCGCTCGCGGCCGGGCAGGCGTGGCTGCTGTTCATGGCGATCGGGGCGCTGGCGTTCCTCGTCTCGGCCCTCATGAGCGAGCGCGGCCGCGCCCTGGGCGTGGCCGTCGGCATCACCCTGGGCATGTACGTCGCGAACTTCCTGTTCTCGCTGTGGGAGCCGATCCGCTTCCTCACCAGGGTCACGCTGTTCTGGTACTTCACCCCCGGCCCCACGATTCAGACCGGGGACGTCCCCTGGGGCGACTGCGCCGTGCTCGCCGGCTTCACCGTCGCCGCGCTGACCGCCGCGTTCGTCGCGTTCCAGCGTCGCGACCTGGCCCGATAGGCCCGGGCTCAGCCGCTCCGGGGCGGTCCCGGCGCCGATCCGGCCGGCCGAGAGGACCCCGGCCCGTGCCACCATTCGGTGGCATCGGCCTCGACGACGGTGCGGCAGCGATCGCAGATCGCGTGGGCGTCGAGGGTCCCCCCGCACTCTACGTGCAGGACGAGTGCAGGCGCGCCCTGAGGTGCCAGGTGCGCGTCACCCCACCGCAACAGCCCGAGGATGACCGGCAGGAGCTGCTTGCCCTGCTCGGTCAGGACGTACTCGTGCCGCTCGGGGCGCTCCTGGTAGCGCCGCCGGTCGAGGATCCCCGCCTCGGTGAGCGTCCGCAGCCGCTTGGTGAGGATGTTCGGCGCAAGCGTCAGCCGATCGAGGAACTGCTCGAATCGGGTGAACCCCATGAATGCGTCCCTGAGGATCAGCAGGGTCCACCGCTCGCCGACGACCTCCAGCGTGCGCGCGATCGAGCAGTTCTGTCGGGGATAGTCACGGCCGAGCACGTCTCGATCTTAGTCCCAAGCAAAACCCGCGACCTCAGGGCGTTGGGATGCTGATCAGAGCTCGGTGCGGGATGGTACGGTGCGTCCCATAGTCCCTGGGGAACGAAGCGTCACACCGATTCGTGGCGCCGTCACGCATCGGGTCGTTCCCGTCGATTGCCGCCGGACGAGCCTCGCGACCTCGCGCGTCGGGGTCAGGAACCGCTGGTCAGCGAGTCGCAGGAGCTCGAGTTCGCGAACGCGTCCTTCAACTCGCCGCTTGCGTCGAGTCCCTGGAGGTCCGTATACGTCTTCTTGATCTGCGTTCCCATCGTCGCGAGCGTGCCGGTCACCGTCGAGACGGCGCTGAGCACACCGCTCCCGCCGGAGGCACCCTGGACGGCCCCCTCGATCGTGCTGACGTCCTGGTTGAGGTCCGTCGAGAGCTGGTCGAGCGTCGTCCTTCGCCTGTTGCCCGGCCGGGGTGTCGGGCTTCCCGAGCCCCTTCAGGTCGGAGGCGAGCGTCTCCGTCGCCGACTTCGCGTCGGCGGCGGCCGTTTGCAGCCCGTTCTTCGACGGGTCGCTCTTGAGGGAGGTGGCAGCCGATGTGATCGCGGCCTGCCAGGTCGTGATCGACGAGCAGACCCCGCCGGCCCAGGTCTCGGTGGCGGAGGCACCCGTCGTCGTCGACCCGCTGTCGCTCGAGCCACAGCCAGCTGCAAGGCACACGCACGAGGCCGCGACTGCGATGAGGAGGAGACCGCGGAACATCCGTCGATCCTACACGTCGCCGCGCAGGGTCTTGAGATGGAGAGGCAATCGAGCGGAACCCGGGTCAGGCCCCACGCGGAGGTTGCGCGATCCGACCGGCGTTCGGGCGCTCCGCACCCCTCGTCTCGCCGCCGGAATCTGACGTTGTGCGAGGGTTCTCGTGAAGCGGACGACGGGGCTCGAACCCGCGACCTCAAGCTTGGGAAGCTCGCGCTCTACCAGCTGAGCTACGTCCGCGTCTGGGCGGAACTTACCAGACACCCGGATCGCGCCGGCCGGCGGATCGTCACATGCGCTGCGGCGCCTCGACCCCGAGCAGGTCCAGGCCGAGGGCGATGACGCCGCGCGCCGCGCGAGTCACATCGACCCGGAACGGCTTGACGTCTTCGGGCGCGTCGTAGACTCGGCAGTGCTCGTAGAACAGGTGGAAGTCGCGTGCCAGGTCGATGAGGTACGCGACCAGCCGGTGCGGCGCGCGGCGCCGCTCCGCCTCGACGACCGTCTCCGGCCAGTCCGCGAGGCGCAGCACCAGTGCACGCTCCGCGGGCTCCACCGACGGCGGGACGGCGGAGGCCGGGGCGTCGCCGACGCGCTCCAGCACGTTGCACGCGCGGGCGTGGACGTACTGGGCGTAGTAGACGGGGTTCTCCCGGCTCTGCTCCCGGGCGACCGCGAGGTCGAGGTCGAACGCCGTCTCGTTCGCGCGCTGCACCAGGAAGAACCGGGCGGCATCGACCCCGATGTCGTCGACGAGGTCCGAGAGGGCCACCACCGTCCCGGCGCGCTTGCTCATGCGCCTCTCCTCCCCGCCCTCCACCAGGCTCACCAGCTGGATGAGCGGGACCTCGAGCATCTCCGGATCGTGACCGCCTGCGGCGAGAACCGCCCGCAGCCGCTGCACGTACCCGTGGTGGTCGGCGCCGAGCACGGTGATGAGGCGGTCGAAGCCCCGAGCGGCTTTGTCCAGGTGGTAGGCGACGTCCGGCGCGATGTAGGTCGTCGACCCGTCCGCGCGGCGGATGACCCGGTCCTTCTCGTCGCCGTAGGCGGTCGTGCGGAACCAGACCGCGCCGTCCTGCTCGTACGCGTCACCCGCCGCCACGAGCCGGTCGATCCCCTCGGCGACGCGGCCCGCCTCGTGCAGCGAGGTCTCCGAGAAGAACCCGTCGAAGCGCACGCGGAACCGCTCGAGGTCCGCCTGGATGCGCCGCAGCATCAGGTCCTTGGCGATCGCTCCCAAGGCGGCGGCGTCGAGGTCGCTCTCGCCGATCTCCCGTGCGATATCGACGATGTACTCGCCGTGATAGCCGTCCTCCGGCACCTGCGTGTCGAGGCCGTGCAGCTGATCGAGCCGCGCCTTGACCGACAGCCCGAACAGCTCGATCTGGCGGCCGTAGTCGTTGACGTAGAACTCGCGGTAGACGTCGTGACCCGCGAAGGAGAGGATCCGCCCGAGGGAGTCGCCGAAGGCGGCGTGCCGTGCGTGGCCGACGTGCAGCGGGCCGGTGGGGTTGGCGGAGACGAACTCGAGGTGGATGCGCTCGACCGGCGCTGCTTGCCCCGCCCCGTACCCGGCGCCCGCGGCGGCGACCGCGCTCGCCGCGCCGGCGAACCACGCGGGCGCGAGCGTGATGTTGACGAAGCCCGGCCCGGCGACCTCCACCCGCTCCACGAGCTCGAGCGGCTCGAGCGCCGCCGCGACGTCGGCGGCGATCTCGCGGGGGTTGCGCTTCGCCGCCTTCGCGAGCGACATCGCGACCGGCGTGGCCAGGTCGCCGTGCTCGGGATTCGCCGGCGCGGACAGCTCGACCCGCGGATCCGGGTCGGCGGATGACGCGACGGCGCGGATGGCGTCGACGATCGGCGTGATGAGGGCGGGATCCGGCACGGGGCGGGATCCTAATGCTCTGCCGGCAGGGGCGCCGCCGCCGGCTCGGGAGCCTGATGAGGTCGAGCCGCCCGGTACGCCAGCCCGTCGTCGAGGACTGCAGCCCGAGCGTCACCAGGATCGGCGACCGTGGCGCCGGTGAGCTCCCCGTTCGCGACACCGCGGACTCACCCCGGTGCCGGCGCGGGCGGCCGGCGCCACGCCCGTCTCGCGCATGCCGAGCCCGAACGCCACCTGCCGGAGCTCGCGGATCGACAGCTGCCATCCGTCGCCTTCACGCCCACGATCCTGCCGATGTCATCGGAGGCCCCCGTCCGGGGCGTCGCTCAGTGGTGGTACGGGTGGCCCGCGACGATGCAGGCGGCGCGGTAGAGCTGCTCGGCCAGCACCACGCGGGCCAGCTGGTGCGGCAGGGTGAGCGGCCCCAGCGACATTCGCTCATCCGAGTCCGCGACGAGCTCGGGCGCGAGCCCGGCCGCGCCGCCGATCAGAAACGCGGTCGGGCGGGGCACCTCGAGCCGCCCGGCGAGCCATCCGGCGAAGGCCTCGCTGGATGCGGGGGCCCGGCCTCCCGGCGCGAGGGCGACGCGCCAGGCGCCGGGCAGCACGCGCGCCGACAGCCGCTCCGACTCGCGGCGGTGCACCTGGTCGGCCCCGCGCTGCAGCGGCTCGAGGGCGACCTCGTCCACTCGCAGGCCGATCCGTTCCCGGACGCGCTCCTCGTACATCCGGCCGGCGGCGTCGTGCGGCGGGCGCAACCGTCCGACCGCGACGATCTGCAGCCGCGGCGGCCGGGTCATCCCCGGCTGCGGAGCGCCAGGCCGATGCGCTCGAGCGCGGTGGGGTGCGACCCCCACAGGCGCTGCACCCACCGCGGCGGGTCCGGTACGCCGAGGTTGCGGATCACCAGACCGCGGTGCAGCCCGATCGCCGCCTCCGCGTCGCCGGTGACCCGCAGCGCCTCCCAGTCGGCCTCCCGCTCGAACCCTCGGCTCATTGCGAGGGCGAAGCGGCGGGCGAGGATCTCAGCGACGCTCACGCCGGCGATCGCGACGGTGAGTCGCCGGAGCGTGAGGTCGGCATCACCGCGGCCGATCCGCCGCAGCCCGGTGGCCGCCGCCACCACTCCACCGACCGCGGCGAGGGCGGGAAGGGACGCCGCCGCCGAGATGAGCGACCCGCGCAGGATGTGGCGGCGGGAGACATGCGCCAGCTCGTGGGCCACGACGAACCGCACGTGCGCCCTCGGGAAGTCGCGCAGGAGGGTGTCGAACAGGACGACGCGCCGCGTCGGCCCAAGCCCGGAGACGTAGGCGTTCGACCCGGTCGTGCGCGTGCTGGCATCGCTCACGACGACCTCGCGCACCGGCACTCCCAGGCGCTCTGCGACGTCACGCACCTCCCGCTCGAGCTCGGGATCGTCGAGCGGCGAGGTCTTCTGGAAGAGCGGCTCGATGACCTTGGGTCCGAGCAGGGTCAGGCCTACAGCCCCGGCCGATGCGACCGCCCATGTGCCGAGCCACCAGGTGCCCGGCCGGCGTCGCATCAGCGTCGCGGCCGCCAGCGACAGCGCTCCGGCGAAGCCCGCGCCGAGGGCGGTCGCCTTGGCGCGGTCGGCGAGCCAGCCGCGCACGGGCTGCGTGACCAGGCCGTGGGCCCGCGACCAGGCGAACCCCGCCGCGCCGATCGGGAGGCGTACGACTTCGCCCGCGACGACCAGCCCGGCTCCGAAGGCCAGCGCCGCCGGCAGGGGCCTGCCCGCCACGAGCCGCACCAGCGGCGGCCGCCAGCGGCGCCCGCCGAGCACCACCGCCGCCGTCCACACCGGCGCCGCGGCCACGCCGGCGACACCCAGTGCCCATGCCCCGCGCCGGTACCGGCGGTTGCGGCGCAGGGCCGCACTGTCGAACCACTCGTCCAGCCGCGCAGCGGGCACGTCCGGGACTCCCGCCCCGGGCGCCGCAAGCAGGGGGCTGGGAAGCGGCGCGCTCACGTCAGGCGGACGGGACCAGCTTCGCGGAGATGATCCACACCGGCTTGGTCGGCGGGTCGAAGGACGAGCCCGGGATGCCGAGGGCGTCGATCCGCTTGATCGTCGCCAGGGACGCCGCATCGGTGGCGTGCCCCAGGATCCCGTAGTCAGGCGTCAGGCCAGCTCCCCCCTGGTCGGAGCTGACGACGAAGAACTGCGACCCGGCCGTGCCCGCCGGCTCGTTACCGGCCTTCGCCATCGCGACGTCGCCGAGCTTGTACTGATACCCGGCCGGAACCGGGCCGACGACCTCGTAGCCCGGCCCGCCGCTTCCGGTGCCCTGCGGATCCCCGCCTTGCAGCACGAATCCCGGAACCACCCGGTGGAACGTGAGGCCGTCGTAGAAGCTCTGGGTCACGAGGTACGCGACGGAGTTCGGGATCGGGCCGCCGGCCTTCGGGTCGAGCGCGATGCGGATCGTCCCGCACGAGGTCCTCATCACGATCGTGTAGTCGGTGCCCGACTTCAGAACCTGCTCGGCCTTGGGGAAGTTGGGCTTGGCCGACGGCGCCGGCTGGCCCTTGTCGAGGCACGCGGTGATCTCGGACGCCGCGCCGGTCGATGTCCCCGTCGTCGCGGCCGTGGTGGCGGCCGCTGCCGTCGTCGCAGGCTGGGTCGTCGCCGCCCCGCTGCCCCCGCTGTCGCTGCCGCACCCGGCGAGCAGGCCGGTGGCGGTGAGTGCGAAGACGGTGATGAGGGCGGGGACTCTCACAGGGGCTCCTTGCGACGTGGCCTTAGAATCCGGGCCATGGTAGAGCACAACCTCGGCGCCTACCTCGACCATGCCGCCGCCACGACAATCGACCCGCGCGTGCGTGACGCCATGGCGCCGTTCGTGGACGCCCGCTTCGGCAACCCCGAGGGGCTCCATGACTGGGCCCGCGAGCCGGCCGACGCGATCGAGCGGGCCCGTGCCGAGGTGGCCGCGCTCATCGGCGCCGAGCCTGGCGGCGTGATCTTCACCTCGGGCGACACCGAGTCGCGCAACCTGGCCGTCAAGGGCGTGGCCGCCGCGAACGCCCACCGCGGCGGTCATCTCGTGGTGAGCGCGATCGACCACCCGGCGACGCTCGCGGCGGCGCGCACCGTGACCCGCGCGACCGGCACCCTGACCGCCGTCGGCGTCGACGACGAAGGGCGCATCGATCCGCGGCGGCTCGCCGACGCCGTGCGGGACGACACGGTGCTCGTGAACATCGTTCACGGACAACCGGAGATCGGCACGGTGCAGGACGTGCCCGCGCTGATCGGCGCCGTCCGCGGGCGCCGCGCCGACGTGGCGATCCACGTCGACGCCGGCGCCACGGCCGGGCTGGTACCCGTCGACGCCGCCGCGTGGGACTGCGACCTTCTGAGCATCGGGGGCGGCAGCCTGCTCGGCCCGCGATGGGCCGGCGCGCTATGGGTTCGCGAGGGCACGCGGCTGCATCCGCTGATCGAAGGCGGCCTCCAGGAGGGCGGCAAGCGCGGCGGCGCCCACGACACCCCGGCGATCGTGGGGCTCGGTGCGGCGGCCCGCCTCGCCCGCGACGAGCTGGATGCTCGCGCAACCCGTATGACCGCCCTGTCGGAGCGCCTCATCGACCGGCTCCTCGCGGTGCCCGACGTCCGGCTCAACGGCCCGCGCCACGGCCGGATCCCGGGTCACATCCAGGTGTCGACCGGCTGGGTGGAGGGCGAGACGCTCGTGCTGGCGCTCGCCGGACGCGGCGTGGCGGCCTCGCCCGGGTCGGCCTGCTCGGCGGCGGGCAAGGCCTCCCCGGTGCTGGAGGCCATCGGCCTGGAGGCACCGTGGACCCACTCGGCCGTGCTGTTCACCCTCGCGCCGTCCTCCACCGAACGCGACATCGACATCGCCGCCGACGCGTTCGCCGAGGCGGTCGCGAGCCTCCGCGCGATGAGCCCGATCGCACCGTGAAGGTCGTCGACGCGCTCGGCACCTGGTGCCCGGTCCCCATCCACCTCGTCGCGCAGCGCGATCGGGACCGTGGGGCCCGGCGAGCCGGTGGCACTTCTCGCCGACGATCCGCTGATCGAGGTCGACCTGCCCGCCTGGTGCCATGACACCGGTCACGAACTGGTGGAGCTGCGTGCCGACGCGGGGGGGTATCGGGGGATCGTCACACGGCGGATGGCATAGTCCGTCGCACATGGGCACAACGATCCCCGATATCCGCATCCCGGCCGACCTGCTGCCCGCCGACGGCCGCTTCGGCTCCGGCCCGTCCAAGGTGCGACAGGAGGCGGTCGACGCGCTCGCCGCGGCGGCGCCGAAGCTGCTCGGCACCAGCCACCGCCAGAAGCCGGTGCAGGCGCTGGTGGGGCGCGTCCGCGACGGCATCGCCGCCCTGCTCGGTCTCCCCGCCGGCTACGAGGTGCTCCTCGGCAACGGCGGCGCCACCCTGTTCTGGGACGCCGCGACCTTCGGCCTGATCGAGAAGCGCAGCCAGCACCTGTGGTTCGGCGAGTTCTCGTCGAAGTTCGCGCAGGCGGTCGACGCGGCTCCCCACCTGGACAGCCCCCAGATCCTTCGCACCGAGCCCGGGGACCACCCGCTGCCGGTGACCGACTCCGGCATCGACGCCTACGCGCTCACCCACAACGAGACGTCGACCGGCGTGGCGATGGAGATCCGCAGGCCCGGCAAGGCCAAGGGCCTGGTGCTCGTTGATGCCACGTCCGGCGCGGGCGGCCTGCGCGTCGACCCCACCCAGTTCGACGTCTACTACTTCAGCCCGCAGAAGTGCTTCGCCGCGGACGGCGGCCTGTGGCTCGCCGCCTGCTCGCCGGCCGCGATCGAGCGGATCGAGCGGATCGGCGGGTCGGGACGGTGGATCCCGGCCGGGCTCGACCTCGTGACCGCGCTCGAGAACTCGCGCAAGAACCAGACGTACAACACACCGGCGCTGGCGACCATCTTCCTCCTCGCCGAGCAGCTCGACTGGATCAACGGCAACGGCGGCATGGAGTTCGCCGCGGGCCGGTGCGACGCGAGCGCGGCGGCGCTCTACGGGTGGGCCGAGGCCAGCGACTACGCGATCCCGTTCGTGGCCGACCCGGCCAAGCGCAGCCACGTCGTCGGCACGATCGACCTGGACGACGGCATCGACGCGACCGCTGTGTCGGCGATCCTCCGCGCGAACGGCGTTGTCGACACGGACGCGTACCGCAAGCTCGGGCGCAACCAGCTCCGCGTCGCGATGTTTCCGGCGATCGACCCGGAGGACGTCGCGCAGCTCACCCGTGCGATCGACCATGTGGTGGAGGCGCTCGGCGCGACTTGATCCCGATCGCCGGCCGAAGCTGTGCTGAGACGCTCGAAGGGCGGCGGCGGCGGCGCAGCAGCAGGGGATGCGGGATGGAGAGTCAACCAACCGGTGTCCCGTGCCGATGAGAGGACCATGGCGCGCCCGGCGGGATCGATCCGCCCGACCCACGATGCCCACCAGGCGGCGTCCCTCCCGGCGTGGAGGCCGACGCTCGATCGCCTGCGCCTGGTCGAGCGGCTGCAACTGCTCGCGACGACAGTCCTCGGAGTTGGCGCACTCCTTCTCGCCGTCGTGGTCGCCGAGCGGATGGTCGCATCCGTCGAGAACCACCAGCGCACGCTCGCACTCCAGACCCGCATCGAGGCCGTTCGGTACGACGGCCGCCTGATGCGGATCGACCAGCTCGAGTCGCGGTACGTCGAGGACACGGGCTTCATCAACCCGATCTCTGACAAGATCCTGGCGCTGCGCGACCGGGTGGCCGCCCTTCCGCCACTTCATGCGCCGTCGAACGAGGCGGAGCTCCGCACCGACGTCCTCGACCACCTGAGCGCCTTCGCCGTGCTCGCGCGACTCATGCCGGTCGGGCTGCAAGCCGGAAGCCGGGAGAGCCAGGCGGGCTACGAACGGGCCCGGCCGGCCATTCTGGAACTGGAGCGGGATCTCGACCGCTGGGTCGAGGCCGCTCGCGCCTACACCGCCAAGCAATTGGACGGAACGGCGCCCTTCGTAAGACGATCCGCGGCGATCCTCTGCGGCGCGCTGGCGATCCTGATCCTGTCCAGCGTCATCCTCGCGACGATGCTCCACAGAACCCGCAGGCGGCTCGCCGACGAGCTCGCGAGCTCGAGCGACGAGTTGCAGCGACTCTCCGAGACCGACGCGCTCACGTCGCTCGATAACCGCCGCGCGTTTCGCGCGCGGGTGGACGCGGCCGTACGCGAAGCGGCGGCGCTCGACCAGCCACTCTGCGTCGCGATTCTCGACGTCGACCACTTCAAGGCGATCAACGACGCCCACGGCCACGACGTCGGCGACCGTACGCTCGTGCAGCTCGCCGCGCTGCTCACCGCGAGCCTGGCTCCGAACCACCGGATCGCACGCCTCGGGGGTGAGGAGTTCGGCTGGCTCATGCCCGAAACCGGCGTCGCCGAGGGCGCGGCATGGATCCAGCGCGCCCACGACCGCCTGGCTCGGCAGACGCTGAACGGCGTCGGCAAGCTGACGTTCTCGTGCGGCATCGCAGAGCTCCGGGCAGGCTGGGGCATCGAGCAGCTCCTGCGGGAAGCGGACGAAGCGCTCTACGAGGCCAAGGTGACCGGACGCAACCGGACCGTCGGCCGGCCCGCGATCCCGCGGACCCCTGCGGGCGAGACGCACACCATGCTCGCGTGATCGAACGTATGTTCGCTATGATCGGCCCATGGCCGAATCCGGAGCCGAGCGACTTCGCTGGAGGCTGACCGACGACGACGGCGGTCAGCCCGAGCTCTTCGACGGGGTGACGAGCGTGCCGGGCACACGCGAGCTCGCCGGCCTCGAGTTCATGCACGTACGCGCGAAGCGCGTCATCAACCGGGTGCCCGACGGATCGCGGATGCCGTTCCGCCACACCGTCAACCCGTACCGGGGTTGCAGCCACGCATGCGTGTACTGCTTCGCGCGCCCCACCCACGAGTACCTCAACCTCGACCGGGACCGCGACTTCGACACGCGCATCGTGGTCAAGGTCAACGCCGTCGAGCGGGTCGAGGCCGAGCTCGCCTCACCCCGCTGGGGGCGCGAGCTGGTGGCCCTCGGCACCAACACCGACCCGTACCAGCCGTGCGAGGGCCGCTACCGGCTCACCGCGGGCATCGTTGCGGCGCTCACCGCGGCGGGCAACCCGTTCTCGATCGTCACGAAGTCCACCCTCGTGCTCCGCGACGTGGACGTGCTCGCCCAGGCGGCCGAACGCCGCCTCGTGCACGTGGACCTGTCGGTGGGATGCCTCGACCGCGACGTGTGGCGACTCACCGAGCCGAGCACCCCGAGCCCCGACCGCCGGCTCGAGACGGTGGCGGCGCTCAACCGGGCGGGCGTGCCCTGCGGGGTGCTGGTCGCGCCGATCCTCCCGGGCATCTCCGACGGCCCCGACCAGCTCGACCGCCTGGTCGGGGCATGCGTCGACGCCGGCGCCGACTCGATCGCCGCGGTCGCCCTGCATCTGCGACCGGGAGTGCGTGAGCACTACCTGTCGTGGTTGTCGGGCGCCCGACCCGGGCTCGTGGCCGATCACCTGATCCGGTACCGCGGGGCATACCTGGCCGCCGACGCCCGCAGGGAGCTGTCCGGCCTCGTGCAGGAGCTGGCGTCGAGCCATCGGCGGCGCGCCGGTCTCGCGCCCCGTGGAGGCGCCCGGATGACATTCGAGCGGCGTCCTCGGATCGCCCCGCCGGATGCGGACGGCGTCGACCTGCCGCAGCTGCGCCTGATCGACTGACCGGGTCGCGGGGGCACCGGGCCGAAGACCGGGTTTGCGGGCAGGTTTCCGGCGTCGTTCGACGTAGAAGACCGTCATGGAACTCGCCCTCCGCCTCATCCTGGCCGCGGTCCTGGCGTGGGCCGGCGCGACGAAGCTCCCGGCCGGCGCACGGTTCACCGAGGTGCTGGCCGAGCACGGGATTCCCCGTCGCGCCCGACGGCCGATGACCCTTCTGCTCGGACTGACCGAGATCGCCCTCGGCGCCGTCATCGCAGCCGGGATCGCCGACCGCGCGGCCGGTGTCGCGGTCGCCTGCCTCGGCGTGCTCTTCGCCGTCGCGCTGCTCCGCCTGCGGCTGCGCGGGCGGCGGCGCACGACCTGCGGATGCTTCGGTGGACGGCGCTCCGCCAACACGCTCATGCTCACCGCGCGCGCGGCGGTCCTCGCCGGCCTGGGTGTGGCGCTGGCCGCCGGGGTTCCCGCAGTCGACCTGAACCTCGCCGACTCGTGGCAGGCCATCGCGATCGCGGCGCTTGGCGCGCTCGTTGCCCTCCTCGCCGTCGCGGTGCTCGCGCTGTACCGGCAGGTCGGCGTGCTCTCGCTCCGGCTCGGCCCGCGGGCGGCGCTCGAGCTCGAGGACGAAGGTCCGCCGCTCGGACAACCGGCCCCGCTGCTGCCCGCCCTGGCCCGGCGCGGGTCGGAGCTGGTCGCGTTCGTTTCGCTCGACTGCCGCATGTGCATCGAGATCCTCCCCGGCCTCCGGGCCCTGCAGCGTGAAGGGGTTCCCGTGCACTGGCTGCGCGAGGACAAGGACGGTGACGTGTTCGAGCGGTGGGGGGTTCCCGGCACGCCGTTCGTGGTCCACCTGATCGACGGCACGGTTCGGGCCAAGGGACTCGTCAACACGCTCGAGCAGATCGACTGGGTGATCGACCTCGGTACCGAGCGGGACAGGCTTGCGGCCTGACCGTCGCCTCGACGGCGCCGGCGAGCGACTCGCGCACCGGCTGGCCTCGTCCACGACGCGCCGATCGTTCATCGGCGCGCTCGGCGCCGCGCTGCTGGGAGCGGCCGCCGGCAAGGCCGAGGGCGGTGTTCGGCGACCGGTTCCGGGCACGGAGCCCATCGAAGGCGGCTGGTTCGGGTTCTGCGGCCATTACTGGACGACCGGCTCATGCAAGGGCCCGTACCGGTTGCCCCGCGTCGACCGCGAGGGCAAGCCGCTGCGGCCGGAGGACGGCAGGCCGGTCGACGATGCCGGCCGCCTCATCAACGACCTCGGCCAGCCGATCGACGAGGCGGGGAACCGACTCCTTCAGCCCAACGGGCAGCCGCTGCCGCGCACGCCGCGCAACCGCCTGTGCCAGGACGGCGTCCGCACCCGGCACAAGCTCGACGACGCAGTGCTCCAGGGTTCGTGGTACCGGTGCTGCAACGGCCAGATCCGCAAGCTGTGGGACTGCTGCTCGGTGAGCCGGCGGCGAATCAACGGTGACGCGTCCGTGCGCGGCTACTGCTACGGCAACAAGAAGGTCTTCTGCGTGGTCTACGTCGACACGGGAGTTCCATGCTGAGCGGATCGAAGCCGCAACGTACCGTGGGCCCGCGAGGGGCGATCTGGCTCCCGAAACCCGCTCCCGGGCCGTCGCGCACCGTCAGCGGTGACCGCACGACGCTCGCCGTTCGCGTCAATCCCGGGTACGCGGCTCCGGACCACGCGCGGCGTTCCACGGGACGCCGACCAGCGAAGGGGTGATCGCGTGCCGCTCGCCGAGATCGGGATCGCAGCCGCGGCGCTCATCGCCGGCGTGTCCGGGGCGTGGTCGCCTTGAGGATTCGCAATGGTTGAGACCTTCACCCCCGCAGGTTGCGGGGGCCGACGACGACGAGTTGCAGCGGTCCTCCTGTTCACGATCGGAGCGATCGCCGCTGCCACCGGACTCGGCGCCATCCTCGGGGCCTTCGGCGGCGTCCTGTCCACCCCGTGGGTGGTCGCGGTCGCGGCGACGCTCGCGGTGCTGGGCGCGCTCCGCGAGTCAGGGGTGCTGCGCATCCCCCTCCCCGATCTGCGCCGCCAGGTACCCGAGCCATGGCGTCGCGAGAAGCCGCTGGCGTTCTGGAGCACCGGCTACGGCCTGATCCTGGGCTCCGGCTTCGGCACGTTCCAGCCGGTGGCCACGTTCTGGGTCGTCTGCGCCGGCGCGGTCGCGCTGGGCCGCCCGCTGGTCGCGGCGCTCTGCCTCGCCCCGTTCGGACTCGGACGCGCGATCATGGTGGCGTTCCCCGGCGACGATCCGCTCCGCCGCCTCGCCGGTGCCCACCGCCTCCTTCGCCCTGTCAACGCCGCCGTGCTCGCCGCGGCCGGCGTGCTCCTGGTGCCGTCGATGGCGTCCAGCGCGACGACGGCGCTGCCCACGGGCCAACGAGACCCGTCCGTATCGAGGCACGTGATCGCGTATACCGACGCGCGGGACGGCGCCACGAACGTCGTCGTGCTCGCACGAGGCGCGTCCCCCGTCGTGTTCCCGGGCGGGCGTCTGCCGTCCCTCGCCGGCGACGTACTCGCCTACGTCGACGACGCCGGCATCCGCGTGGTGCTGTGGCGCACCGGCCAGGAGGTCGGCCGCATCACCGGTCTGGTCGACAAGCCGGCCCTGTCCGGTCCTCGGCTCGCATACGTCGAGACGATCGGCGCGAGGAGGCGGCTGCTGGTGCGCAACCTCACCACCAACGTCGTGCGGATCATCGCCCGCGTCGGCCCGGCGACCGATCTCGGCCGCCCGGCGCTCATGGGCCAGCTCATCGCGTGGCACGAATCCGGCGGTGACCGCAATCACGTGCTCCTGCGCTCGCTCACCGGCGGTCGCACCTTGATCATCGCGAGCGGATCGCGCTCCGGCCTGGAGGTGAACCCCGCGCTCTCACATGGGTACATCGCCTGGGTCGAGAGCCGCGCCGAACGCTCGTCGGTGCTGATCCGCAAGCTGCCAAACGGCCGCGTGCGCCACGTGGCGAGCACCAGCGGCCCGACCTTCCATTTCTGGAACACGACGATCGAGGCCGGGAGGGTTTGGGTGACCCGCTGGGCGCTCGCCTCGAACCGCTCGCGCGTGCTGGCCTACCGCTGGGCGCGCTGACACCGCCACCTCTATCGTGAGGGCGTGGCCCGGCAGTTGACCACACCGCTGTGCGGCCTCCTCGGGATTCGCTACCCGGTGATCCTGGCCGGCATGGCGGGCGGCCCGACCACGCCGGAGCTCGTCGCCGCGGTGAGCGACGCGGGCGGCCTGGGAACGTTCGGCGCCAGCGGGATGCCTGTGGAGCGGCTCCGAGCGGCGGTGCGGACCGCCCGGGCGCTCACCGACGCGCCCATTGCGGTGAACGTGCTGCTGGCACCACCGCGGCCGGCGACAAGCGAGCCCGAGGAGCTGCGGCGCGCCCTCGAGCCGGTCCGAGCCGAGCTCGGGCTCCAGCACGACCCGCCGGTGCGGCCGCAGCCGCCGACCGCGCTCGAGCTGGTCGAGGCCGCCCTCGAGGAGGGCGCGTCGATCGTGAGCACCGGCCTGGGCGATCCCGCTCCGGTCGTCCCGCTGGCGCGCGCCGCGGGCGCCCCGGTGCTGGCAATGGTGGCGACGGTCGCCGACGCCAGGCACGCCGCGGCGGCGGGCGCCGACGTGATCGTGGCGCAGGGCTCCGAGGCGGGCGGTCACCGGTCGAACTTCGAGCTGCCCGCGTCGGGCCTCCCGGCTCTCGTCGGCACGATGGCCCTGGTCCCCCAGGTGGTCGCGGCGGTCGACGTTCCGGTGGTCGCCACCGGTGGGATCATGACCGGCGGTGCGCTCGTGGCGGCGCTGGCGCTCGGTGCCCAGGGTGCCCAGCTCGGCACGCGGTTCTTGAGGACGACGGAGAGCGGCGCCAACGCCGGCTATCGGGAGCGGGTCGGGAGGGCCGCCGACACCGACACCGAAATCATCACCGCGTTCTCGGGACGTCCTGCCCGCGGCCTTCGCAACCGGATGCTGGACACCCTCGAGGCGGCGGGATCGCCGTCGATCGGCTGGCCCCACCAGTCCGCGGCGTGGGCCGACGTGCGCGCGGAGTCCGATCGCCAGGGCACGGGTGACTTCGGCTCGCTCTGGGCCGGCCAAGCGGCGGGACTCTCCGGCCCGGAAATCGGTGCCCGTGCGGTCGTGGCGGAGATCGTCGCGGAAGCGAACCAGACGCTCGCCCGGCTCAAGGATCTGCCCTAGGTCGCACCGGCAGGGTCAGCCGGCGGGGCCCATGAGCTCGAGGACCCGAGTGACCGTGTTCCAGTTACGGGCGGTGGCGGCGACGCCGAGATCGAGCTTGAGCTTCGAGCGGCCCGCCCCGGCCGGGTAGTGAACGTAGACGTGACGGCCGTCGACCACGAACACGTCGGGGGGCGACGGCACGAGTGCCGCGACCGCCTCGGCGGCCGGCACGTCGCCGAGGAAGACGACGTGCAGCTTCGCGGGCTCGGCCTCCGCACCGGGGAACGGATTGCGCGAGGCGACCGCCGCCAGCTCGTCCCGGGCTCTGAGCACGAACCGCGACGCGAAGCCGAAGCTGGCGGCGAACTCACGTTCCAGACGCGCCGCGAGCGACGTAAGGTCGGCACCCTGCGCCCCGAAGAGCACGTTGCCGCTCTGCACGAGCGTCGCGGCGTCCGGATAGCCGAGGTCCGCGAAGAGCGCCCGAAGATCGCCCATCGGCACGCGGTTGTGGCCACCGACGTTGATCCCGCGAAGGAACGCGACGGTGTCCAGGGTCACGGCTTACCCCACCAGCGCGGTGCCGGTCATCGCCGCCGACGGATCCCACCCCACGAGTGCGCAGAGCGTCGGCGCGACGTCGCCGAGCTTGCCCTCCGCGACCCGGAGACCCGGCCGGTCGATCCAGAACGGCACCGGGTTGGTCGTATGCGCCGTGTTGGGGCTGCCGTCGGGCTCGAGCATGACCTCCGAGTTGCCGTGGTCGGCGGTGACGGCCAGCAGGCCGCCGGCGCCGGCGACCGCCGCGCGGATGTCGCCCATACACGCGTCGACGGCCTCGATCCCCGCAACCGCCGCCGGGATGACCCCCGTGTGGCCGACCATATCGGCGTTCGCGAAGTTCACGACGACGAATGCCGGCGGCGCGGGGCTCGCCAGGTGCTCGACGAGGGCAGCCCGGATGCCATCGGCGCTCATCTGCGGCGCCTGGTCGTACGTGGCGACATGCTGCGGTGACTGCACGAGGATGCGTTCCTCGCCGTCGAACGGTGCCTCCCGGCCGCCGTTGAAGAAGTACGTGACGTGGGCGTACTTCTCGGTCTCGGCGACGTGGAGCTGCCGCAGCCCCATCGCACTGACATGCTCGGCGAGCCCCTGGCGCACGTCCTGCGCCTCGAAGGCGACCGGGTACCCCCACTCCGACCGGTAGCGGGTCATGGTCACGAGGACGGGCGACGGGTGGGCGCCCCGGTCGAACCCGTCGAAGCCGGGGTCGCCGAGGGCCTCGGTGAGCTGGCGGGCGCGGTCCGGCCGGAAGTTCCAGTAGACGACCGCGTCTCCATCACGTACGCGGCCGGATGCGGGGTCGCCGACAACGAAGGGCTCGATGAACTCGTCGCTCACGCCGCGGTCGTAGCTCGCGCGGATCGCATCCGCGGCATGCTCGGTCTGCTCGCCGATGCCGTGGACGATCGCGTCGTAGGCCCGTTTGGTGCGGTCCCACCGCTTGTCGCGGTCCATGGCCCAGTACCGTCCGCAGACGGTGGCGACCGTGACGCCCTGCGTCTCGAGCGCCTCGACGAACCCGAGGGCCGAGTCCGGCCGGGTGTCGCGCCCGTCCGTGAGGGCGTGCACGAAGACCCGCTCCACGCCGAATCGGCGCGTCAGGTCGAGCAGCGCCGCCAGGTGACGCTGGCTCGCGTGCACCCCCCCGTCGCCGACCAGCCCGATCATGTGCAGCGCGGTGCGCCGGCCGGTGTCCATCGCCTGGACCACGGCCGGGATCCGGTCGAAGGATCCGTCGGCGATCGACTCGTCGATTCGAACAAGCATCTGCGGTACCCGCCGCCCGGCGCCGAGGTTGAGGTGTCCAACCTCCGAGTTGCCCTGCTGCCCCTCGGGGAGCCCGACCGGGAGGCCCGACGCGTCGAGGCGCGACGCCGACCCCTCCCGGGCGAGGGCATCGAGGTTGGGCGTGCGGGCGAG
Source organism: uncultured Thermoleophilia bacterium (assembly GCA_963706315.1). Classification (GTDB taxonomy): domain Bacteria; phylum Actinomycetota; class Thermoleophilia; order Miltoncostaeales; family Miltoncostaeaceae; genus CALMEC01. Next base: position 9,784 of record CAVPMA010000001.1, on the reverse strand, counting down.
GCTCACGGCGTTACCCGGACCGGGAGGCGCGATCCCGAACCCGTCGATCACGACCAGCACGAGCGGTCCGATCACGGTGTCAGGCACTCGACGTGACCCCACCATCGAAGAAACGGCCTGCAACATGGTCGCGTGTCAACGTCAAGTGGCTGATACCCGCCTCACGCCGCCGCGACGATCCGCGCGAACGAATCGGGGTCGAGGCTGGCGCCGCCGACCAGCGCGCCATCCACGTCATCCTGGGCGAGAAGCTCCGCGGCGTTGTCCGGCGTGACACTCCCTCCGTAGAGCACCCGCACGCGCTCGACATCGAGGAACTCGCCGGCCACCGACCGCACGTGAGCGCACGCCTCCTGCGCCTGTTCCGGACTCGCCGTGCGGCCGGTCCCGATCGCCCAGATCGGCTCGTAGGCGATCGCGAGCCGGTCAACCTCCTCGGGCAGCACCTGAGCCAGCGCCGCGCGAACCTGCCGCGAGAGCCAGGGGAGCGTCTCGCCGCCGTCGCGCTGCGCAAGCGATTCGCCGACGCAGAGGATGACGGCGAGCTCGTGGTCGAGCGCTGCGCGGACCCTCACCGCGACCTGGTCGTCGGTCTCCCCCGCCGACCGCCGCTCCGAGTGCCCCACGATCGTGCCCCGTGCACCGGTCGCGGCGATCATCGTCGCCGAGACCTCGCCCGTGTGCGCGCCCGACTCCGCTTCGTGAACGGCCTGGGCCGCGACCCAGATCGGGCTGCCCGCCAGTGCGAACGCCGCCGCATCGAGGGCGGTGAAGGGCGGGCAGATCGCGACCTCCGCCGCCCGGTCCGGCTGCCCCTCGAGGATCGCCCGCAGTCGCTCGCAGTACGACCTGGCCTCCGGGCCGGTTTTGTTCATCTTCCAGTTGCCCGCCACCAGCGGGCGCCGCGGCTCGCTCATGCGACCGGCAGGGCTGCGACTCCCGGCAGCACCCGCCCCTCGAGCAGTTCCAGTGCCGCACCGCCGCCGGTGCTCACGTGCGTCAAGCGCTCCTCGAGCCCGAGCTGCGCGAGGGCCGCCCCGGAGTCTCCGCCGCCGGCCACGGTCACGGCCGCGGTGTCGGCCATCGCCTGGGCGATCGCGCGCGTGCCGTCGGCGAACGGCGGGATCTCGAAGGCGCCCATCGGACCGTTCCAGAACACGGTCCGGGCGTCCGCGATGACCTCCATGTACGTCGCCGCCGTCCTCGGGCCGATGTCGACGCCCATCCCCCAATCGGGAATCGCGTCGCTCGGCACCACCTCGATCTCGGCGTCGGCGTCGAACCGGTCGGCGACCAGGATGTCGACGGGCAGCTGCAGCGTGCAGTTGACCCGTCCGGCCCGCTCGAGCAACCCGTGAGCGAGCCGCTGGGCGTCCGGTCCCTCGTGGAGCGAACGTCCGACGGGGTCATCGAGCGCGGCGAGGAACGTGAAGCACATCGCCCCGCCGATCAGGATCCGGTCGCAGCGCTGCAGCAGGTGCTCGATCAGCGGGAGCTTGTCGGACACCTTGGCGCCACCGAGCACGGCGACGAACGGCGCCGACGGCCGCTCCAGGAGCCCGGTGAGCACATCGACCTCGCGCGCCATGAGCAGGCCGGCACACGCAGGGAGCCGCCGCGCAACCCCCTCGGTCGAGGCGTGGGCGCGGTGGGCGGCGCCGAACGCGTCGTTGACGTAGTGCGTGAACCCAGCCGCGAGCTGGTCTGCGAACGTGGGGTCGTTTGCTTCCTCGCCCGGGTGGAACCGCAAGTTCTCGAGCAGTACGACCTCCCCGGGGGCGAGCGACTCGACCCGCGCGCGGACCGCGCCGCCGACGCAGTCGGGCAGCAGCTCCACCGGGCGACCGAGCAGCTCGCCCAGGCGGGCGGCGCAGGGCGCGAGCGAGAGCTGGGGAACGACGGCACCCTTCGGCCGGCCGAGGTGCGAGCACACGGCGACGCCGGCCCCGGCATCGAGCAGGTGGCGGATGGTGGGCACCGACGCCGCGATGCGGGCGTCGTCTGTCACGCGGCCATCTGCGAGCGGCACGTTGAGGTCGGCGCGAACGAGCACGCGCGTCCCCGACCAGTCGTGGCCGGCGTTTGCGACGTCGATGAGGGCTGGCATCCGCTCGAGCCTATGCCAGGACGCGGCGTGCGAGCTCCGCGAGGCGGCAGGAGTATCCCCACTCGTTGTCGTACCAGCTCACGACCTTGACGGCCGTGCCGCTGACCATGGTGAGCGCCCCGTCGACGAGGGACGAGCGTGAGTCGCCGACGATGTCCCGTGACACGATCGGGTCCTCCGTGTAGCCGAGGATCCCCTTGAGCGGTCCGGACTCGGCCGCTGCGCGGAACGCGGCATTGACCTCATCCGCGCTCGTCGCCCGCGAGACCTGGCAGGTCAGGTCGACCACTGAGCCGTCCGGGACGGGCACGCGCAGGGCGATCCCGTCGAGCTTGCCCTTGAGCTCGGGGAGTACCTCGCCGATCGCCCGAGCGGCCCCGGTGGAGGTCGGGATGATCGAGAGTGCTGCGGCCCGGGCGCGGCGGAGATCGCTGTGCGGGAGGTCGAGGATCCGCTGGTCGTTGGTGTAGGCGTGGCAGGTCGTCATGAAGCCCTGCTCGAGTCCGAAGCCGTCGAGCAGCACCTTCGCCAGCGGCGCGAGGCAGTTGGTCGTGCAGGATGCGTTCGAGATCACGTCGTGACGGGCCGGGTCGTATTCGGCGTCGTTCACCCCGAGGCACACGGTGAGGTCCGGCCCCTTCGCCGGGGCGGAGATGACGACCTTCTTCGCGCCACCGGCGAGGTGCGCGGCGGCCTTGTCGCGGTCGGTGAACAGGCCCGTGCTCTCGATCACAACGTCGACGCCGAGGTCGCCCCAGGGGAGCTTCGCGGGATCGCGCTCGGCGAACACCTTGACCGGAGTTCCGTCGACCACGATCTCGCCGTCGCCCGCCGTGACGGTGCCGGGGTAGCGGCCGAAGACGGAGTCGTAGTCGAGCAGGTGCGCCAGGGTCCCGGCGTCGGTGATGTCGTTGACCGCGACGATCTCGATGCCGTCGTCGACGCCGCGCGCCGCGCGGAACACGTTCCGTCCGATCCGCCCGAATCCGTTGATCCCCACACGTACGCCCATGCGCGATTCCCTTTCGGTCTGTCGAGAGGGCGCGAGCCTACCAGCGTCCGGTGGCACTGGGACACTCCGCCGGATGGGCGCTCGCCCCCTTCTTCTTGGGTCGCTCGCACTCGCCGTGACCGGTGGGTTTGCCCGGGATGCGACGCCCCCGGCGGCCGAAACGCCGGGTCCCGATGCGCCCGTCGCGACCTCCGCTGCGGCGCCCGGGCCGGTCCCGCGCGCCGCGATCGAGCGCGGCGGGCAGGTTGCCTACGTGAGCGACGGCGACACGATTGGCGTGCGCCTCGGAACGACCGTGCGGCGAATTCGGCTGCTCGGCATCGACGCCCCGGAGACGAAGGACCCGAACCGTCCGGTGGCGTGCTTCGGGCCTCAGGCCTCGGCGAGAGCCGCGATGCTGCTGCCGCGGGGGACGGCGGTGACGGTCGTGACCGATCCGACCCAGGACCGGATCGACCGCTACGGCCGCCTGCTCGCCTACGTCTTCCGCAACGGGGAGACCCGGCCGGTCAACGAGCGTCTGCTCGCCGACGGCGCCGCCCGCGTCTATGTGTACCGAAACCGCCCGTTCCGCCGCCTCCCCGCGTTCCGCCTCGCCGAGCGGGAGGCCATGTCCGCCGGCCGGGGCCTCTGGGGCGCCTGCCCACGTCAAGACTCGTAGGTGGAGCACAACGCTCCCGTTAACGACGTCGGGGGACCCGGAGGCCCCCCGACGCAAGACAACGTCCGGCTGAGGGGGCTAGGCCGCCTCGGCCGCCGCCTTCGGCTTCGGCGTGAGAGCCGCAGCGATCTTGGCGGAGAGGATGCCGAGGACGACACCGCATATCAGGGTGACGAGCGTGTTGAACCACACCCATCCCCACGGAGTGGAGATGACACCACCGAACGCACCCGTGCCGGCAGTGGCCGGCGCGCCGAGCGCCTCGACGCTGTTCCCGACACCGCCGCCGTTCGGCGCCCAGCCGTCAAGGCCGGTTGCGATCCACCAGAGGAAGACCGCAGCGAACGCCGGGAAAGTACCGGCAACGTAGTACCAGTCGCCGAGGATCAGGACCATGACCAGAACGAACGCGAAGACGCCCACCCAAAGGGCGATACCCCAGAAGTCCGGGAGGTCAGCGGTCTTGAAGGCCAGCGGCATCGTGACGAGTGCCGCCACGGTACCGAAGATGCAGGCAACACAGATCTTGCCGAAGGCGGCGTTGTCACCACCCGCAGCAAAGAAGAGGCCCCACGAGATGAAGGCCGTCGGAAGGATCAGGTGGAACGAGGCCGGAAGCTCGAGGCCGACCCCGAGGTCACCGTCGGTGACCCAGTGGAACGTGAAATTGAGGGAGAACTCGGTCCAGAGGAACGAGAGCACCCCAATGACAATGGCAAGAGGCGTAATCGCCTTTGCACGTGCACCCATCGAGTTGGCTCCTTGGAGAGAGAACATGGGTCGCGCGGCCGGAGAAGACAAGACCAGCAAAAGGTGACCGCGCGGCACCCCGAATATGAAGGTGTCCCCGCATGTTCGACGCCGGCAGTCTCAATTCCCCTGCCAAACGGCGTCTCACAACGGTTCTTGCGGTCTGGCCGCTCCCCCACAGTGCGGTGCCAGAGCGACTCTACGCGGAGGGTGGAGTTGGTTGCAAGTGTCGCGTACTCGGTATTTCACGCCCGCGATCACGCAAATCCTCCAGGAGCTCGAGGATAACGTCCCTGAGTGCCTCCGGCGAATGGCGCACAACCTGGCCATTTGCAGCAAGATTTCGTGCGATTACCCGGACTCCGAGGTTTCGGAGGATCGCCTGGTCCACTGCAACCGGCTCCTGACCCTGCAATCGGTATCGCGCGACGCCCGCCGGATCGAGGGGGCCGTCGTGCACGATCGCCACGTCCACGGCACCGTTCGCCGCCTCCATGACATGCCGGAGATGGTCGGCCGCGTCGAAGCCCGAGGTCTCTCCCGACTGGGTCATGACGTTCCCGATGTACACACGCAGTGCGCGCGTGTCCCGCATGGCGTCGACGATGTCTCGCACGGCGAGGTGCGGCAGGACGCTGGTGAACAGGCTCCCCGGGCCGAGCAGCACCAGGTCGGCGTCGAGGATCGCGTCGATGGTGCGCGGGTGGGCCTCGGGTGACGGGTCGAGCCACACCCGGAGGCAGGCGCCGATGCCGGCGCCGATCTGGGTCTCGCCGCAGACCGTGGTGCCGTCGTCGCGCTCGGCCCAGAGCCGCACCTGCTCGAGGGTGGACGGCAGCACCCGCCCGTTGATCTTCAACACCCGCGAGCTCTCGCGCACCGCGAGGTCGAAGCTCCCCGTGACCTCGGTGAGGGCGGCGAGGAACAGGTTGCCGAACGAGTGGCCGGCGAGATCGCCGTCGGCGAACCGGTACTGGAACAGGCGGCCGAGGAGGGACTCGTCGTCGGCCAGCGCGACGAGGCAGTTGCGGATGTCGCCGGGCGGTAGCACGCCCAGCTCGCGGCGCAGCCGGCCCGACGAACCGCCGTCGTCGGCGACGGTGACGATCGCCGTGAGGTCGAGGGGCGCCGTCTTGAGACCGCGCAGCAGGTTCGACAACCCGGTGCCGCCCCCGAGGGCGGCGATGCGCGGCGGCCGCGGTCCGCTCACGTCGAAGCCTCGGCGGGCGCGCGGTTGCCCCGGTGAATATCGCGATGCTCAACGGTCACGTCGTACGCTTCGGCGCGATAGCGGCTCGCCATGAGTTCGGCGATGCGGACGCTGCGGTGCCTGCCGCCCGTGCAGCCGAACGCCACGACGAGATGGTGCTTGCCCTCCGCGGCGTAGGCGGGAAGGAGGAAGTCGAGCAGCGCCTCGAGCCGCTCCAGGAAGGGCGCCATCCCCTCGACCCCCTCCAGGAAGTCGATGACCGGCTGGTCGCGCCCGGTGAGCGCCGCGAGCTCCGGCTCGTAGAAGGGGTTCTTGAGGAACCGGACGTCGAACTGCAGGTCGACGTCGCGCGGCACGCCATGCTTGAAGCCGAACGAGACGAACACCACCTCCAGGCGGGTGCGCGGCGAGCCGGACATGAGCGACTCCGCGACCGCACGGCGCAGATCCCAGATCGACAGGTCCGTGGAGTCGATCACGACGTCGGCCTGGTCCCGAAGCCCCTCGAGCAGCTCACGCTCCCGGGTGATGCCCCCGAGCACACCGCTTCCGTCGGCGAGAGGATGCCGCCGCCGGGTCTCGCGGAAGCGCGTGAGCAACGCGTCGTTCGACGCCTCGAGGAAGACGAGGCGCGGCCTGATCTCCTCGCTCTCGCTGAGGCGGCTCAGCTCGCGCGTGAGCTCGTCGAACCAGCGTCCGCCGCGGACGTCGCAGGCAACCGCGATGCGGTCGAGCTTGGCGCCCTCCAGGCCGGCGAGCTCGACGAGCATCGGAAGCATCCGCGGCGGGATGTTGTCGATGCAGAACCAACCTTCGTCCTCGAAGGCGCTCATCGCCTGGCTCTTCCCGGCGCCGCTCATGCCGGTGATGACCGTCAGCTCGATTCCGCCACCTCCCTCGCGACCGCCTGGACGCCCGCCGGGATCGCCGTCTTGTGCAGGCGATCGTAGATGTCACGTGCGACCTTCGGCGGGAGGCCCGGCACCCCTGCGAGCTCGTCGATCGAGGCCTGCAGGAATCGCTCCGGGGAGCCGAAGTGGCGCAGGATCGCCGCGCGTCGCGACGGCCCGATCCCCGGCAGCGCGTCGAGGATGCTTCCGGTCATGCCCTTGTCGCGCCGGCCGCGGTGATGCTTGAGGGCGAAGCGGTGAGCCTCGTCCCTGATCGCCTGCAGGACGCGGAGCCCCGCCGAGCCGTCCGGGAGGATGACCGGGTCCGACCGGCCGGGGACGTACACCTCCTCGTGGCGCTTGGCCAGCGACACGATGGGAACGTCGTCGATGCCAGCGGCGGCCATCCCGCGCAAAGCGGCGCCGAGCTGCCCCTTGCCGCCGTCGATCACCACCAGGCCGGGCCGCTGGGCAAACGACGGGTCGTCCCCCCCTCCGGCCAGTCGCTCGAACCTGCGGGTGATGACCTCCTCGATCCGCGCGAAGTCGTCGGCGTCACCCTCGTAGCGCGCCGTGAACGTCCGGTAAAGACGCTTGGCGGGCGCGCCGCTCTCGAAGACCACCATCGACGCGGACGCGTAGGTCGGGCCGAGGTTCGAGATGTCGTAGCACTCCATGCGGACCGGCGGCGCCGGCAGGTCGAGACGTCGCTGAAGCTCCGCCAGGGAATCGCGGCGGCGATCGCGGGCGAGCTCGTGACGCTTGCGGTCCTGGTCGAGCGCGAACCGGGCGTTGCGTTCGGCCAGATCCGCGAGCCTCCGCTTGTCGCCCCGCTCGGCGTGGCGAACCTCGACCCGGCTGCCGCGCCGTTCGCTGAGGAGCTGGGTGAGGGCCTCGCCCTCGACCGGCGAGGGGACCAGCACCAGCGGGGGGATGGCGATCGCCAACGCGTAGTACTCGATCGCGAACTGCTCGACCACCGCGGCCAGGTCGTCCTCGCCGGCGAGATCGAGGTGGAACGACTGGCGGTCCTGCATCACCCCGTCCCGCACCTGCAGGACCTGCACGTTCGCCCAGTCCCTCTCCATCGCGACGCCGATGACATCGAGCGTCCCGAGCCCCTCGTTGGTGGCCCACTGACGTTCCATGAGGTGCCGAACCGCGGCGAGCCGGTTTCGGTGGATCGCGGCCTGCTCGAACTCCTGCGCCTGCGACGCGGCGCGCATCCGCTCGTCGAGCTCCCGCTCGAGGCCCCGGTAGCGGCCCGACAGGAACGCGATGATTTGATCGATGAGCGCGCGGTATTCCGCCTTGGTGATGTAGTCCACGCACGGCGCGAGGCACCGCTTGATGTGGTAGTCGAGGCACGGGATTCCGGAGGGTCGCCCCGGCTCGGGCCCCTCGCAGGGACGGGACGGGAAGATCCGCGCGAGGACGTTGAGCGTCTCGCGCACCTTCGACGCGTTGGAGAATGGCCCGAAGTACACGCGGTCGCGGCGGTGGCGCTCGCGCGTGAAGTACACGCGCGGGTACTCCTCGTCGAGGCTGATCGCGATGTACGGATAGCTCTTGTCATCGCGGAGCCTGATGTTGAACTGCGGCCGGTGGCGCTTGACGAGGTTCGCCTCGAGGATCAGCGCCTCGCTCTCCCCGCCGGTGATGAGCACCTCCACCCGGTCGATCCGATCGACGAGATCGGCCGTCTTGGGGTGGGAACCGGGGCGCGGGGCGAGTGACGCCGGGTCGTCGGGGCTGAGCGGCGCGCGGAAGTAGGACAGGACGCGCTTGCGCAGCGACTTGGCCTTGCCGACGTACAGCACGGTGTCGGCGGCGTCGCGGTACAGGTAGATGCCGGGGCTGTCGGGTAGTCGCGCGAGCTGTTCGCGCAGGGTGGTGCGAGCGGACACCGTTCCGAGTATAGGTCGGTCCGGCGCAGAACCGACCGGGCCGCCGCCACTCGACGACCCGGTCGACGAAGGCGGAGCTACCGGCGCCGCATCCGAGCCCCGGTACCGATGATCAGCGTCAGCGTCACGAGGGCCACGACCGCCCAGACGACGCCCTCGAGGAACTGGAGCTTGGGACCCGCAGCCGTGCCGTCGGTCGGCGTTGCACGGTCGGTGAGCAGCAGCATGACCCGGCACGTGCCGAGCACGAGCCAGTACACTCCGGCTTCGTAGAAGGCGTGGCCGAGGAACTTCTGCCAGGTCTTCGCGCGGAAGCCGGCTGCCATATACGCCGAGACGATGAACCCGGCGAACGCGAGAAGGATGAGTGCGAGCGCGTCCTCGATCTGGCCGGGTCCACCGGCGCCGATCACGAGGAACAGCAGCATGCCGACGAACACCAGGCCGGCGAGGGTCGCATTGATGAGTTGGTTGAACTGACCGCCTGCGCTGCCGGTCTGCACCGAGGCGTAGAGCCGGTCGCCGATGGTGACCGCGCGGAGGGCCGCGAGCACGAGCGGCAGCACGGCCAGCCACAGGATGACTTCAGATTGCACGAGTCCCCCTTCGAAACGTAGGTGAGCACGAGGTGGTGCACCTCGACGTTCTTGAGGTTTCGCCCTTCGCTTCCGACTCCCTGCAACCGCACGGCGCGCCGCCGCCTAGGCGAGCAGGTCCCCCATCCGGACGAGGATGACGCCGCCGCCGCCCACCCCGGTCCCGCCCGGATCGCCGACCGTGGGGTCGCCGGCGATCGCCATGATCCGCGCGACGTATGCCCGCGTCTCCGCGAACGGCGGGACGCCCCCGTAGCGGCGCACGGCACCCGACCCCGCGTTGTAGGCGGCGAGCGCGAGCGGCACCGACCCGAAGGTCCGCAGATGACCGCCCAGGAGCCGGCCGGCCGCTGGGATCGCCTGGACGGGGTCGAACGGGTCGCGGAGCCCCATGCCGCGCGCGGTCGCCGGCATGAACTGCGCGATGCCCTGCGCGCCGGCCGGGCTCACGGCCCAGCGGTCGTATCCGGACTCCGCACGCAGGAGCGCGGCCAGGATGATTGGCGGCACGCCCCCGTCCGTTGCGCCGTCGGCCACCATGCGCCGGTACGCGGGCGGGACCCACGGCGGCAGCCCGGGCGATCCGGCCGCCGGCTCGCGCCCGGAGTCGACCGCAGTGTTGCCGCCGCAGCCGGGCAGATACCCGTAGTG